>JAEYBE010000054.1 GCA_023404495.1 Actinomycetes bacterium | reverse complement strand
GTTCGCGCGCAGGCGTTCGAGCGCTGGTTCGGTTTTACGCCTCGCGCTATCCATTTTCACCTCCTCTGGGGGCTTGCGAACTCAGTTGAACTTGAGTTCCTCAAAGAGCACCTGGCTGAAATCGAGGTCGCGGGGACGCCCTCCGCGGCGAAGGGCCAGCTCGGGCGGTTGCAGGACAACATGCGGGGCGATATCGAAGCGCTCGATCGCCCCGAAAGCGGCAACGCCGAAATCGCGCGGCGATTCCTCGCAGAAATGATTCCTCCAGACCTCGATCCCATCTCTGAGCTCAACTGGCCTCGCCTCTCCACGATTCAGGAGGCGCTCCTCGAAAACGACGACGCAATCAGGTACTCATTCGTCGACGACGCCTCTCTTGAGATGCTCCGTGTGTTCCTGCGCGAGCTCACGGTGCCTCCCGGAGGATCCGGACGACTCAGAGGCTCTGAGATGTATAAGGCCATCGACGACGCGGTGGCGAAGGTCGCACGACTAACCGATACGCCAGAAGCCGTAGCGTTCAATTCGATTCATCTCGCCGCGCACAGCATCGACGACGCCCGGTGGGACCTTCGCCGCTTTGGGCCGCCCAACGCCAAGGGCCGGGAACACGCGGTCGACTGAGCGAGCGAAAGCGTCTCGACTGGAGCGTTGCCAATCGCCTACCACTTCGCACCTTGTACGTTGGGCGGCAACGCAAAGCGCGCTTGGTGTTGCCCCGCGAGTGCGGCCGTAGGAAACTTGCGGACCAGACCTTGCCGGCGATTCGAAAGCGTCCTCGGTCGAGCCGAAAGGAGAACCACACGATGGGGAATACGCAAGAGATCGAGTTTCGGTGGACCCAAATCGACCCGGACCTTTCTTCGTTCATGAATAGCGAGAGTCCGCTCGAACTCTCGATCGGCTCGACGGCGATCGAGTTTCGGCCCGATCGCGAACACGGCGCGGCATGGGTGGCGACCACAAAGCGAACATTTCCGAACGAGGCGATCGACGCCCTGCTGGAGTGGGAGTCCGGAGAAGCAGAACTCGCCACGATTGATGATGCCGGCGCACAGATTGACGCATGGTTCACCCAGATCGGCCTTGGGGACGAGGCGCGGAAACCGTTCGAGGAGGTCGTCTATTCATTTGAATCCGTGACCTCCCGGCTATCGGGCTGGATCACTTGGACAAACCAATTGCTCCCCGAAAGCGATCTCTCGCCTCGCTCGCTGTACGAGTCCGTTCCAAGGCCGGGCAACGCCATCGAATACCGCCTTCCGCCCAACGATCAGTGGAGGCAATTGCCGGATCTCATAGGCGCTCCGCCGATCTCCGATTCAACGCCGCTGGGGCTGAGCAACGATCCGTCGGCGCGAAGGGAGTTCGTTGAAGATCTCGAAGACGAATCAAACCAAGCGCCCCTGGCTTGGTCCCTCTTTCAAAGCGCGGTACGTGCTTCTCAAGACCGGAGAGTCGCGATCGTTCTGGCGGTTTCCGCCGCCGAGGTCGCAGTCAAGCATTTCTTGGTCGCGGTCGATCCGAGTGTCCTCGCCCGATGGCTCCTCATCGACGAGCAAGCGCCATCGTGGAACCGGCTGGTGCGAGAAGGTTTGCCGAAAGTCACGTCTCGAAGAATCATCGGCGACCCCGGAAAGGTATTACCCAAGTCAATGATCGAGCCAATCGTTCACGGGTTTAGGAAGCGGAACGGCTACGTCCACAGCGGAATCATGAACCTCGATGAGGACCTCTACCACTCGATAATGCAGGCTGTGAGCGACTTGCTCTATGCGCTTGAGTGGATGCGCGGTGAAGACTGGGCGTTCCGGTTCATTTCAGGATCTGCGCGTGCAGCATGGGACACGGGGGGGCGTCCTGAGCGCGCGACGCGATGAAGGTGAATGCCAGGGCGGCGATCAGTGGTGTCAAGGGTCTGGAATTCGGGCCGATAAGTGGTCTTGATGGCCAAGCCCCTCTCGACAGCCAACCCCGTGGCGACCCAGCTCCGCGCCCTCGGGGTCAAAGGAATTCTCCTCAAGGTCGCAGACCTCGAACAACTCCGCGAACTCAAGTGCGAGATGCCGCAGTGCTACTGCGTCAAAGGTCGCGCTCACTTCGATCCCGTGAAGTCCTCTCCCAACTCCTGGTCACCGTCGGCAGATCACTACCCGATCCTCAAGTCGGCGGGTGGGAAGCTCACGCCAGGGAACGTCAGACTCGCCCACGTCAGGTGCAATCACCTGGACCACGTGCGACGGACGCAAATCCGCAAACTGCTTGACGAGGGGAACTCCCTAGCGGACATCGCCGAGATCCTCAATCGCAAGAACATCCCGCCATCGCACGGTACGAACCGCTGGACGCCGACGATGGTGCGGAAGTCTTTCGTCTCCTAGTCGGCTTGAGCCGTTGCCCGCGCAGGCGGTCGCAAGTCGATCAGCAGCTGCTCGCCCCGCGCTGATTCCGCATCAACCCCCTGCCGTTTGAGTACACCAAGCAGCTCCTCCTGTCGAGGCTGCCCGAACACCAGCCGGTACATCTGCACCTCCTGCAATATCCTCCCCTCCCTCGCCCCGTCGCGACTGAGCGGATACGAGGCGATCAGGCTGCGCACCATCGCTCCGTCCTCAAGCGGGTAGGTCCAGCAGGGCCAGAGGTCATTCATCTCCTCCGGGCGCACATCGCAGGCCGACGAAAACGCGGCCGCCCACGGATCAGGCGATTCACTCCGAAGTGCGTCGCCGCGATGAACCCGACCGACGTTCTTACGGATCGCATGACCCTTGTACCTATGAATCCTCCCCTCCCGCTGTTCAACGTCCACGGGATTCGCCGGCAGATTCCAGTGCACGAGCGAATGGCACCACCAGTGAAAATCGATCCCCTCCTGGCCGACAGAAGTCGAAGCGAGTACCATCGGCCAGAACGGCGAGTTGAAGGCGTTGCGAACACCGTCGGCTCGATGCACGGCAGAGTCATCCGATTTCGCCGCGCCGCGGCCTGAACCGAAGCGAAGCGCGAAGCGCGTGCCGAACGAGAGACCCTCTTCTGGCCGGTGCGGATCGAACGCGGTGTTTCGCGCCTCCTTGAGCGACAGCGCGTCGTGGACCTCGCGGGCTAGCGCAAGCAGTTCCTCGTCGTCTGCCGGGCGAAGCTGCTCGAACTGATGGTGTAGATACTCGTCGAGCATCGCCTGGATGTTTCCGCCGTGGCAGTAGGCGAGCACGGACTTCCAGTACGGTCCGCCGCCGCCGTAGCCGCTCACGATTGAAGCGACCTCCTCGCGGCGGAAGAGCGTGCGAAATCCGGCACCGATCACTGCTGCAGCCCTCAGGAGCCCGTCGGGCGTCACGGCCTCGGGCGCGAGCCGGCGCAGCGTCCGCCAGGTGGCGTTGCCAGGAGCGGACATTCCAATCAGACCGACCCAGTAAGCCAGATCATCGGGCTGGGAGCCGAGTTCCTCTTCGTTTGCCTCGCGTGCGAGCCGGACGTGCGCTGCGTAGCCGCTCTCTCCGGTGCTCGTCCCCGATTCTCCCTGAGTGCTCGCCGCCACCGTTTCGGCGAGCTCAGTCGGATAATCGGCGCCGCCGATCCGAAACGGAGCGGCCCAGTACCAAGTGTCTCGAGATAGGTCGCGGTTGGCATCCCCCGGCGGGTCGATCCTGCCCGCGACTGCGTCCCGCGCGAACTCCACGGCGGCGTCTGCTGGAGCGGTCTCATCAGGAGAAGTCCGAGCGAATTCCAGCGGGTCGACGAGCTCGGCGAGGCCCGGCGCGGGGAGAAAGAGCGCGAGCCCGGTCATGTCGCTCGGGCGGTCGCCATCGACCGCATACGGGAACGGCGAGGCAGGACCCCGCCCGAGAGTCTTGGCCAGCCGCGCCGCTTCGCGACTCAGCAGCGACGCGATGGCGGTCGGCGCCGCGGCCCAGCTCGAGAAGACCAGCGTCTTGGTGAGGTCATTTCCGGCCAGTTCGCCGTACGGCCCGGCGGGTTCGTAGTAGGGCATCGATGGCGGAAGCCAGCAGAGCTTCCAGAGGCCAGTGTCAATTGTCCCCTTCGCCAAGCTGCGAAGACGGGCGTTGCCGTAGTCGATCGGCTCTTCTCCGGCGAGATCGCTCGGGAGCAGTTGCGCATTCCTGAGCAGGGCGGCGCGGCGCGGCGGAGAGAACTCGTGGGCCCTGAACTGCTCGGCGAGCTTGTAGCCGTCCATGAAGTTGAGGAAATAGGGCGCCGACTTCCAGTAGTCAACCGAAAGCGCCCCGTCAACCTCGTCGGAGATCTTCTTCAGCGCCACGTAGCCGAGGAGATCCTGCGATGCCGGTGGCTCCACGAAGTCGCTGATCGTCCTGCGCATCTCCTGGCGAACACGCGTCGGGCGCTCGGTGCGGCACATCAGTGGACGCAGCAGCGCCTCCACCGCCCGGGCGGCATCATGGGGGTCCGCCCCAGTCACAACGCGCGCGCGCAGCGCGCCGAGCGCGGCACGGATCTCGCCCGAGACACCAGAACTCGTGCCTTCTTCAAGAAACTTGACCGTCTCGATGAAGTCCGCGTAATGGTCATCCTCGGCCTGCTCGTCGGCCAGCGTGTACGCCTTGTACGGGGTGGCCGAGAGCAGCAGCACTTTCACCGTCTCGGCGCCGAAGAGCTCGTCGGCGAGCTCCTTGACCTCGCGCTCGGAATCGGTCTGCGGTTCGTTGATCAGGTTCTTGAAGCGTTGGAATTCGTCGAGGATCACGAGGTCGGGCTCCAGGGCATTCACGCTCGCCTTGGCGAGCAGACGGCGCAGTTTGCCCGTCAGGCGCCAGCGTCGCTCGTGGTCTTCGCCCTCGAAGATCCGGCGGCGGCCGCGCGCCTCAATGAACGCGCGGAGATCTGTGAGCACCTCGGCGCCGTCTCCGGTGGCCAGCGCACGGTCGAACTCATCGGTCACAGAGGCGTCTGGCCTGGCGTCTTCGACAGATGCGAGCGCCCCGTCCCAAGTGCTGTCGTAGACGTCGTTCTTGAGCATGCGCCGCAGCGCGCCGCGCTGAGTTCCATTCTCGAAGTGGCCCTCAAGCAGCCAATAGAGCAGCGCTCGCTCCTCCACTCGCCCGCTCCCCGAGCCGTGTGAGAACGACGTCCCCGGCGTGATCGCGACGAAATTGACCGGCTTGCCTCCGTTCTGCGCGGGCCGATTGAGATCCGTGATCTGCGTCGCAAGCATGGAGATGCGCGTGGAGAGCGGCGTTGCTCGCTCGACTCCTGCATGCAGCTTCGCGATGTTCTGCGCAGCGATCGCGGCGTTCGAGCAGATGTAAATGACGTCGATGCGGTCGACCGAGTCGACTTTCTCAAGACGCTCGATCGCGCCATCGATCACTCCACGGCCCACCAGCGTCTTGCCCATTCCAACTTCATCCGCAACGAGAAAGCGATTGGTCGGCGTCGCCGAGTCGTAAAGACGATCGAGCACGTACTCGACCGTGTCGCGCTGAAAATCCATCAGCGGCGCGGAAGCGTCACCCACGGGCCGCTCCAATCAATTCATGCGCCGCGAGCACGGATGCCCAGAACTCGCTCCACCCTTCTGGCAGGAGTTCCCGACCTCGGTCGGTTCTCTCGAGCTGCTCGACGATCTTTTCGATCTCCTCGACGGCTGCCGGCGAATCACACAACGCATCCAGGGTCGACTCGAGCAGCCCTGCGGATTCGGTGGCAGCGCTCGAGGCTCCAAGCCACTCCCCTCCGGTGGCTTGCCCCAGCGCAAGCTCGCCGTCGCTCGAGAGTTGCAGCAACATCATCACAAACTGGACGAAGCGGCTTGTGTCGGAGAACTGCTCGGCGAGGATTCGCGCGCGGCGCTCGGAGGGGTCACCGACGAGGCGCGCAAGCATCACGCTCTCCACCGTCGTTCCGGCTCCATCGGACACCCGCGCGACAAAGAACGGCGTGATCTCAGTCATCGCGAGCTCGGTCCACATGAGCGATGGAGGGTCGCCCGGGGCCAGGATCTGAAAATCGGAGCGAGTGAGCGGGCGGAGCATCAGCTTGTGCGCGCTTGCGCCCTCAGGCAACTCACCGATCTCCCCTGCACCTGCGAGCCGACAAGAAAACTCGGGATCTCCGCCGCTGACCGTCGCCGTCCACGGGATGGCGGCGAGGTGGCGTAGATAGTTCTCAAGTTTGAGGCGCAGCTTGTCAGCGTCAGAAGGCTCGGCGGGCTCTCCAAAGAGATGGGGCTCAGTAAGCGCTCCGAATCCATCCTCTCCTGCCGTCGCCGCCACGCCCATGTCTTTCCCGCGTCCGACGATCTCGACAAGGATCTCGTCGTTGTTTCTCCACGCGGCATCAGTGGCATTCGCCGATCCCACAAAGACATGCGCGCGATGATCGCGCTCAACCACGTACAGCTTCGAGTGCAGACCGCTCAGTTCGTGCCTCAGTCCGTGCTCGTCTGAATCGAGATCGTGGAGCGCAACCGCGTCGTTGAGGACGTGCGCGATCGTGCCGACGGCCTCCATCTGCTGGCGAGCGGCGCCTTCCAGGCAGTTGAGCTCATCAGGTCGCGAAACCAGCTGGCACTCGCCCTTGCCGCCAGGCCACACCCGATCGAGGCCGTCATCCGTAAGAAATGGGGAAACGATCAACCTGCGGCGGCCGCTCATGTCCGGACGCTTGCGCGTCTTCGCCGAGAAGACGTGAAACTTCAGCCACTCGCGGTCGGTCCTGGTGCCCGGAGGCGCCTCCCACTCAACAGAGCGCAGCGCTTCGGACATTTCTTCTATGCGCGCGATGCGCCTGGTCGGCACTCCCGTCGGCACGCGGCTCGGCAGTGAGAGCATGAAGTCCGCGAGCGGACCGTTAACCGCGTGCCGGCGGTTTGTCTGGTGTCCGTCGAGCACGACCGCCGTGTCCCACGAACGATCATTCGTCAGATTCCGCGAGCCGCAGACGAGCCGGAAGGCTTCTTCCCCAGACTCATCGGCGTAGCGAAGCACCCAGAGCTTTGGATGAAAGAGCCCTCCGGGCGCAGCCTTGACCTGATGCACGGAAGACTCGAGGAAGGCGAGCAGGCTCGCGTCACCTGCCGGAACAAAGACGTTCCCCGCTTGGCAGAACACGTCGATGCGCTCCGCGTATCGATCGACGGCGCTGAGGATTGGCAGATCGGCCTCAGCGCCCACCGCCTCCATTCCTGCGAATCGCAGTGGTATCCCGAGCAGAGCGGTCAGGTCGAGCGTGAACGTCGTCGCCACCGCGCCTCGCAGTTCGAGCCCGGGCCGCGGCGGCGCGAGCAGATCCACAAGAAGCGTTCGATCGTCAGGCGAGAGCAACGCTTCCCTCCGCAGGCGCGATCGCGCCGCCGATCTCGTTGATCATCGACCGCACTTGACCCCAGCGAAAGTCGAGCGGCTCAATCTGGATGTATCCGTCCCAATCGCGTAGCCGCTTCGCGTTGACGAAGCGAGACTGCGGCCCCTTGATCGACCGTTCGCGATGCTCGATGAGCCGCCGCGCCGGCGCGTCATCCCAAATCGCCATGTTGCCGGCGAGCAGCTTGCACCAGGGCCGGAGAAACACCTCGAGAGCCTTTGGCGCTGCGCCTGTGACCGCGATCAGGCAGTCTTTGAAGCGATCGATGTCCGATGCCCAGTCCGCGAGATCGGCAGCAAGGGCCCGGTCGCGCCAAAGTGCCAGCTCTGCGCGCCGGTCATCCGCGGAAGCTTCGAGATCGTCTCCGTACTGGGCTTGGCGTCGCTCGGCCAGCACGAGGTTGTAAAGGAGCTGCGCACCTTGCACCGCGGAGGAGAAGTTTCTCGCGTGATCGACGAGCTGGAGGATGACTTTCGGCACGCCGCCAGGGAGATTCAGGTCCCAGACGCGATCGGCCGCGTACGGCTCCGGCGACGAGGTGCGATCGGCGAGCAGCAAGCTCAGCAGACTCGGATCCCCATGAATCGAGATGGCCGCGCCGATCCGCTCGAGCAGCCACGTCGCTTCGTGGTCAGTGAGCGAGAAATCGGCCGAGGCGAAATCGAAAAACCCGTCCGGGGGCGAAGGGATGTCGCGGTTCCAGAATGCGTGCTTGCGATCGGCTATCTCGTCCTCGGTCACTGCATGCGCGCGAGCCGAGGCAAACCTTCGCCCGTATTGCTGGATGGTCAGACCATGCTCGGTGAAGATCCCGTAGCTGCGAAGGCCGGCCCAATAGATCGAAGAAGGCAGAGTTCGCACCTGGGCACCTGCCGAGCGCCCGATCAAGCCGTCTCGATCGTCGGCTTGGTCGAATGCACCGATGAGGAGACGCTCCATGTCCCCCGCCTTTTCCAGAAGTCTCGCGGGGTAGCGCGTTTCCGCCTCGCGAAAGATCCACGGAATGAAGAGAAAGTACCTGGCTCGCGTCTGGATCGATGACGTACCCGGAAAGAGGGCGTTGCTGATCGCGTCGCGAATCGTGCCGATGCCAAGGTCGTCGAGCGTCCCCGGCTCATCGAGCGCGCGGATGAGCGCGCGCACGTCATCCTGATCCCGGGATGAGTAGTCGAGCCAAGTGATGGCAGAGGGCACGGTGTCTGCCTCTGTTCAGTC
Source organism: Actinomycetes bacterium (assembly GCA_023404495.1). GTDB lineage: Bacteria > Actinomycetota > Thermoleophilia > Solirubrobacterales > JACPNS01 > JACPNS01. The sequence continues at coordinate 38,405 of JAEYBE010000054.1, read as the reverse complement.
CGTCGCGAGCAAGCTGCGGTTCACGGGGGCAAGATACCGAGCGCGTTTCCGGGCGAGCCGGTTGCAAGGATGCGCTGGTGACGGACGAGCAGTTAGAACTTCTAAGGCAGGTCGCTCGTTTCGATGCGATCTTTCGTGATCCCGACTTCAGGCCGAACGTTTCGTATGGTGAATTCGCCTCGCTCGCGCCGGAAGTCGACGAGTTCTTCGAGCTGATCTATCGGGGGTCAAACTTGGAGGTGAGCGGCGCGGCTGACTATCACGAGTGGCTTGCGTCCGACCGCGGGCAGCGGCTGCTCAGCCACGATCCGGCGGCGCTTGACGATGCAAGCTTCAGCGATGTGATGTTCGCGTGGGTCGTACTGCATCGAGCAGGGCACTGGGCTTGGGAGGAGGAGTATGTTGAGTCGTTTGAAACCGGGGTCTTTCTGGCCTTGACGGGGCGCGCAATTGACCTGCTCCGCTAGCCGGAGCGCAAGGCGGCCGGGCCGAAGTCGACGCCGCTGCACCGCGCGGTCACGCCCTTACCTCGCTTGAAACGGGAGCGAACAGGCGGTCAACTCTCCAATTCGTAGAGCACCCCATGCTTACTACGCATCGTGGACTCAACTGACTCGGCAAGGGCCGAATCATGAACCAACAGGCCGAACTCGATGTTCCGATTCTCGGCGCTGTATGAGAAATTGGCGCTCGTCAGAAGCAATAGTTCGTGATCGATCACGACGAACTTCGCGTGACTCACAATCGGTCTTCCATTCGGCAGCTCTGCCGACCGATAGATGGTCGCGTTGGGGAGCTGCGCCTTGACCTTCGCCGCATCTGCTTTGTCGCCGTCGACGTAGACGATGACAGCGACTCCGGGCTCCTCGGAAGCTACGCGGAGCACCTCCCACATCTGGGAAGTCTTTTCAAAGTTGTAGGTCGCGCAAACGATTGACTGGCGAGCAGATTGGACGAGCCGATGAAACTCGCCGGTCAAGTGACCGAGGCTCGCCTCATTCCCTGGCATGGTCCAGACCGGCGTGAGTTCACGCTCGAGTGATTTCGCCCCGGCAATTACAAGCAGAAGGTCCGCCATCCGGCCACCATCGAAGCCACTGTGTTCCGCGTCCAGCAAGAGACGCTTAGCTTCTTCTCTACGCGCAGAGTTGATGACTTCCAGCGCTTTGAAGCTCGGCAGGCCGGACTCGAACTGAACCGCAAGGGCCTCGGCCTCGCTGGCAGTCAGAAACTTGCCGAGCTCGACGATGTTTTCAGAGGACATCCACGCTTCCAAAAAACCCAATCGTCGCCTCGCCAGAGTCGGTGGGCAAGTCAATTAGAAAGCGTCGGTCCAAGAAACGATTGGCCCTTTCGCACGACGTCTCCGAAGCGAACGAGCAGCAATGACATGCGGCGCCGTGGAGGAAGTCCTCAGGGTCACGCGGCGTGCGCATTGCGCAGACTGGATCCGATGAGCACCTGCCAGCACGACGAAGAGCACAGACGACGAGCGCTCGAAGCTTGGCCGGTTCAGATAGCGCGACCAGGCCTCCGAGAGTTCCTTCGCTGTCCGACGCGGTCGTGCAGATAAGCAACCCGGCCGCCGCTTCGCGCTCGGGTGATTGCGGCCATCCGTAGATCCGCTCGCTCAGGCTCGCGGCGCCATATCCGCTCGACATCGCCATTTCACGAATCAACGCGTGCGAGAGCGTGTGAAGCAGCCAATACCGTGGGCCCGGCAGACGATCGTCTGGATCCACGTTCTTGGCAGTCTCGGAGAAACGCCGCTGGAAGTTGCGTCGATGAGCACTCCGGTGCGCTTCCCACAGCGGCGTCGCGAGAATCTCACGCTCCCACTCCTCGACGGCCTGGGGGTCGAGTTGGAGAAAGACCCCCTCGCCGCGATCTTCAGTCGCGGGGACCCAACTTGGCCTGCCCTGGCGGGTCAACCGAACGAGCCGATCAGAGAGGTCAGACACTCTGTCCATCTCGTCCAATCGCGTGAACCCAAGTGCCGCGTTCACCTTCTTCATCTTGTTTACGGCGACTACGCGATCGATCTTTGGATGAAGCGCCCGATCGCATTGCATCTCCGTAACCATCAAGCCGCTCGCATCTTGCTGTTGCGGGAATAGCGACGGCTTCTGTAGATACCGCCACTCTGGAACAAGCAAATCAACGGGATCCCATTTCGCGAGTCTTTCTTTGAGTGCGTCGTCGGATTCCGCGGGTGACAACAACTCGGCAATAGCCGTATCGAGGCTTGAATTGCTTACTTCGCTAAGATCGATGTGTCCCTCCGCGACATCTCGCAAAGTCTCGAGGTCGCCCGCGTACTTGGCGACTCGATCAATCCCGAGTTTCGCACGCAGGAGGTCGGCTAGCGCCTCCTTCTCCTCCTCGTCGGTTTGCGGCATCACGATGATGGACTGGGTCGCGGCAAACCAGAGGTTCGAGGCACCCATCATGATTAGCGCCGGACTCGCTTTGCAGTCTTTGTCGTAGACCCCCAGATGAGGATGACGCCCTCGACACTGTTGGGGCAATTTTTCCCGACCAACCGAACCCTGCGCCTCAGCCATGCCGCGCCGCTCGCCGCAAGAGGCGCATTGAATAATCGAGCCAACACTTCGGCCCACGTTCGCGTCCAGCATCTTCAAGTCCGGATTCGACGCTTTCGCGCAAGGCTTACCTCGGTGCACCCAGAGGGAATACGGAAACTCGTCAAGGTGGCCGTTGGTGCAGGTCAGGAGATGTTGAGCGGGAACCGCAGGGCTGCCTGATCGGCGCTTCGAGTTGCCACTTCGACCCCGACAATCCATGTGCGTGAACTGCGCTTGGTCAGGTCGAAATGGATGAGTGTTGGAGTAGCTGAATCGAGTAAGCGGGCCCAAGTAGTCGCACGCCGTGCATCGAAGCCATTGCGGGAACACGCGGGCGGGGACTCCGAGGTCGGAACCTTCGTTGGACATTCCCATGCGCTTCGGTTGCCAGGGGTATGGGCGAAAGCCATCGACCTGTAGTCCGAGGTGCAGTCGCACCACTTTAAGCAGTCGCGGCTCGATGATCACCGGAATCTGTTCGCGGCGTCGCCAGATGGGCTCCCAGTCATCTAGGCCGGCCGGCATGACGGAAAAATTTGGGAGGTCCATAATTGCGCCGGCCCCGTAGGTGTACAGAAGCGATGAGGGTCTAGCCGACCCAACTTTCGCGCGATTCTTTACGACGCCCTCTTCGGCGTCGCCCAAAGGGTCGAGGACGTCGACCGCTTGCAGGTCAGCGTCCGCCGCGACCAATTTCTCAGACTCCGTCACTGATCATCCTTGCTCGCCGGGAGTGTCCAATCGATCGTGTCGTCAGGGACCGGCGCGAAGAGTCGGTCTGGCAACGGGCTCACCAAAAGATTGATCTCCGGCTGAACCTCTCTCATTGAGTTGGCGATCACGAACGGCGGCTCGGAAGCGCCGCCGGCCGAAGCCTTTGCATTCTCCGGACTGGTGATTAGCGGTAGGAACTGGTCCCCTTTGCCGGTGCGCTCGTAGACGAGCGTTTGGTGACGGTCGGAAGCACTCTTTGCGCGCTGAGACCAACGATCAATCAGGTTCACCAACCGATCGTTTGCTCGTTTCGCCACTTCCTCGTCCCCGGCGGCGGCCGCGATACGTCGCTTTAGTCGTCCTGCGATTGACGCAACCGCGTCGTGCTGAGCGCCGATTCTCCAGGCATCGCGCTCGGGCGAAAGCCCCTCCGGAATCGACGCCTCGAGGACGCGAACCGCGCTAACAAGAAGGCCATCCAACCCACGATCGAGTGAGGTCGGCGAGAACGGGGTGACCGACAGCGCTTCGATCTGGGCGTAGAACGTCTCGTGATAGTGCCGGAACTGCTCGAAATGCGCGAGATCTCGTGGCCGCGCCCAGTTGCCCAAAGCAACCACCAGCCCGGGGCGATCGGTAGCGTCACGACCGACGCGAGATGTTGCCTGGATGTACTCCGCCGTGTTCTTCGGCTGGCCAACAACGAGCATCAATCCCAAGCGCTGAACGTCGACGCCAACCTGAAGCATCGAAGTCGCGAGCACTACATCAAACGGTGCATTCTTGCGCGAGGCTGGTTTCTTGTTATCCCCCTGGTCAGCAAGCCGCGCTAGAAATGCTTCCGTCGTGTCGAGCTCGGGATCAAACTCACGCCCAAGATGGTCGAGCGTCTGACCGATCTCTGACGATGCGATTCGTGAAGTCAGCTCTCCGATATTCAGTTGCCCGAATGCAGTGCCAAATCTCCGTGGGAAGCCCGAGTCTTTTCGCGGCCTGCGGATCCTGTTGTGCACGTCGTCCGAGACGTAACGAGCCATACCCGCCAACTCGCGAGTCGCATTGAAATAGCCAAGCAAGGTCATGTACGGATCCGCCGGCTGGCCGGCGCGGTCGAGAAGTAACTGACCCGCAGAAAGTAAGACTTCCGACACTCGAATTTCAGCACTCGAGAGTCGCACTCCTTGTGCGCTCACGCCGACGTAGCGGCGCCCAGGGTTGTTCGCATCGATGGCGACTTCTTCCGAGAAGTAGGTGTCCGCGACGTCGAGTACCTGAGGAGGAAAGATCTCAACAAGCCGTCCATAGAGACCGCGAACCTGCTCCTGAGCGTTTCGAACTGTCGCCGTCGAAGCGACGATCATCGGCTTGACGGGCTTCCCCTCGGCGGTCTCCCAAGACGAAAGTGTCTCCACCGCAACCTCGAACAGGCCGACCGAAGTCCCCAAGGCACCGGTTATCAAGTGCAGCTCGTCTTGAATAATCAAGTCCGGAGGTCGCAACCGAGGAGCTGGCACGACCGTTGCCGCAGGCAGGCCCTCCTTCGCAGGGTGCGTATCAACTTGACAACCCTTGAAATCAGGGTGCACGTAACCGTGGCGGCCGCAGCGGCGGCTGACGTACCCGAACAACGATGCCGCCTCGCCTTCGCGAGCAAGCCGAGCGAACTTATCCACCGTGGCAATCACGAAAGCGGGAACAAGCCGGTAAATCTCTTCATCGACGGTGAGAATCGGGAGCCCCTCGCTAACGGCACCGCCCTTTGAGAAGGGGCAGGCCGCCAGCTCATCGCCGCAATGAACAAGAATCCGGCGCGTAGCGGCGTCGGCCTTGACGTCAGAAGGATCGATTTTGGTGCCACACCAAGGACATCGCTGAATCTGAAGAACCGTTAGCCGATGACGCCCATACTCGTTCGCCTTGACAAGCTGCTCCTCGGCCTCTTCAAACCGCTTCGGGCTCACATCAGTTCCCACCCAGAGACCGATCCTGAACGGCTCACTCCCCCACGTTTCCTCATCCTCGCGACGGGCAAGCTCGGCAGCGCAGACAAGTGTTGTCGCGCGCTGGAACTGCTGTGCGGTCAGAAGTCGCAGGGTGTAACGCATCAGGACGGCGACCCCGTCTCTGCCATCAATCGGGCCTGCAGCTGACTCCACGACACCCTGGCGACGTCGACTTGCGAAGGTGTACGCGGCGAGTCCGAGATAGGCCTCGGTCTTTCCACCGCCGGTCGGAAAGAACAAAAGCTCGACCTTTGATTGATGCTCGGAACTGCGGATCGCTGCAGTCGGATCGCTCAGAGCCCCGAGTTGCATGAGGATGAATGCAAGCTGGAAGGGTCGCCACGACGCCGCCTCGTCGCCCCGCGCCAGAACCGCTTCTTCCGCTTCTTGGATCCCAAGGCGGTCATCTGCCGAGCGAGTCGCAGCCACCTGAGAACGGATTCGCTGGCTACGCATCACCTTGTTCATGAACTGAAAGCATCTGAGCGCTTCAGGATCGCCGGCCACGTGCTCAAGGCCGGCGGCGAGTCGTTCGTGAGCCTGTCTGGCTTCCCACATTGCCTGCCCAGCGGTCTCTCGGAGATGCTCAGGCAGAACGTCCGCCTCTGCGGCGCGCTCGCCCAACCACGCCCCATATCCGTCGACGAGCGGTGCCAGCCCAGAACGGAGTTCATCAGCCGACGCTCGCTCAAGGGCCGACATCGACAAAAGCGCGTCCTCGACTGAGCGGGCTCGAGTCTGAGGAGTTTCACCTACCGGAAGCCAAGAAGTCTCCACGGAGGTCGCGCGGCGCGACCCGGTCTTCACGACCCAGTCGGCCGAGCAGGTTCGACCTATCGCGAACTCGAGGCGGTTGCGGTACTGGAGGTTTAGGCGCTTCACCTCATCGTCATGCTCAGGCCAGTCCTGCTCCAGGACATCCTGCACCGGAAGGAACACTTCCTCACCAGCTGCGTCGACCAGAAGCTTCGTTTGAAACATCCACATGTGCACCGGGATCGGCGTAGGTGATTCTCGATCGTTGCAAAGCGCAATCTCAACCAGAATTCTGTTGTGCCTCGGCTCGTCATAGCGATCAATCCTCAAGACAATCGAGTCGCGTAGCTGGCGAGTTTCAGTTTTCCCGGGAACTAGGTCGGCCAATTGAACGTCCAGAGATTCTTCGACCGGGATTCTTTGGTACTCCCGAAGCGGCCTACCGGTCTTCGAGACTTCCTCGGTCTCGACCGACTCGTACATGCCCCAGCTGGCGACGACTCGAACTTTCTCTGTGTCTGTCGGCACTTGGAATCGCAATCCCATAGATGCCGGAATCATCAGCCCCTGCTTCGGAGCGCGGTCCTCAGCATCGTCGTCTTCCGAGTCCGCTTCATTTTCATCCGGCGAGTAGGCCGGAACACCTCGACTCTCGATCACGCCATCTTCGGTCCGCACCTCCACCAGATCATCAGATTCACTGTCATCCGAAGATCGCGTCTCGGATCCAACCAACTTCACCGGCGCTATGTGGCCAACGAGGTATTGAGCGCGGGGGCTGAACTTCAGCCTTTCCTCCGGCCCGTGGATTGGCCCGAGGAGCTCTCGACGAAGGATGTCCTCGAGGTTTTCGCGCACGGCAAACGACGTGCCATCGAGTTCATACTCCAGTTCATAAGTGGGCTGCGCGGCAGCGCCGTCATTCGCTCCTTCGTTCACAGAAATGGAGTTTGTCAGAGGGGTGAGACAAACCGCCGAACCTGGCGCGCGGGCGGCCCCGGTAGATCTACTTCGCGACGAAGATAACCGGGCAGACCTGGGTCTCGCAACCCAGGTCTGCCCGCAATCCGCCGGCAGTGACTCGCGCAACACAGCGCGCGAGTAATCACTGAGCGTTCGACGAGTGCCAGCGGAGGAGCACTCTCTCCTCGTCGAAGTACCGGCCGACGACGCCACGCCGGATTCTGAGACTCCCAAGCTGAGATAGCAATATCTCGCGTCGCAGCTTGTCACTCGTCCCGGCCGCAGCCCAGCAGTCTCGGACGGTGGCTTCGCCTAGTGGATTCGAACCGCACTCGTCGAGCAGACGACCAATCAGATATGGATCAAAGGCAGACCGGCTCAGTGTCTGCCTACACGTCGGGCAGTAGATAATCGGCCGTTTCTGATTCGTCCCGCGACACATGAGATCGTCGCAGGAATCGCAACGAACAACGCGCGATAGGAACGCGCTCGTAGAGCGCCTCTCACCGACCTTCCGGGCTTGCGGCGACTTACGAGAGTCGAGCCGATTTTGGAGCCGAGTGAAATCGTCAACGGACATCACCGCAAGCGACTCGGCCACAACCGGCGCTCCAGACTCGTCCCTGACAACGCCAAATGGATCCGCTTGCATTCCGCTCTTCGGGCGCCCCGGGTTGTGCCGAATCATCCCCGCCAGGATCGGATTTCGCAGCAAGCCCTCGACCGTCTGACGATTCCAAGCGGTCCGTCCCTCCTTGCGTCGCGTCGTAGAGCCGCAAGGAAGCGGAGCCGACTCCGCCGTAAGCCAATTGGTGATGGAATTGATCGTCGTCCCGGACGTCGCCTTTTCGACAATCGCTTCCAGCCACGGGAATCTCTCCGGGTCGCGCTCAAGCACGCAGCCTGGTCCAGTCGGATTCGACGTTGAGCGATAGCCATATGGAACTCCCCCACCGGCCCACCTGCCTTCGCGAAGAAGCTGCGCTCGTGCAGCTTTTACGCGCGCCCGAGTCGCTTCAGCTTCCATCTCTCCAAACACGGCGAGCATTACTGCGAATGCGCGTCCCTGCGGACTGGTCATGTCAATCGGGTCTTCTACGGCAACAAGTCCGGCTCCCCGGGCCTGCAAGGTCTCATCGGCGTGAAGAAAGTCAAGAACACGGCGCGCGAGACGGTCCACCTTCCAAATGATCACGGCGTCATAGCCGGTCGTCGCGATCAACGAAGACCACCCGCTGCGATTTTCCGGACGGCTGGACGTGGCGGATACGCCGTCGTCAACGTACTCCCCGACAACTTCCCAGCCTCGCGCTTCGGCGTACCGCCGACATGACTCAAGTTGACGGGCTATGGAAACGGACTCTTCTTTTGTGACGCTCAGTCTCGCGTAGACGACGCAACGTCGGGATTGGTTTGTGTTCATGGCGCCGATTTCACGCCGCGCCGTGCCCCTCCCTGCACAGCCGCGCCACCTCGCTCTTGCAGAAGGATGGCGACCTCGGATTGATCGCGACAAATACGGTTGCTCAAGGCGACACTCGCGAGGTCGGGTTGGACTCTATGGTCGATAGAGGCTTCACGATCACCAGGGCAATCCAATCGCGTGCTTGGCCTGCCGCGAGCGCGAACCTGGAGTACGCGGCGGTTTGGGGAACGTTTGCCGATGTATCCGAGCAGGTGCAGCGAGTGGCCGAAGGCGTTTTGGTGAGTCGGATCAGCACGCTCCTCGAACCCGCCGGCAGGGTTGATGGAAATCCCGTCGCTCTTGACGAAAACGCTGGGATTGCATTTCAAGGTTGCATCGTGCTTGGTATGGGCTTCGTGCTCGAGCCTCAAGAAGCGCAAGAGTGGATTGCCACGGATGCACACAACGCTGAGGTTCTGTTTCCGTACCTGAATGGTGAAGACCTAAATGGTCGACCCGACCACTCAGCTTCTCGCTGGGCGATTGATTTCAATGATCGGACCGAAGAGGACGCGGCCGCATTTGTTCTTCCGTTCCGACGTTTGGTCGAGGCGGTAAAACCCGAACGGCAGCGCTTGAAGGCGGACGGTTCTTACGCCCTCCGACGTCCGCTGCCCGAGCGCTGGTGGCAGTACGGCGAAAAGCGCCCCGCGATGAGAAGAGCCATCGCGGACTTGTCTGAAGTGCTGGTCCTCGCTCAAGTCAGCAACACTGCCCAGCCGGTGCTAATTCCGAAGGGAATTGTTCCTAGCCACAAACTCGTCGTGTTCGCCTCCGACAGCCGAGCCCTGTTTGCGTGCCTGGCATCGTCGATCCACTATGTATGGGCCCGCAAGTACTCGGGCGCGATGAAAAACGATCTCAGCTACTCCCCTTCCGATGTCTTCTTGACGTTTCCACGCCCAATTCCGACGGACCGTCTCGAGCAATCGGGGTCGTTGCTCGACGAACAACGGAGCGAAATCATGCTTCGCCGCGAACTCGGCCTCACGCAGGTCTACAACCTCGTCAACGACTCGGATGTGATTGATGACGATGACGTGAATCGACTACGCGAGATTCACGTGGAAGTCGACGAGGCTGTCGCAGCGGCCTATGGCTGGGAGGATCTCAGCCTCGGCCACGGATTTCATTCCTACCGCCAAACTGAGCGGTGGACGATTAGCGCTGCCGCTCGCATCGAAATTGTCGATCGACTGATCGAAGAAAATCTGCGTCGTAGCCAGGTTGAACGCAGCACTGCCGACGTATCGCAGGACAGTCAAACGTTCGAAGGGGAACACACCCTCTTCGAGTGAAACGCGCCCGAGGTTACGAGTAACTAGGCGAATAGCGTGCCCTGTTCTCGGTCGCTGGGAATGGCAGAGGCAGAATCTCCCGTCGGAAGTGCGGTGCCTATTCGTCTGAGATTTTCTTCGAGAAGGCGGTCAAGGATCTCGACCCGGGCAAGCGGGCTCATTGTCCAGCGCTGAGTTTTTCTGTGGCTATGGAAACCGTGTTCGGGTGAAATGTCCGACCATCCGTAGGCATCCAATACGGCTGTGTCCAGCTCGGAGTGAATCGCTCTAAGGCGTCCGATGTCGGCATCGGTATCACTGCCGATCTCAGAGTTATTCATTTGGTTGTAGAGCGCCGTCAAGCCAAGCCCACGCCGAAGCATAATTTCCCGTCTCTCTTGATCCAGTATGCGACCGATCCGATCCAGTGCGGTTGAGGGTGCGGGGCGCGGAAACGTTTCGAAAACATCAGACGGTGTGTATCGGGGGTCATTCCGCATACCGGAACCGTAGGTAACCGCCCAAGCTTGGTGCAGGCTCGAGGACAAGACCGCTTGGTCGCCGTAGTCGTCGGTTGCGAAGACGCCCAGCGCGTGGCTGAACACTTGCTGCGATTCGACGCGAATTGGCATCACGGTTCTACTGACAAGCGCGATGACCAGCACTTCAGATAAATCCGCGATCGCGCTCCGCATCGCGGGACGCGCGCGCAGAAACAACCACCACGGCGACTCGCGCACGGCCTTAGGCTTGCCGGCCCGCTCGGACCTCACGCGCTCCAACACGCGGGTGTACGGAAGCACGAACTTCGACGCAGCGGCCTCGGAGCGATCATTGAAGTCAATGACCCACCGGGATGCGGACGAATCGGGTCGAGAGTTGAGATCCTCGCCATTGAGATACGGAAACAGAACATCAGCGTTGCGTGCATCCGCGGCAATCCACTCTTGCGCCTCAGCTACGTCCACGATGAAGCCCATACCGAGTACGTAACAGCCGATGAATGAAATGCCGGAATTCTCATCCAACCGGACAGGCACGCCCTCGATTCTTCCCGCTGGCTCTAGGAGCGTGCTGATAGTTATTGCCGTGACACCATCGGAAATTCGAGGGACCTCAGTCGCGACGCCGCCGAAGGTCCCCCACACGGCAGCGAACTCCAAGTTGGCGCTCTTCGCCGGCCAGGAGCGCGACTGGATGGATCGCGTGATCGTGAATCCACCGTCGACCATCGCGTCAAGCCCGACCTCACGAGTATCGCCTTGCGCAACAGTGTTGGTGGCGATCAGGCCGAGGCCACCGTTCGTCTGCAAGAGCGAGGTGGCGCGCAGGAAAAAATATGCGACTAGATCAGCACTGCCGCGGCGACCGTTGGCCACGGTATTGATCAACCAGTCCCGAATATTTGTACCCATCGCGCCGGTGAGCTTCTGGCCGCCGAGAAACGGAGGGTTCCCAACGATGGCGTCGAATCCACCGTGATCCACGACGACATCCGGGGCCTCGATGATCCAGTGCAACGGTTCCCACCGCCGATAATCGGTTGCCACCATTGGTTTCAGACCGTCGTCAATAAGTAGATCCAGATCCTCGGCGTCGCCCTCACCAGATTCCGGATACGCCGTCCGCACTGCCAGACGAAGTCGCTCGTAGGCTTCATCGAGCGCCCGGCCTGACTTAGCTCCGACCGTCAGCCCTGCCGCAACCACCCCATCGGCGATTCGCCGCAAGTTTGCGGTGACGTTCGAGAGCTCGTTTAACTGCCTGCGCTTCGCCACATTCGTTCGAGCGGGATCGGATTCGTCGATCTCGCTCAGCAGGTTTCTCCGGAGTTCCACAGCTCGCCGAATGATCCCATCAATGTCGATCACCTGGCCGTGGAACGACTCGTCCATTCTCGCTTCCGACGGATTTATGTGCAGCCGCCGGAGCTGGTCCAAGCTCGTCAGACCGAGCAGCGAGTTTCCGAGGAAGATCTTGTCATCGACGAAAGCAAAAGGAAGATCTCGATCCAGCGACACGAGCCAGAGCGAGAGCTTGCACATTTCGACAGCCATGTCATTTATGTCCGCGCCGTACAAGCAGTTCGCAACTACTTGGCGAATTGCTCGCGTGTAGAGATCGGGCCGCCGCGCGATACTTGGATCCTCGGCTGACCAAGCCTCAACCACGCGATCGGCCAGAAAACGAGCCGCGGCAACAAGGAAGGCACCAGAGCCACAGGCGATGTCCGCAATCTTTAGGTCGAGCAGCTCGTCTGACGATCTGAGTTTCCACTCGGACTCATCCGCAATTTGATGCGGGCCCGGGGAGTAGCAAAGCGGCTGAATCGCGTGCACCACAACTTCTTCTGCCAACGACTTTGGCGTGTAGTGAGCGCCGGCATTCTTGCGCGACGGTGTTTCGTTGACAATCAGGCCGCCCTTGTCGACTACGAATGGGCGCCCGCGAAGGTCGAGCCGCAACAGCCCAAGCCACGGCTCGATTCGGGCCCGTAGATCGAGATCCCCTCCCACCGCTTGAGTCAATGCGCTGACCACCCCGGGATCCGCCGTGGCACCGATCGCCTTGGTTAACGCCGCAGCCGAAGGCGGTCTGCACGAGGGTTGATCCTCAAGAACGCATGCGCGGATCTTCGCCGCCAGCTCTTTCCGATCGTCGTATTCCTCGGCAAGCAATTCGAGCTGAGCGAGCGGAATCTCCGGCTCTTCGCCGAGCGTGCCCTTGAGTCCGACGACGGTCTCCGGGGTGATGGACGCGGTGTAGCCGAGCAGCCCTTCGTAGATGTATCCAATCTGCTCGACATCGATGTCACGGAAAGAGATGTGGCGTGCCTCACCCTTGATCTGAGCAATCTGAACCGAGCGAAGCACGTGGAGCATCACACGGTCCGAGACGGCCACGTTGAGCGCACCGTGCTCATTGACGGCAGTAAGAAACGGGAACCGTGACGGATCAAACAGCGAGCCGCCATAGGCCGGCATCCGAAGGTTTTCGAAACTCGCACCGCGGTAAAGCGCCCGGCTGGTCGCGAGAAGTCGATGCCACGTCAACGATGTGGAGTCCAGCGCCTCTTCGCTCTCTTCGGATTCCCTCGCGACCAGGCGATCGAGCTCTCCAGCGATTCCATACCCCTGCTGAAAGAGTTCTCCGGATGGGAGAAGTCCACGCTCTTCGGCGAAGAGCAAGAAAACCGTCCGCATCATGACCGTGACTGCGGCCTCGTAGGCATCATGTGTTCTTCTGGGGAGCGGGCTCGGCAAGTCTCGGCGCTCAAAATCCGTCGCCGACTCTGAGAAGGATTGGATGAGCAGCTCGACCGCACGACGAACCTGAGCGCCTAGTGCCTCCGTGATTTCCTCCGCTGCAGCTACGGATTCCGCGAACAGTTTTGGAAGACGCTCGGCCGGGTCTCCGCCGATCAGATACTGACGGCCGATCAGAGTTAGAAACGCGTCGCGAGTGCGAGGCTCTTCAATCCAAGTGAGCGCGTCAACGATCCCGGAGGCAGCCATCACCTCGTCGCCGACGTTCACAAGTCCCCACCAACGCCCGTCAGTAACGATCCCGATAGGCACTGCACTCTCGCGCAGCAACGCTTCCAAGCGGTCGACGGGAGTTGCAGCCCAAGTGTCTCCAGGCACCTGACGCAACGAATCGACTGGGTCAATCACCAGTACCAACGCACCGAGACCGTCGGCACCTTGAAGGGCTGCCTGCGCTCGAACGGTCAAGGCGTGATTTGGCGATCGAGCCTCGACCCCGGGAACCTGCCCCCAAGCCAGGGCATCGCCCCAACCAGCAACATCCCGGAGAACCGTCTGGACCCATTCATCGCGCTTGGCTTGATACTCCTCGAGCGCGTTTTCGGGGTTCGGATCGCGATCAAAACGCTCCCATGCTGGTTCAAAATCCGAGCGAGCGTCAGCAAGAGCTGATTTGCGGTCGTCCGCGAGCGCTGGCATTCCTTGCGGCCAAACTCGTTTGAGTGGCGGGATCGCAAGGAACGGTCCCTCGCTGTCAACGAGTTGCAGCCACGCGCGATGCTGATCCGCCGCGTTGAGCTTCGGCCGCGAGAATGACTTTGCGCGAGCCACTATTCGGTCAAGCCTTCGGCGTCGGCGCGAGTCAATGCAAACACAACGGCGGCGGCAGTCGTATGCGGCTTGACGTCTTCATAGCGCTCCGAGATGGTCGCAATTTCGCGCGCCTCTTCATCGTCGAGCTGTTCGAGCCGTCGCTCCATCGCCTCCACGTCGCGCCGCCACTGGCGCTGCTGATCCGGGTCGGCGAACAACTGACCTTGGGCCTTCTCGTTCTCCGCCTCAAGACGCTTGAGCGAATCTCGGAGGTTCGCGCGGAACGCGGTGAAGATCGCTGTCGCCCGTTGAGCATCCGCAACTCGTCGGCGCTCGAGCTGTTCAATGACTCGCTCATGCCTGCGCTCTGCTCGCGACTGCATCGTCTCCTCTAGGCGTCGGCGAAGCGGCGCATCGGCAACGTTCCAAAGTCCGCATATCTGTTCGCGCACTGCATCTTCGGCGAGTAGGAGCTGCTCCCGATCCAACGCTGTCTCTAGCGCATCCTCCGCCTTCTCCTCGGCCATTGCCCGCCGGCCAGTGAGACGAACTCCGGCCAAAAAGACTTCCTCGTGAAGCCTTACGCCGCCACGACCAACGAGCACCATGCGAGTGACCGCAGCAACAAACGATTCCTCGAGATCGTCGACAACAACGGCGGTGACTCGGCTCAGCGGTGAGTCGACGCTCCAAAGTGACCTGCGAAGCAGGCGCTGGGCCTTTTGGACAATCGGATGACCGAGGTGCACGTAGACGAGATCCGCGCGCCCCTCGGCCGCCTCCGCATCAAATGTGATCGGTCGAAGTTCGCCCGGCTGAAGCCGAGTGTCGAGGCCTCGCAGTGTGCCCTGCCATCCCGCCGTGAGTTCCGGGAGTGAATACACCGGCGCATCAAGGTCCTCAACGAAATCATTGTTTGGAATTAGCGGGGATTGATGATTGAGCCTCAAGGCGGTGTCCACAACACGCTTGAGGTTCGCCGGATCCAGGTGAAGTTCTGAACGCGATTCTCCGTAGCTTTGCTCGAGTTCGGTCAGGCGAGCATTGAGTTCCATCCCGCCCGCGAGGGCCGCATTAATCACCTCGTTCGTGTCGACTGCCGTCGAGCCGGTCTTCGACTTCGAACGTTTTCCAAAATGCCCTTGGATCTCTTCGCCAACGACCTGGTTGGCCGATCCCAAGTCGTACTCGACCTGAGCGATTTTTCTCGCTATGCGCTCCATGAATTCAAGGTCGGCGGTGTAGGTCGACGCCGCGGCGAAGGGCATGAAGTGAAAGACTTCGGGAGTTTCCTTCTGGCCGTACCGATCGATGCGACCGATCCGCTGCTCAAGCCGCGATGGGTTGAACGGGATGTCGTAATTCACCAACCGGTGGCAGTACGTCTGCAGGTCGATTCCTTCTCCGGCCGCGTCCGTCGCAAGGAGCACTCGCACGCTTTCGTTGACGGGATCTGCGGTGAACTGCGAACGGATGTACTCGCGCTCTTCAGTGTCCGTCGAGCCCTGAATCACCGCTAGGCGATTGTCGGCGTAACCCTTTTGGCGGAGAACTCTCGTCAGCCATTCAATGGTGTGTGCGTACTCGGTGAAAACGACCACTCGCTCATTCGACCAATTCTTTCCGTCAGGCCGGCAAACCGAGTCGAGGAAATCGATCAAGCGGTCGAGACGAGCATCGGCGCGACTCTCATAGCTCAATCCCCAATCCGCGAGCTGCTCGAGTTGCGCACGCTCGGCGGCCACGAGCGGATCCGAACCTTTTGATTCTCGAAGCTTCTCGGACTCATCCTGCTCCCAAAGACCTTCTTCTTCGTCCGCCTGTCCCTCGCCGAACACATCGTCGTAGTCATCGTCTGAGATCCCGCGACCAGCCTTGGACGACAGGTATCGGTCCATCGTCATGCCAAATGCAAACGGACTCGACAAGAAGCGTTTTTTGAGGAGCATCGAGACGATGTCTCCACCAGAGCGTGTCCCGTTCTGCTCTGCGCTGCGGGTGAGAATTTGATCGAGCATGGAGAACATTTCCTGCTCGGACTCCGATGGCGTCACATCGAGAGTGCTGACTTTGCGTGCCTTGAATCCCTTTCCGCTCAGATCCGTCTTGAGCCGACGAACGGTCACATCCTGGAGCGCTGTCGAGTCGAGGTTCGCGCCGCGAGCGAATCGCCGCGGATCGATCATCTCCATCAGGGCGGTGAACGACTCGGGATGACCATTGTGCGGCGTTGCGCTCAGGAAGAGGCGATGCTCGCAACTCTCCGCCAACCGACGAACGACCGTCGTACGTTGCGTGTCGACGGCGTAGCCGCGTCCGCTCGCAACTGCTGATGGACTCGAGGGCGCGACGTGATGCGCCTCGTCAACCACTAGGACATCAAAGGCAAACTGTGCGCCGGTCTTCGGGTTCGACGCCTGCGCGTACACGTCTCGAAGCAACCTCTGCGCTCGAACCTGCGGCAACCAAGCCATGCTCACGATCACCCGGGGGTAGAGCTGAAACGGATTCGCGTGAAGCCCGTGCGTGCGGCGAATCTGTGCCATCAATTCTGAGTTGACGATTGTGAACTCAAGGCCGAACTTCTCGCGCATTTCGTCCTGCCACTTGAGGGCGAGGCTTGGCGGACACACAACGATCGCTGTGCGGGCTCGATGCCGAAGGAATAGTTCCTGAATAACCAACCCGGCCTCGATGGTCTTGCCAAGACCGACATCGTCGGCGAGCAACAAGTTTGCTCGAGGCACGCCCAGGGCCCTTCGAAGTGGTTCGAGCTGGTAGGCCTCGACGTTTACTCCCGACCAAAATGGAGCCTGGTATCGATTGGGATCGGCGCTCGTGACCGCACCCCACCGCATCGCGTCGATGAACCCCGCGAGAGTGTCTGGCTCGTCGAACGAGTCTGCTCGAACTGCTTCTGGCAAGCCTTGCGGCGGAGTCACCGTGTGTCCGACTTCCAGCTCCCAAACGACCGAGAGTTGCTCGCCGAGACGGTCCTCATCGAGTGACTGGAGTTCGATCACGTGAGACAGCCCGGCTGTTGCCTCATCGGCCGGGCTGCGCGGAAGACCTTGGGGTTGGACGTTCGCTACCGCCCACGCCGAACCTCGCACTTCGACAACCTGACCTGGCTCAGGGAGCGACGGCGTGCTCGCAACTGCTGGTTCTTGACCCGAAGGGATTGCGACCCCCGAATCCAGGTCTATTTCAATAGTCATTTCCGAGCGAGGCCCCACACGCACAAAATGTAAGTTCGACCACGATGGTCTGGGCCGAGACTACCTGGCTGAAAGAGGACGCAGTTGCCTATGGAGAAGTCAAGGAGACCAAGACCAGCTCGATCCGTTCGGTGCCGATCATGCCGGCGCTAAGAGAAGACCTCGAGTACTGGCGCCTGATCGGCCCCAAGTACCCCGGCGGCCTGATCTTTCCGAGCGACCAGCACGACGGGGACCCCTGGCGCCGCGAGGCGTACAAGAGCTGGGGGCAGAAGGCTTTCACGCGTGCGGCGATCAAAGCTGGGCGCGAGGACCTCTCCCCCTATGGCCTGCGGCACTCCTGCGCAAGCCTCTTGCTGCGCCAGGGCATGTCCGTTGTCGAGGTCGCGCAGATCATGGGACACGCGCCCACGATGTGCCTCTCGACATATGCCCACGTCATCGCCGAGCTCGATCCGGACGATCGCAGGCCCGCCAGTGAGCTGGTCGACGAAGCAAGAAGAGAAGTCGCGATCCATCAAAAAAGCGAACAATCTGAGCCAGATTCGGGCTCAAATGTTCGCCATTTGTTCGCCGGTAGACCCCTTCCACAGAGGTTCGCCGGCTGAATACCGCTAGAAACCTAAGCCCTCTTCCGGACTTGAACCGGAGACCCCTTCCTTACCATTTTGCCTGGGTGTCCAAAGGGGTCTCCTCGAGTCCGGCAAGGGGCTTACCTATGCGGTTTTTCTTGTCGCGATTGTCTCGATGTGACTCTTTTTTGAGTGTTGATGTTCGCGTTTTTCGCCGCGGGAGGTGGCCGGACACTCAGGAAAGCAGGCTGTGCGCGTGCGATGAGGTGCGCCGGTGGTTGAAGTAGCGGGCGAATTGGCTGGCGGCGAGGGTCGCCATAAGCGGCGGTGAGGGGTGAAGCGATTGGCGGTCATGCACCGTCGTGGTCAGATCGGCGAGGAGATGCCGTGGGCCGAGGCGACCTAGCGTTTGGCCGGCATCTTGCCGCGCTTCTCCGCCCAGCCGCCGTAACGGCCCTGGCTGTCGATCGCGCGCACGCGCACGCGGAACTTCGCCTTCGCCTCCAGCCCGGTCAGTTTGACGGTTCGGCTGCCCGCCTTGAGCTTTCGTATCTCGTGAAGGCCGCCGGGCTGCCAGGACTCCACCTCGAAGTACTTGGCGCCGGAGACCTTCGTCCACTTGATCGTCGCCGTCTTCTTCTTCGTGCTCGTCTTCACCGACAGCTTCGCCTTGGCGAGCGGCTTCGCCTTGAGCGACAGCTTTGCGACCTTCACAATCGCCCGCGTGTAGCCGTCCTGCTGCACCGCCGCCTCAACGGTCAGCGTTCCGGAGTTCGTCGGCGGCGCGACCGACACCTTGCCCGAAGCCCGGTTGGTCGTCACGAGGACCTTGGAGATGCCCGCGCCCGTGGCTGTGAAGACCACCTTCTGGCCCGAGATCGGCTTGAGCTTCCAGGCGAGCTTCGCGCCCTTGCCGCTGCGCGAGAGCTTGCCCTTCACGGACGGATCCGGCAGTGAGCCGGCGGTGCTCAGACCCGTCAGCGCCGGCGAGGTCGCGTCCGGCACGATCGTCCACTTTCCAGCGGCCGGCTTGTCGAACGCGGCGTACAGCGAGCGCTCGGCAGCGTTGGCAATGATCAGCGCCGACGAGGTGTCGACAGGAGCGTCGCCTGTCGGGCCTGCGATGACCTGCCCGTTGGGTGCGCGAAAGCTCACGCGCGGAACGCCGGCGATCCCGCTGAGCTTGACGACGTAGGTCTTCTGGTTCGCGGGCACCGCGAAACTCTGCTCCACGGCGGCGCCATGCGCAGTGCGTGACGAGGCCAGACCGCGCGGTTTCAGATCGTCGACGCCACAGGAAGAGGCGAAGATCGTGGCGTCGTCGTTCGACCAGCGGTAGGAGAACCCGACGTCAGGGCCGGTGCCGCGACGGCACGCGCCGACGCCGAGGTTCGAGATGATCCCTTCTCCGCCGTAAGACCAGCCGGGGATGCTCAGTTCGCCACTACCGTGCGCGTAGAAGAGGTTCGTGTTCTTGAATTTTCCGTCAACGTCGACCTTGGCCTTGATCTTTCCGACCTTCAGGTCCTTCTCCATACCGAAGCTGCCCTTGAAGGCCGCGCCATCGCGCGTGGAGTAGGACACTTCCGCACTGGCGAGCGGCACATCAACGACCTTCGCGTCCCCCTTGACGACGTACACCTGGGTGGAGCCGAGCGAGATGCTCGCGTAGCCGTCCAGCGAGACCGCCGAGAAGGATCGCCCGAATGCCTTGAATCCCGGACCGAGTGTGATCCCGAGGTTTCCGTCAATACGGAACGGGTCGACGCCGACGCCGAGTCCGATTCGCTGCAGGAATACCGCAGCCGCGATCGGCTTGTTGATGTTCGACGCCTCGATGCGCGCGTAGTTGAACCGGCCGTCGACTATGACGATCTTGCCGCCGACGATCAGCTGCGACGGAACTCCCGGCAGGCCGAACTCGACACCCGCCGTCCAAGTGTTCTTGCCGCCCTCGTCGGACCAGTCGAGCGAGAACTTCCCGAAGGTGAACTTGCCGCCAAGATTCGCGCCGGTGGCCTCGATATGCAGTGAGCTCGGGTCAAATCCGGCCGCGACGCTGGCCGTGAGCTTCGCGGAGCCGGTGATTCCGCCGAGTTGCTTCGGAAGCGCAACCGCTGCCTCTAGTGTCAATGTCGCATCGTCGAGCGTGACTTGGATACCGCCGGCAATCGGCAAGCCCTTGATCGTCCCGCCCTTGACTGCGGTGAACTGCAGGTGCTGTGTGAGCTTCCACTCGAAGTCGCCCTGGTAGAGGACGATGTTCCCGACCTGCACCCGAGTATTTCCGGTGGCCTTTATCGACAGCAATCGCGTGTTGACGTCGATCGTGCCGGCAAACACGTCCAGGCCGGCGACCCGCACCTGGCCGGTCGCGCGCACGACATCGGCCGAGACATGCTCAAAGCAGGACGCCGTCAATTTCGCCGGCCCAGCGGTGAGCGAGGCGTCGGCGCACGTCGCCGCGGGGCCTGATCCGCCCGACGGATCCTCGGTTCCACCCGGTGGGCAGTCGGCTTCGCTCGTCGCGGTGGTTCCCTCGGCGTCGGTCACTGTGACGACAACGTGGTTCTTGCCCGGTCCCGCCGAGGTGAACGTGACGCTCGGAGACGCCGAATCGCCGGAGATCGTTCCCGTCTGAGGCGTGCCATCGTTGATCGTCACCGAGTAGGAGGCCAGCGGGATCAGCGACGACGTGAACTTGAGCGCGAGCGATCCGACGTCATTCTTCGGCGCGCAAATGCCACCGCTGACTTCGGCGCTGAGCTTGAGGCTGGCCGGCACCGGTTCGGGCTTGACCATCGCGTGGCTCATCTGGGCGTGGCCGTCGACCATCGGGCTCACGGCGTAGAAATCGTCCATCTCCGCATTTCGCACGATCGCGCGCGAACCATCGCTGGAGAGCGGCTGGCCGTTGGCGGCGTGAGTGTCGGCCGCCAGCGGCGTGTCTGGGAACGGCGTCTCGTCGTCCGGCGTCGAGAAGATCTTGTAGTCGGCGGGGTCGGCGCCGTCTACCGGGTCCCAGTCGAGCACGACCTTCGACCCGAGTTCGTAGGCGTGGAAGTCGAGCGGCTCTTCGCGAGGCTCGCTCTCGACCCACTTCTGCGGCTTGCCGCCACCGACCTCGGCGACGAATGTCGAGTCGCTGCTGAGATCGAGCACGCCGGAGAAGGGCGGCACGAGCATGATCGGGTCAAGCCACAGGGTGTCCCCCGGAGCGATCACCGAAGTCGACTTGAACACGTTCTGTCGCGGCTGGAGCAGCGCACCGTGGAGCTGGTCCTTGAGCATCTCCAGCGACGCGTTGTAGACGTTGATGTCGGAGACGTTCTCAAGGCCGACCTTGACCTTGTACGGCTCGTGGATCATCGCGACGTCGTCCGCGATCACGCGCAGCTTCACGGCGGACTTGCCCCAGATCTTCAGTGGGTGGCCTGCGTTGGTCGCGAGGATCTGATCGGTCGCGCCCGTCGGCTGGCGCGTCGCGGTGTAGAGCGCCGAGAGGTCGTACTCGCCTTCCTCGTCGCCGCGCACGATCCAGTTGACGGTCTCGGAATCGTGCGGCGCTATTGACGGCACCGCCTTGGTCAGCGACTGGCCGACAGCCGTACTGGGCAACGAGAGTCCACTCGGCAACGAGAGCGTCACGGAACCCGGATTGAGGGTGAATGGAGCGTCGGCGAGGTTCGTGATCACCAACGAGATGTCGAAGAACTCCTTCAGGAAGGAGGCCTTCACGGGGAACGAGATCATCCCCAGCGTCGGGCCGTTGGAAATGATCTCGACGACCTGCGCGTTCGACCCTGTGCCGCAGTGAGCGGTCGAGAAGTTGATGCGCACGCAGCCTCCGCCACCTCCGCCGCCGCCACCGCCACCGCCGCCACCAGTGCCGAAGCCGTAGCCGACGCCCTCGATGTGGTAAACCGGCATGTGGAACTCGCTCTCACCCGGCAGCGGGTCAAAGTCAAGCGACACCTGGTACACGATGCTCTGCTGGTTCGCCGGATCGTTGAGGTCGACGCCGGCGTCCTCGAGCTCTTCCGGCGTCATCTGGCGCGGCTCGCCGAACTCGGCGGAGATGCCCTGGCCAGCCACGAGTTCTGCCTCGACGTCGGCGGCGTTGCCGTCGACGATGGTGAACGCGAACGACTTGGGCTGGTACCCCGGCTTCACGATGTAGCCGGTGTAAGAGCCGTCGTCAAGGTTCTTCAAGCGGGCAAAGCCGGAGTTGTCGGAGACCTGTTCAACCTTCGAGCCGCCAGGCAGAAGCACGCCGACGTTCGCGTCGCTGACGTCGTTGCCCGAGCTCGCCACGTGGACGAGCACGCCGTTGCGGTTGGCCGGCGGCGGGTCCACGACCGTGACCGAGACACTGTCAGACGCGGTCTTGTGGCCACGTCCGGTGAGGCTCAACTGGACCTCGTAGGTACCGGCGGTGCCGAACGTGCGGTTGGCCGTCTGGCTGTGCACGGGCGCGCCGGTCGGGAATGTCCAGGTCCACGACGTGATCGCGTCGAGCGGCGAGGATCCGCCGGCATCGAACGTCACCTGCTGTCCGCGCTCCACGACAATGTCGTCGCCGGCGCGGGCGACGAGATCCGGCGTGCGGACCGTGAACGTGACGAGCGCGGTCGAGCGGTTGCCGTACGAGTCTGCGGCGCGAACCTCGAAAGTGTGTTCCCCGTCGTCGAGCTCCGGCAGGTCGACCGGTGAGTTGCAGGCCGATTCGTCGCTCCCGTCGATCACGCAGGTCGAGCTCGTGGACTGCAGATCGGTGACGGTGAAGGCGATCCTCGGCGTCGGCGTCTGGAAGATCGTGCCGTCCGTGCCCGCCGCGAACTGGATCGTCGGGGCCTGCGGCGCGATGTTGACGTCGAGGCCGGCCGGCGTCGGGTCCACGTTGCCGGCGATGTCAATCGCGCGGCAGTCAATGTGGTGCGCGCCCGACGTGATGTCGTCCGGCTCGAAGTTGGAGTCGTCGAGGGTCGTCCAAGCGCCGCCGTCGAGCCTGCACTCAAAATCTGACTGCTCGGTCGCGGAGAGGCTCCAGCTCGGGTGGGCGTTTTCGGTCGTTCCGGAGGGCCCGCTGATCGATGTGTCGGGGGGACCGGTGTCGATGTTGAAGTGCCGCGACGCGACGGTCATGTTGCCGAGGTCGTCGTAGGCGGTCACCTGCAGCGTGTGCGGACCGTCTCCGAGCGTCTTGGGGCCGAAGTGGTCGACGCAACTTTCTGCCGCGCCGCTGTCGAAGCGGCAGCTTGCGCTCGCAAAATCGCTGCCCGTGATCGCGAACGTGCCTGACACTTCGCCCGACGTGAACCACTGCCCCTCCGTGGGCGAGGTGATCGAAACCGCCGGGCCATCCCGGTCGGTGGTCCAGGCGACGCTGACCGGCGAATCGTCGACGTTGCCGGCACGGTCCACGGCCGCGCAGGTCAGGACGTACTGGCCCGAAGTCGGAGTGTCGACGTGGACCATGAAGATCTGGCCCGAGACCTGGCCGCTCGTCGCCGGCTGACCGTTGATTGTGCACGAGAACGCGTTTACCGGCTCGTCGGAGCTGAACCACAACTCGACGTAACTCGACGAGAATCGCGTCGGCAACGTGTCGCTGAACGTCGTCTGGGGTTTGGTCGAATCGATCGTGAACGAGCGTGAGGCGAGGCTCTCGTTGCCCAGCAGGTCCGTCGCGCGCAGGTTGAACGTGTGCGGGCCCGCCGTGAGCGAGGTCGGCGGAGTCCAGGGCGAGCTGCAGGTCTGCGGCGCGGCGGAATCGATCCAGCATGTGATCGAATCGGGATGCGCCTCGTCGACCGAGAACTCGTACTGCGCCGGCGCGGACGGCAGATGTCCGGTGCCGCCGGGCGCCGGATTCGAGATCGAGAGCACCGGGTCGCTGCGGTCGACGTCGAAGGTCCAGCTGACGCCGGTCGCGTCGACGAGGCCGACCAGGTCGACGGCGCGGCAGACGATTGTGTAGTGCCCGTCGGAGACGTCCAACGTGAAGGTCGAGGACGACGTCTGGCCGCTGCCGGCTCCGGAACAGTTGTAGTGGTCGGCGGTCTCGCTCGCGGAAACGCCGAACGCCACCGGCGCGTCGGCGGTGAGCGCGGCCGGCTTCTGCGTGAACGACGTCACCGGAGGCGTCGTGTCGACGATGCGCTCCGTGGTTGCCGGCGTCGGATCGGGATTGCCGGCCAGGTCGATGGCCCGGCAGGCGATCGCGTATTGACCGTCCGCGAGAACCGGGGTCGTGAACTCGTAGCTGTGGCCGTAGTAGAGGTCTCGCGATGAGTAGTAGGCGGCGTTGCCGATCGAGGTCCAGGCGCCACTGTCGATCTTGCACTGGACGTCCTGAACCGACTCGGATGACGTGATTGTGAAGGTCGGGGTGTTGTCAGTTCCGCGCGTGAGCGAACTCGGCGAGATCGTCGTCTCCGGCGGCTGGGTGTCGACGATGAAGTTCAGCGTGAGCGTCGTTGACAGTCCTGCCGCGTCTGTTGCTTTCACGCTTACGGCGTGTGGTCCGTCGGCCATCCCGTGAGCCTCGAACGGACTCGCGCAGGCGGCGTACGCACCGGAATCGAGCTTGCACTGCACGCCCGAGAGGTGGAGGTCCGTGGCCGAGAACTGCACGACAACGTCCGCCCCGACGATTGCGCCGGAGGCGGGGCTGGAGAAGCCGACGCTCGGAGGGGAGGTGTCGAGCGTGGTGACTATCGAGACCGGTGAGCCCTGATTGCCCGCTCCGTCGCTCGCCTTGCAGGTGACCGTGTGCGATCCCTCTGAGCCGAGGCTCGCGAAGTAGGAGGTGCCGCCGAAGATCGACCAGTTGCCGCCGTCGACGTTGCAGTAGCGTGTGGCCGTCTCGCTGGTCGAGACCGTGAACGTCGGATAGGGGTTGCTCGTGAACGCCGGGAATGAGGCGATTGTCGTGACCGGAGCAATCGTGTCGACAGTGAAGGTCCTCGAGACCGGAGTCAGATCGACGTTGCCGGCTGGGTCCGTCGCGCGGCACTCGAACGTGTGCGTGTCGTCAGAAACCGTCGGCAACGTGATCGGACTCAGGGCGGCGCTCCACGCGGCCGCGTCCAGCCGGCATTCGAACTGCGATGAGGACTCAGACGCCGTGAGCGAGAAGGTTGGGGTCGCGTCGTTGGAAAGTGCGGCGGGCACGTTGTCGAATCCCGTGTCCGGTGGCACCGTGTCGATCGTGACCAGCCGCACCGCCGGCGACGCGTCACGGTCGCCAAGGGCCGTCACGGCCCGGCAACCGATCGTGTGTTGGCCGTCGCCGAGCGCGGCGGTCGTCAGGACGTTTCCGGACGTCGCCTGCCACGACCCTGCATCGACGCGGCATTCAGAGGTGGCATCCGCAGGAACCGTCCCGATCGTGAACTGCAGGACGCTCAGATTCGTCAGTCCGTTGGGTCCGCTCGCAAACGACGTGTCCAGAGAGCTCGCGTTGACTGTGAAGGTCGTCGACCGCAAGGTCGAATTTCCGGCCGGATCGGTCGATCTGACGCGCAGCTCGTGCTCGCCGGGATCGAGCGCGACGCCGGCGCCGACGGTCTGGTCGCGCGTGGAGCCGATCGAGAATTCGGTCTGACAGGCGTGGAATGCCAGATCGGCGTCGAAAGAGCATTCGTTCTTCGTCCCGAACTCGGCCCGGAACGAGATCCACACGTTTCCGTCCGCGACTGAACTGCCGGAGGCCGGCTCGTCGATCGCCAGGACAGGCGCAGCGCTGTCGGCGACGACGTAGTACGCCGCCGCGGAAGCGGAATTCCCGTCCGGATCGGTCGCCCTGAACTCAAAGGTGTGTGGCCCGTTGGTGGCCGGGAGTACATACGGGGTGCCCGAGAACGCCTGCCAGACGAACTGGTCGTACGAACTCAAGGTGCAGGTGCCCCATGTTCCGCCGTCGAAGCGGCACTCGTTCGTGAAGTAGTACTGATCGGTGCCGTCAGCGTTGACGTCGGAGACGGAGACCGTCCCACCGACCCGGCCGCTGTCAGTGAAGGTCGACCCGTCGCGCGGAGTGATGATGCCGACGATCGGCACGGACGTGTCTGTTGGAGGGGCGTAGGTGAAGGTGCTCGTGTGGGTCGCGCTGTTGCCGACCCCGTCGGTCATCGTCACTGCCAGAACGTTGACGCCGGGCGTGAGGCCGGCGATCCGCATGTTGCGCTTGCAGGGGTCACCGCCGGCCGAAAGCAGCGGCTGACCGTTGAGCGTGCAGGAGAGATCGTTGTAGGCGTCGTCTCCCGGGCGGTCGATCTGCAAGCGGGGCGCCGTGGTGGAGGTCCACTCCGAGCCGTCGGCCGGCGTCGTGATCGAGAACTGCGGTGGGGTCACGTCTGCGAGCGTGAAAGAAACCGAATCGGTTGCCTGGTGTCCCGCAACATCCGTCACGCGGACGGTCACAGTGTGCTGGCCGTTGACCAGGCCCTTCGGGCGATAGGAGAACATCTGGTTGCATGTCGCGTACGCGCCAGCATCCACCTTGCACTCCGTCTGGACGACGTCGGAGTCGGCCCAGAAACGCACCCGCGGGGGCGAGACGCCTATGGTTGCCCCATCTGCCGGGGTCCTGATCTCAACGCTCGGCGGCCCGGCGTCGACGACGTTCACGGTCACCGCCGCGCTGCTCAAGTCTCCGTCGTTGTCGACGGCGTTGATCGAAATCGTGTGCTGGCCGTCATCGAGCGGTCCGACCCACCATCCGGTGGCGTTGATCTTGAGGTCGCGGGTGTACTCGCCGTCGACTTCGGCGTAGAGGTAGTCGACGGCGGACCGGTTGGTGGAGTAGTTGACCCGGAAGTTCGAGTCCACGGTCGCGCCGGAGGCCGGCGAAAGAATCTGAGGCTGTGCATCGACGCCGCCTGCCGCCCCGCCGACCGCGAAGCCCCGTGTCGCCGTCGCGCGGTTGCCCGCCGGGTCCAGTGCTTCGACGGTCAGCTGATGCGACCCCGAAGACAGTTCGGAGACCGGCCAGTAGTAGCTGTCGCAGTAGCTCCGCGGTCCGCCGTCGACGCGGCAGCGCAACTCGCTCTGACCAGAAGCGCTGACCATGATCGGGATCGACCACGTGCTGATGACCTCGCCCTCTGACGGGCTGCCGATCGAGACGGTCGGCGGGTCGACATCCGCCACCGTGAAGTGCTTGGTGTCAGAGCCGACATGACCGGTCGAGTCGGTCACCTTCACCGAGACCGTGTGCGGGCCGTTGCTCAGGTGCATCGCCCAGCGCTGGTACGAGTAACAGAGTTGCCACGGGCCGTCGTCGAGCTTGCACTCTGAGACCGGGTTCGGGTCGACGTATTCGCTGGGGTAGTTCGTCCCGTAGTAGAAGTACATCGTCTGCGAGGAGTCCGCCAGCGTGCTTCCTTCGGCCGGTGACTGTATGTACACCTGAGGCGCGTAGTTGTCGGCGAGCGTGAAGTTCGAGGTGGTGACAGACACGTTGCCGGCCTGGTCGGAGGCCAGAATCTTCACCTCATGCGGCCCGTTGCCCATCTGCGGCTGGCCGAGGGAGACGTAGGAGCTTCCGCAGGCGGTGAGGATGTTGTCGATGTAGCAACGCGACCAGGCGAGCGGCTCGTCGGCATCGAAACTCACCGAGTTGTACTGCGGAGGCGCGGGGAGCTTCGCGCCGGGCGCCGGAGAGGTGATCTTCACCGTCGGCGGCGCCGGATCGTCGACGCTGAAATGTCGCGTGACCTCCTTGTGAACCCCGTCGTCGTCCGTGCCGCTCATCTTGAAGACATGCGGGCCGTTGCGCAGTGGCACGCCCCACAGGTAACAGTTCGTGGACTTGCCGTCCAGCGTGCACTCGGGTGACTGGCTCAGGAATCCGCTGACGGTCGTCTGGATCGTCACCACCGCCGCGGCACTGACATAGCCCTCCGCCGGCGACGTGACCGCAAGGACGCTCGGGGTCGTATCGGCGACCGTGAACGCAACCGACTCGACGGTCTGGTTGCCGGCGTGATCCTCGGCGCGCACGCTGAAGGTGTGCGCGCCGTCCTCGAGGCGACGCGTGAAGCTGAGGCCGCAGTCGAACCATGTCCCCGAGTCGATCTGGCAATCGGTATCCGCGACGTTTTCCAGCGCCGACCACCCGAAGTTGACGATGCGGTCGTCCAGCGTGTCGCCTGGCTCCGGCGAGTAGATCGAAACGGCTGGCCCTGTGTGGTCGTCGACGGTGAAATTGCGGGTCGCCTGGGTCTGCTGCCCGAGCGAGTCAGTCGCCGTGATCACGAGTTGGTGGGCGCCGTTGGCGAGACCGACCGGATCCTGGAACCCATAGAACGCGGAGCAACTGCGCGGCTGGCCGTCCAGCGTGCAGCTGAGCGTCGCGGCGTCGATCGAGACGAATGCCGCGGAGAACATGGAGTTGTTGACGACCTGGCCCTCCGTCGGGAAGCTGACGCGGATGGACGGACCCGGCGCGTCCGCGACCGTGAACGAGAACGGCCCGGCCGTGTACTGGTTGTTGCGAGCGTTGTAGACGACGATCTCGAGTTGGTGACTTCCTGCCGTCAGACCTGTGAACGGGTCGAACAGCGAGTCGTTGCCGCCGCACCAGCGCAAGGCCCCGCCATCGATCCGGCACCTGCCCGATCCGGCCAAGCCGTCCTGCGTGAACTGGACGTCGAGCCGGTTGGTGTCGATCGTCCCACCCGGTGCCGGGTTGGTCGGAACGACCACCGGGTTGGCGATGGCAACCGTGAATGACGCAGTCGCCTGACCGACGCGCCCCTCAAGATCGGTCGAGCGCACGGAGATTGTGTGCGGACCGTTCGCGATGCTCGTCGGAATCTGGTTGCCCGACCAGCACGAGCTGAAGGCGAGCCCGTCGTACGAACACTCGCCGCCGACACTGCTGACTCCATCGACTGTGAATCGAACCGCCATCGAGGTGGCGGTGATCGTGCCGCCCACTACCGGGTTGACAAGCGAGACCACCGGCGCGGTGGTGTCAGCGACTGTGAACGTCCGGCTGACATCGGTGGCGCCGTGGAAGACGATCGTGTGCTGACCGTTCGCGAATGTGTAGGCCCCACCGTCGCTGCAGTAGTTCTGCGAGCCGTCGATCGTGCAGGGGACGCTCTGGTTGTTGTAGCTATTTACAGTGAAGTCGAGCTCGACGCGCTGAGTGTCGAACGACTGGCCCTGGGCCGGCGTGGCGACAGCCACAACACTCCCGCCCGGTGGAGAACCGACGGTCCAGGTGATCGTTCTCGAGTTGCCGGCGAGGCCTGCGGAGTTGACGACCCGCGCGCTGAAGGTGTGCGTGCCGTCGGCGAGGCCGCTCAGCTGGATCACGCCGGTCACCGAAGCGAATGGCTCGCCGTCCAGGGACCCCTGCAGCGTCCCGCCGAGCCCGGGAGCGCCGATCGCGATCGTCTGGCTGTGTGACGGTGTCGGGTCCTCCGTCGGCGCGGTCCGCGTGACTGTCGGGGCCGGCGGGTAGGCGCCGGCGACGGTCCAGGCGACGGTTGCGACGTCGCCGAGCGTGCCGCTGGCGCGAACCTGCCGAACCGCGAAAGTGTGCGCCCCGTTCTCGAGGCCGTCGAGTGTCGGCGCGCTGGTGATCGTTGAGTACGCCCCACCGTCGAGCGACCCCTCGAAGTGAGCGCCCGGTTCGAGACCGTCAATCGAAAACGTCTGCGACGTCGAGTTAGTCGGGTTCATGACCGGCGACGAGCGCGTGAGAGTCGGTGCTGCCGGCCAGTTGTGGACCGTGAACGTGATCGGCGGCACGAGGTAGTCGTCGGCGTGGTTGGCGGTGGTGAAGCCGTAGCTCGCGGCGATGCGCAAAGTGTGCGGGCCATCCGCCAAGCCGGTGAAGAAGCACGGCTGCCAGTCTCCGGAGTCGACCCGGCAGGAACCGCCCAGCGGCGGCAATCCGTTCACGAGGTATGAAATCCACAGTGAGTCCGAGCGGAGCGTGGATCCGTTCAGCGGTGAGATCAACGTGACGGTCGGGTCCGGAATGTTGAGAGTGAAACTAGTTTGCGCACTGGCGTCGGGATTGGCGCGGACGACGACCGTGTGACTCGCGTGGTTGTGCAGGTTCCCGAGCGACTGGCCCGAGCTGCAGGCCTCGAACGCAGCGCCATCGAACGAGCATGCTCCGGGAAGGGCCTCTCCGTCGATCGTAAAATTGAGCGTCGGGACCGCTGCGGTCGACGCGGTGCTGCCGTTCACCGGCGAGCTGATCGCGACCACCGGCGGGGTCGGGTCGGAGACCGTCACCGTTCGGACCAGTGAACCCACGTTGCCGGCGTCGTCGGTGGCGCGAAGCGTGAGCGTGTGCGTCCCGCCGCCCACGCCGACGTAAGTGTGCGCCGAACAGGCGCTCGGCTCGCCGTCCACCAAGCAGTCGAAGGTGAAGCTCGATTCGCTGACGGCGACGTCCAGCGGCACGCGCCAGTCGCTGAAGCTCGAGTGGTCTGCGGGGCTCGCCGCGGTGAGCTGCGGAGCAACGGTGTCCACTACCCAGTCGACGTAGGCGAATGGCCCGGGAATCCCCGAACTGGAGACTTCGCGGACGCGGAACGTGTGGTAGCCATCCGCGAGTCCGGTGAGGGTGACCGGTCCGTATATCGCCGCAAGCCCTCCGTTGTCGAGGCCGCCTTCAAGGTGGTCGCCCCCCATCGCTTTCGCAACCGAAATCGTCTGCGACGTCGAGTTTGTGACATACGCGGAGGGGTTGCTGCGCGTGATCGTCGGCAACTCGAATTCGGTACAGCCGCTGTTCCATGTGTAGCCAGATTCGTGGGGGCACCAGTCGCGCGAGTCCCCGACGAAATCACCGTCGGAATCAGCCTCGACGCGGAGCAGGTAGGGAGCACCCGCCGAGCTGGCGGTGTAGTTGCCCACCTGGATGAAGTAGTTGGTTCCGGCGACTGCTTGAAAGCCGACAAATGAGAGAGAAGCGTTGCTCGTGCCGCATCCGTCGTCACCGGACGAGACATAGTTCAGCTGGCCGAAGCTCGGCCCCGTCGTCGACGCCGAGTACACCGCGAGTGTGGAGTCGGTGCTGGTTGCGCTGGAGCAGAGATCCACCGAAACCGCGCCGGAACTGCTCGGCGTCCAGCGGAACCATACGGTGCGTGCGGTGTTTCCGGCGGACTGCGGCTCGCCAGACTGCCGCGTGGCATCCGTGTTGTTCGCTGGCACCGTAAGCGGAACGCCCGGCCCGATCACCGTCGCGCCGGCGAGATCGTCGTTGGACGGCGGCCCGGCGATTGCGCCGCTGGCGAAGATGAGCAAGAACGCAAATACGACGGTGAAATGGGCAGCCCACCTCACCAAATGCCGTGCCGAGAAGCGGTGAATCGGTATATCTCCTTGAACTGTGGTCGCCGAGGGTTGAAGCCGCGGCTAGGTTACCCGAAAACACGTATGTTCGTCAAGCGAGGAAGCAGTGTTTCGCTGAAAACCGCGTACCTGAGGTTGTCGGTCGTGGCCGAGAGCGGGCATGCGGGGAAGTCCGGGGAGTTGACTGCGCAGGTTGTGCCGGCGCCGGCTGGGGCGGCCAGGAAGAGTGAGCGGCCGAGTGCGCAGATGAGCAGTGGAGTTCAGTGCACTGAGCGCACGGTGGTGGTTTACTGGGCATTTGGCAAGAAGGATCCGCCGGCGTTCGACATCGAGCTCGGCGGCGTCGTGCAAGTGGGGAGCTGGTGCATTTGGCGCCACTCGAGTGCACTCGGATCCAAAGAATTGCCGATCCGCGCTCGAGCGTTTTCCTTACTCGCACTGATGCAGCCGGCCGCGCCTACGGAATCCGGAGCCGCGCGTCCGGGCCGTCGTCAAATGCCCGAACGGTTTCGAGGTCACGTTGCGCCGCTTCGGTGCTTGACCAGTCCACCCCGCCGACCCAGCGAAGAACCCTTGCGACTGCTCGGTTGAGTGGCACGGGATTCTCGCTACGACTGAGCGCTCGCAGCGCGCCGAGGTAGTCCTCGCGGTAAGAGATTGGAACGATGAAGCGGCAGACGCCAGCTGCCGTTAGCTCGGAGTTCATCATCAGGCGGGCGGTGCGCCCGTTGCCGTCGGCGAACGGGTGCACTTCGGAGATCAGGAACATCATGAAGACCGCACGCGCGAACCCCGCTGGCAACGACTCGTAGTAGGACCAGCCGGCTCGAAGTGTGCCTTCAACCAGCTCCGGCTGCACGAAGAGGGTCGCGCCGGCCTGGTTTGCCCGCTCCTTGAATTCGCCCGGGCGCTTCTCCGGTCGCTGCTCAAGAACGAGCGCGTTGATCGACCTCGAGATCTCGATCAGCTCGTCGGCGGTCCGCGGAACCGTGCGGTTGCGCCTCGTGTCGACCGCCGCTCGAAAGGTGCCGACCACGTCGTGGGCATCCTCGGGCCGGTCGGCGGGGACAACGCCGTCGAAGACGATCTCGCTCGCCTCGCTCACGGTGAATTCAGTCCCTTCGATGAAGTTCGAGAAGTACGCCTCGTAGAACGCCGCGACCTCGCCGACTCCGTCGCAGCGCGAGAGCCCGGCCGGCGAGCCGGCGAGCAACTCGTTACGAAGGAGATCAAAGAGGTCAATGCGCGACCCGTCGTACGGAATCCCCGCTCGCCGCGCGAGCGCCTGGGCGCCCGCGAGCTGCGCGTCGCGCGTGCCGAGGATGGATCCGATGGTCTCGTCAAGCGTGCGGTACAGAGTCCGCCACTGATCGCCCTGCTTCTGTGCGAGGGCGCGTGCGTCGTCTCGCAAGCGGTTGAGCTCGCCCTCACCATCGCGGTCAGCGATTTTGGAAAGCCAGTCCTCGAGCTCCGGACGGGAAAGCGTCCAAGGCGCCGTCGCGCTCCTGCGTGAGGGGATCAGATTCTCAAGTGCGGTCCGTGCGCGACTGGCGAGATATGTGCCCGCGAGGTCGGTGTCGCCTTCAAGGGGACCGGATCCTGGACGCAGCGTGATCCTGAGCGGACCGACTTCGACGGTGTCGACGGTTTTGCGCTGGCCGGCATCGACATACAGGCGGCCGTCATCGGTCGGCATACCCAGCACCGCACTGCGTCCGATGAGCACCGAGCCCGGATAGAGCAGGCCCAGCACCTGCAGCCAGTTGCGCCGCACGACTCGCTCGAGTGGCTCATCGACGTTGTCGGTGTAGAGGCCCCGGGTGACCCGACGAACCGCGTCGGCCTTCGTGAGCCTTCGCGCGCGATCGAGATCGGATGGGAGAACGAGCTCGCCAGAACGGACGCCGTCGAGAATCGGTTTGGACCCAGACATCTCTCGATATTACCGTTTTGAGCCGCATAAAGGTCCAATTGTGCCGTTTATAGTCGAATTAGCAATCCATATTGCCGTTTTGGGCACCATAAGAGCGTTGGGACCACTTCTTCGGTTGGGAAGGGGCCTGGCGGTCCGCAGGAGAGCTGATCGATTCGGGGATTTTGACGCGAACATTGTTCGCCGGCGTCGGGGCCCTTCCTCAGGGTTCGTCGGCGCAAACCCGCATGGTTGCTGGGGAAATTGGATCGTGGGGCGGTCGCTGGGGGCTGTTCTTTACCATCCGGCCTGAGGTGTCTAAAGGGTCTTCTTGAGTCTGGTTTAGGGCTTAGGTATGCGGTTTCTGTTTGTCACGATTGTCTCGATCGGACTCGTTTTGAATGATTGGGTTCGGGTTTTGTTCGCCAGATCGGCACCCTTCCCAGTCAACACGCAACTTGGAATCGCCACGTCTTGAACGACGCTCACCGTCGCTCTCTAACGGGCGCTTCCAGCGTCCTTCCACGAATACCAAGCCTCCGGCAACTCACTCCCGCCGGCCTCAAAATGTTCGACCGGCACTTCAATGAAAAGCGCGTGGCAGTCCGCGATCACAGTTTCCCTATCGCTCACCCGCCCAGCGAGGTAGAGCTTGCGACCGTCGATCCGCTCACACCAGGCTTCGACATCCAATTCGCGGCCCAGAAGGGCCGGTGATCGAAAATCCACTGTCAGGCTGGCAGTAACCGCTGGCCGTCGAAGAATCAACAGCATTGTGCCCAGCGAATCGTCGAGAACTGTGGCGATCGCTCCCCCGTGGGCGATGCCGGGCGCCCCTTCCTGACGACGATCGAGGCAAACCTTTCCCTTGATTCGCTCGCCGTCGATGCGCAGCTTCAATCCCATGCCGGCAGGGTTTTCCGGTCCGCAGCCCAAGCAGTGAGCGTGATGAGGCGGAAGAGTTCCGTCCTCGAGCGGCGTCACGGGCCAGTCTTCGGGCTTCACAGCAGATCCTCCATAAGGCTGGTCATCGCAACAACACCCTCTCTCTCGAGGCGGGCGATGTCGCGAACAACCGGACGCCCCGATTCGTGGTCAGCAGCCTCAGCGCATTTCGCAAGCGTCACCCACGCGTCGGCCAGTTCTTCATATTTTTCGCCGACGCGGACAAGCGCGGGCTCCTCGAGCAGGTCGCCAAGATCAAGCAGATACTGCGCGTGAAGCGAACGAAACATGGCGCCGCCGGTTCCGGCCTTCACGATAAATACGCGTAGCCCCGCGAGTGCATCAGGAAGAGTCGAGCCGAACAACTGCGGCCAATCTTCATACGCGGTCGCGAAGTAATCGACGCCATCCAGCCCTGACGCCCCTTGCATGCCGGCAAGGGCTTCCCCACCCCCGCTCATGTTCTCGATCGCGCGTTCAATCGCTGCTCTCCCGGATTCCCGCGGGTCTCTCAGCTCGTCGGGCCATTCATAGACGAACATCGTGTGGTCGTTCGGACCAGGAAATGACTCGGAACTCCGCGCCCTCGCAAGTCCCGCAAGGCTGCAGGTTTGGATTTCGTCCCGGTCATTGTCCGCAACGAAGGCCACGCCAGCTGATTCGTCGTAGCCGACAACGACGATGTCGTGGCGCGTGTTGTGCATTCGGACGTTGAGGTAGTCGAGGTGCTTGATGTCGGCCCAGACCATCGTCGGACGGCCGGCGTCAAGCTCATCACGCAAGATTTCCCAGCCTTTCGTAGGCTCGCTGGCTTCGCGGACCGTGAGTTCGATGCCCATGTGCGCCGCGAAATCGCGCTCCATATCTGCCGTTCGCCCGACCAGGTAGATCGGCGGAGTGATGTTCTGAACCTCAACGTAGAGGAATCCCAGTCCGCCCCCCAGGCCGAAAACCGTCCCCTCGCTCAAAGGTCCGGCGCCGTAGTCGAGCCCGCGATGCTCCAAGAGATCGCGCAGTGCCCCGGATCCGCAATGCCCTGCCTTCCGGTGCGGAAACGACTCGACCTGCGGAAATTGTTGGAGCGTGGACATCCATCGCCGAGAGTAGCCGAGCTATTCACCAAATGGTGAACCCGCTCGTTTCTGCGCGCGTTTTCACTGTACGGTTGAGCACGTGAATGTGACCGCCGCCAAAGAAACGTCGGAGCCGCTAAGAATTCTGGACGCCGCAATCGACGCACTCGCCGAGTACGGGTATGCGAACTGCTCGATGCAGCGCATTGCCGATCACGCAGAAGTTGACAAGCGGATGCTCCACTACTACTTCGGCGACCGCAACGGCCTGACCGTTCAGATTGCCGAGCGAGTCGGAGACCGACTTCTCGCGGGATTCACAAGCGCGATCGAAGGATTGTCAGGCCCGCGCGAGATCGCGGCCGCCGGCTTCGAATCGCTCTGGGAGAACGTCGTGGCCGAGCCGCGACTCCACGCCGTGCACCTGGGCCTCGTGTCTGCGGCCGTGACCGATGATTCGCTGCGCGCGCAGGTGGCGCGGATTCGAGATCGCTACTCCGAGGTGATTCTGCAGCTCGCGGAGAGAGGCCGCAAGGCCGGCTTGCAGCTTCGTCTGAATGACGAAACTCTCGTCGGTCTGATTCTGGCCGGGCTCAACGGCCTGACCGTCGACTACCTGCAGCGCGGCGAAACGCAGGAACTGACCCAGTCGTTGGCAGAATTTCAGTCATGGTTGATGCAACTGGCGAGACCTCTCGCCGACGCATGACCGCTGAGAGAACGACGCGAACGGGCTCGTTCAGCTATTATCGACGTACTGTTTGACGCTATGTCAATCGTCTTCGAACCAGCCAATCTGAATCAGGGAGTCAATCGGTGGCCACTCTTCTCGAACTCACCAGCCAGGGCGACGTCGCCACAATCAGCGACGAATCGAAACTGGCGAACATCGAACTACAGCGACCACAACAGCTCTATGAACTCTGGGAGCGTCAGCCGTGGTCCGCGCACGCGATCGATCTGAGCCAGGACATCGAGGACTGGAAGCAGTTTCCTGAATCCGAGAAAGGCGACGTCATCTGGGGCCTCTCGTCTTTCTTCGTGGGCGAGGAAAGGGTTACCACCCAATTCTCCGGTCTGGTGATGGCCTATGACGATCAGTCCGAGGAAGCCTTCCTCACCACGCAGCAGGTCGACGAAGCTCGTCACACCCAGTTCTTTGCGCGGTACTACGAGGAAGTATTCAGCATCGGCGATGGGATCGAGGCGCAGCTCGAGCGCGTGCGAGCGGATGTGAACGAGGGTTTCCTCTCGCTGTTTGACGAACATCTCGTGAACGCCTGCAAGCAGCTCGTTGATCACCCCGATGACATGGAAGCCAAGGTCGACTTCGTCACCACCTACCACATGGTCATCGAAGGCACGCTCG
Source organism: Actinomycetes bacterium (assembly GCA_023404495.1). Taxonomy (GTDB): domain Bacteria; phylum Actinomycetota; class Thermoleophilia; order Solirubrobacterales; family JACPNS01; genus JACPNS01. The sequence goes on along the minus strand of JAEYBE010000054.1, from coordinate 2,142 downwards.
CGCTGACCGGGCAGTTTTTCATCACCGACTTCTTCGAGAACCGCGGAATCATGCCGGGATTTGTGGACGGTTTCAAGAAGATCAGCCAGGACGAGCATCGACACGTCGCCTACGGGACATGGTTCCTCAAAGAGGCCTGCAAGGACCCGGCCCTCGCCAGCCGAATGCAGGCCAAGCTGGCCGAGCTTCTGCCGATCGCCGCAACTGTCCTCGTGCCCAAGGGCGCAGATCCCTTCGGTGAATGGACGCTGCTCGGCTACGACTCGGCGAAGGTGAACGAATTCGCTTTCACCGCACTCTCGCGACGCCTTCGCGTCATCGGCGTCGGCCTCCCGGAAGTCGCCCCGGCATGAGCTCCCCAGGAACGATCGCTGAGTCCGCATTGTCTCAGATCTGGATCTGCGAGCCGTGCGGAATGATTTACGACCCGGTCGACGGCGATCCCGACGGCGGCATTCCGCCGGGAACGCCGTTTGAAAGTGTTCCCGACACCTGGATGTGTCCCGTCTGCGGCGCGCGCAAGCGCGACTTTGTTCCCTATGAAAACTGACGGCGCCGTCGACTCGCCAATCAGCGGCGGCGCGACGGGGGGAAAGGTCCCAAAGACGCGCGCGAACGTGCCCGGGCCCGGCGGCCCGCGCTGGCTTCAGTCGGCTCATTTCTTGCTCCGCCCGACATCGTTTTTGGAGCGGAATCAGCGCAAGTACGGCGACTTCTTCACCGCGCAGCTTGCCGGACTCGGCCGCGGACGAATGATCGTGGTGAGCGACCCTGCGACGATCGAAGAAGTCTTCAAGTCCGACCCTTACGCCTTGCAGGCCGGGCGCGCCGCGGCGACGACGATCACACCGATCGGCGGCTCCAACTCGCTGCTCGTACTTGACGCGCCGAAGCATCTCGAAGACCGCCGGCTGATGCTGCCGCCGTTCCATGGCGAGCGCATGCGAACTTATGAATCCGTGATGGTCGAGGAAACGCGTCGGTCGGTGACCGATTGGCCGCACGGAAAGCCGTTCGAGCTTCGCGAGAAGATGGCCGACATCACGCTCGACGTGATCCTGCGGGCCGTCTTCGGGATGGAGCGGAGCGAGGCGTACGACGACCTCCGCGCCGCGCTGCTCGCAATGGTCCAGAATGATTCCGCCGTGAGCCTCGGACTGATGGTCCCCGGGCTCCGCCGAGACATCGGGCCCTGGCGAAAGTGGTCTGCATTTGAGCGGGCGATCGAACACGGGGACACGCTCATCTTCGCCGAGATTGCGCGGCGGCGAGAATCTGATGAGGAATCGGATCGCGTCGACATCCTCTCGATGCTGATGGATGCAGAGCGTGAAGACGGCTCAAAGATGACCGACCAGGAGTTGCGCGACGAGCTGATCACGTTGCTGCTTGCGGGGCACGAGACAACGGCCACCGGACTCGCATGGACGTTTGAACTGCTGTTTCGCCATCCCGAGGTCATGGAGAAGCTCCGGGCGAGCATCTGGGAGGGCGACGAGGACTACCTGGAGGCCGTGATCTACGAGTCGTTGCGTCTGCGAACGGTCATTCCGTTCGTTGCCCGAGTCGTGTCCGAGCCGACAACGATCGGTGGTTATCGCCTGGAGAGAGGCGACACCGTCGTGCCGGCCGTCCACCTTGTTCACCGCAGAGCGGATATCTATCCAGACCCGGATTCCTTTCGGCCTGAGCGGTTTTTGAACGTCAAGCCGGGCACGTACGAGTGGATCCCGTTCGGCGGCGGGATGCGCCGGTGCGTCGGCGCGAGTTTCGCAATCTTCGAGATGAAGGTGCTGATTCGCGAAATCCTGACCTACACCGACCTCGCTCCAGCGAGTTCGCGTCCCGAGCGAGTGCGCCGCCGCGCTTTCACGCTGGTGCCGAATCACGGCACGATGGCGATTCAGCGCGACTAGATACCTGAGGTTTCCCCGCTCAAACCTGCGCCGCGCGGTCCTCGGCTTCACGCGGCGATTCACCGGAGCCGTACCGAGCCAATACCTTCGACCGCTTGCGTGGCAGGATGTTCGCGCGGGAGAGGTCGCCGTGATAGTGCTCGATCACCCGCTTGTCCATCACGCGTCTCCAGGCGGGCGGGAAAAGGGCAAGGAGGATCATCCCCGCGTAGCCAGTCGGCAGATT
>JAEYBE010000050.1 GCA_023404495.1 Actinomycetes bacterium | reverse complement strand
GAGTGGTGTCGGCACGCTGGTCAGCTGGCCGGTCGGTCCGGGTGCCACGGGCAACGGCGGCGTCGCCAACGCCCTCAAGGCCCAGGGCGCGCTCGGTTACGTCGGAGTCGACTACGCGATCCCGAACAAGCTGACGGTCGCCGCGATCCAGAACCGCGCAGGCAAGTTCATCCTGCCTTCGCAGAAGGCGATCCGTGCTGGCGGAGGCTGGCTCAAGAAGGTGCCAAAGAACAACGAGGTGCACCTCGTCGCCCCGCCGAAGACGGTCAAAAAGGGATACCCGGCCTGCACGGTCGTCTACGTGATCGGCAAGAAGGGCGGCGCAAAGAACGCCGGCGTGCGCCAGATGATCAACTTCGCGCTCGGCCAGGGCCTCGGCCTGCGACAGGACATCGGCTTCGCGCCGCTGCCGAAGAACATCGTCGCCGCGAGCAAGAAGACCGCCAAGTCGCTCTAGGCGCGTTCAGCAAGAAGAACGCCCAGCGCATTTCAAGGGCCCCGCGGATCGCCGCGGGGCCCTTGTTTTGTCCGGCGGTCAAATAGGATCGGCGCCATGATCGACTTCTCCCTGACCGACGAACAGCAGCTGATCCGCGACGCCGCGCGGGACTTCGCGACCACGAAGATCCTTCCCGTCGCAACGCAGAACGACCATGAGGGCAAGTTCGACCTCGAGATCGTCAAGGGGCTCGCCGAAATGGGCTTTCTCGGGCCGATCTTCCCCGAGGAGTACGGCGGGCGCGGCATCGACTACCGCACCTACGGATTGATCGTCGAGGAGATCGGCAAAGCCGACGCCGCCGCACGCACGGTGATTTCGGTCACGACCTCGCTCTGCGGCGTGCCGATCATGAAGTTCGGCACGGAGGAGCAGAAGGCCAAGTACCTGCCCGGGATAGCCGACGGCACAGCGCTCGCCTGCTTCGGTCTGACCGAGCCCGACACCGGGTCCGATGCGGCCAACCAAAAGACACGCGCGACCAAGACCGACGACGGCTGGTCGATCACCGGCCAGAAAATGTGGATTTCGCTCGGCAACTACGCGAAGGTCGCGCTGATCTTCTGCCAGACGGATCCTTCGCTCGGCTACAAGGGTCTTGCGTGCTTCCTCGTGCCGACCGACACGCCGGGATTCTCCGCGCAGCCGATCAAGCACAAGCTCGGTATGCACGCCTCCGACGTCGCCGAGCTCTACCTCGACGACGTCCGCGTGCCCGACGAGGCGATGCTCGGGGAGATCGGGCAGGGATTCAAGATCGCGATGACGGCGCTTGAGAGCGGCCGCTTCTCGGTCGGTTCGGGGGCGCTTGGAATCTGCCAGGGATCGCTCGAGTGCTCGGTCGCCTACGCCAAGGAGCGCGAGCAGTTCGGCAAGAAGATCGCCGAGTTCCAGCTGGTGCAGGACATGATCGCTCAGATGGTCGTCAAGGCCGACGCCTCACGGCTACTGCTCTGGCGCGCCGCCTGGCTCAAGGACACCGGCCAGCCCAACACGACCGAAACTTCGATCGCCAAACTCCACGCCACCGAGGCGGCCAATGAATGCGCGAACCTGGCGATCCAGGTCCACGGTGGCTCCGGGTACGTGGACGATTTCCCGCCGGCGCGCTACCTGCGCGACGCACGCGTGCTGACGCTCTACGAAGGCACCTCGCAGGTCCAGAAGTTGATCATCGGACGTGCGTACACCGGCTTCAACGCGATGGTCTGAGGGTCTTCCGATGAGCGACGAAGCATTGGTGATCCGTAATCAGCACGACGGCTTCGTGGTGCTTGAGCTGAACCGGCCTGAGGCGCTCAATGCGCTTTCGCGTCAACTACGGACCGAGTTGATCGCGGCGGTCAAGGCGGCCGACGCCGATCCCGAGGTGCGCGTGATCGTGATTCGCGGCAGCGAGGAAGTGTTCGCGGCCGGGGCCGACATCAAGATGCTCAGCGAGGTGGACCTCGCAGGCGCGATCGAGCTCGGTCGCGGCGAAAGCGTCTTCGAGGTTGTCGCCAACTGCCGCACCCCGGTGATCGCCGGCGTCAGCGGCTTCGCTCTGGGCGGCGGCTTCGAGCTAGTGCTCGCCTGCGATCTCGTGATCGCCTCGGATACTGCGGTTTTTGGATTTCCGGAGGTAACACTCGGCATCCTGCCCGGCGGCGGCGGCACCCAGCGCCTCACCCGCGTCGCCGGCAAGCAGCGCGCGATGGAGCTTGTGCTCACCGGACGGCGGATCGACGTGCACGAAGCCAAAAGCCTCGGCTTCATCGCCGATGTCGTGAAGAAGCGCGACTGGATCGAGAACCTCGAGTCGCTCGCGGCGACGATTGCTCGGCGTCCGCCGCTCGCCGTGCAGCTCGCAAAGCAAGCTGTGCTTGCAGCGGACGAGCACCCGCTCTCCGGCGGACTGGCCTACGAGCGCAGATTGTTTGAAATCGCGATGGCCAGCGAGGACCGAGTCGAGGGCATGAACGCTTTCCTGGAAAAGCGCCGGCCGCAGTTCAAGGGGCGCTGATGAGCGGGGCCCTGCCAGACGCCCCGATCGGCGTCGTCGGCGCGGGCACGATGGGCGCCGGCATCGCGCAGGTCGCTGCTGTCGGCGGACTCGACGTTCGAATCTTCGACGTTGCGGAAGGCGCGGCCGACGCGGCCGTCGCTCGGATCGCGGGATTCCTTGAGCGTGCGGTGGCGCGCGGAAAGTTGAGCGAGGCCGATGCGCAGGCCGCTCGTGCGCGCATCGAGCCAGTGGTCACGCTCGAAGAACTCGCAGGCACCTTCTTCGTCGTCGAGGCCGTCGCCGAGAAGCTCGAGATCAAGCAGCAGCTTTTTGCCAAGCTCGCCACGGTCTGCGGCGACCAGACAGTCTTTGCGACCAACACCTCGTCGCTCCCGGTGACCGCCATAGCGGCCAAGGTGCCCTCCCCTGGCCGCGTCGTCGGCATGCACTTCTTCAACCCCGTCCCGCTGATGCGCCTAGTCGAGGTGATCGCGGGGATGAATAGCGATCCGCTCGCGCTGGAGCTGGCGCGCGGAGTCGGCGCGGCGATGGGCCGCGAGGTGATCGACGCAGCCGATGGCCCGGGCTTCCTGGTCAATCGCGTTAGCCGTCCCTTCTTGCTCGAAGCCCAACAGCTGCTCGCCGAGGGCGCCGCCAATGCCGCCGACATCGACATGGCGATACGGCTCGGCGGCGGCTTTCGCATGGGGCCCTTTGAGCTCAGCGACCTTGTCGGCGTCGACGTCGGCTACGACATCGCGCGCTCCTTCTATGCCCTTGGGCACGGCGAGCCGCGCTGGCGGCCGAGCGGCATCCCCGCCCAGATGATCGCCGGGGGACGGCTCGGCCGCAAGAGCCGGCGCGGCTACTACGAGTACGCCCAGGACGGGAGCTACCGGCCGGAGGATCCCGCGCCGCAGCAGATCGAGAGCGCGTCGGGCGCCGTCGACGTGATCGGCCAGACGCCGCTCGCGGGCGAGCTGCGCCGCTTGGCCGAAGCGGCGGGCTACAACGTGGCGGCCGACGCCTCGCAGCCGCGTGTGATCACGGTCGACGCACGTATCGCCACCGCAGGGCAGGATGTCGACCTCTCGCGCGGACCGGTCGCCGTGCTCTGCGCGGGGAACAGTCTCGCCGCGGCCGCACAAGGCCGCGACTTCGTCGGCTTCCACTGCCTACCGCCGCTATCCGAGAGCCGCGCGGTCGAGATCACCGGCACCAGCAACACCAGCGCAGAATCCCTGACGGCCGCGCGCCACTTCTTCCACGCAATCGGCAAACACGTGCTCGATGTCGGAGATACGCCCGGCCTGGTACTCGGACGGATCGTCTGCCAATTGATCAACGAAGCGAGTTTTGCGGTGCAAGAGGGCATCGGCTCCGAGTCGGACATCGACAAGGGTGTGCTGCTCGGCCTCAACTACCCACGCGGGATCTTCGCCTGGCGCGACGCAATCGGCGTGGGCCAAGTAGTCGCCACCCTCGACGCTCTCCAGCGCGAAGTCGGCGGAGACCGCTACCGAGTGGCCGGCAACCTCCGCCGGGCCGCCCACGCAACTTGAAAGTGAAGGCCGGCGATCGACCGAGCGGTGACTAGCCTCCCAAGCATGTCCACCACCTTGACTTCGCAGCTCTCAGATCTCGGCGACGCCGCCAGCGCTTTCATCGACCGCTCGCCAATAGGCAACTTCATCGCCGGCGAGTTCGTCGGTGGTTCTTCGACCTTCACGACGATCGATCCGTCGACCGGCCAGCCGATCGCCGAACTCGCCTCGGCCGGCGAGCAGGAGATCGACGCCGCGGTCGCCGCCGCACGCGCGGCACTGGGCGGCGAGTGGGGCAAACTCACCGGCTTGAAGCGCGGGGCGCTGATCAATCGCCTGGCGGACATGATCGAAGAGAACGCCGAGGAGCTCGCCCAACTCGAATCGATTGACAACGGCAAGCCGGTGAAGATCGCGCAGGTCGTCGACGTCGCGGGCGCGGTGCGCCACCTGCGCTATTTCGCGGGCTGGGCCAGCAAGCTTGAAGGCCGCGCAATCCCAGTTGAGGCACAGAACATGTTCGTTTACACGCGGCGCGTTCCAGTCGGCGTCTGCGCGCAGATCGTGCCGTGGAACTTTCCGCTGCTGATGGCATCGTGGAAGCTTGCCCCGGCGCTCACCACCGGGTGCACCGTCGTACTCAAGGCGGCCGAGCAGACACCGCTGACAGCCCTGCGAATTGCCGAGTTGGCGAAGGAGGCCGGTTTCCCCGACGGCGTGATCAATGTTGTCAACGGCGACGGGGCGACGGGTGCCGCGCTGGTCGATCACCCCGGGGTGAACAAGATCGCCTTCACGGGCTCGACCTCGGTAGGCCGCGAAATCGGTGCAAAGGCGGGACGCGATCTCAAACGCGTGACGCTCGAACTTGGCGGCAAGTCACCGAACATCATCTTCGATGACGCAGATCTGAAGGGCGCGATCGGGGGCTCGTTCCAGAGCATCTATTTCAACACCGGCCAGGCCTGCAATGCCGGCTCTCGCCTCTTCGTCCAACGGGGGCTGTACGACGAGGTGATCGGCCAACTCGCGCAGATGGCCGACGGCGCGAACGTCGGGGCCGGACTCGCCAAGGGGACGACATTCGGCCCGGTCGTCTCCGAACAGCAGTTTCAGCGCGTCAACGACTACATCCAGTCGGGCATCGACGAGGGCGCATCGCTCGCCGCCGGCGGCGTCGCCGAGCGCGAGGACGGCGGTTACTTCATCCGCCCCACCCTGTTCACCGACGTCGACGCCGAGATGAAGGTCGCGCGCGAGGAGATCTTCGGGCCGGTGCTTGTCGCCACCCCGTTTGAGGACCTCCAGGATGTCGCCGCCAAGGCGAACGACAACGAATACGGGCTCGCGGCGGGTCTGTGGACGCGCGACGTCGCTCGTGCGCACAAGCTTGCGGACATGCTCGAGTCGGGAATGGTCTACATCAACATGTGGGGCCTGACCGACCCGGCGGCGCCGTTCGGTGGCATCAAGTCGTCGGGCATCGGCCGCGAGCACGGTGAAGAGAACCTGGACGCCTACCTCGAAACCAAAACGGTCTGGACCGGGCTGTCCTGATCCATCGTAAATTGAGCGGATGGCCACCGCTGACATAACAATCCTTGGCCTGCGCACCGGGCCCGATTCGCACGCCAGCGAGTACATCGCGGAGATCCAACGCCGGCTCGCGCGCCAGGACAAGGTCGCCTACCAACTCCATGGCATGGGAACTTCCCTCGAGGGCACCGCGGACGACATCTTCGCCCTGGCCGCCGAACTTCACAAGGTTCCGTTCGAACTCGGCATCCCCCGGGTCTACACAGTGCTCAAACTCGACGAGCCCGCCGACCGTCCCGAACAGACGCTCGCCGAGAAAGTCGACTCGGTCCGCAGCCGCTTGGACTAGCCTCGCCGCCATATGAGCGAGACACCGGCCGTACGAGTCCAGAACCTGACCAAACGCTACGAGTCCGGCGAGACTTCCGTTGAGGCGCTCAAGGGCGTCGACTTGACGATCGAGCGTGGCGAATTCGTCGCGGTGATGGGGCCATCGGGTTCGGGCAAGAGCACACTGATGCACATCCTCGGGGCGCTCGAATCGTTCAACGACGGAACTGTCGAGATCGGCGGCGTCTCGCTTGCCGGCCTTGACGACAAGAAGGCCACGCTGCTGCGGCGCGACGCGATCGGCTTCATCTTCCAGTTCTTCAATCTGCTGCCGACGATGACAGCCGAGGAGAACGTGATGCTCCCGTCGCTGATCGCGGGCGAGAAGGCATCTGCGCTCAAGGCGCGCGCGGACGAGCTGCTCTCACTGGTCGGACTTGAGAATCGCGCCGCGCATCTGCCTTCGCAACTCTCCGGCGGCGAGCAGCAGCGCGTCTCGGTCGCAAGATCGCTGATGCGCGACCCCTCGTTGTTGCTCGCCGACGAGCCGACCGGCAACCTCGACTCGAAGACGGGCGGCGCGGTCCTCGACATGCTCCGCGATGTCCAGACACGGTCGGGACACACGATCATGATGGTCACGCACGATCCGGTGGCCGCGAGCAGGGCCTCGCGGGTGGTGTTTCTGCGCGATGGCTTGATCGCCGGCGAAGTCCCGGGCGGCGACTCGAACCAGATCATCGAGTTCTTCGCCGGCATCGAGACTGCGTAGGAGCGCCAGCGTGATTCGCTCACTCGCATGGCGAAGCGTCCGCGCCAGAAAGGGACGCGCCGCGCTCAACGCCGCCGGCATCGTGCTCGGCGTCGCCCTGTTCTTCTCGGTGCTCTCCCTCTCGAAGACGATCGTCTCGACCTTCGACGAACTCTTCAGCTCCGTCTACGGCAACACCGATCTGATCATCACCGGTGACGAGGGCGTCGGCACGGTCGACGAAGAGCTGCTTGCCAAGGTGCGAAGCACGAAGGGGGTCGAGCAGACGCAGTCGATCGTCTTCTCGATCATGTCGCTGGTCAAGGAGGGCCAACCGCTGCCAAGTCAGGCAGACCAGGTCTTCACCAACGGAGTCGATCCGGCGGCCGAGAATCTCTCAGGCGCCGAAATCGTCGAGGGGAAGGACACGCTCGAAGCCAACCAGATCCAGCTCGACGAGGGCTGGGCCGAAAGCAACAATCTGGGACCCGGCGACAAAGCGAAGTTCGCCACCCCGACCGGCGTGCACGAGTTCACGGTCTCGGCAGTCTTCAGGATCGGCGAAGGCCTCGACTTCGGTGGCAGCGGATTCGGCGTGATCAACCAGGAGCAGGCGCGCGAGCTTTTTGACATCCCAGAGGGCTACAGCGAAATCGACATCGCGCTCGAAAGCGGCGCAGACCTTGAAACCGTGCGAACGCAACTCGAGAGCTTCCTGCCGGATGGGCTCGAAGCCAAGACGCCCAGCGACGTCTCGGACGACATCAACGCGCAGATTCAGGGCTTCAACATCATCCTCTACTTCTTCGCCGCGATGTCGCTGTTCGTCGGCGGCTTCCTGATTCTCAATTCGTTCAACATGACCGTCGCCCAGCGCCTGCGCGAGATCGGCATGCTGCGCACACTTGGTGCCTCGCGCAAGATCGTGCGGCGAATGATTCTCGTGGAGGCGCTGCTGCTCGGCGTGATCGGCTCGCTCGTCGGCATCGGGGTCGGACTACTTCTCAGCCAGTTGATGGTCGCGCTCGTCGGGTCGATCGGCCTACCGATCGGCTCAGTGACCTTCGCGCCCGAAGCTTTCATCATCGCCCCGATCCTCGGGGTCTCAGCGACGCTCTTCGGAGCGCTGCGCCCAGCGATCCGCGCGAGCAGGATCCCGCCGATCCAGGCCGTTCTGACCGAGCATCGCGCCGAACCACTGAAGCTCAAGCGCAGGCTCACGGCCGGAGTCGTGCTCGTCGCCCTTGGGCTGGCCGGCGTCTTCGTGCTCGCCTCGGCGACATCATTCCCGACGCCGGTCCTGCTGTCAGGAGCGTTCGGGGTGATCTTCCTCTTCTCCGGCGTGATCATGATCGGCCCGGTCATCGTGCCCTGGCTGGTCAGGATGCTGAGCTGGCCGCTGCGCAAGACCACCCCGATCGAAGGTCGGATCGCGTCGGACAATGCGCGCGCAAATCCAGTCCGCACGGCTTCGACCGCTTCTGGGCTGATGATCGGACTGGCGCTGGTCGCGGCGATCGGCAGCCTCGGGTCGAGCTTCATCGGCAGCATCTCCGACGACCTCGACAAGGAGCTCAAGAACGACTTCACCGTCCAGCCCAACAACTTCGGGCAGGGCGGTCCGCAACAGACGATCTCCGCAAGCGCCGTCGAAAAGATCAAGAACCTCCCGGACGCAAAGGACGCCACTGGTACGAGGTTCCTCTTCCTCACGAGTGGCTACGCCAAGAACTACTCAGCCTGGAGCCTCGACCCGGCCAAGTACGCGGAGTTCGCCAACTCGGAGTTCGTCGAAGGCGACCAGGCCGAAGTCTTCAAGGCGCTGGCAGATGGCGAGGTGACGGTGCCCGAAGCCCTGGCCAAGTCCAAGGGCACAACCGTCGGCGACAAAATCACGCTCGAGGGTCCGCGCGGATCTAAGCAATTGAAGGTCGCCGCAATCCAGACCGGCAGCTCCTTCGCTGCCCAGTCGATCACGATGTCGGACGCGACCTGGATGTCGATCTACGGGATCGACGGATTCACCCAGGTCCTCGTTCTCGCGAATGACCCCGAAAACACCGGCACGCTCCAGCAGGACCTGAAGTCATTGCTGGCTAGCGACTACCCGACTTTCGACGTCCTCTCCAACGAGGAGATCAAGAAGCAGATCCAAGACCAGATCAACCAGGTCTTCGCAATCTTCTACGTGATCATGCTTGTCGCGATCATCGTCAGCCTGCTCGGCGTGATCAACACGCTGCTGATGAGCGTCTTTGAGCGCACCCGGGAAATCGGCGTGATTCGCGCAATCGGCTCAAGCCGCTGGCAGGTGCGCAGGCTCCTGCTGGCCGAATCATTGATGATCACGCTCGCCGGGGCGATCCTCGGACTCCTGGTCGGCATGGCGCTGGGCTATGCGTTCGTCAAGGGCATCGCCGCCTCCGGTCAAGAGGTTGCCTTTCACCCGCCGGTCGCGGCGATCATCCTCGTCGGCGTTCTCGCAGTGGTATTTGGCGTGATCGCGGCCATCCTGCCCGGACGGCGCGCAGCGCGGATGAACGTGATCGAGGCAGTCAGCTACGAGTAGCGGGACTCCGCTGCGCGTCTACGCCGTCGCGACAAGCTGGCGCAGCACGTACGGCAGGATCCCGCCGTGCTCGAAATAGTCGACCTCGATCGGCGTGTCGATTCGCGCGATCACCTTTGTCTCGGTCGTCGTGTCGTCGGCGCGGTGGATCACCAGCGTCAGCTCCTGGCGCGGTTCCACGCCCTTCTCGACATCGATCAGGTGGAACTGCTCTGAGCCGTCGAGGCCGAGCGTCTGAGCGCTCTCTCCATCTTTGAACTGGCAGGGCAGAACGCCCATGCCGACGAGGTTGCTGCGGTGGATGCGCTCGTAGCTCTCGGCGATAACTGCACGTACGCCGAGCAGATTGGTTCCCTTGGCGGCCCAGTCGCGAGAGGAGCCAGAGCCGTACTCCTTGCCCGCGAAGACGATGAGCGAGCGACCGGCCTCTTTGTATGCGGCGGCGGCGTCGTAGATGTCCATCTGTTCGACCTGGCCGTTGCGGTGCAGTGTCACTCCGCCCTCGGTGCCAGGCGCCATCAGGTTGCGGATGCGCACGTTGGCGAACGTGCCGCGCGTCATGATGCGGTCGTTGCCGCGCCGCGAGCCGTAGGAGTTGAAGTCTTTCTTCTCGACGCCGTGCTCCTTGAGGAAGCGCCCAGCTGGCGAGTCTTCCTTGATCGCCCCGGCGGGAGAGATGTGGTCGGTCGTGACCGAATCTCCGAGGATCGCCAGAGCGCGAGCGCCGTGGATCGGCTTGACTGCCTCAGGCTCGAGCTTGAAGTCCTCGAAAAACGGCGGCTCCTGGATGTAGGTCGAGTCGCGGTCCCACTCATAGACAAGGCCCGTCTTGCCCGGAATCTCGTTCCACATCGGGTTCTGCTCGGCGAAATCGCCGTAGAGCCGGCGGAATGTCTCTGGCTCGAGCGCCGTGCCCAGCAGGTCGCGCACCTCGTCAAGCGACGGCCAGATGTCCTTGAGGAAGACGTCCTCTCCGGCGGAATTTTGGCCCACCGGCTCGGTGGCGAGGTCACGCTCGACGGTGCCGGCCAGCGCGAACGCGACGACCAGCGGCGGGCTCATCAGGAAGTTCGCCTTGATGTTCTGGTGGACGCGCGCCTCGAAGTTGCGGTTGCCCGAGAGCACGCTGGCGGCAATCACGTCGTTGTCGACGATCGTCTTCTCGAGCCCTGCGTCGAGCGGTCCCGAGTTGCCGATACAGGTGGTGCAGCCATAGCCGACGAGGTTGAAGCCGAGTTCGTCCAGGTAGGGCTGGAGGCCTGTCTGATCGAGGTAGTCGGAGACGACTCGCGAGCCCGGCGCCAGTGAAGTCTTGACCGCCGGGCCGACGGTCAAACCCTGCTCGACGGCCTTCTTGGCCAGCAGCCCCGCGGCGAGCATGACCGATGGGTTCGAGGTGTTCGTGCAGGAGGTGATCGCGGCGATCAGGACGTCGCCGTGGTGCAGATCGACTTCCACCCGCTCCTGATCAGTCAGGTCCTCAAGCTGAAGAAGGTCGGGCGTCGGTCGGTTGGCGACCATCTCGTCCTCGGTCTCGAGCGAGGTGTCGTCGGCGTGATGGTCGTCGCCCTCTTCCTCGATGTCCCCGCCGCCGTTGGTGCCGTGAGGCTGATCGTCGGGCAGGGCGACGTCGCTGGGATACGCGCGCTCAAGCTCCTCGGCAGCCTTGGCGTATCCGTCCTCGGCGCTGAACAACTCGACGAAGCGGCCCTTCAGGTCCTTCAGGTCAATGCGGTCCTGCGGGCGTTTGGGTCCGGAAACACTCGGTTCGATCGAGTCGAGATCGAGCGTGAGATTGACCGAATAGTCGATTTCGCCGGCTTGTGGAATCCCGAAGAGTCCTTGCGCCTTGTAGTAGTTCTCGACCGTGGTGATCTGCTGCTCGCTGCGTCCGGTCAAGCGCATGTATTCCGAGGAGCGCTCGTCGTACGGGAAGAAGCCCATCGTCGCTCCGTACTCGGGCGCCATATTGCTGATCGTCGCGCGGTCGGGCACCGATAGCGATTCTGCGCCGCTGCCGTAGAACTCGACGAACTTGCCGACGACGCCCTCGGCGCGCAGCATCTCGGTCACCCGCAAGACCATGTCGGTCGCGGTCACGCCCTCGTGCAGGGCGCCGGTGAGCTCCACTCCGACGACATCGGGAGTGAGGAAGTAGACAGGCTGGCCAAGCATCCCGGCTTCGGCCTCGATGCCGCCTACGCCCCAACCGACCACGCCAATTCCATTGATCATTGTCGTGTGCGAGTCGGTTCCGACGAGCGTGTCCGGGTAGTAGACGCCATCCTTCTCAAGCACACACTGGGCGAGGTATTCAAGGTTGACCTGGTGCACGATGCCGATTCCGCTCGGCACGACCTTGAAGGCGTCGAATGCCTGCATTCCCCACTTGAGAAACTCGTAGCGCTCGCGGTTGCGATGAAACTCCATCGCCATGTTGCGCTCGAAGGAGTTCTCGGTGGACGAGAAGTCAACCTGCACGGAGTGGTCGACCACAAGATCGACCGGCACCAGCGGCTCGATCAACTTGGGGTCCGCGTCCATGCGGTCGACCGCGCTGCGCATCGCCGCAAGATCGACGAGCAGCGGCACGCCGGTGAAGTCTTGGAGGACAATGCGCGCAACCACGAAGGGAATCTCCTCGGTGCGCTCCGAACTCGCCTGCCAGTTGGCGAGTTGGCGCACGTGCTCTTCGGTGATTCGCTTGCCGTCGCAGTTGCGCAGCACGGACTCGAGCACGATGCGGATGCTCACCGGCAGGCGGCTGATCGGACCGATCCCGGCCGCCTCGAGCTTGGGCAGTGAGTAGAAGGTCCCCTCGCCGGCGGCGGTCTTGAAGCTGTCGCGAGTGTTGAGGGGGTCGTTGCTCACTTGGCTTTGATCCTATACGGCGGTTTTGGGCTGCCGGCCGCGCAGAATCCCTCCCGGCGTCTAAACCTCTCTGTACGGCTGGACGATTCCTTTCATAGCTGCGCGGGCGCCCGCCGCCTGCGTCAGAATCGAAGTCGCAGATGCAACCGCAGCAGGAAAACCCACCCGGAGCCGCTGGCTTCGCCCCGGTGATGCCGGTCGGCGAGACGCCGATCCTTTCGCTTGTGCCGCCGATGGCACTCGACGGGAGCGTGCGTCATCCCGACCCGATCGCTCCGCAGGCCGGCGAACAGCAGCCGCTCCCGACCAGCGCGCAGATCCCGGTCGCCCCGGTTCGCCGTCGTCGCCCGGTGACTCCGCTGATCCAGCTGCCGATGGGCGGCTCGCTGCAGTCAGCAATGCAAGTCGCGCCGTTGCTCCCGGGACAGCAAGTGGCTCAGCCGCAGATCCAGCCGCTGCCGGCCGCCTACGGCGTCCACCCGACCACCTTCCCCTTCCAATCGGCACCGAGCTTCAACCTCGCCCCGCAGCAGCCGTTCATGGCGCCGGTGCCGATGCAGACCTATGTCGCCTACGTGATGCTGATGCCGCAGCCGATGCCGATGGCAACGCCTATGCCCATGCAGTACGCGCCGCCGAGCTACGCATCGCCGATCGCGTTCCAACAGCCGTACCAGGGTCAGCAACCATGGCCGCAGCCGTTCCAAGCGCCAAACTTTCCAAGCGGCCACCCCGCGGGATGGCCGCTTGGAGTAAGTCCCGCTTAGTTGCGGCGCCGATCGAGCCGATCAGGCCGCCGCGGACGGCGCGCGCTTGACTTCGGTGACGTGCGCGGCCGCTGCCAGTGCAGCGATCGTCGCGTCTCCGACCGCGTTCGAGATCTGACGGGTGAACTGCGAGCGCACGTCGCCGGCGGCGAAGAGGCCCGGAGTCTTGGTCTCCATCTTCTGGTCGGTGACGATGTGGCCGCTCTCGTCGGTCTCGACCAGATCGCCGTCAAAGATCGCCGAGTGCGGAGTGAACCCAACAAACGGGAAGACCGCCTCCACCTCGAGCTCCTGGATCTCACCGGTCTCGACGTTCTTCACGCGCAGGCCGGTCACCTTGCCGTCGCCGACGATCTCCTCGACCACCGAGTTCAAGACCTTCTCAGTCTTGTCGCTGGCGTCGAAGTGCTCGACAAGCGTCGGCGAAGCGCGGAACTCGTCGCGGCGATGCACGAGGTAGACCTTCGATCCGAAGCGCGTGAGGTACTCGCCCTCTTCAAGCGCAGAGTCGCCACCGCCAACGACGGCGATCGGCTTGTCTTTGAAGAACGCGCCGTCGCAGACCGCGCAGTAGGAGACACCAGCACCGGAGAGCTCCTGCTCGCCGGGGACGCCGAGCTTCCTCGCCTCGCCGCCGACAGTGACAATCACGGATAGCGCGCGGTAGGTGTCGCCGAGGTCCGTTTCGAGCAGGAATGCGTCGCCGTCGCGGCTGATCTTCGTCACGTTGCCGAACTCGAATTCAGCGCCGAACTTCTTTGCGTGCTCTTCGAAGCGCTGCGCGAGCTCGGGGCCAGTCGTATCGGGGATCCCGGGAAAGTTGTCGACCTCGGCCGTGTTCCAGAGCTGACCGCCGGTGGCGCCGCGTTCGAGCACGATTGTGCGCACCATCGCGCGCCCCGCGTAGAGCGCCGCCGAGAGCCCGGCGGGGCCGGCCCCGACAATCGCAATCTCGTATTCCCTTGTCTCTTCACTCATCGCTAGATCCTCTAGGCCTCGGCCGTTACTTTACTTTGTATAGTAGCCGTCGCTTCCTGCCAACTCGAGACCGTCCCGCGCAGGCGGATGAACGCGATCACTCCGGGAATCGTCGGCATCAGGAAGGCGAACAGGCGGTATGCCAGCACAGCTGCGGTCGCCAGTCCCCAGTCGATGCCAAAGGCCGCGTAGGCACCGATCATGCCGCCTTCGACGGGACCCACACCGCCGGGCGTCGGAATGATGTTGAAGATCATCCCGACGAAGTAGCCCATCACCAGAACGCTGAGCTCCGGCGCAAGTCCAAACGCTTTGAAGCACGCCCAGAGCGTCGCGATGTCGAACGCCCACCAGCCGACCGCACCGAGCAGGCCTGGGTTTCCCGAACGCACAAACGTGACTGCGACGCGCGTGCCGTGCCCGATCAGGGCTGGGACGGCGGCCGCCTTCTCGGCGATCCGCGCCGCGCGACCCCGGCCGGTCGACCAGCGCGCAGCGAGCCGCTCGAGGTTGCCCGGGATCGCGAGCGCAAGCACGAAGATGCTGATCACGATGCCAGCGAAGATCGCCGGCACGACCGTCACCCCGAATGGCGCCGCGCCGGGAAAAACGTGCGTGCGCAGCAGGACACCGTCGACGACGAGCGTGATCATGAACAGCGCGTAGAGGATCACGTAGAAGGCGACCAGGTAACTGACCGACATCCGCCGGCCCATCCCCGCCTTACGCACGGCCCAGAACGTCAGGGCGATCCCGCCGGCACCGGCGGCGCCGAAGAGCCTGGTGGCGGCGACTCCGGCCATTGAGATCCGGTAGCTGCCGATCCAGCCGATGACCGGAATCTTCTCGAGAAACATCGCCCGGAAGAACCAGATGTAGCTCGCGTAGGACAGCAGTTCCATGCAGAACGCGACAAACAGCCAACTGCGGTCACCGTCGTTGCGGACCGTATCGAGGCTCTTCTGCAAGCTTGGAAGCTGCGGCAAAACCACGTAGAAGAACGCCAGCACAAGCACGACGAACGCGCCGGCAAAGATCAACGTGCGCCGGCTGAAGAAATTGCGCTTGAAGACCTCCCAGGCTTGTTCAACCTGGTCGTCGCCGAGATCATCGACATCCTCATCGACGATCGCCTCGAACTCATGGGTGAAGCGCTTCTCGCGCTTCTCCGGGCGTGGGGGGCCTTCCTCCGGCAAGATTTCGCGATCATATAGATCGCCTCAGCCACGTCCCGCACCGCGTCTGCCGGGCAGCCGGACCACAGGTTCGGCAACTTTCCAAACCGCCGTCCAACCCTGAGATACAATCCGCGCGCCTTGCAGATCCCGGCCCCCACAATTCGCTTTTCGGCCCGTCGCGCAGCCACCATCGGCGCCATCTTCTCCGCCGCGCTGCTGGCGCTCCCCTCGGCCGCAAGCGCCGCGCCGCTCTGGCCGGACGCGCCGGAGAGTCCAACCGCGAAGATCGCCTTCGAGCTCTTTCTCGTGGTGTTCGCGATCGGCGCGATCGCGCTGGTCGCCTACACGCTGTCGCTACGTGAGGCGGCGCGCACAGAAGTCGACGCCGACGCCCCTGCCGCCGCCGACAGCAGCGCCAAGCGCGCCTTGATCGCGGGCACAGCAGTTTTCCTCGTGCTCGCAGTGCTCGGCGGTCTCGGGTTCGCCAAGACCTCATCCGCCGAGAAGTCGAAGACCAACCCCGGCAAGTTCTTCAAAGCCACCGTTTTCAGCCAGCCCGGCCTGAAGGTCGCCCACGTTGTCAAGGCTCCGGCGGGCGCGGCCTACTCGATCAGGGTCAACGCCCAGCAGTTCCTCTGGCGTTACGAGTACAGCGGCATCAAGAGCCGCTGGAACACCTACTCGTACAACGAACTTGTACTTCCGGCCGGCGTCACCGTGCTGCTCGACTTCACCTCTTCTGACGCCGAAGCGGCGTGGTGGGTACCGCAGCTGGGTGGTTCGATCACCGCAATGCCCGGATACGCCAACAAGGTCTGGCTACGCGCAGACAAACCCGGCTTCTACACAGGCTCGGGCACCGTCGTCAATGGCACCAATTACTCGAACATGGTCACCAACGTGACTGTCGTGCCGCCTGCCGTTTTCGCGCGCTGGGTGGTCGGCAAGCAGATCGAGATCGACCGCGCGATGACCGCGCTGGGCCTTGAGCGCGCATCCGGCGAAGAAGAACAGCTGATCACCGGTGAGAAGGGCGCAGCTGCGGGAACCGCCGAGAGCGAGATCCAGCAGACCCAGGCCGCCGACGGGGAAGGCAAGAATTGAGCACCGCGTACGAACAGCCCGCGAAGGTCACTGAAGTAGTCGTCCGCGAGCCCGTCGACCCCACGCGCCCGCGCTGGATCGACCGTGCCCGCAGCGCAGACCACAAGATCATCGGCACAACGCTGGTCGGATTCGCCTTGGTCAACTTCGCGCTGGCCGGCTTCATGGAGCTGCTCACCCAGATCCAACTTGCCGTCGCGAGCAACACCTTCCTGAGCCCGGAGCGCTTCTACAGCCTGCACACGCTCTCTGACACCGGCTACCTCTACCTCTTCGTCCTGCCGTTGTTGGCCGGAATCGCCACCTACGTCCTCCCACTCCAGATCGGCGCGCGAAGCAGCGCGTTCCCGCGGCTCTCCGCGCTGGGCCTGTGGATGATGGTGATGGGCGCGGGGCTGCTCTACTTCAGCACCTTCGTGAACACCTGGCAGGGCACGGTTCAGACCTCCGCCCCGCTGTTCGAACTCTTCTACTCGCCGGGCTCGGGCGCCGACTTCTGGCTGACCGCGGTGATCCTGATCGCCGGCGGCCTCACATTCAACGCCGTCGACCTCGCCGTCACCTACAAGACGATGCGCGCGGAGGGAATGAGCGACGACCGCACACCGATCTTCGCCTACTCCTCCGCTGTCTACGCGTACGGCATCCTCGCCACCGCGCCCGTCGTGGTCGCGGCCTGCCTGATGGCGCTGCTTGAGCGCCAGTGGGTCAGCTACGGAATCTTCAACCCGGTCGATGGCGGCAGCCCAATGCTCTGGAAGACCCTCTTCCAGTGGTGGTCGCACTCGGCGCCGATCCTCGCCCTCGTGGTCGCGGTCGGAGCAGTCAGCGAGATCTTTGCCGCCGCATCAGGACGCACCGCCGCCAACCTGCCTGACCTGAAGAAGGCGATCAAGTGGTTCGCGATCCTCGGGATTCTCAGCTTCGGTGTCGTCTACTTCGGCACCCCCGTCAAGCCGGTCTGGAACTACGTTTTCATGCTGATCGGACTCGCCGTGCTGATCCCCGCCTTCGTGATCCTGCAGAGCTGGCGCTCGACGATCAAGGGTGGCGAGTACCGCGCGAGTGTGCCCTCTGCCTTCGGCGTCGCCTTCGCCGCCTTCTTCGTCGTGTTTCTGGTCTTCCAGGCCGCCCTCGCGCTCCCGGGTCTCTCCCAGTGGATTTCCGGCAGCCAGGCCGGGTACATGGCGTGGCTCAATCAGATCTGGGCCGCTGGCGCCTTGGGCGGTTTTGCCGCGCTGCTCTACTGGTTCCCGAAGATGACGGGCAAGAGCTATTCGTCACCGAAGATGCGACTCGCTCTTTCGATGATGGTCGTCGGAGCTGCGATCCAGTTCTTGGCGATGTTCTCCCTGGGCGTCGACGGCTTCCCGCGCGAAGCCTCGACCTACACCCAGGGCTACGAGGCGCGCAACATCGCCGCCCTGATCGGCATGCTGATCGCGATCTTCGGGGTGCTCGGAGTACTGATCGACCTGATCAAGTCCAATTCGAGCGGCGCCAGCGCTGGTAACGACCCGTGGCGCGCCGGAACACTCGAGTGGTTCGTCTCCTCGCCTCCGCCGGCCAACAACTTCGACGAAATTCCCGCGATCGCCAGCGAATCCCCGCTGACCGACTTGCGCGAATCAATCGCCGGACAAACCGGCGACCTCGTCGGCTCCGTGGCACAGTCGCCGACTTCCGGCCGCCCGTCGCTGCGCGAATCCAAGCACTGAGCCTCGGCCGGCCCGGAAGGGCGCGGTAGGCTTTGCTGCCGCCGGAAGGCCGCCGTGGACTTTCGACGCCCGTACTGACGCCCCACGGAACACCCCAGTGGAAGCAGCAACCCAGAGCACACCGATCTCCCCCGTGCAGGCGGCCCCAGTGGTCGATCAGCCCGCGCGCTCCGGCGTAAGGCAAGTGGTCGCCGACTACCTGGAGCTGACCAAGCCGCGCGTGCAGACCCTGCTGCTCTGGACCACCGTCACGACGATGCTGGTCGCGGGCAGCCCCTCGCTCGAGTTGATCTTCTTCACCTGCCTCGGCGGCGCGCTCTCAACCGGCAGCGCCGGCGCGATCAACCACTTCATCGACCGAGACATCGACCTGCAAATGGAGCGGACGGCCACCAGGCCGATTCCTGCGGGCCGTATTTCGCCCCGCGCGGCGCTGACCTTCGGCATCGTGCTCGGCGTCGCGTCGGTGCTCGTGCTCGTGCTCGCGGTCAACACGCTGGCCGCCGTCCTCGCGACCTGCGGGCTGCTCGGCTACGTCTTCGTCTACACCCTCTGGCTCAAGCGCCGGACGCCGCAGAACATCGTGATCGGCGGCGCGGCCGGGGCGATTCCGCCGCTCGTCGGCTGGGCGGCCGTGACCGGCTCGCTTAGCCTGACGGCCTGGCTGCTCTTCGCAATCGTCTTCATGTGGACGCCGCCGCACTTCTGGGCGCTCTCGGTCCTGATCAAGGACGACTATGCGGCGAGCGCCGTGCCGATGCTCCCGGTCGTGCGCGGGATCAAGTCGACGACGACGCACATCCTCGTCTACTCGGTGTTGTTGCTGTTGACCACCCTGATTCCGGTCGCAACCGGTGCATTCGGGGCCGTATACGCCGTCTCAGCGCTAATTCTCGGCGGAATCTTCATCTACCGCGCGGCTCAGCTCGCGCGCGACAGCGAGCGTCCTGTGGCGCTGCGGACCTATCTCTATTCGCTCACCTACCTCGCGTTGCTGTTCGTGATGATGGTCGTCGACACGTCGCTCTAGAAGCGCGCCGCGCGATCTGCTAAAAATCTCCCCCGCATGAACCGCACACTGGTACAGCGCAACCTTCGTTCGGCGATCCTGATCGGCGGCATCGCAGCCGTCGCATTCACGGGTGCCTTCCTCGTCGCGGCCATCTGGGTCGGCTAGCTCTCACGCCCGCATGAGTCACGAAGAACTGATTGACGAAGTGCCGACCGGCCAGGCTACAAGCACCGAGGTCGACTCGATCTGGCTGACCAAGCCCTCGATCAAGCCGATCGTCCTCGCTGTATCGCTGACGCTCGCGCTGATCGGGCTCTTCGGTTTTCGCCCGCTGATGTACGTCGCGATCCTCGCCGCCGTGATCACCACGATCGCCTGGATCTCAGACTCGCGCGAAGAGTCCGACGAACTGCCGCTGAGCTAGCCCGCCTTCGGCAAGTTCGGCACCTCGCTGGTCGCCCCGTCCTGGGCCCAGCAGCTGACGATGTCTCGCATCGACAGGATGCCGGCGATTTCGCCGCCGTCAATGACGACCAGGTGGCGAAACCCGCCGCGCACCATTTCTTCGGCCGCGCGCTCGAGCGACCAGTCCGGCGCGGCGAATACCAGTCGTTCGGTCGCGTGAATGCGTGCTGGATCGTCGCCGGTGATGCGGTCTTCGGCGTACGCGCGCAGCACGTCGCGCTCTGTGACGATCGCCGGCCCGGGGGCGTCTGGATCGACGAGCACCGCCGCGCCCACTGCGCGCTCGGTCATCTGCTTGGCCACGTCGCGCAGCGAGCTCTCGGGCCCAACCGTCAACACCAACTTCGACATTCCATCGCTGACCAACACTGCCGGGCGCCCTCCTTGTGAGCGATCAATACCAACTCTTGATCGATCAATCTAACGAAGCCTCACGCCTCGTGCGTAGCGGCACAAATCACCGCGCAACGGTCGGATAACATACCCGCCGATTCGAACCTGACAGATGGTTCGACGCCAGTCTTCGCCCCCGTCCTCCGTCTGGAGCTTGATGAAAGCCTCACATCGCATCATCGGTATAGCGGTCACAGCCCTGATCACGATCGGGCTGATCGTCTTCACCCTGGAGTACGACTGGATGGGGCCGCTAATCGACGATCGAATGAACCAGATCGACACGGTCTACAAGGCTTTGCTGATCGCCTCGATCCCGTTCTTCATGATCATCATCGGGATGATGGCGTTCATTCTCATCGAGTTTCGCGCCAAGCCCGAAGACGACGACGAGAAGGACGGAGCCCCGTTCCACGGCTCGACCAAGATTGAGATCGTCTGGACCGTCATTCCGACGATCGTCGTGATGGCGCTGGGCATCTACGCCTGGACTGTCCTCGACAAAGTCGAGGCAGCGCAGCCGAACTCGATGACGATCAAGGTCATCGGACAGCAGTTCGCCTGGAACTACCAGTACCCCGAGCAGGACATCAAGACCGGCGGCGACCTGGTCGTGCCGATCAACCGGCCGCTCTACTTCGAGATGACCTCGGCCGACGTTCTCCACAGCTTCTACGTCCCGGCGGCCCGCGTCAAGCGCGATGTCGGCGACGGATTCACAACCCGCATTCGCTTCAAGCCGGAGAAGCTCGGCAGCTACCCGATCGTCTGCGCCGAGCTCTGCGGAATTGGTCACGCCACGATGCGCGGCACGCTGCGCGTCGTCACTGCCGCCGAATTCGCCAAGTGGGTCGCCTTGATGAAGTCGTCCAAGGCGCCCAAGCCAACCGGTGCGAACACCGAACCCAAGACCTGGCCCGGCTACTACGGCGGCGACGAGCCGGCCGACGACGCCAAAGATCATTAGGACGCGAAAGGTAAGCTGAATCCAGATGGCCGCATCATTCCGATCTCCCGGTTGGTACCGCGCATTTCTCTCGATTGCTATCGGCTGGGGCGTCGCCTTCGTCCTGGTCACTGGCCTGCGCTGGCTGATGGGCTGGGACGTGATCCTCGACTGGACCGCGATCACCACCGTCTCCCTGATCACCGCTCCGATCGGCTTCCTCTACGGCATCGGATGCCTTGACTACTGGCTCTACTGGGCCTCCGGCAAGCCCACGAAGGTCGACGACCACGCCGACCATGGCGCCCGCAAGTGGCAGGACTACTTCCACTTCAACACCGACCACAAGGTCATCGGCATCCAGTACATCGGTACGACGTTCTTCTTCTTCTTCGTCGGCGGAATGCTGGCGATGATCTTCCGTGCCGAGCTGCTCGAGCCCGGCATGCAGTTCGTCGACGCGCAGACCTTCAACGGCCTCTTCTCGGCGCACGCCGCGCTGATGATCTTCCTCTTCATGGTGCCGGTCTTCGCCGGAATCGCCAACTACGTCCTGCCGCTGATGCTCGGCGCGCCGGACATGGCCTTCCCGCGTCTGAACGCACTGTCGTTCTGGTTCCTGCCGATCGCCGGCGTGATGATGTGCCTCTCGTTCATCGTCCCCGGCGGCGCGTTTGCCACCGGCTGGACCGCCTACGCGCCACTCTCGATCCACGCGCCGATCGGGCAGACGTTCTTCTCCGTGGCCGCCCAGTTCGCCGGATCCTCCTCGATCCTGACGGCGATCAACTTCCTGGTGACGATCATCACCATGCGCGCCCCGGGCATGACCTTCTGGCGCATGCCACTGCTGGGCTGGGCGAACTTCGCCACCTCGATGCTGGTCGTGCTCTCGACCCCGTTCATCGCTGGCTCGCAGTTCATGATCATCTTCGACCGCGCCCTGGGGATGAACTTCTTCGACGCCGCCCAGGGCGGCGACTCGGTGATGTACCAGCACGTCTTCTGGTTCTACAGCCACCCGGCGGTCTACATCATGGTGCTGCCGGGCTTCGGAATCATCTCCGAAGTGATCTCGACACACGCACGAAAACCGGTCTTCGGATATCGCATGATGGCGTTCTCGCTACTTGCGATCATCGTGCTCGGATTCGCCGTCTGGGCTCACCATATGTTCGTGGCGCCAATGCAGAACTGGATACGCATCCCAATGATGCTGACCACGATGCTGATAGCCGTGCCTACGGGCGTGAAAATCTTCTCTTGGCTTGGAACGATGTGGCGCGGCGTCGTGCATATGCGAACGCCGATGTATTGGGCCTTCGGCTTCATCGCGATGTTCGTGCTGGGCGGAATCTCCGGCGTGATGCTGGCCGTCGTGCCGTTCGACATCGCGGTCTCGGACACCTACTTCGTGGTCGCCCACTTCCACTACGTGCTCTTCGGCGGATCGCTCTTCACGATCTTTGCCGGCATCTACCACTGGTTCCCGAAGATGACCGGGCGGATGTACAACGAGACGCTCGGCAAGTGGCACTTCTGGCTCACGTTCGTCTCGTTCAACGCGACCTTCGGGCCGCAGCACCTCGTCGGACTTGAGGGCATGCCGCGCCGCGTCGCCGACTACGCCGAGCAGTTCGCGGCCTGGAACCTCTTCATCTCGATCTCGTCCTTCGTGCTCGGGCTCTCGATGCTGGTGTTCCTCTACAACATGGTCTGGTCCTGGCGCAACGGCCCGATTGCCCCGGCCAACCCCTGGCACGCCCACACGCTCGAGTGGCAGGTGTCGAGCCCGCCGCCGATCTTCAACTTCGATGAGGTTCCGACGGTCGTCGGCCACCCCTACGAGTACGGCGTCCCGGGCGCCCGCCACGGCATCTTCAAGGAGCCCGAGCCAGTACTCGCCACCGTCGGCGCGCCGGCCGAAGAGGCCACCGAGAGCGCGCCCGCTGGCGAAGAAGAAACTTCTAACACCGACGGAGACGCATAGCGATGGAAGCCCACGCAGCAGACCACGGCCACATGCCGGTGGCAAACCAGTCCGCGAAGGTCAATCGCGAATGGCTGGGCATGGTGCTCTTCATCACGTCGGAGCTGATGCTCTTCGGCTCGTTCTTCGCGGCCTATTTCTTCATCCGCGTCGTCCAGGGCGACCCGTGGATGCCGGAAGGCCAGGAGCTGCCGATCTACGTGGCGATGGCAAACTCCGCGATCCTTTTCTCGTCATCGGCGACCATGCACTGGGCGCTCGAGGGCATCAAGCACAACAACCGCAAGGCGCTCAAGGGTGGCCTGGTGCTCACGATCCTGCTCGGCGCGACCTTCTTCGCCGTGCAGATCAGCGAGTACGCGCACCTCGGCTTCCTGCCCAAGGACAGCGCGCAGGCGTCGGCATTCTTCAGCCTCACCGGTCTGCACGGCGCTCACGTCGTGGTCGGACTGATCATCTTGATGGTCGTTGCACGGCGAGCCTTCAAGGGTCACTACGGACCTGCCAAGGAAGACCACTGGGGCGTCGAGATCCCCGGTCTCTACTGGCACTTCGTCGACGTGATGTGGCTGTTCGTCTTCACGACGCTCTACCTGCTCTAAAGGCTGCTGCGCCCGGATCCTGATGGGCGATACCCCAGAACACCCGGATTCGCGTAAGGAGAGCGCTCAGCGCGCCCCCGAGGAAGCCGCGGGCCCCGCGAGCGACCAGAAGCAGCGCTTCAACCCCTTCGTCAACGAAGACGACATGTTCAAGGTCGTGCTCTGGGCCGGCGCGATCTGTCTGGCGATCGTGCTGCTGGCGATGATCGTCCGCTCGATCTCGTAGCCGCCGCGCCCGTAGCGCTCGCCGCCCCAGCGCCGGCAGACACCACAGCCCCCAACTGCGCACCTTTGGTGCGCAGTGGGATTTCGGCCTCGAAAATGGCTTGTTTATGCGTTAGTTAGCTGCGCACGTTTTGTGAGCAGTCGTCGTGCGAGATCGAAATCGCTCGATCTTGGATCGAGAGGACGATACGGATGGCGCCTGGGATCGATGTTCCACTCAATCAGCTTGCGCCTCACGATCGAGGGACCCCGCCGATTCATGAACTCGCAATAGCCGTCTACACCGCCGAACACGCCGAGAACGGTGGAGGGGTCGTACCAGTCACAGCGCAGATTCCCGATCATCGCCTGAAAGCTCGCGAATGGAGTTTCGAACTGGCGAATCGGGTCATTCAACTCGACGTAGGCGATCATGTCCCTGATCTGCGTGGGATCGATCAACTCTTCGAACGCCGTCGCGTTGAATGAGCTGAACACCTTGCCTCGCCATTCGGTCTGCCGATTGAACGATTCCGCCTGTCTTGCCATGACACGAGAAATCAATCGCGAGATGGCATCCCTTGTCACCTGGTGGAGCACATCGTGCAAGTGGTTGTCCATCACGTTGAAGCTGATCGTCTTGAGCTCGCGGTCGAGCTTTGTATAGGGCCTGCCCCACTTATTGTGAGTCGGCTCTGGGCTCAGGTGATTGCCGAACCGATCGAGCAGTTCCTGCTTTTGGGCCGGCAGCTTGAATGGCTTGAGATTTCCGATCGCGCGGGCCGTGACGTGGTACGTGCGATTCGCCTGGAAGGCGTTGATTCCTGTGGGTGAGATGATCGTCATCTCCCGTTAATGGTTTGAGCGAGTGATGTTTACCCCCCTGAGCGAATCTTTTCGCGATGAGCCACTGTCGCGCACCTCGCGCCCTGCCCACTGCGCACCACATGTGGGCAGCTAGCAATCCCTTGATCAAGCGGAATTCGGCGGGAGATTTCGACTGCGCACCAATGGTGCGCAGCTAACTACCGCATAAACAAGCCGTTCTGTGCCGCAAAACTCAACTGCGCACCAAAGGTGCGCAGTGGGCAGCGCGGGTCTGATAGTGCAGGCGACCAACCGGCCGCCGGCCGCTTCTACTTGCCGTGAACCTTGACGACGTAGGCGGCGATCAGGGCGATCTGCTCCTTGGTGAGCGATCCGCCGAAGGCCGGCATGCCGCCGCCGCCGTTGGTGATCTGCTTGACCGTCTGCGGAAGCGTGAGCTTCGCGTCATCAAGGTTCGGGCCGGTGGTTCCGGCGGTACCCGCATCAGCCAGCGTGTGGCAGCTGCCGCAGTTGGTCTTGAAGAGTCCCTTGCCGTCGGTGCCTCCGCCGACTTCGGCGAGGCCACCAGCATCCTTGCCCGGATTGGCGGCCGCGTAGGCGACGTAGGCCGCGACATCGCGCGCGTCCATTCCGGTCACGAGGTTTGCCGGCATCACCAGGCTGCTCGGGTAAAGATCCTGCGAGGGAAGCGCGATCTGCGCCTCGACGACACCCTGGATCGTGCTGCCCATTCCGTCGATACGGGCGCGGCGGAAGGAATCGTCAAGGTCCGGACCGATGGTGCCCTGCGTGTTGGCGCGGGCGAGCTTGTGGCAGCCACCGCACTTGGCGATGAAGAGCTCCTTGCCGTTGGCAAGGTCGGACTTGGAGTCGTTTCCGCAACCGCTGACCGCGACGCCGATGGCAAGCGCGGAGGCGATTACAGCGACTTTCTTGGCGATGTGTGGGGGTCGTCTGTGCATATCCGGCGGGAATCCTAGCCGACGCAATGGCGGCCGATCTGGCGGCTCGGGCCGCTTGTGGCCTTCGTTACCAGCGACTGCGTCAGGGGCTGCGAAGGACCTCCGTGCGACCGGTTCCAGCGGCGATCAGATCGTCCGCGACGCCGCGCCATGAGAAGCGTGCTCGCGCCGTCTGGACGAGCCTGCTTGAGAGCTCGGTGCGCTGATCGGCGCCGAGCGAGAACGCACGATCGATCCGTGACGCGAGCTGCTCCACAGCCGTCTGGTTGGTCTCGAACGCGAGGATGCACCCGGTCAGTCCAGAGAGATTCTCTTGCAGCGTGTGGCTCACCTCCGCCAGCCCCGAATGCTCTGCGCTGATCGGCGGCACCCCGCAGGCGGCCGCTTCGGCCGCGACCATCCCGAACGCCTCGGGAAACGTGCTGGGGACAATCTGACAGTCTGCGGCCGGTGTCACACGACAAAGCAGATCGTGCTCGAGCCGCCCGACAAAGACGACTGAGTCACGCAGCGCTTGCGCCGCTTCCACATAGGCCTCACGCCTCTCCCCCTCGAGGCCATCAAAGAAGCCCGCGAGAATCTTCAGCCGTCGCGGCTCCCCGCCCTCGAACGCCCGACCGCCCTCGGCGATCCAACGCGCAGTCGTCAGGTCGCCCGAGCAAAGCGCCTCGATCATCAGCTCAAGCCCTTCCCGATAGGCGCCAAAACCGGTGACCAGCAGCTTCGCGCCGGGGTGGCGCTCCAATACAAGCGGCCACGCGCCGACCAGCAGGTCGACACCCTTGGAGACGATCAGCTTGCCCACGTATAGAGCCAACGGCGCATCCCCGATCAGCGACAGCTCGCGCATGCGCGTATCGGCGGCCACGTCGATTCCCGCATTCGCATAAGTCGCCTGCATCTGGCCGACGGCCTGGGAAACCTCGGCAAACTCCATCATCCCGCTCGCGCGCGCTGCCATTCGCACGCGTTCGTAGAGGCCATCGGTCGCCTGCGCCTGCCCAGGTCCATAACCGCCCCGGTCAAGCCGTCCGAGCTCGTCAGCCACCGCAGAGAGCCCAGCCCGCGCCTCCATCCGGGGACGCGGACGAAAGCTCTCGATGTCCACCCCCGGCGGACCCAAGAAGATCTTCTCCTCGAGCCCTGCGATCTGCAGCGTGTCCCAGGTGCGCTCGGCAATGTGGTGCGAGCCCACGAGCACCGCACGGGCTCCGGCCACCCCCTCTTTCGCGTACGGCAGAAACCGTGGAAACGGGCGCACGATGTACTCCATCGCGCTGCCGTGGATCTTTGCCACGTAGGGGATCTCGCCGGCGAACGCCTTGGCCAGCACGTACGGACCCATGACCATGTGATTGGCGAGCCCGAAATCGGGCCGAGCGCGCTCAATCACCGCGCGCACCGCCATGACGTTGCGGGCGATGTAGAACTCAAGCTCTTCGTCGTCGAAGCGGTCGAAGGTGCGCGCAGTGAATCCCTCGTAGTTGTCCTGCACATAGACCGGCAGTTGATCGGCGATCGGTGGCACAAACGCGCTCAGGCGCCCGCGCCCCGCCGGCCGCGCACGGGCGAGGTCCTCGACCGCAAGCGCCCCGGTGTTGTCCCAGCCGCCAACCGCATCCACCCAGTGGAGATCGCGCGCGCCGCGCTCCTGGCAGACAAGGTCGACGTCGTGGCCGGCGGCCACCAGCGCCTTGGCGAGCTCGGCGTTGTAGACGTTGCTCCCGGTGCCCCGGAGCAGGTAGCCATGGAAGATCAGGACGCGCATCAGCTTGGCGGCCAGCTTAGATGCGGCGACGGCGCTGGCAGCGCTTGCCCTCGGGACCGGTTGGTAATCTTCCGCCTCGTGAGTGCTTCTCAGAAATTCCGCCTGCGCTCTGCGGGCTACAAGCGTGACATCGTTGCCCCGGTCGAGCCGGGCGACCGCTACATCGACCGCGAGTCGGGCACCGATTTCGTCGTCGTCGGCGAAGTACTCCCGTCGGGCGATACGACTTCCGACCTTCCGTGGGCAGCTGAAAACCTGCGCATCTGCGGCTGCTCGCGCGAGCAGCTGATCCAGAAGGACGTCAACGACTGCCCGTACTGCGATCGACGCCTGCCCGCCGCCGATGCACCCGCATCCGATGCCGGCTGAGCAGACGACAACCGCGGCAGCCAGCATCCGTCTGATCGCGGCGATCGCCCTGATCGCAATCGCAGCAATCGCCGCAGGCTGCGGCGGCAGCGAAGTCCAGACGACCCCGACGAGTCTTGAGAAACCGCCTCTGGCGATCCCCGAAGGTTCGCTCGCGGCGAGCGCCAAGAAGTCCGCAGGCAGCACCGCAAGCACCGCTTCCACCGGGACCGACACGGGCGACTCCACCGATTCAGGCGGAGCCGACACCGGCGGAGCAGATACGGGCACGGACACCGGCGGAGCCGGTACCGACACCGGCGCAGGCACCGACACCGGCGGCGCGGACACCGGCGGCGCTGCACCCGGCAACTGAGCCGCGCGCGCGGGCGATCGAACCCGCGCTAGACAGATGTTCTACCTCGGCTTGCGTTTGCGGCCCTTCCTCGCCACACTGATTCGGCGCGCTGGGGAGCGCGCGTTTGGGACAGGGAGGAAACATGGGATTGAGCGGCTTCCCGCGCAAGGGAGGCGACCCAGCAGGGACGCTTGGGCATAACGCGCCTCGCGGCGCGCGCGGCGGGACT
The DNA here is from genome assembly GCA_023404495.1 of Actinomycetes bacterium. Classification (GTDB taxonomy): domain Bacteria; phylum Actinomycetota; class Thermoleophilia; order Solirubrobacterales; family JACPNS01; genus JACPNS01. Next base: position 14,528 of record JAEYBE010000050.1, on the reverse strand, counting down.
GAGGAGTCGCAAGAGGGGTTCGCAGATGGTTTTGCCGGCATTGGGCTTCCCCCCGAAGCCGGTTGGTACGTCTCGGCGGCGCTCTACTGGATCGGCGGCCTGGCGGTCGTGCTGTTTGACCAGCTTTCCACCGAGGCGACGATCAACCCGGTGATCGGCGTGCTCGGTGCGCTCGCGCTCGCCGGCTCGCCGCTGGCGCTGCTCGGAGCACGCTTCGCCCCGGATGCCGCCTGGGGCGCGCCAGTTCGAATCCTCGCTCCGTCGATCTTCTTCGCCGTCGGCGTCTTCGTGGTGGGAGACGCAATCAACGCTCTGGCGCTGCTCTTCCTCTTTCCAGTGCTGGCGGTTGCCTATATGCACAAGCCGAGCATCTCGATCCCGTACTGCTCGATTTCGCTGGTGGTGATGGACGCGGCGCTACTGGCGTACGACAGCAGCGATGCGGGCATCGCTCGGGTGATCATTCTCTCCGGCGTCGTCGCGGCGCTCGTAGCCGGCCTGATCTTCTCGCAGCACAAACTCCGGATCGCGGCCGCGGAAAACCACAATCTTTCGGTGACCGACCCGCTGACCGGACTCGCAAACCTGCGCGGTTTGCATACCCGGCTTGAGCAGGAGATGCAGCGTTCGGCTCGCGACCACAGCGAGGTCGTGATGTACGGCATCGACCTCGACGACTTCAAGGAGGTCAACGAGCGATTCAGCTACGCGCTGGGCGACGCGGTACTCCAGGCGGTCGCAAACTCACTCTCAGAAGAACTCGAGCCCGGCGACCTGCTGGCCAGGCGCGGCGGCGACGAGTTCGCGGTCCTCGCGGTCGCGGCCCCCGGCCGGCACATGGCTCGCTTCGGCGATCGCCTGGCCGCGACAGTCGAGCGCACACGCCGTTCGATCTGCCCGGGCGTCAACCCGCGCGCCAGCATCACGCGCGTAAGTCACCGCCCCGGCGAGAGCGCCGATTCCTTCATCCGCCGAGTCGACGACGGCCTGCACCACGCGAAGATCGACGCACACCCCGAGCGCGGACAGGAAATGCTGCTCGCGGTCAACGAGCGCTTCAACTCAACCACGGACGAACAGTCCGAACGGGTGATCGACGGAGCGCGTCGCGCCCAGATCGGCATGAAGAAGGAACGCGCCGTGCAGGCCGATTCCGACCTCGCGCTTTCGTGGCTGCTCTGCGCCGGGGCGGCCGGAGCGAGCGCATTGCTTTTGTGCATGGCGATTCTCCCCGGACTGATCCCACAGGCAAACAACGGTATGAGCCTGATCGCAGTGCTGGGCCTGATGGGGATTGCGATCGGCAGCTTCGTGGCCGCGCGCACGCCCGCTGCCAAGCCCTGGCTGCATGTACCGGTGGCGAGCATGTTGGTCCTTTTCGTCGGCGTGATTTCCGCCGCTGGCACGGCCGACTATGCGTTGGCCGAGCTCTGCGTGCTGCCGGTCCCGCTAGCGGTCGTCACCCTCGGCTGGCGACAGGCGATCCCTTACGTCGTGCTCGCGACGGCTACTTACGCAGCGTTCGTGCTCGGCTCGGGAATGCCCTTCGCGACGGTTCAGACCCTCATCCTGATCGGTGTCACCGCGACGCTCACCGTGCTGCTGGCGCGCGGCGAACGGTTGACCAGCGACTTCAGCGCAGCCGCGCAGGCGATCTCAATTGTCGATCCGTTGACCGGCGCTGCCAATCTTCGCGGCTTCGAGGAACGCATCGACCAGGAGATCGCGCGCGCGGACGCGATGGGCGACGAGCTCTGCCTTGTGATGATCGACCTCGACCGGTTCAAGACCGTCAACGACCGCTACAGCCATTCGATGGGCGACGCGCTGCTGATCGAGACGACCAGGGCGATTGAGTCCGTCGTGCGCGAGGACGAGATGGTGGTCCGGCGCGGCGGCGATGAGTTTGTCGTCGTCTGCGCACCGTCGGTGCGGCGCGACATGGACACCTTGATGCTGCGATTGCGCGACGCGATCTTCTCTGCGCGCGTGCGGCTCACCCCGGACATCGCGGCAGGCGCCACCGTCACAACGGTCTTCCGCGAGACCGGAGAGTCAGCGGAAGAACTCACGCGCCGCGCCGATGACGCCCTGCGCGAGGCCAAGAGTCGCGAACGCCGAGCTGTTTCGCAGCGGATCTGAGCGATTCGACGGCGCGGCCGCGCCCAGCCGTAGGCCCGACTGGTCGTCGGTCTTGGTTAGTCGTCCGTCTTGGGCGGGGTGTCCACGACAGTCGCGTGGTAGAGCACGCGTGCTCCGACGAAGCCACAGTTGTACTGACGAATCTCGTCGATCTTCTCGTGCATGCGCGGGGTGACCAGGTTTGTCAGGTCGGTGCCGTTCGCCTTGCACTTGCCAGCCGGTCGACTCGCCCGCCAGGTACTCGTCTGGTCTTCCGGCCGAACGACAAAGCCGGGCATCCACGTGTCAGTTGTGAGTCCGATCAGATCGCCCTTCTTCACCTTCAGCGGCTTCGGAAGCACGAATGACGGCGTTCCGCCCAGGTAGTTCTTCAGGTTCAAACGCTTGCTCTGCGCGACAAGCTTGTAGCGGTACTTGGTCGCACCTTTACGCGGCGCGTAACGCAGAACCGAGATCTTTGCCGTAGGCGCGCCGCCGTAGGTGTTGGAGAAGTTCGTGTAGAAGGCCGAAACCACGCGCGGCAGGTGCAGCGTGTAGGCCATCAACTTCCCGTCCCGCGGGACGCGAGAGACGTTGTTGCGACTTCCGACCTTCAGCTGGAAGACCGTGACCCGCGTGAGAACCACACAGGTGTCCTTGTTGTCGCACGGCGGCGCAGTGAAGAGGTTGGTCGCCCCGACCTCGCGAACGGCACCGTAGGCGACTCCGCTGACTGCCGCCATCGCAACCAGCACGAGAGCAACGATCGCAGCGCGGCCGCGGCCGCCAATCAGTCGTCGGACACTCACTTGTAGCCCTTCGTCTTCTTTGGCGTGTCGACCACGGTTGCGTGGTAGAGGATTCGAGCCCCGTTGTACGGGCAGCGGTATTGCTTGATCGCGCCGATCTTTTCGTGCATCCGCGCGGTCTTGAAGTTGGTGTAGTCGTCCTTGCCGATCACGCCGCACTTGCCCTGGGGTCGGCTCGCGATCCAGCTGCTGGCGGCGTCCTTGGCCTGCACCGAGAAAGCGGGCAGCCACGTATCGGTGGTGATCCCGATCAAATCGCCCTTCTTCACCGGCAGCGGCACGTCGAGCGCGAAGCTCGGCTTGCTTCCCAGATACGAGTTGAGCTTGATCACCGGACTCTGCGCGATCAACTTGTAGCGATGCTTGGTCACGCCCTTCCGTGGCGCGTAGCGCAAGATCGACAGTCGCGCCGTCGGGTCGCCGGAATAGTTCTCCCTGAAGTTGGCGATGAACTTCTTGGTCACCGTCGGGAGGCTCAATGTGTACGCGATCACTTGCCCATCGCGCGGAACGCGCGAGATGTTCTTGGTCGGTCCGACCTTCGTCTGAATCGCCGTCACTCGGGTGACGATGCGACAGTTGTTGTCCTTGCAGGGGATCGTCGCAAAATCTGCCGTCGCGCCAACCTCACGCACCGCCCCGTACGCGACTGCAGTAACGGAGAGCACCAGCGCGAGCGCGAGGAGCGGGAGGATCCACCTGCGTGGTCCTGTCAATTTGGTCAAGCCGAGCATGTTCGGGGATTAAATACGCAAATGCGGGCGGAAGTTGCGGTGATGAGAGCGATCTCGCACCCGGATCAGCAATTTTCATAGTTCGATTTTCGTAGAACTAGACTACCCGACCATGAGTCCGGTGATCGAAGTTGAGGGTCTTGCACGGCAGTTCAAAGGTCCACAGGGAACGCCGCTGACGGCGGTCGCCGGGGTCGATCTGGACGTCCAGGAGGGCGAGGTCTACGGGTTTCTCGGACCCAATGGCGCCGGCAAGACGACTCTGGTGCGCATGCTGGTGACCCTCCTTCGCCCGACCAGTGGCACGGCGCGGATCGCCGGCCACGACATCGTGCGCGAGCCCGGAAAGGTCCGCTCGGTGATCGGCGTGACACTGCAGGAGGCCGCGCTCGACCCGCTGATGACAGGATTCGAGCTGCTCCAGCTGCAGGCGACGCTGCACGGCATGCGAAAAGCGGCGGCGTCCGACAAGGCCGATGAACTGCTCCAGCGCGTCGACCTGGTGCGCGCGAAGGACGCAAGGCTTTCGACCTACTCCGGCGGCATGCGCAGGCGCCTGGACCTCGCGATGTCGTTGATCCACGACCCTGAGGTTCTGTTTCTGGACGAACCCACCACCGGCCTTGATCCCATCTCGAGGAAAGTGCTTTGGGACGAGGTCCGCGCCCTCAACGACGCCGGCACAACGGTGTTCCTGACCACGCAATACCTCGAAGAGGCCGATGCGCTGGCCGACCGTGTCGGCATCATCGCCGACGGCAAGCTCGTCGCCGAAGACACGCCGGCCAACCTCAAGGCCGATGTCGGCGCTTCTCGCCTGGAGGTCACGGTTCACGATGACGATCAGCGCGGTCGCGCCGGCGAGATCCTCGCGCGCCACGGCAAACTGCTCGATCCGCGACCCGGCATCAACTTCTGCCTCCAACTTGCGCCAGGCGAGACGCGCCTCGCCCCATACGTTCTGGAGCTCGACCAGGCCGGCGTGACCGTCGACCGCATCGACCTCGTCGAGCCCACGCTCGACGACGTCTTCCTGCTGAAGACCGGCGCGCACATCGAGTCCGAGGACGCCGAGCAGCTTTGAGCGCGTACCTGCGGATCATCTGGGCGATCGCCTCGCGCCAAGTCCGCCGCGTCGTTCGCCGGCCGCAGTCACTGACGCCGATCTTCCTGGTCCCGACGATGTTCTTGGTCGTGACCTCGGGCGGGGCGGCGCGCGCGATCGACATCCCTGGATTCCCGGAGGTGGAGAGTTTCTTTCAGTTCGCACTGGCCGGCGCGATCGTGCAGGCGACGATGCTGGGCGGCCTGATGACCGGCATCACGCTCGCGATGGACGTCGACAACGGCTTCTTCGACCGGATGATCGTCGCGCCGATCCCGCGTTCGGCGCTCGTGATTGGCCGTGTGCTCGGCAGCGCGGCGATCGCGATCTTCCAAGCCTCGCTGTATCTGCTGCTCGGCGTGGCGTTCGGAGCAGCGATCGAAGGCGGGGTGTTTGCCGTCTTGCTGATTCTGGTGCTTGCCGCTCTGTCGAGCGCCTCGTTCGGTGGCCTTGCGGTTGCCCTCTCGCTGCGTGCGAACGCCCAATGGGTCCAAGGGATGTTCCCGCTGATCTTCGTGATCATCTTTCTTTCCTCGGCCTTCTTCCCCCGCGAACTTCTGACCGGTCCGGCGCGCAGCGTCGCCGACTACAACCCGATCAGCTACCTGGCCGAAGGCATTCGTGGCCCGATCATCGAGGGCGTCTCCGGAAGCGTCGAACTCAAGGCTTTCGCGGTCGGATTCGGGCTTGCCGCGTTCACGGCGCTGATGGCGGTGTTCGCCCTGCGTGTCCGCCTCGGGAGTACGCGATGAGCGGTCTCAGCGAGAACCTGCGGCTGATCGGCGCGCTCTCGCGCCGCGGCCTCAACGAAATCCTGCGCGTTCCCGGAGCATCGATCCCCGGAGTGATCGCCCCGGCGATCTTCATGCTCGGCACCTACTCGGTCTTTGGCCGGCTCGCCCAGCTTCCCGGTTTTGGCGCCAACGAATACCTCGAGTGGATCCTGCCGGTCGGCTTCATTCAATCGGCCGCCTTCACGGGCGCTGCGACTGGCGTGAACCTCGCCCGTGACATCGAAAGCGGCTGGTTTGACCGCATGCTGCTCGCGCCGGCGCCACGCTGGGTGGTGCTCGGCGGACTGATCGGCTCGGCCGTGATGCGCGTGATGATCCCCGCGACGTTGTTGGTGCTGATCGGCTTGGCGGTTGGCCTGACGTGGCCCGGAGTTCCCGGATTCGTCGTCTCGCTGATCGGCGCCGGCGGCCTTGCGACGGTGATGGCCTTCTGGAGTTGCGGCCTGGCGATGAAGTTCCGCTCGCAGGATGCGGCGCCGCTGATGCAGTCGTCTGGCTTCATGCTGATGCAGCTCTCCGCCGTGTACGCGCCGATCGCCCTGCTGGCGCCCTGGCTGCAGCACATCGCGCGGCTCAACCCGTTCACGTACGTGCTCGACGCAGTCCGCGCGCCGTACATCGACTCGATCACCTGGCACACGCTCTGGCCGGCCCTGCTCGCGCTGGCCGGGATGATCGCGGCGGCATCGTGGTTTGCCGCCTGGCGAATCGGTCGGATGAACGAGGTCTAACTCGCGCGGCGCGTAGCGCTACTTGTAGCGATACGTGATTCTGCCGCGCGTCAAGTCGTACGGCGAGAGCTCGATCTTGATGCGGTCGCCGGGAAGAATCCTGATGTAGTGGCGGCGCATCTTTCCTGAGATGTGTCCGAGGACCTCGTGGTCGTTCTCCAGCTTGACCCGAAACATCGTGTTGGGCAAGGCCTCAAGGATCTCGCCCTCCATCTCAATTTTCTCTTCTTTGCCCATCTGGCGAGGAAGGATACGCGATCGGCCCGAGGGCACCGCGTCAGCGAAGCAGTTCTGCGACCTCGGTGAGGCCCGTGAAGTCGGGCTCTGACGGGACCCACGGGAGCTTCAGGGGGTCGTCGGCGTAGCGCGGAACCACATGCATGTGAAAGTGGAACACCGTCTGCCAGGCCTCGGCTCCACACGAATTGAGCAGATTGACCCCGTCGCAGCCCAGCGCGTCGGGCATGCGCTTGGCGATCGACTGTGCCATGCGCGAGACGTGCGCGAGGTCGTCCGGGTCGATCTCCAGCAAGTTGTCCGAGTGCGCGCGCGGGATGACAAGCGTGTGACCGCGCGTGGCCGGCGCAATGTCAAGAAACGCGATCGCGCGCTCATCGGCCTCGATCACCTCGGCGGGGCCGGTGCGTGATGCGATCGAGCAGAAGATGCAGTCTGGTTTGGTGCTCACGCGCCTCAGCCTACAGAGCGCCACGCGCCAGGGCGATCGCCTCGTCAGCAGTGCTGACTTCGCCGGCGTACTGCGCTTCGGCGATCTCGGCGAGTAGCTCTCCGAGCCTGGGACCGGGCTCGATCCCAAGCGCGGCGGCCAGTTCGTCCCCGCGGATCAGCGGCTTGAGCGGGTTGGCGCGATTGTCGAGCGCTGCGTCGGTGATCTCGATCGCGAGCTCGATGTGGGGCGGGATCGCCTGCTCGTGCTTGCGGCCGCGGGTTGCCAGGCGATCTGCGACCGAGAGCACCCCTACCTCAACCTCGACCGGCGCACTTTTGACCAGATACTCATGCACGCGCCGGCGCGAGAGCGGCTGCTCGCGCACAAGGAAGCCAAGCCGCATGTGGTTGCGCGTCAGGCCTGCGACGTATCCGGCGAATCGCTCGCTCGTGTGTAGGCGGCCGCAGATCTTCCGGACCAACTTCGCGCCCTCGATGTCGTGACCGGGAAACCCCCGTCGCCCGTCGCCGAAGTCGGTCTCGGTGAGCGGTTTGGCGATGTCGTGAAGGAGCGCGCCCCAGCGCAGTCCGCCGGCAAATGTGAGTTCATCGGCAAGTTCGCCGGCCATCAGCGTTCTGAGCGCCGGCGCGTGCTCGGCAAACAGCTCGTAGCCCGAATCCTCAAGCTCGATCACGCGTTCGAGCACCTCAAGCGTGTGGTCGTAGACATCCTTGTGGTGGTAGACGGTCTGCTCGAGACCTTGGAGGGCCTTCAGCTCCGGCAAGACGACTTCGGTGAGGCCCAACTCGTCGAGCAACGCGAGACCTCGCAGTGCCGCCGGCGAGCCGATCAGAGCGCGAAGTTCGGCGAAGATCCTTTCGGCCGCAGGTTCGGTCAGCAGCGAGGCGTTCTCGCGCGTCGCACGCGCGGTCCGCTCGTCGAGCTCAAAATCGAGCGTTGCCGCCAGGCGGGGCAGGCGCAGGGGCCGCAGCGGATCGTCGGAGTAGGCATGCTCAGATACCAGCCGGAACCGCCGCTCAGACAGGTCTCGCATGCCCCCCGTCGGGTCTGTCAGCTCAAGCGAATCTGCCGCCAGCGCCATCGCGTTGACCGTGAAATCGCGTAGCGAGAGATCTTGCTCGATCGTCTCGCCGCGCAGCGCGGTGATGTCCACCTGCACGCCGTCCGCCGTATTCACCCGCCAGGTGCCGAAGCGATCCGACAGCGAGAAGATGTCGCCGCCCATCGCTGCGTGCACCGCTTTGGCTGCATTGCGAGGATCGCCCGAGACGGCAACGTCGGCATCGTCGACCGAGAGTCCGAGCAGCAGATCGCGTACCGCCCCGCCAACAAGCCAGGAGCCCGCGCCCGCGGCCGGCAGGGCGGCGCGCACCTTGCTGAGCGATTCGCTGGCCGACGCCAGCGCGGCGATATCGGCCTGCGCGCCCACGTTGCGCGCCTCAGCTGCCGCGACCGTAGTCGCGCGCGGTGCGCGCAGTCAGGCCGCACGTGACTTCGTAATTGATCGTCTGCGCGCGGTGCGCGACTTCTTCCGTTGAGATCGCCTCGCCACCGTCGACGCCAATCAGAGTGACCGGCGTTCCGACGTCAATCGTGCTCTTTGGCCCAAGCTCAACCATGATGCTGTCCATGCTCACCGTCCCGCGCTGGGGATACCGCCCCCCTGCGATCAGCACCTCGCAGTTGTTCGAGAGAATGCGCCTCCAGCCGTCGCCGTAGCCGATCGGTATCGTCGCAATCTTTGTGTCCGCCGGGGCGACGAACCGCCGTCCGTATCCGACTGAATCGCCCTGCGCTACCGCCCTGACCGAAGCGACGTACGAGCACACGCTGAGCGCGGGCGTGAGCCCGGTGGCGCGCGCGTCGCCGCCAAACGGGTCAAGGCCGTAAACCGCGATACCGGCGCGTGCAAAGTCGAAGTGGCTCTCGGGATCGCGCAGCAGCGCCGCGCTGTTTGCCGCGTGGGCGAGCAGTTCGGGACGCTGCGCGCGAGCGGCAGCGACGAACTCCCGGAACTTCGCCAGCTGCGCAGGGAAGTAGTCGTCACCGCGTTCGTCGGCAGTCGCAAAGTGAGTCCAGACGGCGACCGGCTCAACGCCCGCGGTACCGGACGCGGCCTCGACTGCGGCCAGCGCCTCGTCTGCCTCGCGAGCGCCAAAACGCCCCATCCCGGTATCGAGCTTGACGTGCAGTCGCACCTCGCGTCCGACCAGATCGGCCGCGCGGGCGATCGCGGCGACTTGCGCGGGCGACCAGGCCGTGAGCTCCGCACTGGTTTCCACGGCCGCAGGCAGATCCTGCTCGGCCAGCGGAGCTAGCACGATCAGCGGCACGCCCAGATCGAGGTTCGCGACCAGCGACGCCTCCTCGACTGTCACGACTGCCAGTCGCGACGCGCCGCCGGCGACCGCCGCGCGGGCGGTCTGCTCGATGCCATGGCCATAGCCGTCCGCCTTCACGACCGCGCACAGCTCTGCACCGCCGGTCAGCTGCGAGCGCAAGAATTCGACGTTGCGCTCGATTGCCGCGAGGTCAACATGCGCCACCGCCCGCCGCATCGTGATCTGTTCTGCGTCCGAAGTGGTCACGCCGAGAACACTACGAGAGCACCGCAGGAAGCAGCGAAATCACGTCGCTGGCGATCATGTGATCGGCGCCGCGCCGTTCTGAGGCCTCACGGCCGGCGAGCGCGTGCGCGTATACGGCGGCTGCTGCTGCCTCGCGGGTACCTAGCCCCTTGGCCATGTACGCGCCGGCAACACCCGAAAGCACGTCGCCGGTGCCCGCGGTGGCGAGGCCGGGGGCCTTCAAGGTGTTGATCAGCGGTGCGTCGCCCGGTGCTGCGACGATCGTGTCCGAACCCTTGAGCACCACGACCGCCCCGCTCTCCTCGGCTGCCCGCTGGGCGTGCGCCAGGCGCGCGCCCTCGACGTCGTCGGTTGAGACACCCAGCAGTCGTGCCAGTTCGCCGGCGTGCGGGGTGATCACCAGCGGCGCTCCTCGGCGCAGGCGATCGATCTGACCGGAGAACGGAAACAGTCCATCTGCGTCCAGCAACGCCGGCTTGTCGCTCTGCTCCAGCAGATTCGCCACCAGCCTGCCGGTACTCGGGTCGCGGCCGATCCCGGGACCGACGACCAGCGCATCGCAACGTTCGGTCCGTTCGATCAACTGATCGAGCGCGGACTCGGCAATCGCCCCCGCGTCGTCCTCGAGCGGCACCGACATGACTTCGAGCAGCCGCTGCTCGAACACCAGGTTGAGACTCGCCGGCACGAAGGCGGTGACATATCCCGCGCCGGTGCGCTGAGCGGCCATCGCCGCCATACACGGAGCACCGGTGAGTCCGGTCGACCCACCGACAACACCGAGCACTCCAGAGGTGAACTTGCTGCTCGCGTCATCGCGCCTGGGCGCAAGCTTCATCACCCGCGGACCGATCGTCCCGGCCGCCGGACGTACGCCGGCAGCCTCGAAGGCCTCGGGCGGGATTCCGATATCGGCGACCCGCACCTCACCGCAGTGGAAGACGCCCGGCGCGACAAATTGACCGGCTTTCGGCGCGTGCAGGCTGATCGTGAGTTCGGCGAACACCGCGTCGCCGGCGACTTCGCCGGTCGAGGCGTCAACGCCCGTCGGGTTGTCGACGGCGATCACCCGCGCTGCCGACGAGCGGCGGTTGATCGCGGTCACCGCCTCACCGATCACGCCCGTCGGCGCGCCGCTCGCCCCGGTGCCAAGCATCGCGTCGACGATCACGCCGGCCTGGGCCACCAGGCCAGCGTCGAAGGCGTGCGGCGCATCGCCGGGCAGGCGCTGAAGGTTGGCGGCGGCATCGCCCGTCAGCTCGGCGGGGTCGGCGATCAGCATCACGATCACCTTCTTTTCGCCCAGCCGGTCGCGGTTCTCGCGCAGCAATCGCGCGGCGACGAGTCCGTCACCGCCGTTGTTGCCTTTTCCGCAGACGATCAAGATCGGTCCCTCGGGCGCGGGTTCGAGCGCCGCGCGCGCGATCGCCTGTCCGGCGAGCTCCATCAACTCGAGCGACGGAATCTTCTCGTGCTCGATCGCCCAGGCATCGGCAGCGCGCATACCTGCGGCATCGTGCAGGGGCTCAGCCCAACGCGGTATCTGCGCGGCCGGCATCAGGCGGTAACCGCCTTTACCGCCACCGCAACCGCGCCGGCCGTGAGATTGCTGTGCGTCAGAGAGAGGTGGATTTCCGCGCCCTGTCGCTCGGCCTCTTCAGCCGCGCGGCCGGCGAGTCGCACGCGCGGCGCGGCGCCGGTGGCGACCACTTCAACGTCCTTGAAGGCCCAGTTGGTCAGGCCCAGCGCCTTGGCAACCGACTCCTTGGCACAAAATCGCGCGGCGAAGTGCTGCGCCGGATTCTTGTGCCGCTCGGCGTAGGCGCGCTCCTCGGCGGTGAAAACACGCTCAGCGAGCCGCGGGCGACGCTCCAAGGCCTCCCCCATCCGCGCAATCTCAAGCAGGTCAATCCCCACACCGATCATCCAACCAGCCTAAATGCCCGAGGCGTCGGACCAACCTTTGGCACCTGGTGCCAAAGGTTGTATGCAAATTGCGGATTTTTTTTGGTGGGGTTATTCGACCGTTACGGTCTTGGCGAGGTTGCGTGGCTGGTCTACGTTGAGGCCGCGGCGGGTGGCTATGTGGTAGGCGAGCAACTGCAAAGGCACGACCGCCAGGAGCGGTTGGAGCAGCCAGTGCGTGCGCGGCACGTAGAGCACCTCGTCGGTGAATTCTTCGACGTTCTGGTTGCCCTCGGTGGCGACGGCGATCGCGTATGCCTTGCGCGCGCGCACCTCGGCGATGTTCGAGGCGACCTTGTCGTAGACCGGCGAATCGGTCGCGATGCAGACGACCGGCGTGCGCTCGTCGAGCAGCGCGATCGGGCCGTGCTTCATCTCTCCGGCCGCGTAGGCATCGGTCGGGATGTAGGAGACTTCTTTGAGCTTCAGCGCCCCCTCGAGCGCCACGCCCAATCCGACGTGCCGGCCCAGGTACAGGAAGAACTCGGCGTCTGACCAGTGCTCGGCGATCTTGCCGGCGCGCTCGTCGTCTCCCGGGATCATCTCCTGCAGGTAATGCGGGATCTTTCGCAGCTCGCCGATCAGTTCGCGTCGCTCGTCGGCGGGGAGCTCGCCCTTTAGCTCGGCGAGCTTCAAGGCGATCAGGTACATGGCAGCGACCTGCGACACGAAAGTCTTGGTCGCCGCGACCCCGATCTCAAGCCCGGCCCTGGTGAAGAGCACAGCATCCGAGTCACGCGTCGCGCGAGAGCCCATGATGTTGGTGACGGCTACGACCTTGGCGCCGGCCTCCCGGGCCATGCGCATCGCCGCCAGCGTGTCGGCGGTCTCGCCCGATTGCGTGATTCCGATCACGACATCGTTCTCGCGCAGCACCGGGTCGCGGTAGCGATATTCGGATGCGACGTCCATCTCGACCGGCACGCGCGCCCAGCTCTCGATCACGTAGCGCCCGATCAGACCGGCGTGATAGCTCGTGCCGCAGGCGACGATCACGATGCGATCGGCGTTCGCCAGATCCTCGTCCGAAAGGAAGTCGGGACCAAGGTCGACGTGGTCGTCGTGGATCACGCGGTCGGCGATCGTCTCGGCGACGGCGTCGGGCTGCTCGTAGATCTCTTTGAGCATGAAGGTGTCAAAGCCGCCCTTCTCGGCAGCCTCTTCATCCCACGTGACCTCTTCGGTCTCGCGCTGCACCGGCTCGCCGGCGGCCGTGAAGAACTGAGTTCCGCTGGCGCGGATGGCGACGATCTCGTCGTCCTCGACCATCTGCGTCACGCGGGTTTCGTTGAGGAACGCCGGGATCGCAGACGCGACAAACGCCTCGCCCTCGCCGATGCCGATCACCAGCGGGCACTCGCGGCGCGCGGCGACCATCAGGTCAGGTTCATCGGCCGAGACGGCGACAAAGGCGTAGTGACCGCGCAAGTCGTTGAATGCCAGCCGCACCGCTTCAACCAGATCGCCGTCGTAGTGGTCTGCCACCAAGTGCGCGACCACCTCGGCGTCTGTGTCCGAGGAAAAGCGATCACCGCGGGAAGTGAAGCGCTCGCGCAGCTCAGCCCAGTTCTCGACGATGCCGTTGAGCACGATTTGCACCCGGCCGGTCGGGTCATAGTGCGGGTGCGCGTTCTCCTCGGTCACCTCACCGTGGGTCGCCCAGCGCGTGTGACCGATGCCGGTCAACGCCTCCGACTGCCCACTCCAGGTGCGACCGTCGATCGCTTCCTTGAGGTTGTCAAGATTGCCGACTGCGCGAATCGACTGCACGCCCGACGGGCGCACGAGGGCGATGCCCGCTGAGTCGTATCCGCGGTACTCGAGTTTCCGCAGTCCGCCAACGAGCAGGTCACGCGCCGGCCGCTCGCCGACGTATCCGACTATTCCGCACATTGACCTGAGAGTACGAAGCGCCCGGCGCGATCAGTCCGCAGGTGCAAGTTCGCTGCGAATCAGTGCCACCAGGCGGTCGCAGACGTCCTCGGCTTCAGCCTCGCTCGGCGCCTCGACCATCACGCGCACGAGCGGCTCCGTGCCCGACGCGCGCACGAGCACCCGGCCCCTGCCCTCGAGCTCGCTATTGGCGGTGTCCACCGCCGTCCAGACAACATCGGCCGCCTCGATCGCGTCTCGGTCGGCCACCCGGACATTCACGAGCGTCTGCGGGAGCTTCTGCATCGGGATCACGTCCGAGAGCGACTTCCCGGCTGCCTGCAGCGCTTCGAGCGTGAGCAACGCGCTCGCAGTTCCATCCCCAGACGGCACGAATCCACGATCGATCACATGCCCCGACTGCTCGCCGCCAAGCGCCCAGTCCTTTTCGATCAACGCCTCAAGGACGTAGCGATCGCCGACCGGCGTGACCTCGACGTTGATGCCGGCCTCTCGCATCGCGTTGTGAAATCCGTAGTTGGTCATCACCGTGACGGCCACCCCATCACCAGGCAAGCGCCCGGCGTCGCGCAGGTGCAACGCGGCCAGCGCGATCAGCTCGTCACCGTCGACAATCCGGCCCTCCGAGTCGACGGCAAGTACGCGATCCGCGTCACCGTCGAAGGCAAAGCCGGCGTCGTACTCCCCCACCGCAACCGCCGCCGCCAACTCCTCGACGTGGGTTGATCCGCACTGCTCGTTGATGTTTCGCCCGTCGGGTGAGTCCGCCAACACGGTCACCTCCGCGCCAAGCTCGCGCATGACGCGCGGCGCGACGCGATATGCGGCGCCGTTGGCAGTGTCGAGCAGGATCCGTCGTCCGGCAAGATCGAGCCCGTCGAAGCGCTCAAGCAGCGCACGCACGTAGTCGTCCTCGGCGCCATGCAGTTCGTTGACCGCGCCGGCCTGGGCCTGCGGCGCGGGCGGCTCGTCGATCAGCCGCTCGATGCGCTCCTCGACGGCGTCCGAGAGCTTCAGACCGCCAGAACCGAAGAACTTGATCCCGTTGTCCACATAGGGATTGTGCGAGGCACTGACCACCGCGACCAGCTCAAAGC
>JAEYBE010000048.1 GCA_023404495.1 Actinomycetes bacterium | reverse complement strand
CGCGGCCGGAGTCGGCAACACGCCCGCGAGCTTCACCGAGGCGCCGGCAGAAGCCGCCCCGCGCGCCAGCGCGCGCTCGATTCGCGGTCCCGACTCGCGGGTGTCGCGAATGATCGCCATACGGGTGCCGGAGCCGCCGAGTTCAGTGACCGCCGCCGCGCCGAGTCGCTCGACCAGATCGTCGGTCAGCAGATCGGCGGCGTCGCCGCGGATGCCGTCGGTTCCGAAGTACTTGCGCATCGCAGCGCCTGATCGCCAGCGAGCGGCGCTTTAGCGCTTGCTGAACTGCGGGCGCTTGCGGGCCTTCTTGAGACCGGCCTTCTTGCGCTCCTTGACACGCGCGTCGCGCGTCAGGAAGCCTGCGCGCTTGAGCTCGCCGCGGAGATTCTCGTCGGCCTCGAGCAGCGCGCGGGCGATGCCGTGACGCACGGCCCCGGCCTGAGCAGCCACGCCGCCGCCGTGAACACGGGCGATGACGTCGACCTTGTCGGTGCTTCCGACCTTCTCCAGGGACTCCCGGGCGGTCATCTGCAACGTCGGGCGCGGGAAGTACTCGTTGAGCTCGCGGCCGTTGACGGTGATGTTGCCGCTGCCGGGCTTGAGGATCACGCGGGCGACCGCGGTCTTGCGCTTGCCGGTCGCGGTGTAGCGGGCGTCGGCGGCCAGTGCCAGCACCGGGGCCGGGACTGGAGCGGCCTCGGTCTGGGTCGCCTCTTCGTTGACTTCCTGCGTGGTCTCGTCGCTCACTGCTTCAAACTCTTTCTGCTGTTAGGACTGCGGCTCAAGGACGCGGGGGTTCTGAGCCTTGTGGGGGTGCTCGGCGCCGGCGTAGATCTTCAGCTTGCGCAGCTGCGCGCGACCAAGACGGGTGCGCGGGATCATGCCCTTGACGGCCGAGCGAATGACTTCTTCCGGACGACGCTCGAGCTGCTCCTCAAGGGTGCGGCTGCGCAGACCGCCGGGGTAGCCGGTGTGGCGGTAGTAGACCTTCTCGGTCAGCTTGTTGCCTGTGACGGTGATCTTCTCTGCGTTGATCACGACCACGAAATCGCCGGTGTCGATGTGCGGGGTGTACTCGGGCTTGCGCTTGCCGCGCAGCGCGTCGGCGATCTGCGTGGCGAGGCGTCCGAGGGTCTGCCCTTCGGCGTCGACGACGACCCACTCTCGATTGCGGGTCTCAGGCGTGGCTACGTATGTCTTTGACATTTGGTCTCGGTCTCTTCGAAAGGCTGCGTCTGTCCAGCAAGACTGGGCGCGTTGGCCCCGGCTGGCGGCAATGGCCACCAAAAATGGACGCACACGGCAGGCATACGGCCCGCCGTGCGGTCGAAGAAGAATAGACGGTCCCGATCGGCTCTTGTGGCTCAGCCGGCGGTGCGCCCGGCCAGCATTTCGGCCAACTGGTCGAGCGAGCGGCGAATATCGCGCTCAAATCCCCGCTGCGCGGTGACCCGCAGGGCCAGCGCACCCAAACGACCGCTCGGCTCTCGGGTGGCGTGGATGCGCACCCGGGTGCCCGCTCCTTCCGGAATCAGCTCCACCGTCACGCACGATCGACACTCGATCGGGACGAGGCGCGGGTGCTCCTGCGTGTTCCATGTGAGCCGCCGGGCAGGCTCGTGTACGACGACTTGCTCGATCTTGTCGGCAAAGGAGAGCCATCGCGCGCGGCAGTTGGAATCGTCCACGACCATCCACACCTGCTCGCAGCGCGCCTCCACGTAACGCTCGCCGGAAATCTCGATCATTGCGTGCTCACGCAATGCAGGTTAGAGCCGCCGCCCGCCGCCGCATCCGTACGTTTGTATGAAAACTGCGCACCGCCGGTGCGCAGAAGAATCGGACGCTCAGGCTGTCGCGGCGGTCGATTCGCCGCGCTTGACGCGGTACATCGACTCATCGGCGCGGGCGAGGATGCTCATCGCGTCGGTGTCTGATGGAACGTATTCGGCAACGCCGATGCTGAGTCCCACACGATCGGTCAGTCCATTGGTGACCTGGTCGATCAACTGGCGGCGGATCGTCATCAGCTCGTTGACGCCGGTCTCCGGGCAGATGATCGCGAACTCGTCGCCACCGATCCGTGCCACGAGGTCGGTGTCGCGCATGCGGCCGTCGAGCGCCTGCGCGACGTCTCGCAACACGCGGTCTCCCGCCGCGTGGCCCTGCACATCGTTGACCTGCTTGAACCCGTCAAGGTCCATCACCATCAAGCCCAGCGAGCGGCCGTACCGCGCGGCGCGGCGCCACTCAAGATCGAGCCGGCGATCGAACGCCTTGCGATTGGAAATCCCGGTCAGCTCGTCGACCATCGCCTCCTGTTCGGCCGAGCGGCGGCGGTGGCGCTCTCGCAGGAACAGCGCAAGTCCCGCCAGCGCGACGATCGCAAGCGCGCCGAGCGCCCAGAAGATCCAGCTGGGCACCTCGCTGATGATTCGGGTGACGACGAGGTTTGCGGCCACCCCGTTCTCGGCGTTCTGGCGAATCTGGTCACTCGCACGGTTGGCGGCGTCTGCCGCCGCGGTGCCAAGTCCAGAGCTCGTGCCGGTCGATTCGTTGCCGGTCAGTTGCCCAAGCACATCCTGCCCGCCCGAGCCACCCTCAGAGCCAACACCGGAAGCGTCCGGCGCCGATTCGTCTTCGGTGATCGTGCCGTCCGCGGTAGGCGCCGGCCCCTTCGAGTTCTCCTGCGGCGGGGTTCCGTCCCCTGTCGGCGGGGCCGGATCCGCACCGCCATCCGCGGCGCCGTCGCTTCCGTCGGTGACTGGGCCGGTCGCGCCAGTCTCACCAGTTGGGCCGGTCTCGCCAGTTGGGCCGGTCTCGCCAGTTGGGCCAGTCTCTCCGCTGGCACCGGGCTCCTCGATCGGGTCCGCCGGCGAGTCGCCGGGCTCTTCGGCAGGAACCGGATCGGGTTCAGGGGCTTCGTCGGCCACGGGGTCTGCGGGCGGCGGTGTGACCGGCGGGGCCTCGACTGGTGCGGGCGCCTCGGCCGGCTGCTCGGCCTGAGCAGGCGGGCTCGTCGATGGCGCGATGCCGTCCCCGTCGGCGGCCAGAGCAGGGACAGCCGCACATGCCACGAGCACGAGGCAGAAGATCAAGAATGTCGCGAAATTTGTGCGATGACTGCGGATCATCGATTTGAACCCCCTGGGCGCCGATTTCGGACGGGGCCATCCGATCGGTGCCAGGCTCTGTGTTCCGAGGCGAATCCCTCAAACAATCCACGCGCTCTGCAAGTTGCGGAGGCTTGGCGCGAGGACGCCCGTTGCGATTCGTATCGGAAGGCCTGGCGAGCGCTTTAGGTGCTACCGCCCGGTATCGGGCCGATTGCTCAGATTTTCCGTTTTTGACCGAACAGGCGTCCACGGAGCTGCGACATCGAGCCGGTTTTGATCCGCCGGACCTCACTCGCGTTTGCGATGTCGCCCATCTAGGCTCGGCGTCACCCAACGAGGAGGATTCAACGATGGACCTGGTCAAGACCGAAGACCGCGGCGCGGTGCGGCACATCGTGCTGGCACGCGCCGACAAGCGAAACGCCTTCAACACAGATCTCGTCGACGCCACCGGCGCCGCCTTGCGCGAGGCAGCGGACGACACCAACGTCCGGGTGGTCGTGATTCGCGGCGAGGGCGCGGTCTTCTCTGCCGGGATGGACGTCAAGGAACTCGCCTCGCTCGCCGGCTCGCCCGAACGGCTGCGTGAGTTCCGCCGGCGCGCACTTGAGGCCTGGAACCTCGCCGAGGAGATGACCAAGCCGGTGATCGCCGAAATCCACGGCGCGTGCATGGGCGGTGCGATGGAGTTGGCGCTGGCCTGCGACCTGCGCGTGATGACCGAAAACGCCCGCCTGAGCATCCCCGAAGTTCGGCTGGGGCTCGTGCCCGATGTCGGCGGCTCGTCGAGGTTGCCGTCGATCGTGGGGCTTGGAATCGCCAAGGAGTTGATCCTGACCGGCCGCGAGTTCGACGGGAACGAGGCATACCGAATCGGCCTCGCCAACCGCGCGGTGCCGGCCGAGCAGCTTGAGTCGGCGACCGCAGCGATCATCGATGACTTGCTCAACGGCCTGCCGACGCCGGTGGGGCTTGCCAAGCGTTTGCTCGACGCCGCCGCCAAACCCGCGCTGGCGGCGACCCTGGAAATGGAAGTGATGGCGCAAGAAGTCTCCGTCGCCGCTCTGGCTGCGGCGATGCGCGAATCGAGCGAGGATCAGACCCAGGCAGTCAGTTAGCCGCACCGCCAAGCTCCCACCGCGAGCGTTGTACGTCGGTACAAGCGCGAAAGTCCTTCGCGGACTTACGATGGAAGCATCGACTCGCTGCAACAGATCAGCGCGCCGGGAGGCGCGATCGACGGATACAGCACGATCCCCGGATTCTTCGACGAAGCCTTCGCCGATGGCGGTGACCCGCGGCCCGAGTATGCCGCGATCCTCGCGGAACTCGATCGCCTCGAACTCGGCGAGCTGAGGTCGGCGGCGCAGGCCGAGGTCGATCGCCACGGGGTCGCGTTCACGACCGCCAGCGGGACCCTGCCATTCGTCGTCGATCCGATCCCGCGGGTCCTCAGCGCGTCAGAGTGGAAGTTGATCACCGGGGCCGTCACGCAGCGCGTCAAGGCGCTGAATCTCTTCGTCGCCGACGTCTACGGAGACCAGCGAATCGTCGAGGCCGGCGTCGTGCCAAGCGCCGCGATCGAGACGGCCGAGTACTTCGAACCGGATCTCGTTGGCACTTCACCGCCGGCGGCGATCTTCGCCAACGTGGCCGGCCTTGACCTGGTGCGCGGAGCCGACGGCGAATTCAGCGTGCTCGAAGACAATGTGCGCTCGCCGTCCGGCATCGCGTTCGCGCTGGCTGCAAGGAAGATGAGCGACGCAGTGCTGCCATTCACCGGCGGTCGCCAGAAGCTCAAGGTCGACGGCGGAGTCTTTGATTCGCTCTCGGCGGCGCTGCACGCCGCCGCCCCTGAAGCCGCGGCGGGCGAGCCGTCGATCGCGCTGATTTCCGACGGACCGACCAGCGCAGCTTGGTATGAGCACCGCATGGTCGCCGAAGCGCTGGACATCTACCTCTTCAGACTCGACCAGCTCGAAAACCACGGCGGCGATATCTACGGGCGCGACGACGACGGACTGCTCAAGCCGATCGACGTGATCTACCGGCGCACCGATCTCGACCGTCTGCGCATGCCCAGTGGCGCGCTCTCGCACTTTGGCGACCTCATGCTCGAGCCGATCCAGCGCGGCACCGTCGCCTGCGTGAATGCCTTCGGATCGGGCATTGCCGACGACAAGCTGATTCAGGCTTACGTCGAATCGATGATCGAGTTCTATCTGGGCGAAGAGCCGATGCTCGCGTCCGTCAAGACCTACGACCCGGCCGATCCAGCAACGCTCGAACGCATCGAGGACGACGCCGATTCGCTCGTCTTCAAACCGCGCGGGGGTCTCGGCGGTAAAGGGGTCACAATCGGCCGCGTCGCGAGCGCCGATGAGCTCTCCGCCGCCCGCGCCGAACTCGCCGAGAGCCCGGACGAATGGGTCGTGCAGGAGACCGTTGCGCTCTCCACGCACCCGACAGTCGTGGGCGACAAGCTCGAGCCCCGGCACGTCGACCTGCGTCCGTACTGCGTGCATCTGGGCGAGACTGTGGAGATGGTCGACGCCTGCCTGACCCGCGTTGCGCTCGAGCGCGGCGGACTGATCGTCAACAGCTCGCAGAACGGCGGGGCGAAAGACACCTGGGTGACGGCCGCATGAGCAGCACGCGCCGGCCGGTGATCGCCGTCTCGAGTTCCGAGATCCGCGTTCCCGAGCACCTCAAGCAGATCCCCAAGGGCGAGCCGCCCCACCGCGAGATCTGTCTGGGAATCCCCTATCTCAACTCCGTCCAACAGGTCGGCGGGGTCCCGCTGATCGTCGCGCCGATGCACCAGGACACGATCGACACGGTGCTGGATTCTGTCGACGCGCTGGTGCTCTCCGGCGGCCCGGACCTTGACCCGTCGACCTATGGGCAACCGCCGCATGAGAAGCTCGGGCCGACCGAGCTTGCGACCGACAGCTTTGAGATCGCGCTCGCCCGAGCGGCGGACGCTCGCGACATGCCGATCCTTGCGATCTGCCGCGGGATGCAGGTGCTCAATGTGGCGCGCGGCGGCACATTGCACCAACACATCCCCGACGTGTTCGGCGAGACCGCGCTCTCGCACCGGCAGAGCGAGCTCGGCCACCACACCAGTCACGAGGTCACGATCGAAGCGGGAACGCTGCTGCGTCGCACGATCGGATTCGACCGCGCCGACGTCAATTCGTTTCACCACCAGAGCGTCGAGCAGCTCGGGAGCGGGTTGCGCGCCAACGCCCACTCGCCCGAGGGAATCGTCGAGGGGATCGAAGCCGTCGATCGTGACTTCGTGCTCGGAGTTCAGTGGCACGCGGAAAGCCTGACCAATCACGTCGAACACGAGTCGCTCTTCAGCGCACTCATGGAAGCCGCCGGGCGCTCAAGCGGCACGAAGGAATCTCAGACCAGGAGGATCAAAGCCGTATGACCACCCCAGCCCCGCAGATCGCCAGCGAGCCCAAGTGGGCCGCTTGGGGTGGCGGAACCCACCCCGACTGGACGGTTGGCATCGAGGAAGAGGTGATGCTGCTCAACACGCAGGATCTGACCCTCGCGCAGAGCATTGACTACGTGCTGCGGACGGTCTCCCCGGGCCTCGCCGAGCGCCTCACCGCCGAGACCCACGGATCGGCGGTTGAGCTGGCGACCGGCGTCAACACCAAGGTCAGCGAGGCCGTCAACGATCTCCACGACGTGCGCGAGCGCCTGAAGCGCGAGCTTGAGCCTTTGGCATTGAAGGTGGCAAGCTCGGGCACCCACCCGCAGGCGGTCTGGTACCAGACGGTGATCTCCAGCGGAGAGCGCTACCAAGGTCTCTACGGCTCGATGCGCGAGCTCGCGCGGCGTGAACCGACCTTCGCGACGCACGTTCACGTCGGCGTCGCCGACCGCGAGGCGGCGATCAATCTCTACAACCGCATGCGCGCGCACGTGCCGCTGTTCCTGGCGCTTTCTGCCAACTCGCCCTACTGGCAGGGCCGCGACACCGGCCTGGCGTCGGCGCGCACGCCGCTCTTCCAGGCCTTCCCGCGCGTCGGCATACCGCTCAAGTTCGACGACTACGCGGCATACGTCGAGACGGTCGACCTGCTGATCCGCGCCGACTGCTTTCCCGAGCCGACCTACCTCTGGTGGGATGTCCGGCCGCAGCCGCGCTTTGGCACCGTCGAAATTCGCACGATGGACGTGCAAATCGATTCGGAGACGACGGCCGCGTTGGTGGCCTTGGTCCAGTCGGTGGCCAAGCTCGAGGTCGAAGAAGGCTGGTATTCAGAGCTCCAGCTCTCGGTCCAGGAAGCGCTCAATGAGAATCGCTTCCTCGCCGCCCGCGACGGCTTCGACGCGGAGCTGATCGACGCGGACACCTCCGAGAGAATCCCGATCGCGCGACTACTGCCGAAGCTGATCGACGCGGCCAGGCCACACGCGCAGGAACTCGGCTGCGAAAACGAGCTCGAGCTGTTGATCGACCCGGCGTTTCGCACCGGCGCGCAGCGCCAGCGTGAGATCGTGCGCTCAGGCGCCAGCTTGACTGAGCTGGTGGGGACGCTCGCCCAGCAGTTCGCCTGATCAGACAGGCGCGCCTGATAGAAGGTGCATCCGTGGACAGCGCAGCGACACCTTTCGAAGGCCAGATCGGACTGACCTCGCCAAGCCGCCGCGTGACGATCGGCATGTCGAGCTCGGAGTTCCGCCCGGCGGCGACCGACCGGCTGGTGCCCCAGGGCGACCCCGCGCGAGAGGACTTCGTGATCAGCGTTGAGTACCTGCGCGGGATCCTGCTCTCGGGTGGGATGCCATTGGTGATCCCGCCGATCATGCCGGGCGCGATCGACCAGGTGCTCGACAAGATCGATGCGTTGTTTGTTTCCGGCGGCCCGGACATCGACCCGTCGCTCTACCACCGCGAGCGCAGTGAGCACGTCGGCCCGACCAACCTGATGACCGACACATTCCAGCTCGGACTGATCCGCGAAGCAGATATCCGCGGCATGCCGATCCTCACCGTCTGCCGCGGCACCCAGCTGATGAACGTCTCGCGCGGCGGAACGCTCTACCAACACATCCCTGAGGACTTCCCCGAGAGCACGACCAACCACGCCCAAGAAGAGGGCGGAGCGTTCGCGACGCACAGCGTGCAGATCGAACCCGACTCGATGATCCACCGTGCACTTGAGCGCGAGGAGACGATGGTCAACTCGTTCCACCACCAGTGCGTCGAGCAGCTCGGCACCAACCTGAAGGCGATCGCCTGGGCGCCGGACGGAGTGGTCGAGGGGATCCAAGCGACAGACCGCGACTTCATGGTCGGCATGCAGTGGCACGCCGAGAGCCAGACGCGCCAAGAGGACAAGCAGGAGCGCCTGTTTCGCGGGCTGGCCGAGGCGGCCGAGCGCCGCATGGACCGCCTCGCGGCGGCCTGATCAGGCGAAGAACTTCAGCAGCTCGTCGATCACGCGCTCGGGCTGTTCATCGACGATGAAGTGACCGCAGTCGGGCACGCGCTCGATCGTCAGGTCGTCAGCGAACTTCGAGTGGTCAGCGTCAAGGATCGCCGGGTCGATCGCCACGTCGTCGAGTCCGAAGAGCAGGGTCGTGCGCGTCGTGAGCCGCCCGGGCACATACTTGCCGAGTTGAATCTGCGGCAATTCGCGCACAAGGAAGTTGCGGTAGATGTACATCGAGGCCTTCGAGCGGCGCGGATCCTTGAACTGGTCGAGGAAGACGTCGAGCACGCCGTTGTCCCAGACCTCACGGCGCTTTGAGGCCTTCACGATTCCCTTGGCGAACTCGGCGCGACCAGGGCCGGCCTGCGCAAAGCGCGAGATGCCGGGTGTGGCCATGATCACCTGGTAGCCGAGCCGCGAGAGCGCCTTGAGCGTCTTGGGCAGATCGAACGGCCCGGGGTCAAGCCACGGCGGCGGAATGTTCATCGCCATATAGCGATCGACCCGCTCAGGAGCCATGATCGAGACGAGGAAGCCGGTCCACCCACCCCAGTCATGCCCGGCGAGGCGAACAGTGTCTATTTCGAGGGCATCCAGCAACGCAATAACGTCGCGCGCGTACTGACGCTTGTCGTAATCACAAAACCGGTCGGTCGCCTCACTCCAGCCGAGCCCGCGAAGGTCAGGTGCGTAGACGCGATACCCCTCGGCAGCAAGCGCCGGGATCACATCACGCCAGAGCCACCAGTGCTGGGGCCAGCCGTGCAGCAGGAGAACCGGGTCGCCATCTTCGGGACCGGCCGCGGCAACATGCATCCGCAAGCCCCCGGCGTTCACATAGAGGTGCTCAACCCCCTCGACCTCCGGCATCGGCTGCAGGTGCGGCGCGGACATGGGCTGGAGCCTATCTGCAATTCGACGTCGGCCCAATGCAGATCGGGGCGCTGAACGGTGCGAGATCGTCGACTCGCAGGGCGACGGGTGCGAGGGCGCGACCTTTGGGTCGTGACCGAGCACCCCGAGCCCGAGCATCGGCGAGATCGTGCCGGTCAGCGACCCGATGGAGACGGCGGGAATTGAACCCGCGTCCGCGACCGCGTGAAGTAAAGCGTCTACGAGCGTGTCCGGCTTTCTGAATCTCACTCTCCGTTAGCCAGGCCGGCAGGGTCCGGGAGAGCCAGTCTCAGTTAGATGTCACCAGGCGCCCGAGACGCGCGTTCTGGTCAAGCCCGTTGGCTGACACCCGCTACCCAGCCCACGGGCCCAGGCTGGACGGATGCCTCAGTCTATTTAGACGAGGGCGTACTCGTGAGAGTCCGCAGTTATGGTTTTGCCCGGTGTTTTACGAGGCCTCCAGGCAACCTCGGCTCGCAACTTCACCCACGAAATCAGCCACGTCGAAACCTGGCGTCCCCGTGTGTGATTTGCCCTCAGGATTCTAGGCCGTTGCAGCGCAAACGTGCCCTCGCCCAACCAGCAATTAACACAAATGGGCGAGTCTGGCGAAACCTTTCCGGGGGCCTCGTGTTCTATGGTTCGAGTTAGTAACACCACTGTTACTTAGTAACTCTCCGGACACTTGTGAGTTTTATTGCAACGCGTCGGTCAGTTTCTGTAAGTTGCAGTGACAAGGGAAGTTCCTGGAACGACACGGACCAGGACAGATGACAGATCACCCGCTCGACGAACCGCTGGGGAGCGAACTCGGGCGACAACGGAGGAAACCCAATATGAACCGTCCAAAGGCAAGTCGCCTGAAGCTGGCTGTCGTGGTCGCTGCGTTTGCGGCATTTGCGGCGTTTGCACCCGCTGCGGGCGCCGACGTCAGCTCGAGCGTCACCGGTGAGTTCAGCAACACCGTGCCAGGCGGGCACGGCGACTACACCAACACGCAGACCTTCACCTACGACACGTACGGCACTGAAGACCTGCGCAAGTGGGTGATCGACGGTCCGGCAGGTCTGATCGGTAATCCAAACTCGATTCCGTATGAAGACCGCTGCACCCTCGCCGAGTTCAACACGACGATCGACCCCGGCAACGACAGCACGCCGCCGTTCTTCAACGCCTGCCCGCAATCGAGCAAGGTTGGAATCGCCGCCGTCAATCTGGCCCTTGACGCCAACGACTCGTCATATGACGCGAACGGCGCCCAGAACATTCCTGGCGGCCGGCTGACCGGCAACATCCAGGACTTCGGCAACATCTACCTCGCGTCGACGTTCAACAACGGCGTTGAATTCGCCAACTTGCCGTCGACCTACAACGACGCCACACCGGGAACGATCTTCATCCTTCAGACTGATCCTGAGGTCCCGACCACCCTCGCAACGTTCTTCTACCTGACGGGCAACCGCACGCAGAGCGTTCTGGCACCGGTCACCAACCTCAGCGCGGGCAACAACGGCGACTCCGACTTCCGGATCCGCACCGTCCCGCAGGACGACATCACGCCGACCGGGGGCGTTCACATCAACGGCATCCTGCAGCACCTCAACGGCTTGACTCAGGCAAGCGAGCCCTTCCTGACCAATCCGCTGCGCTGCGACGACTGGACGACCTACTCGTACGCCGACAAGGTCGGCGGAAACACCGGCGGTACGGACGCACCTGTAGACGGCGAGGGCACGGTCTTCCGCAAGTCGGCGGGCGACGACGTCACCCCGGACTGCAGCGGCGCGCTCCCCGCGCTCAATGCAACTGGAACGGCCACCGTCACCACCGGTGCACGCGGAGCCAACCCCGGCCTGAAGGTCACGATTGCCGACCCGACTGCGGCCGACGACGACCAGCCGAAGAAGGTTTCGGTCACGCTGCCGTCGACGATTACGAACGACACCGACTCGCTGGTGAACGTCTGCTCGATCGCTGAGCGTGACGCCGAGAACTGCCCCGCCAACACCAAGGTCGGTACGGCAACGGTGCAGACGCCGTTGATCAGCGCGGGACTGACTGGAACTGTCTACAAGACGACCGGAACGAACGGCAACCTGCCGAACCTGTCGATCTTTGTCGACGGTGCGATCAAGTTCCGGCTGGACGCTACGAACGAGTTCACCGGAGCGAGCTTCAACCAGATCAAGTCGACGTTCGACAATCTGCCACAGAGCCCGTTCACGTCGTTCGAGGTGAACATCGACGGCGGCGCGTCTGACTCGCTGCTGCTCAACCGCACCTGCCCGACTGACGGCTCGGCTCCGGACGACGGACCGATCTCGTTTGCGATCAACGGATACACCGGTGCGGCGAGCTCTTCGAGCTCAGGCGTCGGGTTCGAACCGTGCTACGGAGTGAGCAAGCCTTCGAACCTCCAGTACTGCCAGACGGTCACCAAGAAGCTGAAGGTCAGCCCGAAGGGCCTCGTCGCGGTCAACAACATCGCGAACGTCAAGCTCTTCACCGGTGCCAAGACGACGAGCATGAACAAGCGCGCGACGGACTCGAAGTCCCCGCACAAGTTCGAGGTCACGCTCAAGAAGGACACCTACAAGAAGGGCAAGACCTACTACTACCTCTACAAGGTGGAGTACAAGGACGGCAAGATCCTCAAGACTCAGACGGGCAAGTTCAAGACCTGCAAGTAGTCGCAGAGGACAATCTCAGCTGAACCGACGGGGCCCGCATCAATCGGGCCCCGTCGCTGTTTAAGGATTCAAGAACAACCCATTTTTGAGGGTTGACAGAAGCCCCGCTGGGGCATAAGACTTTGTAGTTGGCGTTCGGGGTGTTCGCCGACAACAAGGAATTCTCTCGGAGGAAACAAAAAAGTGATTTCACTCAGTACTCGGCTTGCCGTGCTCGCGGCACTCGCAATCTGCATGGCGTTCGTCCCCGCGGCCTCGGCGTCCGTGACGGCGAGTCCGTACGGCGGCACGACCGACGCGCGCACAGGCGGACACGGGGACCTGACCACCGGCGTCACGTTCAAGTACAGCGACGCATCGGAAACGGTTAGGCGCATCCTGATCGACACGCCCGCCGGCGGCGTCGGCAACCCGAACGCGGTGCCATACGCCGACCGCTGCACAAAGCAGCAGTTCGAGACCAGCACCTGCGACAAGAAGAGCCAGATCGGCATCGTGACGATCAGCGCCAAGGCCTGGGTGATCCCAGGGCTGCTCGGCACCGACCTCAACGACATGACCGGCACGATCTCCGAGATCCAAACCGACCCTGAGGTTCCGACACTCGTTGGCGCATTCATCCAACCGAAGCTCTTGGGACTCGACGTCGGACCGCCGATCCGCGCGTACGCGCGCTTCTACCCGGTCACGTCCGGGCCGGAGGGTGACTTCCGCATTCGTTCCGAGACCGATCCCTTCCCCACCACTTCAAAGGTGGCGATCCTCGGCTTCCCGATCGCGGAGCTACCGATCCAGATCACCAAGTACGAACAGAAACTCTTCGGCAAGCTCGCCAACGGCAACGTCTTCATCACCAACCCGACGCGCTGCGACACCTGGGACTCCTGGGGCTACGCCGAGTTCTACAACTCGAACGCCGGCGCAAACTCCGATCCGTTCCAGACCGGCACGAACGGCTTCTTCAAGACTGACGCTGTGCCGACTACGCCCGACTGCGACACCCTCGCGCCGTTCAACGTCGGCGCCGACTCGGTCGTGACTGGCGGCGAGCGCGGCGGCCACGCTGCCTTCAGTACGGAGCTGAAGATCGACGGCCTGGGCGGCGAGCCGCTGGGTGCAGCCGTGCCCAAGACCGTCGTGGCGACGCTCCCAAACGCGTTGACGATCGACGTCGCGCAGCTTGGTCGCATCTGCTCCAACGAGGACTTTGCGGCACACAAGTGCCCGGCCTCGACTCAGGTCGGAACCGCGCAGGTGACGACACCGATGATCAAGGCGGGCCTGCAAGGCGAGGCGTACCTTGTAAAGGCGTCGCCGGGTCGCAATCTGCCTGACCTCGGAGTCCACGTGCACGGTGCAATCGAGTTTAACATTCGCGGCACCAACCGCTTCGTCAACATCAACCAGATCCAGACGACGTTCGACAACATCCCGCAGGTCGGATTCTCGAGCTTCAAGCTCAACATCGCCGGCGGCACCAACGGACTGCTGTTGGTCGACAAGTGCCC
Source organism: Actinomycetes bacterium (assembly GCA_023404495.1). Lineage (GTDB taxonomy): Bacteria > Actinomycetota > Thermoleophilia > Solirubrobacterales > JACPNS01 > JACPNS01. Next base: position 178,572 of record JAEYBE010000048.1, on the reverse strand, counting down.
GACCGACGGCAGCGACCCATCCGACGGAGGCTCGACACGATTCGACATGACCAGCTACCAGGGCCAGTCGATCGGCGTGAACTCTGCCACCGCCTACACCCCACCGAGCTGCATCAGCTACTCACTCTCAGTGAAGAACGTGAGCAAGTGCCTGAAGAAGCGCTCGCTCAAGGTGAAGCCGTCCTTCAAGTCGCGCAGCCAGGTTCGTTACGTCAAGTACTACGTCAACGGCAAGTACGCGAAGAAAGTCTCCAAGTCGCCGTTCGGCACCACCCTGAAGCTCTCGAAGAAGCTGAAGGCCGGCAAGACCTACCGCTACAAGGTCAAGGCCTACTACAAGCCCAGCACCGCGCAGCCCAAGGGTCGCGTGGTCACCAAGTCGGCCAAGTTCAAGATCTGCAAGTGAAACTCAGCGGCCGCGCCGGAAATCCGCTCCGGCGCGGTCCATCTCGCGCTTCATCTCGCGTTCCTTGATCGCCTGACGCTTGTCGCCGACGTCCTTTCCGCGACCGAGCGCTAGTTCGACCTTCACGCGGCCGCCCGCAAGATACACACGGGTCGGGACCAGCGAGTAGCCCTTCTCGCCGAGCTTGCCGACGATCTTGTCGATCTGCTGCCGGTGCAGCAGTAGCTTGCGCGGCCGCTCGGGCTCGTGGTTCTCGTTGCCCGCGAATTTGTAGGGCGCGATGTGCATGTTTCTCAGCCAGATCTCGCCGTTTTCGATCTGCGCGTAGGCGTCCTTCATCTGGATGCCGCCGCCGCGGGCCGATTTCACCTCGCTGCCGGTCAGGACGATGCCCGCTTCGACCGGGTCGGTCAGCTCAAAGCGGAATCGCGCCTCCCGATTGGTGGCGATGTCGCCCGCGTCGACTTTCTTCTTGGACTTGGCCATCAGGCGCTCACAGGTAGCAGGTCGACGCGGCCGCGCGCGGGCTGTAGGTCGAGCACCGCCACTTCAATCGGGTCACCGAGCGCCAGCGCTTGGCCGCTGTTCTCGTCCACCAACGCCGTCTCGAACTCGTTGAGATTCCAGTAGCCGCCCCGCTCGGCCTTTAGTTCCCGCAGCGGGATGAATCCCTCAAACTCCAGCCCGGCGCCGAACCGTACGAACAGACCGCCGCCGATCAAGCCGATGATCTCGCCATCGAAGGTGGGACCCTGCTCCGCACTCTCGCGGAGCTGCTCGCGGCGCGCGAACTTCGGCGCGCGATTGCGGTTGGCCGACGGGCGCTTGCTGCTGGGATTGAAGGCGGAAGTGCCACCGGGCTGGCTCCAGCCAAGATCTTTGAGCACGCGCTCGAGCAAGAATGCGCGCATGATGTCGTCGGCCCTGCGCTCTATTTTCATCGCTTCGCGCTCACGCGCACTTGTCCACTCTGCTTCGTCTGCCAGCTCGTCGGGGTCGGGCGAAGTCTGGTCAAGACCAAGATCCGAGAGCAGGGCACGATGGACGACCAGGTCCGGATAGCGACGGATCGGAGAAGTGAAGTGGCAGTAGTTGGCCGATCTCAAGCCCGAGTGTCCGAGATTCTTCGGCGAGTAGTGCGCCTGCTTCAGCGAGCGCAGAACCAGCGACGTGAGCGCTGCCGAACCCTTGCCACTGTTGCGCACGTGCCGCGCGACCGCGGCGCTGATCTCCCCCACGATTCCTTCGGCCTCCTGCGGCGTGAACTGCTCGGGGATCGGCGGCAGCGCCACGCCAAGCGACTCAAGCTGCCCGGCAACACGTTCGACGGCTGATACCTCGGGTTTCTCGTGCACGCGGTAGAGCGCGGGCACATGGTTCTTCTGCAGATGCCGGGCGACCGCCTCGTTGGCGGCGATCATCAGGTGCTCGATCACGCGGTGCGATTCGGTCTGTTGCTCTGCGTGGATCTCGGTGGGCGCGCCGACCTTGTCGAACTCGAAGGCGGGCTCACTGGACTCGACCTCAAGGGCCTTCTTGGTTTCGCGATCCGCCTGGAGCGCGGCGCTGACCTCTCGGGCAAGCGCCAGTGGCGCGTCCCAAGGTGCCTGCGCCTGCACGCGGCCCGCGAAGACCTCATCGACCTCTCCGTAGGTCAGGCGGGCGTCTGAGCGGATCAGCGAGCGATAGAACGATGCGTGGGCGCAAGCGGGACCGTCGAAGAGCATCTCGGCAGTGACCGCCCGGCGGACTTGGCCGGGCACGAGCGAACAGGCGTCGTTTGAGAGCGCCTCGGGCAGCATCGGCTCGACCATGTTCGGCACGTAGACGCTGGTGGCGCGACGACGGGCTTCGCGATCGACCGGGTCGCCGGGGCGCACAAAAGCCGAGACATCGGCGATGTGCACCCACACGCGCACACGGTCCCCGTCGCGTTGGGCAGAAACGGCGTCGTCGAAGTCCTTGGCGCCATGCGGATCCATCGTGAAAGTCGCCAACCCGGTCAGGTCGCGACGCGCAAACTCATCCGCCGATTGGGCGGCCTCGCGCGCGTGGTTTTCGACCTTGCCGGGGAACCTGCGCTCGAGACCGTGCTCGATCATCAGCGCTTCGGTGACGTCGCGCGGATTGTCGGCGCTGCCGATCCTGCGGACGATTCGCACCACGGGTGCAGTCACCTGGCGCCCGCGCTCCTTGCCGCGCGCGATTCCCGCCGGTTCGACGATCACCAGCTCACCCGCCGCCAGCGGCCGGCCGCGCTTGCCCTCAGACTTGAGCTGAAGTTTCGGTCCGCGTTCAAACAGCGGCGCGGCCGCCAGAGCGCGTCCCTTTGGCACCAGCACGGCCGCAGTCGGCGCGTGGATGCTGCCGAGCGCTGCGTTCACTTGCCTGCGCTGCTCTTGAACCTCGCGAGCACCGCGAAGGCCGCGTCGAGCTGCTCGTCGCCCGAGGTCTTGTTGTTCTCGCGGACGACCAGATCCGGCTTGAGACCCGCTTTGGTGATGAAGTGTTTGCCAGGCAGCTCGTAGCGACCGATCGTCAGCGACACCGCCCCGCCGTTCTCAAGCTCGGTCACTTCCTGGAAAACACCCTTGCCGTAGGTGCGTGTGCCGACGATCAGCCCGCGATCGCGGTACTTGACGGCGCCAGCGGTGATCTCCGAAGCGCTCGCCGATCCCTTGTCGACCAGCACGACCAGCGGCGCGGCGGTACGGAAGTCGTCCTTGTCTGCGTCGTAAACCTTGCGCGCGACGGAGCGGCCGTCGGTCGCGACGATCATGCCGTCGGGGATGAAAATGCTCGAGACAGCGACGGCCTGGTCAAGCCTGCCGCCGCCGTTTCCGCGCAGATCGAGCACCCACTGGGTCGCGCCGCGCTTCTTGAGCTTCTCGACCTGGGCGGCGACCAGACGGCCGGCCGTCTCAGTGAAGCTAAGGAGCTTGACGTAGCCGACCTTGCGGCCGTTTTCGTTGTAGAGCTTGCCGCTGGCGACTGGAATGTCGATCGCCTTGCGCGTCAGCGTCACCGTCTTCTCAGCGCCGAGCTTGCGGCGGTTCTTGGGATTGGGCGTCGCGTAGGTGAGCGTGACCTTGGTGCCCTCCGGACCTTTGATCTTCGCAACCGCGACGTCCGAGGACTGCCCGGCGATCGACTTGCCGTTGACCTTGGTGATCACGTCGCCGTGCTTGATCCCAGCCTCGCGCGCCGGAGACCCCGGGTAGGTGACGGTGACGAGCAGGCCGCGCTTGTCCTGATTCACCGCCATGCCGACGCCGGTGTAGCTGCCGCTGATCGCCTGTTCGAAGTCTTTGTTCTGCTCCGGGTTGAAGTAGTGCGAGAACGGGTCATTGAGGCTTTTGACCATGCCGGAGATCGAGCCGTTGGTCAGGGTTGAATCCGGGACCTTGCGGTAGTAGTCGTTCTCGATCAGGTTCTGGACCTGATCAGACGGGATCGTCGCGCTGTCGGGCGCGACGACGTCCTTGAGTACGCCGAGGACCGGTGTGTTCGGGTTGGCGCCGATCCAGACGCCCGCGAAGAGGGCAAGAACCAGCGCGAGTATCACTGTCAGGGAACGCATCTTGAAGCGCGCACCCTAGATGGCTCGGCGGCTCAAACGCGCAGGAAGCGCCGCAGTGTCAGGCCCGAGCCCGCAGCCGAAATCGCGACGGCGGAGAGCATCAAAACGAGAGTCAGCGCCCAGAAGTTGATTGTGTCGGGCGCGGCGAAGAGCGCAAACTTGTCGGACACCGGATCGATGATCGTCTCTTTGAACAGGAGCAGCAGCAAGATCGCAGTGAGTCCTCCGGCCGCGCCGACGAACACCCCCTCGATCACGAATGGCCAGCGGATGAACCAACTCGTTGCACCGACCATGCGCATCACCTCGACCTCGCGTCGGCGCGCGTAGATCGAAAGCCGGATCGTGTTGCCCACGAGCAGCGCGGTTGTGAGCACGAGCAGGATCGCAAGACCCCACATCGCAAACTTCACGCCGCCGGTGATCGTGAGGATCTTGTCGGTCTGATCTTCACGGTTCTGCACGTCGTCGATCGCCGGGCTGATGTAGGTGACTTTGCCCGAAGAGGCGGTGCCCGACTGCACGGCGGCGACGATCTTGTCGACGTCGTCGGGGTCGGTCGGAGTTACGCGGTAGGAGGCCGGGAGCGGGTTCTTGCCAAGCAGCTCGCTGGCGTTCTTGAGCGTGCCGGTCAGGCTTTCCTTTGCTTCTGCCTTGGAGACGTACTCCACGGACTTGACGTAAGAGAGGTCCTGGAGCTTGGTCTTCAGCTCGGCAACCTGAGCCTGCGTTGCGGCGTCCTTGAGGAAAATTTCGACCATCAGGCGGCTGCGTACGTCGTTGGCCGCGCCGGTGGCGATGTTCGTGATCGGAATGAAGACACCGAGCACGAGGGTCGTGACCATCACGGTCAGGAACGCGGCGATGCTCGGCGCGGAGTTGCGCCTCAGCGTGCGCAGTGCCTCGTTGGTGAAGAAACGGAAGTTCATGCGGCGTCGACCTGGTGCGTGTCGTTGATCGCATCGAATTCGCGTGTGTAGCCGGCGCCGCGCTCGTCGCGGATGATCCGCGAGTCCTTTAGTTCGATGACGCGGCGGCGCATGCGGTCGACCATCTGCTTGTCGTGGGTTGCGACCACGACGGTGGTGCCCGTGCGGTTGATGCGGTAGATCAGCTGCATGATGCCCAGCGACGTCTCGGGGTCGAGGTTTCCGGTCGGCTCGTCGCAGATCAGCAATGGCGGGTGATTGACGAACGCGCGGGCGATGCTGACGCGCTGCTGTTCGCCGCCCGAGAGCTGGTCCGGGTAGTTGTGAAGTTTGGTCGAGAGGCCCACCAGGCGCAGAATGTGCGGCACCTTCTGGCGGATCTCTTCGCGCTTGGCCCCGGTCACCAGCAGCGAGTACGCGACGTTGTCGTAGACCGTGCGGTTGGGCAGCAGTTTGAAGTCCTGGAAGACCGCGCCGATGTTGCGGCGAAGGAAGGGGATCCGCTTGGGATCCATGTGCGTGATCTCGCGGCCGGCGATGTAGAGATGCCCGTCGCTGGCGTCAAACTCCTTCATCATCAGGCGGATGAAGGTCGATTTGCCGCAGCCCGTCGGTCCGACGAGGAAGACGAATTCGCCCTCGCGGATGACGGTCGAGGCCCCTTCGAGCCCTACCGTGCCGTCGTCGTAGACCTTCGACACGTGATCAAACTCGATCACGGGCGAGCCCATCTTGCGCAAGTCCTGTCCTGCGTTCATCGGCCTTTTCTTCCGCAAGCTTGGCGCGTTCCCTTCTAAGTGGCGCCGGTTGATTGGGTTGGTGACTGCGGTCGTGCAGGCCCAGCTGGTCGACGCGAGGCTGTAACACGTAGGTAAGCCTCAAATCTTCCATGAGGCGACCCCTCGGGGTCGGCCGATGGAAGATCTGCCCCTTGTCTACGTGTTACGCGGGATTCGGGGCTCCCACCGCGTGGAAGCCGCCGTCTACATGGACGATCTCGCCGCTGATGCCGCGGGCGAGGTCGGAAAGCAGGAAGCAGACGGTGTTTGCGACCGGGATCGGGTCTTCGATGTCCCAGCCCAGCGGTGCGTGGGCGGGCCACATCTCAGCGAGGTCCTTGAAGCCGGGGATGCCCTTGGCCGCCATCGTGCGCAGCGGTCCCGCGCTCACGAGGTTTGAGCGCACTCCGTGCGGGCCAAGATCGCGCGCCAAATACCGGTTGACCGATTCGAGCGCGGCCTTGGCGACTCCCATCCAGTCGTAGATCGGCCAGGCGACGGTGGCGTCGAAGTCAAGGCCGACCAGTGCCCCCTCATCGTCGCCCTCCGAGAGCAGCGGAAGCAACGCGCCCGCGACCGCCTTGTACGAGTACGCCGAAGTCCGAAACGCAAGCTCCGCGCTATCAGCCGGCGCGCTCATGAACTTGCCGCCAAGCGCGTCCTCAGGAGCAAAAGCGATCGCATGCAGCACGCCGTCCAAACCACCCAGAGCCCCAGAAACCGCGTCCGGAAGCGCGGCCAGATGCGCCTCGTCGTTGACATCCAACTCCACAAGCGCCACATCGCCATCCAACCGGTTGGCCGTGCGCTCAGTCAAGGACATCATCCGGCCAAACGAAGAAAGCGCAACGGTCGCCCCTTCTTCCTGTGCGCGCTGCGCGACGTGGAACGCCAACGATTGCGGCGTCAGCACACCAGTGATCAGCAGCTTCTTGCCCTCGAGGATGCCCATCGCAGTTCTATGCGGCCTTGAAGACGAGACAGGCGTTGTGCCCGCCGAATCCGAACGAGTTCGAGAGCACGGTGTTGATCTCAAATTCGCGAACGCCCTCGGGGATGTAATCGAGGTCGCACTCCGGGTCCGGAGTGTTCAGGTTCACCGTAGGGTGCGCGCGGTTCTCGAGGATCGACTTGACGGCGACAACCGCTTCGATCGAGCCGGACGCGCCCATCATGTGACCGACTAGCGATTTGGTCGACGACATCGGCGGCGGGGTCGCGCCGTCCCAGACGGCCTTGACGGCCTTCGTCTCGGAGAGGTCGTTGTAGGGCGTGCTGGTGCCGTGCGCGTTGATGTAGTCGATGTCCGTCGGGACGATCCCGGCTTCCTTGATCGCCTTGGTCATCGCCGACTTCGCGCCGCGACCCTCGGGGTCGGGCTGCACGAGGTGGAAGGCGTCGTTGGTCGCGCCGTAGCCGGCGAGCTCGGCGAGCACGCGGGCGCCGCGAGCAGCGGCGTGCTCTTCGGACTCAAGGATCAGCATCCCGGCCCCCTCGCCCATCACGAACCCGTCGCGCTCGGCGTCAAACGGGCGCGAGACGCCCTTCGACGTCATCGCCCCCATCGCGCGGAACGCGCTGGTCGCCAGCGGACGATTTGCGGTCTCAGCCGAACCGGCGACGACGAGATCCGCGTGTCCGTACTCGATCATCCGCTTGGCCTCACCGATCGAGTGGTTGCCTGACGCGCAGGCGCTCACGACGCAGTGCCCGGGACCCCAGATGCCGAAGTCCTTGGTCACCGCGGCGATCGCGGCGTTGGGCATCAGCATTGGCACGCTGGTCGCTGGGACCATGCGCTCACCCTTCGTGCGCAGGATCTCCATGCCGTCGTCGATCGTCTCAAAGCCGCCGATTCCGGTGCCGACGACGGCGCCGCAGCGCTCGCGGTCGAGCTCGGAGAAGTCAACGCCGGCGTGCTCGACGGCCTCACGGGCGGCGATCAGACCGAAGCGCGCGAACTTGTCGAGTCTGCGCGACTCCTTGATTGTGAGCATGTCCGTGATGTCCGGACTCACTGCGACGTCGCCCTCGGGGAGCGATCGACCGGCGATCGCGGCCTCCCAGAGGCCGTCGGCGCCCACGCCACCGGGCGAGATCGCCCCGATGCCGGTGATCACGACTTTGGTCAGCGGTGCTGCAGGCATCGCGCGCGACTGAACGGACTAGCCGTTCTTGACGACCGCAGCTACGGCGTCGCCGATCGTGGTCAGGTCTTCAAGGTCTTCATCGGGCACGCGAATGCCCATGTCGTCTTCGATCGCCTGCATGATCTCGACGACATCGAGCGAGTCCATGTCGAGGTCTTCAAGCGTCGACGAGTCCTGCACGTCGTCCGGGTTGACGCCGAACTTGGGGACGATCTCCTTGATCTTGTTCAGGACTTCTTCTGCAGTCACAGCCATTTCTGAATCGGACCTTTCGTCAGTGTTGGTGTTGCAAAACTTGGTTCTGCCAATCAGGCGGTCATGCCGCCGTCAACCGGCAGCACAGCGCCCGTGATGTAGGCGGCCGGCTCCGACGCGAGAAAGGCGACGGCGGCCGCGATCTCGTGAACCGTACCGGGCCGACCCAGCGGGACGGCCTCTGAGATCTTCTCGACCAGGCCCTCGGTCATCGCCGTTGCGACCGGCCCGGGCGCGACGACGTTGACCGTGACGTTCTTGCGCGCGTACTCCTTGGCGAGCGTGCGCGCCAGACCGACCATTCCGGCCTTCGAAGCTCCATAGGCCGCCTGCCCGGGATTTCCGTGCAGTCCGGCGACCGATGAGACCATCACGATGCGCCCCCAGCGCGCGCGGACCATTCCGCGCAGCGCGGTGCGCGAACAGTTGAAGGCGCCGGTCAGGTTGGTCTGGATCGTGTCGGCCCAATCCTCATCGGAGAGCCGCAGCGCAAGGTTGTCGTGCCGCACGCCGGCGTTGTTGACGAGCACGGTTACAGCTCCGAGCTGCTCTTCGATCGCCTTGAAGGCAGCGTCGACAGATTCCGCGCTGCGCACATCGGCCTGCAGAACGAGCCCTTTGGCTCCAGCCGCCTCAATTGCCGCAAGCGTCTCCGCCGCGCCGTCGGCGTCGCTCGAATACGTGATGGCGACGTCGTTTCCGGAGCGCGCCAGCAGCTCGGCAGTCGCCCGCCCGATCCCGCGCGAGGCACCGGTCACGAGCGCGACGCGCTTCTCGGCGGTGTCATTCATGGCGCGATCCCCTCGATCTCAGCGGTGATCGCGCTGTAGACGAATCCACCGCCGAATCCGGCCATCGCGATCAGTCCGCCCTCGGCAAGCCGGCCAGCCTCGTACTCCCGGCGCAGAGCCAGCGGGATAGACGCCGCGGAGGTGTTGCCGACGTCGGCGATCTGGGTCGAGACGCGCTCTGGATCGATCCCGAGCTTCTCGCCGACCGCTTGGACGATGCGGATGTTCGCCTGGTGCGGTACGAGCAACGCAACGTCATCGAGCGTCGCTCCGCGCGCGTCGAGCGCGCCGAGGATGACTTCGCTCATCCGCGCTACGGCGTTCGAATAGGTCTCGCGACCGCGCATGCGGATCACGTTGCCGTCCTCGCTGTCGGAATAGAGGATGCGGTGCTGGTGGTCGTATCCGGCGACGATCGGTCCGATCCCGCCGCTCTCGACCGGACCGACGACCACGGCGCCGGCGGCGTCGCCGAAGAGCGGCGCGCTCTTGGGGTCGTCGTAGGGCGTGATCCTTGAGAGCGCCTCGGCGCCGATCACCAGCGCCAGATCGCTACGCCCGGTCTCGACCGCGGCGGCGGCCTGGCCGAGCGCGCTCACAAAGCCGGTGCATGCGGCGGAGAGGTCAAAGACGAGGGCGGTCTGAGGAACGCCGATCTCCGCCGCCACCGCGACGGCCTGTGCCGGGAAGACATTGTCCGGGGTGATCGTCGCGACAATCACCTGGTCGACCTCACCAGCATCGCGACCTGCGACCGCCAGCGCATCGCGCGCGGCCTTGGCGATCAGCCCGGTTAGATTCTCGCCGGCCTCAAGATCCAGGATGCGGCGCGACTCGACGCCCGTGCGCTCGACGATCCAGTCGGCGGTCAGGTCGTAGCGCGCCGCGACTTCTTCAGAAGTCACCAGCTTCCCCGGCTGGGCGCACCCGTAGCCGAGCATCCCAGCGACGCGCAGCGTGCGTCCAGAGCCGACTGCCGGGGATTCGCTTGCCTGCAGCTGGGTCACAGTGTCACGCCCTGCTTTCGGCGACGAGATCGGCGACCTTCACCGCGCGCGCGTCCGGGAGCGTGCGCTTGACCAATCCCGTCAGCACGCCGCCCGGTTCGAACTCGACAAACTCCGTCACACCGAGCTCCCACATGTAGAGGAGCGATTCACGGAAGCGCACCGGACCGAGCAGCTCTTCGGCGAGCTCGCGTCGCGGATCCACATACTCGCGCGCTGAACCGTTGGCGATCACCCGCGATGCGTCGGCGAACTCGACGTCGGCGAGCGCTGCAGAGAGGCGCTCGGCGGCAGAGGCAATCAGCGGTGAGTGAAAGGCCCCGCTGACCGGGAGCCGCTTGAGCCGCAGCCGGCGCGCGTCCTCTCCGGCGGTCGGGTCGACCGGCTCGGCGCCTTCGAGCGCCTCGACCCCGGCCATCGCGCCGGTCAGAACGATCTGGCCAGGCGCGTTGTCGTTGGCGACTGTCAGGTCAAACTCGGTTGCAAGTTCGGCCGCGCCCTCGGGCGTGCAACCGAGCAGGGCGATCATCGCCCCGGGATGCTCCTTGGCCGCGGCGGCCATCGCCAGCCCACGCTCAGCGACGACGCGCGCGCCGTCCTCGGCGCTCATCGCGCCGGCGGCGACCAGCGCCGCATACGAGCCGAGCGAGTGGCCCGCAAAGAGATCGCACTCGACGCCAGCAGAGCGAAAGCTCTCGACCGAGCATTCGAACATCGCCGGCTGCTGGCCGGCCGTGTCGACGGGCATGTCCGCGGTCTGGCTGCCCTGTCCGGGGAAGAGCCCCGCCCTCATCGCCGCTCCTCGGTCTTCATGGAGCGCAGAACTCTACTTAGTTCGTGTGGGGGCCGATCGAGTGGCGCGTCACTTGGACGCGCGCTTGCGGGTGCTCGCCTTGGCGGGAGCGGCCTGCTTGGCCTCAAGCGCCGCGATGCGCGCGCTCAAGCGGTCGAGCTCGTCCTCGAGTTCTTCAAGCCGGTGAAAGATCGTGCGAACCCGCAATGTGAGGCTCTCGAACTGAGAACCGGACGGCAGGCCCAGCGCGGAGAGCGCCGTCTGCTGCGCCCGGAAGGCTTTCTCGCCGGCGTCGACGATCCGCGTCAGCGCGTCCCCGACGAGCCAGCTGCTGGCAAGCTCGTCGACGATCCCGCCAATGCCCTCTGACGCGTCGTCCTGGCTGCGTTTGTCGTGTTTATCGGCCATCAGGCAAGCAGCATACGTAAACGACCGGAGAGCGTGCAATTCTAACCCTCAACTTGAGGTTTATACCCCCGGAAATCAAGCGATGTTTCGCCGCCTTCGCGGAAACTTCACATCCAATTCACCTGCCAGCGATTAAGGTCGGCAATGGTTGTGTCGATGCCTCTTCCATGGCGCTCCTGGGGCCGGGACCGGACGTTCCGAAACCGGGTCTGATCGACCTCCGCCGATCACGCCTACAGAGAAGACTTAACCGACGCATGCAGCTCATCGATCACAGCCCCTCGCACGCCCACGAAAGTGCGCTTGCGGAATCGCCTTCGCGAGTGGAAGCCCACGCGGTTTCTCGCTATCTTTCCGACGTCCGGATCTCGCGAGAGGGGAGTTCTTCGCGGGGCACCGAATGGATCGGTGCGTGTCCGGTTTCACTGAGCAAGAACCAGGGATCGTGAAGGGCACTTCATCTAACAGGTCAACCATCCTCGTCGTGGCGCTCGTCTGCGCCCTGCTTGGCGTGCTCTACAGCTCTTTCTCGGCGTCCGCCGACGTGAGCGCACAGGCCGAGAACCCGGGGATCGTCCCCGACGGCAGCGACAGCACGACCCCGACCAGCCCATCGTCTCCCGGCTCGACGACCAAGAAGCCTTCGGGCGGCTCGTCAGGGTCGAGCGGTTCGAGCGACTCCGGCAGCAAGTCGACCGGCGACAGCGGCACGACCAAGAAGCCTTCGACCGAGAAGAAGAGCAGCACCAAGAAGAAGAGCAGCTCGCGCAAGCGCGGCCTCGCGGTCGACAGCGACGGCGGCGGCTCGGGCGGCGGCTCCAACGGCGGCACCTCAACCGCCCCAGACCCCTTTGATGTCTCGGACGACTTCGAGAGCGGACCGGTCAGCGTCCCCAACCTCGTCCTCAAGCAATTCCAGATTCCGCCGTTCCTGCTCCCGATCTACCAGGCCGCCGGCACGCAGTACGGCATCCGCTGGGAGCTGCTGGCCGCGATCAACGAGATCGAGACCGACTACGGCCGCAACCTCAACGTTTCATCTGCCGGCGCGCTGGGCTGGATGCAGTTCATGCCCGCGACTTGGGAGATGTATGGAGTCGACGCCAACAACGACGGCGTCAAGGACCCCTACAACCCGGTCGACGCGATCTTCGCCGCAGCCAAGTACTTGAAGGCTGCCGGTGGTCACGGCGACATCGAGCGTGCCGTCTTCGCCTACAACCACGCGCAGTGGTACGTAGACCAGGTGATGCTTCGCGCGAAGCTGATCGCCGGCGTGCCGGATGTCGTGATCGACTCGCTGACCGGCCTCACTCAGGGTCACTTCCCGGTCTACGCCCGCGCCACATACAAGGGCGCCGTCAGCACCCGGACCAAGAAGGTCAAGAGCGGCAACGCTGCATCTGTGGTTGAGGGTTCGGGCAGCCGCAACGGCGTGAGGATCTACTCACGCGAAGGCGCTCCCGCGATCTCCGTGCAGGACTCGACGATCGTGAAGATGGGCAAGAACAAGAAGGACGGCAACTTCATCGTTCTTGAGGACAACTACGGCAACCACTACAAGTACGCAAAGCTTGGATCGCTCTCCAGGCTCTACCCCGTTCCGCGCAAGAGCGGCGAGAGCAGCGCCGAAGTTGAGGCCGCCCAGGCCCGCGCCGTCGCCGACCCGGACAAGCAGGTCGGACCGCGCGTTTCCACTCGCGAGCGCATCTACGCCCACCCCGAGCGCGAGCGCTCGGCCGGCGCTGGCACCTATGACATCGGCAGCGGCCAGTCGATGGGTTCCTACGAGACCTTTGACAACTACTTCGCCCGTCCCTACGGCCTGAAGAAGGAAGACGTCGTCCTCAAGCCGATGAAGGTCGGCTCCAAGCTGATCGGCGGCACGATCATCGGCCGCCTCGGCGCTCAGAAGAACGGCCGCACGCCGTACACCTTCTTCCAGGTGCGCCCCGCAGGCAGCGGCGCGCCGGTGATCGACCCCAAGCCGATCCTCGACGGCTGGAAGCTGCTCGACTCGACCGCGGTCTACCGCGCGATCGGCCTCAACCCGCTCGTCGCCAAGTCCGGCGACCGCACGATCGGTCAGATCCTGCTGATGAGCAAGGAAGAACTCGAGCGCTACATCCTCGCCAAGAAGACGATCAAGATCTACGACGGCGGCCGCCAGGACATCGCGGCCGGCCAGATCGACCGGCGCGTGCTCTCGGTGCTGGCCTTCCTCGACAGCGAGGGCTACCACCCCTACGTCAGCAGCCTGGTCAGCGGACACGGCCTGCTGACTTCGTCCGGCAACGTTTCTGAGCACTCGACCGGCAGCGCGGTGGATATCGCCGCGATCAACGGCAAGTCGATGATCGAGAACAACCAGCCGGGTGGCCTGATGGAGAAGGTCGTGCGCAAGATCATGACGCTCCAGGGCGTTCTCGAGCCGCACCAGATCATCTCGCTGTTTGACATCGGCGGCGCCACCCTGGCGATGGGCGACCACGCCGACCACATTCACGTCGGCTTCCGCGCGGACGGCAAGATCAACCGCAACGGCAAGCTGCGCGGCGGACAGCGCCTGACCAAGAAGACCTGGCAGCGCCTCTTCAACCACATTGGCAAGATCAAGAACCCGCAGGTCCCCACCAGGCCCTCGGCGTACGCGATCAAGGTCAACAAGAAGACCAAGCGCGCCCGCGACTAGCGCCCCACCCCCTCCGACTGCGCACCGTTGGTGCGCAGTTCCAGCTTGAGTTCGAGAAGGCCTTGTTCACGGGATCGTTAGCTGCGCACCTTTGGTGCGCAGTGAGGCGACTCGCGACGACGTGGGTTGCGCGCGCATCGATCGTCAAGCGCCGAATTCACTGCGCAGCAAACTTGCGCAGCTAACTACCGCTTGTTTATCGCCTTGTTCGTCGCGAAATCCAACTGCGCACCAAAGGTGCGCAGTTCTGGGGCCGATCAGGTGTTGATCGCGTTGACGGCGTCCAGCAACGCTGTCAGCTCGTCTTCGACATCGCCTTCGAGCTTGACGACGGCCTCATCGTCGTAGGGGGTTGGGCCTTGGGTGATCACCGCCAGCTCTCCACCGCGCTTCAAGGTGAGTTGCGGCAGGCCCGCAACGGGATGAACGACCAGTGAACTGCCTACGGCGATCAGTAGATCGGCGCCACCGGCAAGCGAGAAGGCGCGCTGGATCGCGGCCTCCGGAAGCATCTCACCGAAGAGCACGACGTCGGGCTTGAGCGGCGGCGCTTCGTCGCATGCGGTGCAGCGCGGGACGCCGTGCTCGGCGGCCTGATCGCGCACCCACTCGAGCTCGTAGGCCGCACCGCAGGCAAGACAACGAGAGGTCTCGATCGACCCGTGGACCTCGATCAGGTCCTCGGTGCCGGCCATGTGGTGCAGGCGATCGATGTTCTGGGTGATCACGGCGTCGATCAGCCCGCGGCTCTCTAACTCGACCAGCACCTCATGCGCGCCGTTGGGCCGCTTGTCGCCCAGCGACGCAAAGCGCTCGCCGTAGAAGCTCCAGAAGCGCTCTGGAGCGCTGCGGAAGGTTTCGATGTGTGCGACCTCCATTGGGTCGACGTTGGCCCACATGCCGCTCTCGGGCGTGCGGAAGTCGGGGATGCCGCTCGGCACCGAGACGCCCGCGCCGGTCAGCACGACCGCGCTGCGCGCATTGACGAGTGCGTTGGCGAGCGTTTCGACCGCGCCGCCGGACATCACTGCGTGAATCTGGGTGGCCGCTTGGCGAGGAACGCCGAGACGCCTTCTTTGCCGTCCACGGAATTGAAGGCCTCGATGAACGCCGCGCGCTCGCGTGCGATCCCGTCCATCAACGTCGGATCGTCGAGCACACCCTTGATCAGCCCGATCGCACCCTGCGCCTGTCCGGCGAGTTGTTCGGCCAGCGCGATCGCGGCGTCGAAGAGCTCATGGTCTGGCAGCACATCGCTCACCAGTCCGGCTTCGAGCGCGCGCCAGGCGCTGATCTGCTCGCCGCTGGAGATCATCTCGAAGGCCAGCGCCGGTCCGACGAGCCGCGGCAGGCGCTGCGTGCCGCCAAAGCCGGGAAGGATCCCGAGCGTCACCTCAGGCAGGCCGAAGCTCGCCGACTCGCCGGCGAGACGCACGTTGGCGCTCAGAGCCAGCTCGCAGCCGCCGCCCAGCGCCATGCCGTTGACCGCGGCGATCGTGGTCACTCGACCCGTTCCAAGCGCGCGGAAAACCTCGTTGGTCTGGTCCAACACAGCGCCGACGTCATCGATCGCTGCGAATGCCTTGAGGTCCGCCCCGGCGGAGAAGATCGCGTTGTTGGCGCTGGCGATCACCAACGACTTGATCTGCGGGTCGGCTTCTGCCGCGTCGTGCGCGGCCTTCAGGCCGGTCAGCAGCGTCTCACCGACGGGATTGACCGGCTTGACCTTCAGCCAGGCGATCGCGACACTCCCCCGCTTCTCCAGCGCGACGCCGCCGTCCTCGGGGAACTCGACCTGCGGGTAGGCGAAGAAGCCCTGCCCGGAAGCCTTGCCCGTGCGACCCTGCGCAACCAGGCGGCGCAGCAGCGTCGGTGGCTTGAAGCCGTCCCCCCATTGTGACTGGGCGCTCTCGAGCGCCATCAGTGCGTTGTCGAGCCCCATCGCGTCGGCCTGGGCCAGCGGTCCTGGCACGATCCCGGCGCCCATCATCATTCCGAGGTCGACCTCGCGGGCGTTGCCGACACTTTCTTCGACGATCAGCACCGCTTCGACCAGCGCGCGCAAGCCGCTGCGCAGTGCAAGCTCGCCGGCTACACCCTGGTCGATCTCAGGGAGCTCACCCGGGTTGCCGGCCGGCTCATAGAAGCCGCTGCCGGTCTTGGCGCCAAGCCTGCCCTGGGCGACGAGTTCCTTGATCTTCGGCGCGACGTAGAAGCTGTCGCCGAGTTCGGCGTTCAGGTGCTCCATCACGTGCAGCACGGTGTCCAGGCCGAGCGTGTCGACCAACGTCGCCGGTCCAACTGGGGCGGTCTTCAGGCTCACGACCGCCGCGTCGATATGCGCCGGCGAGAGGTCGTGCTCGTCGGCCGCACGGAACATCTCACCGAGCGAGGCGGTGAGCACGCGGTTGACGACAAAGCCCGGCGCGTCGGCGCAGGTGATTGGCGATTTCTTGATCGCCTGCGCGAAGTTGTAGGCCGCGGTGCTCGTCTCCGGGGAGGTCAGCTCGCCCTCGATCACCTCAACCAGCTTTGAGAACGATGCCGGGTAGAAGAAGTGGAAGCCGACGACCTTGTCCGGGCGGGTCGTGGCGGCGCCGATCTCGTCGATGCTCAGCGCGCTCGTGTTGGAGGCGAGGATCGCGTGACCGGGTGTTGCTGCGTCGAGCTCGGCGAATACGGCCTGCTTGATCGCCATCTTCTCCGGCACCGCCTCGATCACGAAGTCGACATCGCCGAAGGCCGAGTAGTCGAGCGCAGGCTCGATCAGGTCCAACACAGCCTGCTTGCCGGCTGCGTCCATGCGGCCCTTCTCGACCTGCCGGTCGAGCAATGAGCCGGCCTTCTCGAGGCCAAGATCGATGAACTTCTGGTCTACGTCCTTGAGGACGACGGGGATACCGGCGGTGGCTACACAGAAGGCGATCTCCCCGCCCATAGTGCCCGCGCCGACAACAGCTGCTCTAGTCACTTTCATGGCGCCGAAGAGTAGGCCCTTTAAATGCCAAACCTCCGCCCGATCGGGCGGAGGTTTGGCAAACGAACGGCCTGTCTGCGCGAAGCGGGCTAGAGGCCCATCGAACGGCCGACCAGCTCCTTCATGATCTCGTTGGTGCCGGCGTAGATCCGGTTGACGCGCGCGTCGACCCAGAACTCGCTGATCTTGTACTCGGTCGTGTAGCCGTAGCCGCCGAAGAGCTGGACGCAGGCGTCAGCGACTTCTGAGCCAAGGTCGGTGACCCAGTACTTGGCCATCGCGGCCTCCTGCACGGTGCAGGTGCCATCGACGAACTTCTGGACGACCGTGTCGAGCCAGGTGCGCGTGATCGTGACCTTCGTCTGAAGCTCGGCGAGCACGAAGCGCGAGTTCTGAAAGGTGCCGATCGGGCGACCGAAGGCCTTGCGCTCCTTGACGTACTCGAGCGTGAGCTCGAGCGCCGCTTCGGCGCCGGCCAGCGACGAGACGGCAAGGCCAAGGCGCTCGGGGATCAGGTGTGCCATCAGCTGGGCAAAACCGGTGCCCTCTTCGCCGAGCAGGTTGGCGGCCGGGACGCGGCAGTCCTTGAAGTAGAGCTCGGCCGTGTCGTTGGCGTGCTGGCCACGCTTGAGGATCTGGTTGCCGCGCTCAAATCCCTCCATGCCACGCTCGATCACGATCATCGAGAGGCCCTGGTGGGGGTCATCGCCGGTGCGCACCGCCGTCACGACCGCGTCGGCGTTGATGCCGTTGGAGATGAAGGTCTTCGCGCCGTTGATGACGTACTCGTCGCCGTCCTTCACGGCGCGGGTGGCGATAGCAGAGAGGTCAGAGCCGGTGCCCGGCTCGGTCATCGCCAGCGCGAGGATCATCTCGCCCGAAGCGATGCCCGGGTACCAGCGCGCCTTCTGCTCGTCGTTGGCCGCGGCGCGGATGTAGGGAAAGCCGAGGTCGGTGTGAACCATCGGGCCCATCCACGATGCGCCGACACCGGCGTATGCGGCCTCTTCGGCCAGCACCGCGTTGAAGCGCCAGTCGGTCACGCCGAATCCGCCGTACTCCTCATCGACGCCCGGGGCGAGGAAGCCGTGCTCGCCGGCCTTGGTGAAGAGTTCGCGGTCTACGAGGTGCTTCTCGGACCACTCCTCGTGGTGCGGGACGACCTCAGCCTCGAGGAAGCGGCGAAAGCTCTCGCGGTAATCGTCGTGGACGTCTTCAAACAACGGCCTAGAACCGGCCGAAACAGTCACGGACATGAGTCAGGTGCCTTTCAAAGGTGGTACTTGCCGCGATCCTGGGGAGAGGCGGCACGCGCGTCAGTGCGCAATGGGTTCCGAATACGAAAGAGATTATTCGCTCGAAGAGCTGAGTTCGTCCCTAATTTTCGCGATTGTCGCATCGAGCGCCTCCAGCGCCTCCTGAGCTCCGGGGAGCAGGGTCTGAAGCTCTTGCTCTCCGGCCGCCGTGAGGGTGTAGAAACGGCGGCTGCGGCGCTCTGGATGCTCCCATTGACCCTCGATCAGACCTCGGGCCTCAAAGTCCCGGAGCAGCGGGTACATCGTGTTCGGGTTGATGCTCAGAACACCGCCCGTGAGCGTGGTGATGCGATCGATCAGCAGATTGCCGTAGATCGGCTCCTTCTGGGCGAAATGCAGCACCAGCAACGGGAGGAGTTGCTTCCTGAATTCACCGGCCAACGGGTCGCTGGCGGCGCGCTTGCGGGTGGTCGCGGGTACTTCGGGGCCGGCGGCCGCCTCGCGTTGCTCACGCAGGTATTGCTCTGCGGCGGCACCGGCGGCCTTCGCGACGGCACCCTTGGGTGCGCCCTTTGTTGGCTTGGCGGCCACGCAGGGAGGATACGCGCGGGGCGATTAAGCGTTTTCGGCGGCCGCGACCGCCTCATGCAGGCGATCGTCGCCGAAGAAGGCCTGGTCGCCGACGACGATCGTCGGTACGCCGATCGCGCCTGCTTGAAGCGCGGCCTTGGTGTTGTCGATCAGTGCCTGCTTGACCGCGGGATCGCCGGCCGACTCGAGCGCAAATTGTGGGTCGAGTCCGGCGCGGTGGGCGGCCAGCTCGATGTTCTCGGGTTCGCTCAGCGGGAGGCCGTCGTTGAACTGGACCTCGAACGCCGCGCGCGCGAAGCGGCGACCGGCGCCGACCGACTGCGCCCAGGTGGCGACGCGCATCACGGTGAGGCCGTTGTTCGGCCACGGCTCTGGATACTTGAAGGCCGGCATCCCATAGGCAGCCGCGCGCTGCGCGATCTCAGCGATCCCATCGGCGCGTTTTGGCGTCTCGGCCCAAGACGATCGGCCGGTCTCCTTGAATATCCCGCCCAGCAACACCGGCACCCACTCGACATCGATCGAAGTGTCGAACTGCTCGTCAATCCGATCGGCGGCGAGATAGGCGTACGGCGAGCCGAGGTCGTAGATGAATTGAACGGCAGGCATTGGAGCGAGAGTAGGCGGCCGCGTCCGAGACGGCACAGAGGATGCGCGAGCATGGAGGCGCAGGCGTGTTGGCGATGCGGGGTCGAGTCAAGAGCCGCGAAGTCTCCCTGGGGGGATACTCCGTGGAGTAGATCCCGCGCGCCCAAGCCAATCTCACTCCACGGCCAGCGGCTGATAGAACGTGCCGCGGCAGCAAAAAGCCTTTTCCTCCGCCCGATCGGGCGGAGGATTGGCAATTGGCGGGCTTGGTTGTGCGCTTTCTCGCGCTGGCGCTGGGCCGCTAGACGGCGACGGTGTCGCGCGAGGGCGAGAGGACTTCCTTCGCGATCACGAGGCGCTGGATCTGGCTCGTGCCTTCGTAAAGCTGCATGATCTTGGCGTCGCGCATGAACTTCTCTACCGGGTAGTCCTTGATGAAGCCGTAGCCGCCGAAGACCTGGACGGCGTCGACCGCGGTCTCCATCGCCGAGTCAGAGGCGAAGCGCTTGGCGTGTGAAGCGACCAGCGAGTTGCGCAGGCCGTTGTCGAGCAGCCAGGCGCTCTTCTGGTAGAGCAAGCGCGAAGCCTCGACGCGGGTCGCCATGTCGGCGATCATGAACTGGATCGCCTGGTGCATCGCGATCGGCACGCCGAACTGAATGCGCTCGCGCGCGTAATCGACCGCCGCCTCAAGCGCCGCCTGCTGGATGCCGGTCGCCATCGCGGCAACGCCCGGTCGCGTGCGGTCGAGCGTCTTCATCGCGAGCTTGAAGCCGCCGTTCTCCTCGCCGATCAGGTTCTCGGCCGGTACCTCGACGTCGTTGAAGCTGAGCATCGCGGTGTCGGAGGCGCGCTGACCGAGCTTGTCTTCCTTCTTGTCGACGACCACGCCCCAGTCGCGCTCAACCACAAACGCGCTGATGCCGCGGTGGCCGGCGTCGGGGTCGGTCTTGGCGTAGACCGTGTACCAGTCGGCGTGCGAGCCGTTGGTGATGAAGCACTTGCTGCCGTTGATCACGTACTTGTCGCCCTGCTTGACCGCCGTCGTCTTCATCGACGCGACGTCCGAGCCGGCGTCCGGCTCGGTCAGGCAGAAGGAGGCCAGCTTGGGCTCTTCGATCAGCTGCGTGAGGTACTTCTTCTTGGTCTCCTCCGAGCCGCCGATCTCGACCGGCGCCGAAGCAAGGCCGTTGGTGAAGATCGAGGTCGCGATGCCGCTGCAACCCCAGGAGAGCTGCTCCTCGATGATCGAACCCGACAGGAAGTCAAGGCCAGCCCCGCCGTACTCCTCGCCGATCGAAGTGTTCATCAGGCCGAGTTCCCAGGCCTTGTTGATCACGTCGCGCGGGAAGGTTGAGTCGCGGTCGTACTCCTCGGCGACCGGACGGATCTCGTTCTCGGCGAAATCCCGGGCGGTCTCCTGCATGAGCTTCTGCTCGTCGGAAAGCTGGAAATTGACAGACACGATCGTGTGACTCCTGGGTTGCTTGGTCAAATAAAGGGGCCGGCGAAAATCTCGGCTCAGTGTAGCGAGAAATCCAAGGTGAACGAACGTCCGTGCGGACGCCGCAAAACCGCATCCCTATGCCGTTTGCGCGGTCAGGCGAAGTAGAAAGCGACGCCGATCACGGCATACAGCGAAAGCAACTGGAGACCCTCAAACCACGTGGATCTGCCGTCGGCCGTGATCAGGTTGGCAGTGATCAGTGCGATCAGCAGTCCGGCGAGTTCAAAGCCGTTGAACACCAGCGGCATCGGGTGCGGACCGATCACGAACGAGAGCAGCACCAGCACCGGCGCAACAAAGAGCGCGACCTGGGCCGCCGAGCCGATCGCGATGTTGACCGCGAGGTCCATCTTGTCCTTGTAGGCCACAAGCACCGCAACCCAGTGCTCCGCGGCGTTGCCGACGATCGCGATCACAAAGACGCCGACGAAGAACTCCGAGAGCCCGATCGCGCTTGAGGCTTCTTCAATCGACCCGACGAGGATCTCGCTCATCACGCCGACCACCACGCTCGCGCCGGCGAGGACGGCGACCGATCGCTTGACCGGCCAGGCGCTGTGCGCCATCTCCTCATCGTGCCCCTGGTTGAAGAGGTCCTTATGCGTCACCAGTGAGAAGATCAGCCCGCCGATGTAGCTCACCAGCAAGAAGATCACCGCGATCGCCGAGAGCATTTCGACCGACGAGTCGTACTCGACGATCGCCGTTCCCGGGTTCGGCAGCCCCTGCCCGTCGATCAGCTCATAGACCGCCGGCATGATCAGCGCCGCCATCGCCAGCACCAGCATCGATGACTGCACCGCGGCGGCGGTCTGGTTGAAGAACTGCTCGCGGCGCTTGAGCCCGCCGACGAACATCGCCGCGCCCATCACCAGCAGAATGTTGCCGATGATCGATCCGACGAGCGAGGCCTTGACCACTTCCTGCAATCCCGCGTTGAGCGCGAAAATCGCGATGATCAGTTCCGGGAAGTTCCCGAACGTGACATTGAGCAATCCGCCGATCCCTGGGCCAGAGCGAGCAGCGAGCTCCTCGGTCGCGCGGCCCATCACTGCTGCCGCCGGAATCAGCGCGATCGCGGCGAAACCGAAGATCAGCGAGGCGCTCGCGCCCGCGAATTCCAGCGCAAGCGCAGCGACGATGAACGGGCTGAGCAGATACGGCCAGCCGTCCGACGAGAAGAAAAAACGCTTCACGGCAGCGGCCGGCAGCCGTCTACTGGCCTGCGCCTACCGCCGCGCCCAATGCACCGAGCTCCGAGGGGTCCGAGACCACGTCGGTCGGCGCCTCGATCGTCTGGGGCTCGTTGATCTCGCCGATGTCGATCGTCAGACGTAGCCCGCCCTGATCGCCGCCGGTCGAGATCGGAAGGTTGAGGTCGAGCACGTCGGCGTAGCCCTCAGAGTCGACCTCGATCGAAATGTCGGCCGCTTCGAGCGACTTGGTCAGCTGGTCGGCCGAACCGAGACCCGGAATCGAAAGGTTGCCCAGGCCCCCGTCCTTCTTGGCGTTGTCGGCGAACAGCTGCTTGACATCAACGGTGGCGGTGTAGGTGTTCTCACCGCTGCTCTCGGCGCTGGTGATGTAGCTGCCGAGATTCTTGATGAAGTCCGCAATCTGGCCGGAGTCGAACGCCTCGCCCTTCTTCTCTTTCTGCTCGATCGCCTTGTCGCCGACGAGCAGGTAGTTCTTGCCGTCGACTGCCGCGATGCCGAACTTCTGCGGCGAACCGGCGATCTTCAGCTCGAGCTCGATCTTGAATGCAGGACCACCCTCGGCCTTGGTGTCGAACGGGCCGCCGCCGCTGATTGCGATCGACCCCGGCAGGCTGCCGATCGAGAGCGCACCCTTGAGCTCAGTGTTGCCGCTGGTGATCGTCGAGGTCTTCTCGAGCGCGGCTTTGACCGCCGCCTCAGGTGACTCGGACTTCGCGTCCGACCCACATCCGGTCAGCACGAAGAGGCTTGCGGCGAGCGTCGCCAGGACGAAGAGAGACTTGAAAGAGAAACGGTTCATAGCGCGGCGCAGCTTACCGGCCCACCCCGTCGTCGAGCGCCGTCCCGGTCTGCGACGACTGGCCATTGACCAGCGACTGCAGCGCGCTGTAGGGCAGTGGATTCTTCGGCGGCTTGACGTCGACGGGCTGGTTGGGCTCGGAGATTCCGACTCGCATGTTCATCTTCCCGCCGGTGATACCGCCGGTTTCGGCGGCGGCGCTCTCCGGGGTCTTGAACGTCATCGTCAGATCCATCAGGCGGATGAAACGGTCGTAGCGACCGACATAGACGACCACCTTCGCGTCCTTGATCTGCTCCTTGATCTCTTTGATCTGCGACTTCTTCAGCGCCGGGACCTGCTGGCCGGTGATCGATCCGAGCGTGCCGAGCGATCCGGTGAGGTCCTTCATCGCCTCGACGACGTTGACATCGGCGGTCGTGCGCCAGGTCGCCGTGCCGTCGATCTCGCCGCCGGCGGAGACCTGCGGGTTGACGAGCCATTTGTCGAAGTTGAGCTTCAAGCCGGTCAGGCCCGTGCCGCCCCCGTCCTTGCTGAGGTCTTTGGTCGCCTCCTTGAGCTGCTTGGTAGCTGTCGCGGGCAGCTCATAGGCCTGGCCCTTGATCACCGTGTACGCCTTGTCGCCGGTCGTCAGCAGGACGACTTCCTGGCTGCGACCGCCGGAGCTGACGGTGTAGGTGATCCTCGCGCGCGGAAGCGGTTTTCCGGGGACCAGCTCGAATGGGCCCGAGAGTTCGATCGCCGACGGGGATGCGGTGGACGATCCCTGCGGGGTGATCGTGATCGCAAACTGGAAGGTGCCGCGCCTGACTTCGCCGAAGCTTGAAGCAGCGTTTTTCATCAAAGCCGAAGCGCTGGGCTGACCGGTGTTGAGGATCAGGACGACGAGGACGACGAACACCGCCACCGGCACCGCGATCCACAGCCACGCGCGACTGCCGCTGGCGCGCACTTCCTTGTCCTGCCGCTCTTCCTGCTTGTCCTCTCCCACAACGAAGCCGAATCTATCAGTGGACAAACCCACCGAAACGACCCTTAAAGACAGCGCAACCGCAGTACCCGTAGCGTTTTAACGAGATTGCATGCGACTTTTGACTGAGCACTCAAACAAGCGCCTGGCGGCCTGCGCGATCATCTGCGCGCTCGCGGTCACGCTCCTGCTCGCCCCGGGAGCAAGCGCCAGCGTCACGGGCTCGCTCGCCAAACTGCAGAGCAGCGGCAAGATCGACGCAGCCCAGCATGCGCAGGCGCGCAAGACCTACTTCGCCGCTCGCGCGCTGCACAAGAAACTCAAGGGCAGCCGCAAGACGCCGCTGACCAATCAGCTGCGGACGCTTGAGTCGCTTGCCAGGAAGAACCGCATCACGGCGGATCGAGTGCGGCCGCTCTTCACACAGCTCCAGGTCAACACCGACTGGTTTCGCACGAAGGGCCCGGCGGCGGTCGGCACCCGCGCACGACTCGATGACGGCCGCATCTACTACCAGTACTTCGCCGGCTGGGGCTGGCAGTTTCATCCGCTGGCCAACTTCGCCCGACTGAACGCGATCTGGAGCGACAAGTCTGCCGCGGGCCGTCGGGCGCTCTCCGCATACGCCCACGAACTGATCGGATTCGGCGTCTCGCGCGGCGGGGCGCTGACCTGGGAGTACTACTTCCCGTTCTCGGGGAGCACGGCGCCGTTCATCAGTTCGATCTCGCAGGGCACGGCGATCCAGTCGCTGGCGAGGTCGGGAAATGCCTTGAACGATCCCGCGATCACGGCCGCCGCGGCCAAGGGTGCCAAGGCTTTCAACGTCTCGGCACCGACCGGCCTGAAGATCTCCCGCGACGGCGGGCTGCACTTTCTCGGCTACTCGGGCAACCGCAGCGCGATCATTTTCAACATGTTCGCCCAAGGTCTTGACGGTCTGCACGACTACGCGAAGATCACCGGCGACGACGGCGCGATGGCGCTCTTCGAACGCGGCCTGATCGCGGCGCGCGTGGAGTTGCCCAAGTCCGACACCGGTGCCTGGTCCTACTACGAGCTCGGCGGTGCCGAGTCGAATCTCAACTACCACCAGGTGCTGGTCGAGTTCCTCTCGCGCCTGTGTGAGGACACGTCCAGCGAGACCACGTTTTGCTCGCTGCGGGACCGGCTTGCCGTCTATCTCAAGCAGAAACCGACGATCACCGGCATCTCGAAGAAGACACGGCGTGGCCGGATCTACGTCACATTCACCCTTTCGAAGGTCTCAACGGTCACCGTCAGTACGCCCGGCGGCGGCACCGCGCGCGGCACCGTCGCGCGCGGCAAGCGCGTTTTCAGCGTGAAGAAATCGAGCTCTAGTGCTGTCACGATCAGCGCACGGGACCTGGCGGGCAACACCGCGCAGGTCTCCAAGTGAGCCAGATGCAGTCCCTCGTCAAGACAGATCGCCGCACATTGCGGATCGCCGCCGCCGTGCTCGCCTGCGCCGTGATTGCGCTCGCCGCGTCAGCCTGGGTTGCGGCGGCACCCGCCCCCGCTGCGGGACCAGTCGAGCGATCGCTCGGAAAACTTCAAAACCGCCACCAGATCAGCAAGCACCGCCAGCGCTGGGCGCTGAAGGTCTACAAGAAGGCCCGCGTGCTTTCAGCGAGTCTGAACAAGCCGATTCGCGGCAGCTCCCCGCGCGCCCGCGCCAAGCGCGACCGAGTCAAGGTTCGCCGCGGCCCGATGAAGTGGCAGGTGCGGATGATCCAGCGGATGGCCCGTCAGGGGCGCATCAGCGCTGACCGCATGGCGCCGCTGTTCACGACGCTCAGCAACAACACCCGCTGGTTCCGGCACAACGGGCCCGTCGCCGCTGGCACCGACCGGCGCTTTGGCAACAGCCGCATCATCTTCCAGTACTTCCCCGGGATCGGCTGGCAGTTTCACCCGCTGAGCAACTTCGCGAAGCTGAACGCCGTCTGGACGGTCGACACGCCGCCGTCGCGTCGCGCCCAGCGCTCCTACGCGCGCGAGTTGATCCGCTGGGGCGTCCGCCGCAACGGCGCGCTCACCTGGGAGTACTACTTCGGCTTCTCCGGCAGCCCCGCGCCGTGGATCAGCGCGATCTCGCAGGGCACGGCGATGCAGGCGTTGGCGCGCGTCGGCTACCGCATGCACAACCGCTCGATGATGCGCGCGGCGAAGTACGCAGCGCGGTCGTTCAACCAGCCGCCCTCGCGCGGGGTGCGCCTGCGCCGCGACGGCGGCTACCACTACCTCGGATACTCCGGTGCCTCGAAGCTGATCATCCTGAACATGTTCCTGCAGTCGCTCAACGGGATGCGAACCTATTACGTGCTCAACGACGACAAACACGTGCGCAAGCTCTACCGCAAGGGTGTCGCCGCGGCAAAGGTCGAGACGCCGATGTTTGACACCGGCTCATGGTCGCTCTATTCGCTGAATGGCGAGAAGACCGACGAGCACTACCACCGCCTGACGATCGAGTTCCTCGACACGCTCTGCAAGAACACCAAAGAAGCCGTGTTCTGCGACACGCGCGACAAGTTCAAGAGCTACCTGCGCTGATCGTCCGGGCGCGGGATGCCCGCGTGGAATAATCACTGCGGTGACACCGCGGACAATCCTCTACACCGGCAAGGGCGGCGTCGGCAAGACCAGCGTCGCGACCGCCACAGGACTTGCCTGCGCGCGCGCCGGACTGCGCACGATCGTGATGAGCACCGATCCGGCACACAGCCTCGCCGACTCGCTCGAAACCGAACTCGGCGGCCAGCCGACTGAAGTGGCGCCAAACCTCCACGCCCAGCAGGTCCAGGCGACGGAGGAGATGGAACGCCGCTGGTCGGCAGTGCAGAGCTGGATGACCGAGCTGCTGCAAGACCGCGGAATGGAGCGCATCACCGCCGAAGAGCTGACGGTCCCGCCGGGCTTTGACGAGCTCTTCGCTCTGCTGCAGATCAAGGAACACCACGATTCCGGCGACTACGACGTGATCGTCGTCGACTGCGCGCCGACCGGCGAGACGCTGCGGCTGCTGAGCTTCCCTGACGTTGCGAAGTGGTGGATCGAGAAGGTATTCCCGTGGGAGCGCAGGATCATCAGCGCTGCCCGGCCGGTCGCCAAGGCATTTCTGGACATCCCGCTGCCCGACAAACAGGTCTACGACGAGGTCGAGCGCCTCGTGGGCAGCCTGATCTCGATGAACGAGATCCTCCGCGACCACGAGAACACCAGCCTGCGACTGGTGATGACGCCGGACAAGATGGTGATCAGCGAGGCGATGCGCACGTTCACGTACCTCAATCTCTACGGCTACCTGACCGACGCGGTGATCGTCAACCGGCTCTTCCCCGAACAGACTGAAGAGGGCTACTTCGCCGCCTGGCGCAAGACACAGCAGGAGCATCTGGTCGGCGTGCGCGAATCGTTTGAGCCGGTACCGGTGCTGACCGCGCCCTACTTCGATGAAGAAGTCGTTGGGCCGCCGATGCTCACAAAGCTCTCTGGGGAGCTTTTCGACGAACGGATCAAAGCGCAGGGTGTCCTGTTTGACACAATCATCCAGGAAATCGCCATCGACGGCGACACGGCTCAGCTCACGCTGGCGCTCCCATTCGTGGAAAAGGGTGATATCGGCTTGAACAAGATCGGACTCGAAGTCGTCGTCCGTGTGGGCGACCAGAAGCGCACGATCATTCTCCCCTCTTCGATGACCGGATTTCGCCCGAGCGGCGCGAAGGTTGAGGACGGCAGGCTGCGCATCGAGTTCTTGCGGTCCGAGCGCGCGGCGGAGGCCGTCTCGTGAGCCCGGGCACCGAACGCGGGAATGGCTCAGGCGGCAACGGCGCGGGCGGATTTGACGACTTCGACGACTTCATCCGCGACCGCGAAGACGAGTTTTCTTCCTCGTGGGACGATCCGGCAGACCCTTACGCGGACTTCGGCCGCGCCCGTGGCGCGCGCGAGCCGGGAATCGATCGGGGTCTGGTTGACGCAATCGTCCGCATAATTGACGGACTGGCTGGCGTCGCCGGCGACGCGCTCTCGCCTGAGCTGCGCAAACAAATGGAACGTGCCCTCCGCGACCTGCTCGTGGTGCTGCGCGACATCATCAACGCGATGATCGAAAGGATTGACAGCCGCCGTGACGAGGACTTCCGAGTCGAAGAAATTCCGATTGACTGAGCGATCCAAACTGACCGTGCGAGCCCGTTTGACCGGCGGCACCTTACTTGCGTCGCTGGCAGCTATTTCGCTTTGGGCCTGCGCCTCGGGTAGTGCCAGCGGCCCCGCGGGCGACGCACCGGCTGAAGGCTCGGCCGCCGCAAGCAGCAAGGCTCGCACCTACGTGAACAACACCGAGAGTGCACTGGGCCTGACGTTCGACACGCGTGGCCGGCTGCTCTACGCCGAGAAGGACAGTGGGCGGATCATCCGTGTGGCGCGCGGGAAGCGCACGACGCTTGCGCGCCTGCGCGTCGCAGGCGGTGGCGAAGCTGGACTGCTTGGTCTGACCAGCGGCCCAGACGGTCACGTCTGGGCCTACTACACGACCTCGCGCGACGGGTGCCCCAATCCGACCAGCGGCGAGAGTTCCGGCGAGATAAACGCGCACTGCATCTGGCGCCTGCGGCCTTCCGGCGGCAAGCTCAAGGCCGACAAGCTGGTCTTCTCGGCCGGCCACCCGAGCAGTGCGTCTAACCACGTGGGCGGCGGCCTGCATCTGGGGCCGGACGGCGCGCTCTACCTCGGACTCGGCGACCTCGGTGAAAACGGCGACCCGGAGAAAGGTCCCTCGCGCGCGCAGGATCTCTCGGTTCCGTTCGGGAAGATCCTGCGGCTGAATCCCAGTGCCACCAACCGCGGCGCGACGGGCAACCCGACCAGTTGCGGAAACGCTTCAAACACCGCCAAGCGGACGATCGAGGACGGTCGTATCTGGGCCTGTGGACTGCGCAATCCGTTCAGCTTTGACTGGGACCGCCAAGGCCGGCTCTGGGTCGCCGACGTGGGCGACGGCTGCGACGAGATGAACATCGGACGCGCCGGCGTCAACTACGGCTGGGAGCCGCCGCGTACCGACTGCGCCGGGAGGGGATCCGGACGCCCCGTGCTCAAGCTCAGCGGCACCCCTTCGGGCGTGGCGATCCCGAAGTCCAAGCAGGCCGGACAGTGGCGCGGTGATGTGTTCTTCGGGGTCTTCGCGGACTCAAGCCTCAAGCGCTACGACCTCTCCACGAAGAAGCGGCGGACGATTTCCGGCGCGCGCGGCCGCACTGGCTGGGCGCTGGTGGCGACCGAT
Organism: Actinomycetes bacterium; assembly: GCA_023404495.1. Classification (GTDB taxonomy): domain Bacteria; phylum Actinomycetota; class Thermoleophilia; order Solirubrobacterales; family JACPNS01; genus JACPNS01. The sequence continues at coordinate 149,563 of JAEYBE010000048.1, read as the reverse complement.
CGCTACCTCTACATGAGCAACGGCTCGAAGATCTCGAGGCTGAAGCTCCCCGGGGCCTGATCGATGGCGCGCGGCGTTGATCGCCCGCCTCACGAGCGCGGTCTGCGGATCCTGCTGCTGCCATACGCGCGCTTTCGCGACCTGGACACCTGGAGAAAGGTCGCGCTGGCCGGCGCGACGATCGTCGCGATCGGGTCTGTGCTGAGCATGCCGGATTTCGGATGGATCGAGGGCGCGCAGCTGCTTGTGGCCGTTTCTTGCGTGCGGATGCTGGCCCGCTACGTCGAGTCGCACCAGTTCGCAAGCCCCTTCGCCGATGGAACGCTGCTGGCCGTCGGTGGCCTGTGGGCGGCTCTGGTCGCTCTGGCGAATGTGTTCTTCGACTCGGCCAGCACGCGCGGCCAGCTGGTCGTCGTCTTCGGCTGTGCGGCGCTCTTCCTTGCCGGGATGACGATCCGCTTCGAAGAGGGCCGGCGCTGGTACGAGCACGACTACGCGGGCTGAACCAAAGACCCGCGCAGGTACCATCGGTCAATGAACGCAGCTGAGCCCGCTTCGCCAATTGACAACGCCGCGATCGGCTCGCCCGAGGACGTCGCGCGCGGCCTCTCCGGCGCCGGCTACCTCGCCGACGAGACCACCGCGCTGGTGAGCTACCTGGCGGTCAAGCTCGGCAAGCCCGTGCTGGTCGAGGGCCCAGCCGGCGTCGGCAAGACCGAGCTGGCCAAGGCGATCTCGCGATACACCGGACGCGAGCTGATCCGCCTGCAGTGCTACGAGGGCGTCGACGAGGCCAAGGCGCTCTACGAGTGGAACTACAAGAAGCAGCTGCTGCGGATCCAGAGCGGCGCCGCGACCGGCTCGGAAACCGCCAACTGGGACTCTGTCCAGGACAACATCTTTTCCGAGGAGTTTCTGCTCACGCGCCCGCTCTTGCAGGCGATCGCCTCCCCGGATCCGGTGGTGCTGCTGATCGACGAGATCGACAAGACCGATCACGAGTTCGAGGCGCTGCTGCTGGAGATCCTCTCGGACTTCCAGGTCTCGATTCCTGAGCTCGGCGTGGTCGAGGCAACAACCCACCCGATCGTGCTGCTCACCAGCAACGACTCGCGCGAATTGACCGAAGCGCTCAAGCGCCGCTGCCTCTACCTCTGGCTCGACTACCCGGACAACTCACGCGAGGTCGAGATCGTCCGGCTGCATGTCCCTGAGCTCGATCAGAAGGTCGCCGAGCGGATCGTCGAGGTCGTGCGCATGGTGCGTGATCTCGATGTCAAGAAGCCGCCGAGCATCAGCGAGTCGATCGACTGGGCGCGCACACTGTTGTTGCTCGGGGCCGATCAGATCGACCGCAAGACCTTCGAAGACACGATGAGCATCATCGTCAAGCACCGCACCGACCTCGACCTCGTTGCCGAACGCGTCGGCGTCAAGCTCGGGCAGTCAGGCGCGGCGGCAATCGGCGCGCCGCGCCGCAGCTGAGAGGCATTGAAATCCGGTGGAGCCCCAAGTCCAAGCGCCCACCCCCTCGCCGTCCTCAACTGCGCACCTTTGGTGCGCAGTGAGATCTGGCTACGAGAAACGGCTTAGTAGAGGGATCGTTAGCTGCGCACCTATGGTGCGCAGTGGGTGGGCCCGCCGACGCCGGGACCGAGCCGCCGGACGCTTCGATCTAGCGCGATTCGCGACTTCGCACCAAAGGTGCGCAGCTAAGGACCCCTTGAACAAGGGATTCCAACACGCGATTCGCCACTGCGCACCAAAGGTGCGCAGTTCGCGAGGTGGGTTTGATGGGTGCTGAGACGCCGGCCTGGGCAAAGTTCACTTCCGGCGGGCCGGGCGAAGACACGCGTGGGTTTGAGCCGCTGCTCGTGGACTTCGCACGGGAGCTGCGCGATGAAGGGATGCATGTCGGCACCTCAGAACTGCTCGACGCCTTCGAAGCGCTCGGCGCCGTCGACTGGCGCGAGCGCGTCGCGTTCAAGGAGGCAATGTCGACGACGATCGCCAAGTCCCAGGAGGACCGGGAACTCTTCGGCGCGGTCTTCGATCGTTACTTCTTCCGCGCCACCGAGGCCGAGGCGGCCAGGGAGCGCGCGCAGGGCCAGAGCGGCAACGAGCACCCAGACGGCCAGACTCAACAAGCCGAGGGCGGCGAGCCGCAGGCCGGTGGCGAGTCGGGCGAGGCCGAGATCGACATCCAGGCGCTGCGCGAGGCGATCATGGAGGCGCTGGAGAATGGCGACGACGACGCGCTGCTCGATCTTGCACGGCTCTCGATCCTCACGCTCTCCGGTGGCACCAGCAGCGGCGTGATCGGAGTAGACGTGCAGCGCGTTCGCAGGCAACTGGAGCTTCGCTCGCAGGACCTGCCGGCAGGCGAAGATGGCGCCGAGATGCGCGAGCAGCTGCAGAAGTTCGAGCAACATGTGCGCCGGGAGCTCGAAGCCCGTTTGATCGCCGAAACCGGCCAGCTACCAAGCACCCGTCCGCTGAATGAACTGAACCGCGCGCTTCCCTCAGGCGGAGCCCAGGACCTCGCGGCCGTGCAGCGCTCGGTGAAGATGCTCAAGCGCGCGATGGCGACGCAAGGTCTTGAGCAACGCGGCCACCAGCGCAGCGGTCCGATCGATGTGCGCCAGACGATGCGGGCATCGCTTGAGACCGGTGGCGTGCCGCTGACACTGCGCTACAAGCCGCGCCGCCCCCGGCGGCCGGAGCTCTACGTACTTTGCGACGTCTCAACCAGCGTCACCAGCGCCAGCGTCTTCTTCCTGTCGATCCTGCACGCCCTGCACGACAGCTTCAAGCGCCTGCGCACCTTCGTCTTCATCGAGCGCGTGGCGGAAGTGACCGACGTCTTCGAGCAGGAGCGCTCCTTCAAAGCCGCCTCCGAGCGGATCTCCAACACCGCAGGCGTCGCCGACATCTCCGGCTACACCGACTACGGCCGCGTTTGGGTTGACTTCTACGAGCAGGTCGCCGCAGACCTTGATCCGCGCTCGACCGTGATCGTGCTCGGCGATGCGCGGACCAACGGGCGTGAGCCGCGCGCAGATCTGTTCGGGATGGTCACCGAGAAGGCCGGTCGGTCGTTCTGGCTCAATCCCGAGCCGCGGCTCTATTGGAATTACGGCGACTCGGTGATCGGCGTCTACGAAAACCACTGCGACGGCGTATTCGAGTGCTGGACCACAAAGCAGCTCGAAGAGTTCGTTCGCGAGCTGACCGCTGTGCGCGGCCGCTGAGTCGTCGCGCCTGCCTGTGTAGGCTGTTTCAAGCAGTACCGACCAGGGGAGCTCGCGGTCAAGCGGGCTGAGATCGTGGACGGGCGCCGGGACAGCCGGCACCGCCGCCACGGACCCTTTGAACCTGTGGGGTAATTCCCGCGAAGGAAGCAAGAATGCCAGCTCACAAACAGGCATTGGAGCCGCAGGCCGGCCCACCGCCGCAGAGCGATGCTCAGCTCGCGCACGCACCGAGTCCGGTAGCGCTGGCGCTGAGCGATGTATCGGTCGTCTACCGCGGCCGGCAGGAAGTCGAGGCCGTACGCGGGCTCTCGCTGGCCGTCCACTCGGGCGAACGCGTCGCCGTCGTCGGCCCGTCGGGCTGCGGCAAGTCGACCCTGCTGGCGCTGGCCGCCGGATTGCTCGAACCGACCTCAGGCACGGTTGATGTCTCCGAGGCCGTGGCGCTGATGCCGCAGCGCGATCTGCTCGTCCCCTGGCGCAGTGCGTTGGCGAACGCCGCATTCGCACTCGAAGCCCAGGGGGTTCCCGCCCGCGAGGCGCGCGCGAAGGCGGCCCCGCTCTTCGAACGTTTCGGCCTGCAGTCATTTGAGCGATCGCGCAGTTGGGAGCTATCGGGTGGCATGCGCCAGCGCGTGGCGTTCCTGCGCACGATGCTCACCGGCCGGCCGCTGCTGGCCCTCGACGAGCCGTTTGGAGCGCTCGACTCGATCACCCGCGGGCAGATGCAGGAGTGGCTCGAGGACGCGCTGGCCGAAGAGCCGCGCACGCTCTTGCTGGTGACCCACGATGTCGACGAGGCTTTGACGCTGGCCGACCGCGTGATCGTGATGACCGGCCGGCCGGGTGCGGTCTCGGGCGAGCTCACGATCGGCCGGCCGCGATCCGTCCGGCGCAGCGAGTGGGTGACTTCAAGTGATTTTGCGGCCCACAAAGCGCGCGTGCTTGAGGTTCTGGCATGAGCAATGCGAGCAAGCGCCGTCGCTGGGTAAGTCCGATAGTCGCCTTCGTGGTGCTGATCGCCGCCTGGGAGCTGGCCGTACGCGCGAGCGGCCTGAGTGCTCTGATCGTCGTCGGACCCTGGGAGGTCGCGCGCACCCTGACCGGGGAGCTCGACCTGCTTGCGCCGGCGGCGCTAGTCACCGCCCAAGAAGCCCTCTTCGGCCTGTTGATCGCCTGTCTGTTCGGAGTGATGATCGGCGTGGTGCTGCACCTCTCCCCTCTGCTTCGCGACGCGACGCTGCCCGTGGTCGTCGCCTCCCAGGCGGTGCCGTCCGTTGTGCTTGCGCCGCTGCTGGTCATCGCGTTCGGATTCGGTATGGAGACGAAGGTGCTGATCGTGGCGATCGCCTGCTTCTTCCCCGTGGTGATCGGGACTTTCGACGGCCTGCGCAGCACCGACCCACAGTTGGTGCAGCTGATGCGCTCGCTCGGCTCTGGCCGCGCGCGGATCCTGCGTCTGGCCGAGCTGCCGGCGGCGCTGCCACGGACGCTCGGCGGGGTGCGTATCGCCGCGACATGGGCGTTCATCGCCGCCGTTTTCGCCGAGTACGCCGGCGCAACCGAGGGGCTCGGCTACCTGATCGCCCGCGGCACCCCGACCTTTTCCACCTCGCGCGTCTACGCCGCGATTCTGATCCTCACGCTCGGAGCGCTCGCGCTATACGGCCTGATGGCCCTGCTCGAACGCAAGCTGGTGCCGTGGGAGCGGCACGCCTCAAACCAACGTTGACCACAATCAAACCCCAGGAGAACCCCTTGAACCGCAACCGTCCCGCACATCGCCTCTCGCTTCTTGTCGCCTTCCTGCTGACAGCCGTCGTGGTCGCCGGCTGCGGCGAAAAGGCCGAACCGACCACCCCCAGCGAGGTTCGCCCGGACAAGATCAACCTGATGCTCGACTGGCAGCCCAACGCCAACCACGCGGGGATCTACACCGCGATGGCTGACGGTGCGTTCAAGAAGCGTGCGCTGGTGGTTGAGCCGCAGATTCCAACCGATGGCGCCGGCGTGATCCAGCAGGTCGAGGCGGGCCGTGTCGACCTCGGCATCTCCTACGCGAGCTACGTGCTCCAGGCGCAAGACAAGGGAGCGAAGGTCAAGGCGATCGCCGCGATCGTCAACGTGCCGCTCAACTCGCTGATCTGGCTGAAGAAGTCGGGAATCAAGTCGATCAAGGGCCTGAAAGGCAAGACCGTCGCGGTGTCGGGCGACGACAACTCGTCAACGCTCGACACGATCTTGCAGGACAACGGCGTCGCGCCGAAGAGCGTCAAGCAGGTCAACGTCGGCTACAAGCTTCAACAGGTGCTGGTTGCCGGCCGTGCCGATGCGTCGATCACCGGGTATTGGAACGTCGAGGGCGTGCAGCTCAAGCAGGCCGGTCTCAAGCCGACCGTGATTCCAGTCGACGACGCCGGGTCGCCGACCTACAACGAGCTGGTCGTGATCGCCAACTCCGATCGCCTCGAAGACGGCCGGCGCGTCGAAACGTACCGCCGCTTTATCGCCGGCTTGCAGGAGGGCACGAAGGACGCTGTGGCAAATCCGGACAAGGCGTTCGATGCACTTGCGAGCGAGTATCCCGACCTCAAGAAGACGCCCAAGGACCGTAAGTTCAACACGGAGAGCCTGCGCGTGACGCTGCCGATCCTCGCGCAGAAGAACATCGGCGACAACCCGTTCGGCTGGCTCGACCCGACGATCTGGGCGACCTACGGCAAGTGGATGCGCGACAACGGTGAGCTGTCGACCACCGGCACCACCTACACCGATGCGATCACGAACGACCTGCTGCCGGGCGTCGTGCCGGGCGCTGGCGAGACCCAAGAGAACGACGACGACACCGGATCGATCAACTAGAAAATCCCATGCGCGGGACCGTGAATGTCTCTGTTCACGGTCTTGCGCAGCCACCTACCCTGGGGTATATTGGGCAAAGCCGAGATGGTTGGCTCAACCTTCTCGTGCATCTCGGCAAGGACAGTCGCGTGTGGCTCTGGACTAACTCCGCGCGCGCATACCCCCAAGGAGTTGTTTTCAAATGCTGGGCATTCCGCGCTCGATTCGCGCCGGACTGATCGCTGCGATCTGTGTTTTCGCGCTGGGCGCCTCCGCGTCGACGGCGAGTGCGGACACCACCACTTCGCTGATCGAGCCGCCGTTCTACTCGTCCGGATCGATCCACACGCAGGGCGGCTGGGTCAGCTACGGCGCGGACGGGCAAGGCTGCGCGAACTACGACCAGAAGGTCAGCTCGCTGTTCGCGCTCGACCTGCTCACCCCCTCGTACGTGGAGGCCTTCGGGTCCATTGCGCTGCGGGTGAGCAACGCGGTCACCAGCAACTGCCTTGACGATCAGGTCTTCAGCCCGTCGATCGCGAATGAAGCTGGCGAAACCGCGGCGCGATCGAAGGGAATCTCCGGCGGCGAGCGCCGCTCGCACTTTGAGGCGAGCTTCAACATCGCGAGCACACTGCCGCTGCTGCCGCAACTCGGGCTGGAGATGAGCGTCAGCCCAGACCGCGGAGACGGCGCGCGAATGAGTTATCTGGCGTTCGAGGACCAGCTCGATGGGATTCACGTGATCTTCAAGGACTACAGCGCAGACGACGAGGACTTTCGCTCTGTTGATGTGGCCGTGCTTGATCGTTTGCTGCCGCATCGCGTGAAGCTGGCGATCGACTTTGTGGATGGTCCGGACAACGACCAGATGAACGTTCTGATCGACGGTGCCGATGTCACGCCGGTCGGCGCGACAACCTGGGAGGACTACCGCCGAACGACCGGCGAAGCCGCACCGGCAACGGTTGATTCGCTGAGCTTTAATTCGGACGGGGCCGCTGAGCCGCTGAACATCGCGCGAGGATTCCTGATCGACAACGTTTCGGTGACAACCCCGGCGCTTGGAAGCGTTGGGCCCACTGGGGCCACCGGTGCCACTGGAGAGACCGGCGCTACTGGCGCTACCGGCGAAACCGGCGAGACGGGGCCGGCTGGGCCAAGTGGTCCTGCAGGTCCGAGCGGGCCCGCTGGAGAGTCCGGACCGACAGGCGCAACCGGTCAGACCGGCTTGACTGGCGCAACCGGAGCGACCGGCGCCACTGGGCAGACGGGCCTCACAGGTGCAACCGGGGCGACGGGCGCGACTGGGCAGACCGGGTTGACCGGTGCCACAGGCGCAACGGGGGCGACGGGTATGACCGGACAGACAGGCGCGACCGGGTCGACTGGGGCCACTGGCGTGACCGGACAGACCGGGGCTACTGGCGCCACGGGCGCGACCGGGCAGACCGGCCTGACTGGCGCGACCGGGGCCACTGGCGCGACTGGACAGACCGGGGCGACCGGTACCAAGGGCGCCACTGGACAGACTGGCGCGGCCGGTGCGACCGGAGGCACGGGCGCGACCGGATCGACTGGCCAGACTGGCGCCACGGGCGCTACCGGCGCTACCGGGCCGACCGGTGCAACCGGTTCCCAAGGGGCAAAGGGCGACACCGGCGCTCAGGGGCCGATCGGCCCGAGCGGAAGCGTCTTCGGCGCGCCCTCAGTGACGATCGGGAAGCGCGCAAGCGTCAATCGCTCCTTCATCCGCGTGCCGATCTTCTGCGCCGCGATCGTCGCCACGCGCTGTGTCGGAACGATCGCCGTCTACGCAGGCAGCCGGCTGATGGCGACCGACCCGATCTCAATCCTGCCGGGATCGAAGATCGTCAAGATGAAGCCGCTGCGCAGCGTCCTGTTGATCAAGAAGTCGCTGAAGGTCAAGGTGAAGACGATGGGCACCGACGGCTCGCTGCGCAACGTCTCCGCGACGGTCAAGGTCAACTAGCGCAAACAAGCCGCTTCCTGCCAAGAGGTACGTCTTGCCGAAATCGGCAAGACGTATTTCTTCGCAGAAATTCGCTAGCGGCCCGGTTTGAGCACGTGGACGTCGACGAGGAAGGACTGGGACTGCGTGATGTCCTTCTTGCGGCGGCGCGAGAGCCCCGGGGTCGGTGCCGTGGCGTGCTTGGCGGCCGATTTGGCGACGGCCGCTACGGCGATTGTCGCGGCGCCCGCAACCAATCCGCCTGCCGTCGCCACGGCGACGTTGCGCACAGCGACTTCGCGGTCGGAGCGCTTCTCAACGGCATGCGGCGAGTTCGCTGCCGGGACAGCGGCCGATCGCGGGATCGGTGCCACGCCCGGAGCCTCGACGACTTCGCTGGCTTCGACGTCGATCACCAGCTCTTCCCCGGTGTCCTGCGGGTCTGATTCAGCGGGCGAACCTTCGATTGAAGCGCGCTTGAAAGGCGAGGCAAAGGCCATTCACGGAGTCTAACGGTGCGCCGGATAACCGAAATCGGCAGACGCGGTTAGAGCATCCGCTCATAAAGCCGAAAGCGCTTGATCGCCGTCCCGCCCAGCGCCTCGATCGACTTGTTCATCGGGCGGTTGTTCTCCAGGATCCAGCCCATTGTTCCGCCGACCACTCCGGTGCGCTCAGCGGCGTCGAGGTGCTCGATGTAGAGCTTCGCGGCAAGCCCCGTGGTGCGGTAGCGCGGCTTCACTCCCAAAGCAAAAACCCGCACGCGGTCGATCTTGCGCCGATACCAAAGGAACTTCAGCCAGCCGAACGGCAGCAGCCGCCCGCCGAGGTGCTTCAAGACCTGGTTGTAGTCCGGGAGCGTCAAAGCCGCGCCGGCGTTGTCACCGTCGTCGGCCACGATCACGAAGGCCCAGTTCTTATCGAGCACCGGCAGCAGGGTCTTGGCGTAGTGGCGCACTTCTTTCTCGGTCAGCGGCACAAATCCCCAGTTCTTCTCCCAGGACTCGTTGTAGATGTCAAGGAAGCGGTCGACGTCTGAATTGAGTGTCAGGCGCGAGAAGCGCTTGAAGCGGTAGCTCGACTCGTCGACGCGATCGGCCGCCATGTAAACGGCTGGGCGCACCTTGTCCTTGTCTGCGAGTTCCATCTTGTACATCAACAGATCCATCGCCTTGGTGAATCCGGCGCCGTCGAAGAGCTGCGGGTAGTACGCGTAGTTCCAGGGCTCAAGAATCGCCGGCGGGATCTCGAAGCCCTCGATCAGAACGCCGCACTCGTCGTTTGTCGTGTAGCTGAACGGACCCACCATGCGGTCGCGGCCCCGCTCCTTGAGCCAGGCGGCCGCCGTGTCGTAGAGCGCCCCGGCAACAGCGGCGTCATCGATGCACTCAAACCAGCCGAAGAGACCCCAGTCGTTGCCCTGGAACTCGTTGAAATTGCGGTCGATGTGGGCACTGATGCGCCCGACGATCTCTCCCCCGCGCCGCGCCAGAAAGAACTCAGCCTCGGCATGCTCAAACCAAGGATTCTTCTTGGCGTTGAGCTGATCCTTGATGTCCATCTTCAGCGGCGGCACCCAATTGCTCGACTTGCCGTAGAGCTCATACGGGAAGTCGACGAAGGCCTTCAGATCGGCTTTGCCGCGCACCGGCTGTACGTCGATAGGATCGCTCACGGCGTGGACTCTAGTGAGGCACAGACCATTTCTCCGGGCCCCGCGGTCGATCTATTCGAGCGCGCGCGCAAGCACGAGCGCGCCGAGATAATCGCCGCCGCCCGCGAGCACGACATGCTCCCGTTCTTCCGCCTGCTCGAGGGCCCTGCCGGGCCAGTCGTGCAGATGGAGGGCATGGAGCGCGTGATGCTCGGCTCGAACAACTACCTCGGGCTGACCGGCGACGAGCGCGTGATCCAGGGTGCTCGCGACGCACTCGAGAAGTACGGCACCGCGCTCACCGGATCGCGTCTGCTCAACGGAACGATCGACATCCACACCGAGCTTGAGCGCGAAATCGCCGACTGGTACGGCACCGGCGACTCGATCGTCTTCACCACCGGCTACCAGGCGAACCTCGGCTGCCTCTCGGCGATGCTCCAGCCCGGAGACACCGTGATCTGCGACGCGGGCGACCACGCCTCCCTGCTCGACGGGATCGCACTCTCCGGCGCCAAGGTCCGCCCGTTTCGCCACGGGCGGCTCGACAAGCTCGAGACGATGCTCGACCGCGCTCAGGGCGACGGCGGCGGCGTGCTCGTGGTTGTCGACGGCGTCTACTCGATGGAAGGCGACATCGCCGATCTGCCGCGGATCGCGGAGCTCACCAAGTCATACGGAGCGCGGCTGATGGTCGATGAGGCCCACGGGGTCGGCGTGCTCGGCGCGCGCGGCGTCGGAGCGAGCGAGCTGCTTGGGATTGAGGATCAGGTCGATCTGCGGATGGGCACTTTCTCGAAGTCGCTTGCCAGCTGCGGCGGGTTTATTGCCGCCGACGCCGACATCGTCGACTACCTGCGCCTTTACTCGCGCTCATTCCTCTTTACGGCCAGCGCAGTTCCGGCCGCGATCGGCGCGGCGCTCGCGGCGGTCAAGATCGCCAAGAGCGACGAGGGCCGCGCGCTGATGGCGCGATTGCTGAAGAACGCCGAATACCTCTGGACCCAGCTCGACGCCGCCGGCCTGCGCGTGGTCGACCCCGGCACCGAGATGGCCGGCCGCTACTCGATCAAGCCATTCACGCCTGTCGTGCCGATCGTCGTCGGAGAAGACTGGGAAGCCGGTCTGGTCTGGAAAGAGCTCTACGACGCCGGCCTCTACTGCAATGTCGCCATGCACCCCGCCGTGCCGCACGGCAGCGCGCTGCTGCGTACCTCGGTGATGGCAACGCACGAGCGCGAGCACCTCGACTCCGCGATCGAACGCATCCTCGCCGTCGCCGAAAAGCACCCGGCGATGAAGCGCGAATCCGCAGCCTGACCACCGGGAACATCACCCGGATCCCGCATTCCCAAGCGGTTTCCGTCCATCACATACGTCTTGTGACGCGCCACAGGACGTATGTGGTTGCCAAGAATCGCTTGCTCGCGTCGCGCGGCGGCGGCGCCTACACCAGATTGGCCAGCCGGCCAAACTGACCGAAAAGTCACTTAGATTCCGCCCATTTGTGCGGATTGCGACCCCATCGGACGGAATCAATTTGTCCAAAATTTCACAAACTCGGACGTGCACAAAATGTTCGCTCTGAGCGGGATTTAAAAACGCCCGCGTCACAAATTTGAAACATTCCGTCGTAAGGTGCAACTCGCTGACACGGTCTCTCGGATCTGCCAAAGGGGACCATTCATAAAGGCGTTTGATCGAAGCCGGCGGGGAGCCGGGCGGTCCTGTGCGCCCTCGAATGGCGAAGGCCTTCTTGCTTCCGTGTGAGCAACTGCTGTGAAGCGTTTGACCCGTCAAACCTCGAAAACCGGAGGTACGAATAAGTGAACAACTCAGACCCAGCTCCGGCACCCGCCACCCCGCGCGCCGGTCGCCAGAACATGCGAGCACTCGAGCAGGCCAACCGCATCCGTCTCGCTCGCGCCGAGCTCAAACGCCGCGTCGCCCGCGGTGATGTCGCCGTTGCCGATGTCCTCCTTGATCCGGCCGATGAAGTTGCCGGCATGGAGATCGCCGAGCTCCTGACGAGCCAGAAGCGCTGGGGATCGACCCGCTGCGCCAAGTTCATGGACTCGATCGGTCTCAGCGAGACCAAAACGATCAGGTCCCTCACCGAGCGCCAGCGCTCGGCCATGGCCGCCGTCCTTGTCGCCGGCCGCCCCTCGCCCGACCTCGCGGCGAGCGTCGTCTACCGCGCCGCCGCATAAGCCATCGATCTGACCGCGGGCGGGCGCTTTCCCGGCGCCCGCCCCGGTAGGCTCTGCAACTCGTGAACGATGCCGTCACACCACCCGCTCCCGGCGATCCCGCTCCAAGCGCCCCGCCCGCTCAGGAGCCGATTGAGTTGAAGCTGCGCGGCATCCACCACATCACCGCGATCTGCGCGAATCTCGAGCGCACGGTGAGCTTCTATCGCGACCTGCTCGGCCTCACCCTCGTCAAGCGCGCGGCCAACGAGGATGATCCGACCGCGCGTCACTTCTACTTTGGCGACCCCGAGGCCTCACCAGGCACGCTCGTGTCGTTCATGGAGTATCCACACATGGAGCAGGGCTCGATCGGCGTCGGAGTCGTCCACCACTTCGCGCTGAGGGCCGGTTCGCTGGAGGAGCTGGCGGCCTGGCAACGTCACCTGACCGAGCACGGCGTCCAGGCGACCGAGCCGATCAACCGCACGTATTACAGCTCGATCTACTTCCGCGACCCCGACGGCAACATCGTCGAGATCGCCACTGACGGACCTGGGATCGTCGTCGAGTAGCCGCTACTGCGGTCCGACCGTCGGACCGCCACCGCCGGCGAAGAACGCAAACCAGACGCCGAAGACCGCGAGCGCGAGAAAGGCGCTGACGACCAGCACTGGTTCGAGCGGAGTGCGCTGCGGCTTGCGGTCGTTCAGCTCCTCGTACTCCTCGTACCAGCTGCGGTGGAGGTTTCCGAGAATCTTGACCAGCACGACAATCGTGACAACCGCGCCGACGCCCATCACCACGAGCGCAAGGCTCAGCGAGTTCGATGAAGCTTTGATCTGCGATCCGACGTAGAGCCAGAATCCCGGCACGCCGACCCACATAGCCATTCCGATGACGAACATCCAGAATGCACTGACTTTCATGCGACCGGACTTGATTTCAGACGGTCCGTGCACCACCTGCTCCGCAGCCATTTTGCTCAGTTTCCCCCATTGATCCCATTTGACTCAAGTTCAAACTCGGAAGAATCTACCGTAGCCGAAACTGTTTCTAGTTCAGAGTACGCCTCCGCCGCCGGACTTGCGGACGAAGGCCCGCCGCAGCGCCGGAAACACCAGCGCAAACACCCCGATGGCGATCGCTGCTGCCACGGCGACGCTGATCTTCAGTAGCGCGGTGGTGCCGATCAAGGCGAGCAGCGCCGCGAGCCCGGCCAACAGACCGGAGTGTGACCGGTAGCCGGCCAGCTGCTCTCTGAGAGCGGTCTCAAGCCCGCCGATGCACGCCAGTACAACCCCGGAGACGATCAAGCCCTTGCCAGTCTGACCGCCGAGCACCGCGCCGATCACCATCAGCACAAGCCCCGATAAGACCGCGAGCTCGGTCAGCGGGAACGGGTCCCAAGGAGCAGCCGGGCGCTCTTTGATGCGCTTCTCGGCGACCTTGCTGGCGGCGTCCGCGCGTTCGCGCAGCGACGGCTTGCTCTTGGCGGCGCTGTCGGCGCCGCCCTCGCGCTGTCTGGAGCGTTTTCCCATCAGTTTCCGGTGCTGCCCGTCGCGCCGAGCCGACTTGCGATCTCGGCGGCCGAGAGCGTGCCGAGCTTAACGCCGGTGATCTCGCCGTCCTGGATGAAAAAGGTCGACGGACAGCCGGCCACGGCATACAGGCCCGCTGCGGCGCCGTCGCGATCAATCGGGAGCGGGATCGACCAGTCGCGCCCTTTGGTGAATGCGCGGACCGTCGACTCACCTTGGTCGAAGGCCACAGCAGCGGTCTCGACATCCCTGTTTTTGCCTGCAAAGCCATCCAGAACGTCGACCTGCTTGACGCATTCTGGCTTGGTGGTGTTCCAGAAGGTGAGGACCGCCTCGCCCTTGAGGTCACGGCAGGAGACGAACACTCCGGGCAGATCCACATCGCATGCGGCCACTGACTTCGCCGCTTTGGCCTGCGCAGGCGTGTAGATGTTGGCGTCGCCCTCCTGGGTGCCAGAGGCGAGCGGCGCGGCGAAATCCGGCAGGGGCTTGCCGACGAGGTTCTCAGAGCCGATCGGACGTGAGTTGTCCATCAGCGCCACCAGCGAGATCACCACCCCGATCGCAAGCAGACCGATGAAGGCGCGCCAGAACGTGTTCATCGCCGAGATTCAAGCCAAGCGGTGATCGCCGGCAGGAGCAAGACGGTGCTCGCCAGCGCAACCGTCAGGTCGACGACGGCGACCAGCGCGAATCCGCGCAGCATGCCGATGTCGCTGACGGCGAGTGCGGCGAATCCAGCGATTGCGGTCACGCCCGAAGCAAAGACGGCCGGGCCGATCCGCAGATATGCGCGCCTGAATGCGGCAATCACGTCTTCGCCTTCGCCCTTTGCCCGTTCTCGCAGATACTGCATGTGTATCAGCAGGGTGAATTCGCCGGCGATCGCCACGATGAATACGCCCAGCGCCGCCGACATTGGGTTCAAGTCGACCCGTGCAATGAACAGCAGCAGCGCGGAGATTCCCGCGGCAGCAGCTACGGAAAGCACTGGGGCGGCGGCAGCGCGCCAGCTTGCCGAAACGCCGCGGACAACGAGGAAGAGCAGGCCGAGCGCCACGAGCGCGATCAGCAGGCGCCGCAGCGGATTGCTCATCGAACCGCTTGCGTCAGCCGCCTGGGCGCTCAGGCCAACGACACCCGCGCTGACGCCGGCCGGCGGTGGGTGCTTCTCGATCCGCTCGCGCAGCTTGTCGATCGCCTTCTTCTGGTCGTTGAGCGATTCTTCGCGTAGACCGAATGCGATCGTCGCCATCTTGCGGTCCGGGGTGACAGCACCACGCGAGAAGTCGCCGACTTGGCCGAGCAGGCGCTGGATGTTGGCCTCGGTGAGCTTCTGGCCCTCGAAGAGACCGCTCAGCGAAAGCGCCGGGCAGAGCGTCGACTTCGTGCAGTTGGGATTCTCGCCCTTGTAGCCGGCCTCCGCCAAAGCGGCCTTCTGGAAATCGATCATCCACTTGAGCGTCTTCGGGTTCGTGACGTTCTCTGAGCGCACCAAGACATCCACTTGTCCGGAAGTGCCGGTCAGTTTCTGGAACTCCTTGGCGTCCTTCACCGCCCCGAGGCTTGAGGGGACGAGCTGCTGGATGTCGGTGGTAACCGGGGAGAGCAAGCCGCAGATCCAGCCGACGATCGCCAGCGCCATCGCGATCCGCACCGTCTTCTGCGGGTTGCGGGTTGTGCGGTTGAAGAGCTTGCGCAGGCGTACCCAGCCGGCGACGGTTTCGGCGGGTTCGCGCCTGGATTCGCGCTTGGCCGCGCCGCCGGCCCAGCCGAGCGTCGCGAAACCGGCCGTGAGCACCATGACGATCGCGAGTGCGACGCCGATCACGAGCAACAGGCCAAACCCGCGCACCAGCGGGATCGGGCTGAGGATCAGGGCAAGAAGCGCGGCGATGGTTGCCGTCGCCGCGGCGAGCACCGGCGGGCCACCGTCCGTTGCGGCCTTCTTCACCGCTGCCGGCGGATCTGTGCCCGACTGCATTTCGCGGTCGGCGCGCGCGTGGAACTGGATCGCGTAGTCGACCGCAAGACCGACGAGCACAGGGAGTACGGCAACGGCCCCCACTCCGATCGTTGAGCCGCTGATGGAGAGCAGCCCATAGGTGACCGCCGCGGCCATCAGGGCGAGAGCGAGCGGGAGCAGCCTGAGCTCAGCCGGGAAGACGACCAAAAGCGTCAGCGCCATCACAATCAGCGCTGCGATCAGGAGAATCACGATCGCCCGCTGAATCGCCTCTTCGATTCCGGAGAGCACGACGGGCGCTCCGGTGACGAAATACTGCCCCTTTGAGAGCTGATACTTCTGGTCGGCCGTCGCTCGTTTGACGAGATCGACGGCCTCCGCGCGCTGCGCTTCGGTCAGGTCTGGTCGCAGGCGAACCTGGATGATCGCGGCGTCTCTGCTCGGGAAGATGTAGGACCAGCGCGATTTGGGAACGTCCGAGCCCTGGATCGGGTCGAAGATCAGGCGGGCGATGAACTCTGGATTGTTGAGTTCGGGCTTGCTGCCGGGGCCGAGGTTGTATTGGGTGCCGAGCTTGAGCGCGTAGGTCGCCATCGTCACGCGGGTGGCGGTCTCGGCGGCTTTGCGTTGCTCCTCTTGGACCTGCTCACTCTTGCCCTGTTTGCGCGCGATCGCAGCCGCCGCCTCGCCGGCCTCTCGGCCCTTCTTTCGGGCTTCTTTGGAGATCTGCTCGATCGTGTCCTCGATTGAGACGATCGCTGTGTTGGCAAACGTGCCCGGGCCGTAGACGGCGACTGCGGGCTTGAGCTTGGCGAGTTCGCGGCAGACCTCGGGCTGACCAACGAGCGCCTTCTTGGGCGCGCTGCCAGCCAGGCAACCTTCGAGGCCGAGCATCACGCCGATGTCCGGGCCGAGCATCATCTCGGCGACGTTGCCCTTGGCGACCACAACGATCGGATCGCCGCCGAAGTTCTTCGCCCAGACCTGCGTGTCCGTGTAGGTGTCTGAGCCCTTGCCGGTGATCGACTCGACGCCGGTGTCGGGCGTGAGCGAGAGCGCCAGCAACGCCGCTCCGACCGCGATCAGGCCAGCCAGCGCGATCACGATCGGCGGCTTCTTCAGCGAGAAGTGCGCGGCGCCTTCGGCCGTGCGGCGATAGATGTCTGGGAGATTCACTGCGGCTGCGTCAGATGCCGGGGAGCAGCCGGTGGCCTAGGGGTTGGAGTTGTCGCCCTGGTAGACGTGCGGGAACTGGAGCGTGGAGCCCTGGAAAGTCATCGACTGCTGCTGCTCGCAGTTGGGTGCGGGCAGGTTGGCGGCGTTGTTGGGGCTTTGGGCGAGGTTGGCGGCGACTGCAGGGGTGCTTGTCGGGCCTGTCGGGTTCGCGGTGTAGTCGCCGGCGTAGATGATTTGGTTGATGGCGGGAAGTATGTTTGCGAGGTTGATCTTGCCGGCCGGCGGCGGATTCAGGTACAAAGTGTCGTTCGGATCGAGCGGGGGAACCGCGATCGTGCCGCACTGACCACTGTCGAACACTTGGAGGCCTTGGGCCAAACGGTCATACCAGCCCGGCACCGGGTATGCGTTCGATCTTGTCTTCACGCTCTTGTTGGGGTAGTACGCGAGCGAATCGGGAGTGAACATTGTGAAAGCACGTAGGTAGTGGCCGAACGAAGTTCTGCCCTTCTGCGGCGATGAAGTCGTGAACTGCGCCTGCGACGCCGCGGCGTCATTGGCCGCAAATGCCGTCAGTTCCCGTTGGTAGAGCCCGACGAACTCGAGGACCGGATTCAGATTGGCGAGAAACGGATCCAGCTGGGCGATCGTGGGCTTCGCAAGCGTAAGGAACTGATTCGTTGCCGGCAGTCCGGCATCTGCCTTGTCGAGCATCGGTTCAAGGCTGTTGACGAGATCTGCGGCATCCTCCGAGACGCGCACCGACTTCTTCAAGAGCGGGGATGATGCGTCCGCGAACGCGTTCGTGTTCTCAATCAGGTTCTGTGTTCCGTCGGCAAAGTCCTGGAATTCCGCAATCGTCTGCCTTGTCTGTCGCAGGAATTCTGGAAACTCGTTGAACGTTTCCACCAGTTGTTGGCTTCGGTTCGCCGTTACGCGCAGTAGCCGGTTCGAGTTGACTATCAGCTCAGTGAGCTGGCCCGGACGGCTATCGATCGCGTCGAAGATCTTCGCGGTGTTCCGGAATACGCGCGAAAGGGCCTTGTCTTGCCGGTGCAGGACCTCCATCAAGCTATTGCTGTCGGTGAGAAACATGGGAAGCACGCCGAACGCCTGATTCAGTTGGTCTCCGTGGCCCTTGACCGCGTCGGACTGACCGATCAACCAGTCGCCGAATGCCTTTCGTGTCGGCTCGTCGAAGGTTCGGATCACTTCGTCTAGCTGCACCTGATTAGAAACCTGAGCGGTCGGTATCGACCCTTGGTCCGGGATCGTGGGTGCTTTCTTGTCTCCGGGCGAGAGTTCGACATAGGTTTCACCCAACAAAGTCTTGCTGCGAAGAATCGCGCGCACGTCATCGGGCAATGGTGCGTAGCGCGGTTCGATCTCAAGCTCTGCTCCGGTGCGACCCTGCTCCGGTGTGACCTTTTTCACTTTTCCAACCGGGACACCAGAGATGCGCACATCTGCCTCGGTTGCTAGCTGAACGGCCTCGTTGAAGGTCACATTGACTCGATATCCCTGGGGCTTAAGCGGAACGGGTCCGCCGAACGAAACCCAGAGGAAGAGGATTAGCGCGAAACACGAGAATGCGAACGCGATCATCGCGATCAGCTGCGCTGGACTGGGGGCACGCTTGATCATTGGCAACTACCGCCAGACGGCATGTTGGTCAGATTGGTAAGCAGCTTGACGACCGGGTTTCCAGCGTTCTGGCCGCCGCCGATCGCGTTGAAGTCGTTGCAGGTTCCATAGAGACCACCAACGCTCATGACGCCATTAGCGTCCGCGCGATTGAACGATGACGCGGAGATGTGATTGAACCATGAGAGCCAGTAGAGGTAACCCTCCTCGGCCCCCTTCGGGTTATAGCCCACGATGTTCAACAGTCGATTGAACGAATGGGTGGCATCCACAGCGTCCGGCGTCATCTTTGCCAGGTTCGTCGACGCTGGACTCAGAACTTGCAGCAGGGGTTTGGAGTCACGCGCCAGCGGTCGGAATTGATCCCGGGTCACGACTGTCTGATCTTTGAAGAACGGACGCAGACTCTTCAGCGACACGCCAAGGTTGTCCGCCAGCGGCTGGAGATTCTTGAAGGCCACGGCCGTGTCCTCGATGACAGGCTCCGACGCCTCGACCGCGTCCGCCGTGCTGCCAAACGCACCGGGTGCGAGCTGAATGATTTGTCGTATCGAGTCCTGCGTGCTCGCCCACGTGCGGAAGGTGACACTCGACGAGTCGATCAGCTGAGCGAACGTGTCCGAGTTGTCGCCGAGCTCCTTTGAGAGCAGTGCGAGGTTGGTTATTGCACGCTTGATGTTCTTGTGGCGCTTATCGAGTTCCTTGACGATCCGGGTGCCGTACTTGCCGGTGGTCGGGAACCGCTTAAAACCGTTACGCAAGTTTCCGCCCTGCCCCTCGAGGCCTTGGCCAGCCGCGGTCAAGAGGTTCTGGAAGTAGTCGCGCGTGTCCGAGTCGAACAACGAGAGGAACTCGTCAAAGTTGACTGTCGGCTTGGTGTTGGCAAGCGGCACCGTTCCGCCGTCCGGAACTTCGCCCGCACTCGGGTCACCAATCTTCATGTCCACATACATGTCTGAGAGCGGAGTACGGGGCCTCAGCAGCATTGTCGTGTTCTTGTAGATCGGCGCGTGAGCACGGCGGATCTTCAGTTCGACGTTTGCGGTGCCGTCCTTGAGGGTCACATTGCCAATCTCGCCTACCGGCACACCCGCAATGTTGACGGTCTGACCTTGGCCTGGCGTGACGGCCTGCGCACTAGAGAACTGAGCGTTCACGACGTAAAAGTCTGTACCGATCACTGGGACCCAGCTCGGCAGGTAGAGGCGCTGATTCGACAGGATGTAGCCGGCGATCCCCAGGGACGCGACAACGAGCACGACGATCGCCGCGAGGTGTACGCCGTAGCGCTTGGTTGCTTTCCTCAGGCCGTCCATTATGGGGTCTGACTATTCGGTGTCGGGGCGAGATTTGGACGAGCGCTCTTGTAGCAGGCTGTCTTGGTCTGAACCGGCGGGTTCTTCGAGCTGAGGATCCTCGGACTCGTCCCGGTCTGGGCCTGCGCTGCTCGTCCGTAAAGAAGTCCAGACGGAGTGCTCACCGGCTCCGCTGAACCGTTGCCAAGCCTCAGGTACGGGCCAGTCCCAGTGAAGTTCTGTGAAGCGCCATTCCAGCCGACAAGCGAGTACCAGAACTCCTTGTAGTTCTCCTTGCCAGAAGTATTTGATCCGTCGGGCACGACAGTGTTGAGCGTCGGGAACCAGTTGTTGTTCCAACAACGCGCGATGTAATCCAATTCTGGGAGCAGCTTCTGGGCGCCAGCCTGGGACTTCGCAAAGTTTTCTGTGGTGTTCTGCATCAACTTGGCCGTGCCGCCCAGTTCGTTTTTCCCGAACAAAGCGTTCGTCTCGTCAATCCAGGGGTATGCCGCCCGGACGGTCGCCGGAATCTCTTTCAGCTGGGGTGCAATCACGCGCGACCAGCGAGTGAGCTGCGGCAGCAGGCGATTCAGCTGAACGAGCGTCGGATACGACTCATAGGCAAGACGCGAGAACTGTCGCGTGGCCTGACGAAGATCTTCTTCGTTGCTCGCGAACGCACCAATCGTCGTCCCAAAGTCCGCAATCAGCGGAACAAGTTGGGTTTCGCGGTCGTTGACCGCCGTGTTGAAGTCTCGGATTCCGCGCAGGATCGTCAGCTGATCGTCCTTGCCATAACCAATGAGCGCGTCAAACACTCGGGCGCCGCCGCGGAAACCGTCGGGTCCGTATCGAAACGCCTTATTGAGAGCTTCGGCACCAGTCAGTTTGCGCACGTCAGGCTCTTGCGTCGCGTTCTCCTCGGGGGTGCCCACGGTATTGAGCGAATTGCCGATTTCGGTGAAGATCAACTCGAGGCCCTTTCGAGCATCGCTGTTCACCGCGCTCAACACCTGGTCGAGCTGGACCGGCCCGGCGGTCTGCGCCACCGGGATATCACCGCCGGACTTGATTTCTGGCGAGCCGGGCGTGCCGGGCTGGAGGTCCACGAACGGGTTGCCCTCCAAGAAGATCCGGAAACGAATGCGAGCGCTCGCGTCCTGTCGGACGGGGAGCGCCTTCTTATCCAGCTCCATGACGACCTTTGTAGTCGAGCCGTTACCGCGCTCGACCTTCTCGACCGTTCCGACCTTGACGCCGGCAATGCGCACCTGGGCCTTGGGCTGAATATTGGCCGCATTGGTGAAATAGGCGTTTACGCGATACCCGTGCGTGAACGGGATCGACTTCGTGAACGCGAAGTAGACGAGGATCGAAATCACGATGATTCCGATCACGCCGGCCTTGCGCAGCGACATGCCCTCGGGTTGTCCGTGATGCATCGTCACTTCTTGATCTCTTCCGATCCAATCGCCTGCGTGTCAGGCGTTGTCTTGCCGCTGCGGATGCCACCTGGCTGCTGAGTCCTCGCTTCTTTCGGAAGCTGCAGCACGGTGCCAGACGGCACGCTCTTGCCCTTCGTGAGTTCGTTGCCCGCACCGCAGGTGTCGTTCACGCCGCTGCTGGTGTTGTTCTGGCCCGTGCTCGGATAGGGATTGCTGTTGAAGTAGTTCCAAGCGTTTCCGACGAGCTTTCCGTCCTGGGAGTAGTTGTTTTGCGAGGACGCTGGGAGATTGTTCCCGGGCCCGCTCTCGGCACCAGTTGCGGGTGGAATATTCGGCCAGCCAGCTACCGCGCCAAAACGCAACCAAGACGTTCCGTTGTCGCGCGAGCTGACGACGGAAGCGAGGTTGCGCGCAAACAAACCAAAGTAGTTGCACTTCGTCTGGGCGGGCGTGATGTACTGCAAGGGCTTGTTGATCGTCACAACGAAATTCTTCAGAGCGTTCAGTCCGAGTCGCACCTGCGCGTCCGCCGCAAACTGGCCAAGTTGGGTCAAGGTCTTGTCGAACTCAGGCGCCAGGCGGTAGAGCTTGTTGAACGCGCTGGGGCCGTTCTCGGTGATCTCAGCGAAATTTGCTGCGACCGCGGGTAGATAGGGAGCGCCAGGCTGGAACCGCTCCACGGTGTCTGTCAGCTGCCGGAAGTAACGGCGCTGGCCCGGGAAATTCTCAGTGAGAACTGCAAGGGTCGAGGGCGACTCTTCGAGGCTCTGCTGGATGCCATTCGAGGCCGCGGCGAAGGCTGCAAATGTGCGATCAGCATTCACCCAGACTTCGTATCCAGCCTCGCCGCTTGCTGCGTAGTCCGTTGCAACACGAGCAATCACGCGAATGAATCGCGAGAGCTGGGTGTCTGGATCGGCAACAATGCGCGCCACGGGCTCGAGGTTCTTGAACAGCGGGCCGATCGTGCCGAACGCCGTATTGAGGTCCGCCCCACGCCCCGCGAACGCGTTGCCGAACTCCTGGAGCGAGCGCTGATTGCCCTCGCGCACGCGCTCGTCGAACGTGTTCAGGAGATCCTCGAACTCGACTGCAGTCGTCGCCTGGGAAAGCGGAAGATTCCCACCGTTCGGAATCGTCTTGTCTCCGTCTCCGAGCGTGAGCTCGACGTACTTGAGGCCGATCGTCGATTTCGGTCGCACCTCAATCGTGGAGTTCTCGGGGATCGGCCCGATGTTCTTGTCGAGCTTCAACGAGACCTTCGCGTAGTAAACGTCATCGGTGTTCTCAGCCGTGATCGTGGTCACGGTGCCCACGCGAGCGCCACCGATTCGCACCTCGTTGCCCTTCACAAGAGCAGCACCGTTTGGAAGATCCGCAGTGATGTTGTACGTCGGGACGAACGGGAGTCCGGAGTTGGCGTTGTAGCTCAGCAGCACCATCACGAGAATCACGAGGATGGCTCCCGCTCCAACGAGCACCGGGTTGTCAGCGATTCCCTGGCGGCGCATCTAGTTGCCCCCGAGGAGGTAGTCGAGTGCGGCCGCATCAGCTGAGGTGCTCGCCTCGTTTGAGCCGGTGGATTGAGTCGCCCCGGGCTTGTCAGGTTCAACATTGTTCGGTCCGCCGCCTTGCCAATCAGATGCACACGCGGACTGTCGCCCTCCGCTGGCAAAAACGCACGCGCCGCTGGGAATCACAAGCGCCGACCGGAAAAAATGCCCAAAAGCATTAGTCCCGTTGCCAGCCCCAGCAAGCCCAATAGCCATAGCCGCCAAGTTCGCGTAGCCATTCTGCTTGTCGAAGTTCGTCAGCAGGTTCTTGATGTTCTGGACCGCGAGACGCTGGTCGCCAATCTGCTTCAGAGTGTTCGCCACCGGCTGCAGCGCCGGAATCTGCGCACGGAACACATCAGCCGTGTCGCCAAACCGCGTCAGAGCCGGGTTCGCCGCATCAACAAACTTCTTCGTGCCCGAAACAAAGGTTGAAAGGTCGGCCGAAGCCGCGCGTGCTGAGGCCGCGACCGGCGCTGCCTGGTTGGCGAAGTCCTCAAGCACCGGCGCCGTCGCCTCAAGCTCGCGCAGGAAGGCCGGCAGCCTGCGCATCGTCTCGGCGAGCTCTGCCTGCTTGGCGTTGGTTGCGCGCGCGGCTTCGTCGGCATTCTTCATCAGCCCGACGATGTTCTTGCGCGCCTTGGCCAGTTGGATCAGCGACTTGTCGCCGTCGTCGGCCATTTTCACTAGCTGCTTGTTCTCCTTGGCGAGGATCTTCAGCACCTTGTTGACATTCAGGAACGTCGGGTTGAAGCGGTCGAGAATGTCCTGGAGGTCTTGTCCGCGACCGGTCAGCGTCACGCCGAGCTCGTTGATGATCACGCGAAAGCGCTCGCGCTGCGGCTCGCGCATCGCGTTGAGCAGCTCGTCCGGGTCGACCGGCGAAGCTGTGCGGTCGCTCGCGAGAATCACTCGATCGCTGTCGGCGGGGTCTGCCGGCAGTTCGCCCTTGCTCGGGGTGCCGGGGTCGCAATCGACGAACTTCTCACCGATCAGCGACTGCAGTCGGATGCGGCACTTGGCGTCCTTGTAGAACTTCTGGTAGGCCGGATCCTTGATCACCAGGACCACCGAGGCGAGTCCATTCTTACCCGCGTAGATGCCGTCGATCGTGCCGACGTTTGCGCCGGCTACGCGCACGTCTGCGCCCTGGGTGATTCCGGCGGAGTTGACGAAAACTGCGCGCACCTTGTAGTCGTCGCCGCTGCCAGCTCCGACGGACGAAATGACGATCAGCACCGCGGCGACGCTTACAACCGCGAGCACCGTCAAGCGCCGCGTGCGTCGCGTGAGCCTCCGCGGATCTGCCGCGGCCCCAAGCCTGCGTGTCGTTTCGATCGCGCGCATCAGGTCACGGTCCCGGGATCTGAAGTGAGGGATTGCAGTCGAGAGTGCCGCCGGCGGTGAACGGGTTCGACGCGTCGGTGCCCGGCTGCGTTGCCGAACCCGGGCAACGGTCCGTGCCGGTCTGTCCGAACTGCGAGAGCGACGTGTCGTTGTTTGGCGTCAAGTTGCCGCCGTTGAGGTTGAACGGCGCCGTCACGGTCGATACGCGCACGTAGTGGCCGTTGGCGTCGTAGTTGGCCGCAATTTGCCCAAAGCGCGAGAACCAGGAAGTCAGCTCCGGCGTGTACGGCCGCAGGAACTGCAGCACGATCTGCCCGGTCTGCATCGCCGAGGTCGAGTTCGGGAACGCCGTCTTGGCCTTCTTGGTCAAGGACGGCTGGCCCGCGAAGAGGTCGGTCAGGTCGTTGTTCTTGCCGCCCTGGCGCACCATCTTGCGCAGGTAGGAAAGCGTTGGCTCCGAGTTCTCGACCAACGGACGCAGAGCCCGGAAGAGCGGCGCAAGACCGTCCCCCCCGTTCTCGCCGATCGGGTCGGACTTGGCGGAGAGTTCTTTGAGCGCGGCGAAGGTCGGGCGCAGCTGGCGGAAGGCGATCGTTCCCTGCTGCAGCGTCTGCGGCAGGATCGCGAGCGCCCGGTCGAGCTGGTCGGACTCGGACGCGACAGCGCGCGTGAACGTAGTCAGGTTCGTGAACATCGCCTTGATCTGCTCCTGCTGCTCGGCGAGCGTCGTCGAGGCACGATCGGAGACGAGCAGGAAGTCCGCGAGCGTTTCGTCGTCCTTGGCGACCGAGTGGGCAAGGCGCGCGCCGGCGTCAAAGAAGGGCGCGATGTAGCGCAGCGCCATGTTGCCGTAGGTCGTCTCGTTGAGCGGGGTCGAGGGATCGTCGGCGTACTGCGCGGCGCTTCCGCGGATGAAGCCCTGGAGACCTTCGGTCACCTTCGGCGTGAAGCTGTTGAAGAGCTGGTCGAGGTCGACCGGCGACTCGGTGTCGTCGAGCGGGATGATCCCGTCGTTGGGGATCTTCCGGGCGTTGTTCGGACCCGGTTGGAGCGCGACGAAGCGGTTGGCGACACCCGACAGCGAGAACTGGCGGATCGTCGCCGTGGTCCCGCGGTGCAAGGGCGTCAGCGAGTCGTCGTTGATCTTCATCGTGACCCTGGCCAAGTTGTTGTCGGTCAGAGAAATCGACTCGACCTTTCCGATCGCCTTGCCGCCGACGGTCACGTTCGCGCCCTTGACCAGCTGCCCGCCGGTCTCGAAGATCGCGTTGACCTTGTATCCGCCGCCGCGCATCACGAGCCACAGGATCAGCAGCACGAAGACGATGATCGCGCCAATCGCGATCTGCCTCTGGGTGCGCGTCACCACCGGGAATCACCCGCCCTCAGACGTGCCAAGCGCCCCGACGCGGGGGCGCAGCAAGCGAGCGTCGATGCTCGCCGGATTTCGGGGGATTTGAGGCTCACGGCGTGTGCGTCACTCCATGCCGAGCGGGCCGACGTCGGCACCGGTCAGGAACTGCTTTACAAAGGGGTTTTCCGAAGCGAAGAGGTCTTTCGCCGGTCCGGCGTCCACAATCTTGCCCTTCCAGAGCAGCGCGATGTGCTCGGCGACGCGGCGCGCCGAAAGGATGTCGTGGGTGATCACGACGTAGGAGCCGCCGTTCTCGTCGTGGATCTCGCGGATCAGCTCGCACAGCAGCGCGGTGCGGACAGGGTCAAGACCGGAGTCCGGCTCGTCGAAGAGCACGATGTCCGGGTCGAGCACGAGCGCGCGGGCGAAACCGGCGCGCTTCCTCATGCCTCCGGAGAGCTCGTTGGGCATCTTGTCGCCGTCGTTGCCCAGGCCGACTTCAAACAGCCGCTTGTTGACGATCTCCGCGACGTCGGCCTCGGATTTGTCGGTGTGTTGGCGCAGCGGAAACGCGACGTTGTCGAAGAGGTTCATCGAACCAAACAGCGCGCCGTCCTGGAAGAGCACGCCGAACTTCTTGCGCACCTCGAAGAGTCGGTCGTCGACCATGTTCGGAACGGACTCGCCATGCACGAGCACGTCTCCTTGGTCGGGGTAGAGCAGTCCGACCATGTGCTTGATGCAGACCGACTTACCCGTACCCGACGGGCCGAGGATCATCGAGATCTGCCCCTCCGGGATCTGCAGGTTCAGGCCGTTGAGCACCTTGTTGCGGCCGAACGCCTTGTGCACGTCGATGAACTCAATCGCGCTGCGCTGGGCGCCGTGGTCGCGCACGGTGTGGCTGTGGAAGTCGTATGGACCGGCGTGCTCGTAGCCGGGCGCGTTCGGCGGGATGCGGTTGCCGAACTCGTCGAGGTGAATCGTCGGTTCGCTGGGTCGCTTCTCCGGCGGCAACTGCGTCGGAAAAGACTCGCCCGTCTGCGGATCGACGAAACGTGGGTGCTCCTCACCGGAGCTCTGCACAACATCCTGAGCTTCTGTCACAGCGTCCTCGCTGCGGGCCGCGAAGTCATCCTGACCGGACCCGAAATTTTCCTCCACCATGGCCTAACGCCACCTTTCGATAATCGTGGTTTCAAACCCGTGCGTCAAGCCTTCGGTTCGCTGCTCAAAACAAGCACAACTTTGCATCGTCAACCACCTATTGGCGCTCGTGGGTTTGCGCCCCAGAAGAAGACCGTGCCCATCATTCCCACGAGGTGCACCACGACGATGTTGGCGACCATTGACTTTGCAGTCGCCGTACCGACGCCCACTGGTCCCCCGGTCACGTTGTAGCCGTAGTAACAGGCGATGATCACGATGAATGTCGCCATCACCATCGCCTTGATCAAACTGAACAAGAGGTCGGGCGGGTTCTGGAAGAGCCAGAAGATCAAGGAGTACGAACCACTCGACACGTCGCCGACCTGCTGAACGACGGCCAGGTACGAAGCGATGAACGCACCGGCGACGCCGGTGACGTAGAGGAACGGGAGCACCATCCACGCCGCCAGCAGGCGGGTGGAACCAAGAAAGAGGACCGAGTCGATTCCCATAACTTCGAGCGCGTCGACTTCATCGTTGATGCGCATCGAGCCGAGCTCGGCGACGATTCCCGTACCGACCTTCGCGCACATCATGTAGCCGAAGGCGTACGGCGCGATCTCGCGCAGGTCGCACCAAGCGGTGAAGACGCCGGCGTACGCCGGGGCGCCAAATGCGCGCAGCGAGTACGCACCTTCGATGCCGCACTGCAGACCGACGAAGAACATCAGCGTCCAGATCACGATGGCCGACCCGATGATCAGCACTCCGGCCTGGCGGAGCGTCTCGCCGAAGAAGGTCATCACGCGACCGTTGAAAATGTCGATCGACACCTCGGCGCCGAACTTCACGACGCGACCGAAGTCCTCAATCCACTGCTCGAGTTTGCTGCGTACGCCGACCATGGTGAATTAGCGGATCTGGGTGATCTCCGGGTGGGTTGCCAGCAGGGCTTGGGTGAAGACGTAGTTGAAGGCGAAGACTCCGATGAAGGCGATGACCACGGCCTGATTGACGGCGCGCCCGACCCCCTCGGCTCCGCCCTTCGCGTTCATCCCCTTGTGGCAGCAGACAATCGCGATGATCGCGCCGAAGATTGTCGTCTTGACCAACGACCCCCAGAGGTCGGTGACCGAGGCGTTGGTGAAAAAGGTCGCCCAGAAGGGTCCCAGCGGCGCTCCGTTGACAACGGTCGCGATCACACCGCCCGAGACCCCGAGCATCAGCGCGAAGACATCGAACAGTCCCGTGAGGATCATCAGCGCGAAGAAGCGCGGCACCACGAGGTTCTTGATCGCGTCGACTCCGAGCACGGCGAGCGCGTCGAGCTCGTCGCGAATCTTGCGCGCGCCGAGGTCAGCGGTGATCGCGGTGCCGGCGACGCCGGCCATCACGACCGCGGTGACGAACGGTGCGAATTCGCGGATCGATGCAAGCACGAAGAATCCGCCGAGGCGGTCGATCGATCCGAGGATCGTGAAGATGTTGGCGGCCTGAAGCCCCGGGGCCCCGTATCCGAGCGCGACCGTGGAGATGATCAGCGGGAACCAGCAGAGCTTGAGCGCGAAGAGGAACTGCTGCACAAACTCGCCGCCATATGGGTATGGCGGCTTGACGGCAGAGACCATCGTCTTGCCCGCGAGAATGACCATCTCGCCGATCTCGGCGAGAAATTCCCTGGCTTGCTCATACGCGCGTGACGCGTAGTTCAAAGCACCGCTCCGTCCACGGCAGCCGTCAATGCGGCCTCCCTTTTCGCTCTCCCACAGGTTGCCCGAACACCGGTGCGTTCGCTCCTATGCAACACCACGGGGTCGGTCCCCAAGTTCCGTCGGAGAATCATATCTAGGCGTTTTCCTCCGCTTGCGTTGAATCCTGCTCCAGCGCGCCTTTTTAGCGGGTTGCCGTCAGGCCTGGTGGTATCGTGCGAGCGGTTTACGACGGTGGAGGAAACTGAGCACATCCGACGTTCGACGGGCCCGCTGCGCGTATTCGCAGTGGCGTTGCTCGGCGTCCTGGCGCTCGCCCTCGCCGGCTGCGGTGGCGGAAAGTCACAGTCGGCAAACGCACCGAGCGGTACGTGGAAGGTCACCGTGGTTGACTGGAAGTTCGCCAAAGACCAGCCGCTGGGCCAGCCCCAAGACTTCACAGTCGTCGTCCGAAACGACGATACGCGCCAGATTCCGCAGCTGATTCTGACGATCTCGGGCCTCAAGACCGTCGTGTATCAACCGGGCGCCGCCTCGGCCGTGCGGCCGATTTGGTTGCCCAAGGAAGTCGCCTACGCGAACATCACGCCGTACAACTCAACGCTTTCTACGAGCTACAACCTCGGACCCCTTGACCCGGACGAGACCGCGACTTACACTGTGAATCTCACGCCGCTCAGGCGCGGCTCGCACGAGGTTGGGTACCGGCTCGCGCCGGACCTCTTCGGCGACAACAAGATCGTCAACGCTGCCGACGGATCGGATGCAGCCGAGACGAGGACGGTCGCGATCAACCCGACGCCCGTCTTTGACGAAGAGATTTTCAAGGACTGAATCCCCCGATGGGCGCATGAAGCGCACGAAGTTCACACTTATCCCCCTGGCGGCCGTGCTCTGCGCGCTCTGCTGCGCGACTCCAGCGTCCGCGCAGATCGAGCTGTTCGCAAGTACGCCCAACGGCGCGGCGACCGACTTCGTGCTTGGCGCGACCAACATTGTCTCGCTGCGCGGCACGATCGATGCGCCATCTGGTGGGCAGACGCTCAAGGTGCGCCAGATCGATGGTGATCAGAGCTGCCCCACTGCGACTGGCAACACGGTTCCGATCAGGTCGACGTTCACCGCGTACCTCGGATCGCAGGGCGAATTGCCGAAGATCAACGTGAGCAGCGCGATCGACTCAAGCGCGCGCACGTCGCGATTCTGCATCTACGCGTACTACGACGTCGCCCCCGGCGGGGAGGAGAGTCCAAACACCTCGTACTCGCAACTAGTCACCTTCCGCGACGCCGCTGACTCCTTCAACTGGTTCGACGTGGCATCGGCGACCTCGCCAGAGCTCCCCTACTTCGCGTTCAGTGGCCACAGCGAAACTCGCAGTGCGATCCTCGTCTCGTTCGTCCCGCAACGCGGGGGTTGCCCGGCGACATTCCCGGGCGGACCCGGCGCGATCAATTTCGGCCCGCCGAGCGGGTACGACTTCCTGCTCCACGGCCAGGCCTCGGTGGCAGTCGGCTTCTGGCGCGCCTGCGGGTACTTCCAGGTCGGCTCGAGCACTGTGCTCGGCAAGGACACGAAGTTCAGCCGCGCGCCGCGCGGCGGATGGCGCCCCGGCTACAACATCAAGAAGGGCACGCTGCGCGCCAAGCGCGGCGTCTGGTCGATCGGCACAGCGAGCTGCCCGGGTTCCTGTCGAATTTCGATCGTCGCCAAGAAGGGATCCAAGACCCTGGCCAAGGGGACATCCCGCGGAGGCAGACTCAGCATCAAGGCCAGCGCGGCCGGACGCAAGGCGGCCAGGCGGGGTGTGAAGGCGCGAGTCACGCTCACCAGCACGATCGATCAGTCGATCGTCACCCGCTCGGCGAAAGTCACACTGCGCTGAGCAGCGCGCGTCAGGCTGAGGCGAGCTTGACGTCGAGCGCGTAGGAGTCGAGCAACTCGTCCGGCGTGGTCGGCTCGGACGCGTCTTTCAGCGCCTGAAGCTGTCCAGCCATCGTCGGCTTCTCGTGCTTGTAGAAGATCCCGAGTGCCATCGGATCGTCGAGTGCCTGCGCGAACGCAGCGGCGCGATCGGTCGGGTCGTGGTTCTCGTCGAGTTGAGTGACCTCGTCCTTCCAGATCTGCGTCGTGTTGTTGAACGAGGTGCAGGGCGAGTAAGCGTTGATGAATGAGAAGCCTGGATTGCGGATGCCGGCCAGCACCAGCTCAGTCAGCTCCTTCGCGCGGAACGAAGCGCCGCGCGCAACGAACGAGGCGTCTGCGGCGATTGCCGTGGCCATCGTGTTGAGCGGCTGCTCGACGTTTCCGTACGGCGAGGAGGGTGACTTCTGCGCGTGCAGTGAGGTAGGCGATACCTGACCCTTCGTGAGGCCGTAGATCTCATTGTCCATCACGATGTAGGTGATGTCGACGTTGCGGCGGGCAGCGTGCGGAAAGTGTCCACCGCCGATCGCGAATCCGTCGCCGTCGCCTCCGACTGCGACCACTTCAAGCTCGGGGTTGGCCATCTTGACGCCCATCGCCGTGGGCAGAGCACGGCCATGCACGCCGTGGAATCCGTATGTCGTCACGAAGCCCGGGAATCGGCTCGAGCAACCGATGCCCGACACCACCACCGTCTTGTCTGGATCAAGATCAAGTTCGGCGAATGCGCGGTAGGCCGCCGCGAGCACACCGAAGTCGCCGCAGCCCGGGCACCAGATCGGTTTGAGGTCGGACTTGAAGTCTTTTGCGTCGCGTGGCATCGCCAGCTCCTTTACGCAGCGGCTCCTGCCGCGGCGGGAATCTCTTGCTCGATGAAGTCGGCGATCATCGCCGCCGTGAATGGCCGTCCGGTGATCTGGGTCTGGGAGATCACTTCGATGCCGCAGTCGGCGCGAACCATCCGCGCAAATTGGCCGGAGTAATTGACCTCGGGCACGACGATCGCGTCCATCCCCTCGGCCCATTCCTTGATGCGTGCGACCGGCAGCGGGCAGAGCACGCGCGGATAGAACGTGCCGGCGCTGATTCCGCGCTCGGCGAGCATCTCCGCCGCCTCGATCGCGGCGCCCTCGGTCGAACCCCACCCGAGGATGCCAACCTTGGCCTGCTCGGGCCCGGTGGTCGTGACGCGGCTCGACTCTGCCAGCGGCTGCAGCTTCGTGAAGCGCTTGCCCTGCATCGCCTCGTGCAGCTCGGCGGTGTAGCCGGGGTGGCCGAGCTCGTCGTGCTCGATACCGGTCGAGACGTACGCGCCTGGGGTGCCGGGGATCGACATCGGCGAGACGCCGCTCTCTGTGAGCGCGTAGCGCCGGTAACGCTGGTCGGAATCGTCAAATACAGAGTGCGGGTCGGCCGGCCGCACTCGATCCTCAACCGGAATCTGCGAGAGGTCCGGGCGGTCGACGGTCTCAAGCCGGTGGGAGAGCGACTGGTCCGAAAGCAGGATCACCGGCACCTGGTAGGTCTCGGCCGCATTGAAGGCTTCGACCGTGCAGTCAAGGCAATCGTCGACCGTCGTCGGCGCGATCACCACTCGCGGTGCTTCGCCGTGTGAGCCATAAACAGCTTGGTTTAGGTCGCTCTGCTCGGTCTTGGTCGGCATACCGGTTGACGGCCCGGCGCGCTGGGCGTCGATGATCACGGCCGGGATCTCGGCGGTGCCGGCAAGTCCGATCAGCTCCGCCATCAGCGAGAGGCCGGGTCCGGAAGTTGCGGTCATCGCCTTCGCCCCTGTGAAACTGGCACCGAGCACAGAGGCCAGCGCGGCGATCTCATCCTCAGTCTGGATCACGACGCCGTCCATACGCGGGAGGCGAGCGGCGAGCGATTCGAGAATGTCGGACGCCGGCGTGATCGGATAGCCGGCGTAGTACTTCAAGCCCGCGTGCAGCGCGCCGGCGACGATCGCCTGGTTGCCCGAGAGCAGAATGCGATCGCGCTCGGGCTCCCCCGGCTTGATCACATTGCAGACGTCGGGAAGGTTTTCGCGTGCGTGCGCCTCGCCCGCGCGCAGAGAGTTGATGTTCGCCTCGCCGACGTCGCCTTTGTGCGCGTAGCGCTTGAGAATCAATGCCTCGATCTGCGACGGGTCGATGTCGAGCAGACCGCAGACCATGCCGACGATCACCATGTTCTTGCCGCGGCGAGATCCGCCGGCTTCCTCGGCGATCTGGCTGAACGCAACTTCAAAGGAGCGCCCGGCGAACTCATCACTGACCTTGCACGACTCTGCGTCGGCGATCACGATTCCCTCCGCGCCGACCGTCTCGTGCTGGAGGTCGAAGCCCTCTTGGTTGAAGCAGACGAGAAGGTCGGTCTGGTTGCCGATCGACTTGATGCGCTCGGCGCCGATCCGCACTTGGAACATGCAGGGTCCGCCCTTGATCTCCGCGGGGTAGGTGCGGAAGGTCAGACCCCAGTAGCCCGCTCGCGCTGCACCGGTGGTGAGGATGTCTCCGCCGGAAATGACGCCTTCACCGGACTCGCCGGCTAGTTGAAGCGTGATGTCTGGCAGCGCCATGTGTCGCTACCTCAGCAGAAGGGGTTTTGTGATGAATCGTTCATCGATACGCGGCAGTAGCCGCTGCGCTCGAATATAGCGAGGGCATCCACGGCCAAATCCAGTGGTTGGATCGGCGAACCACCGCAATTCTTTAGCTACGAAAAGCGAACGCCCCGGACCTTGCGGCCCGGGGCGTTCACCCACCATCCATCCAGGAGTGGGGTTCTAAACCCCGGAGGGAATCTCTTCAGCCTCGTGGGACTGCAACACGGTCGCTCCGCGCTCACCGGTGCGAATGCGGATGGCATCCTCAATGTTGAAGACGAAGATCTTTCCGTCTCCGACCTCGCCGGTGCGTGCGTGCTTGAGGATCACCTCTGTGACCGTCTCGACTTCGGAGTCGTCGACTCCGCATTCGATCTTGAGCTTCGGGCGCAGGTGGATCACCAGCTCCGAACCTCGGTAGGACTCTGTGATGCCCTTCTGGCGGCCCGAACCTTTGACGTCAACAATCGTCAAGCTCGGGATTCCGGCGTCGAGCAGTTCCTTGCGGATCGACTCGAACGCTTCGTGCCTGATGTATGCCTCGATCTTTTTCATCGTTGATCGATGCTCCTTTCTAGGCCTGGGCGCCGGCCGGCTCGGCGGGCGGTGATGGTTTTGACAGGACGCTTGATGCATGCGACGGGGTGCCGGGCATACCGCTGCCGACCAGCTCGGAGGCAGGGATGAACTGCTCGGGGTAGCCGTACATGCCGTGCTCGGAGATGTCCAGTCCGGCGTCTTCCTCTGCCTCGCTGACGCGCATTCCGATCGTGGCCTTGATCACGTAGAAGATGATCAAGCTGAGCACGAAGACGAACGCGAACGTTGCGACCGTGGCGAGGAACTGCGTCCACAGCTGGCCGAATCCGCCGCCGTAGAAGAGACCCTCGCTCTGACCGTCGAGCACGAACTCCGGGAAGGTGAAGAGTCCGCAGGCGAGCACGCCCCAGATACCGGCGAGGCCGTGAGCGCTTAGCGCGCCGACCGGGTCGTCGATCTTGAGCTTCTCGAACATCACGACGCCCAGCACGACGATCACGCCGGCGACGAGGCCGATCACGACGGCCGGCCAGACGATCACGTAGCCCGAGGGCGCGGTGATGGCGACGAGACCGGCGATCAGACCGTTGCCGACCATGCCGATGTCGATCGTCTTCTGGACGAGCAGCGAAGTGATGAACGCGCCGATCACACCGAACAGACCGCCGGCGAGCGTGACGACTGCGATCTCTGGGACACGGTTGTCGGCCGCAAGCTCAGAGCCCGGGTTGAATCCGAACCAACCAACGAGCAGGATGATGCAGGCAAGACCAAACCACGGCATGCTGTGACCGGGGATGGCCTGCGCCTTACCGTCGACGTACTTGCCCTTCCTGGCTCCGAGCACGATCGTGGCCGCAAGTCCCGCGGTCGCACCGCAGAGGTGGACGACGCCTGAACCGGCGAAGTCCTGGACGCCCTCCTGGGCAAGCCAGCCGCCGCCCCAGCTCCAGTGCGCGACGATCGGATAGATCACCGCCGAGAAGATGGCGCCGTAGATGATGTACGTGCTGAACTTGATGCGCTCAAGCGTCGTGCCCCAGACGATTGCCAACGAGACGGCGAGGAACGCGTACTGGAAGATCCAGAACGACCACTCGCTGTAGACCGACTCGTCGCTGGCGGTCTGCATGCCGCCTACGCCGATGTTCGAGAGGAACAGGTTGTCGAAGTTGCCAGAGAAGCCTGGCGCGGTTTCGGCGGTGCCGTTGGAGAACGACAGCGAGTAGCCGATGATCCAGTAGAACAGACCAGCGACGGCCATGTTCGTGAGGATCTTCGCCACCACGGTTCCGACGTTCTTACCGCGCGAGAAGCCGATCTCGAGGAACGCGAATCCCGCCTGCATGAAGAGCACCAGCACCGCGGCGATCAGCAGCCAGAGCGAGTTCAAGTTGTATTGGACCACCGCGTCAGCGGCAGGTTCCGCAGCGAGCGCCGACGATGGAAGCAACAGCGCTCCCAATGCGGCGACGGCCGCCATGAGGATGAATGACTTACGTTTCATTTGAGCGGAATGCCCCTTTCAATCAACGCGGTTTCCGGGGTACTTCAGGCTGGTGCGGCCGTGCCGGAACGCGGGTTTCGTGAATACGGGAGCAAACTACGTTCGCGAGGGCGATCGATCGTTATACCGATGGCGAAAATCCACCTGCCACGGTTGGACAACGGCGAAACCGTGCGCCGGAAGGCGCTTGGGAATGCGGTTCTAGGCCGCTTCGCCGGATCGGATGCGAGCAAGGCGTTCTGCCCTGCGTCGCTCCAATGATTTGCGCAAAAAGAAGTACGAAACGCCCTCGAGCGACCCGAGGACGACCACCGCGGCGAGCCAGCCGCCGGGCTGCTGGAGGATCAGTCCAACAATCAGCAAGGCGACTGCAACCGCGCCGACGGTCATCGTGCGCTTGAGGCTGCGGTATTCCTTCTCTGCGGTGGCGATCCGCTCTTCGACCGTGGGGTCGACAGGCTCGGAATCGCGCTGACGGCTGCGTTTACCCATTGGCGGCGAGGTTAGCGGCAACCGGGTCGGGCAGCTCCTTGCCGTCAACCTCACCCTCGACCGCCCCGTCGCGCGGGTCGTCGAGCAGTTCGGCGCGTACGGCGGGGTCGCGCTCGGTGCCCTTGATCAGCTGGTCGGGCATCTTCACGCCCGGAGCGGGCAGGAAGCCGCTGCGCGTGCCGTAGTAGACGGCCTGCGGGTGGTAGGCAACGACCGCGACAGTGCTCTGCTCGGGCTCGACGGCAAACCCGCCGGAGAGACGCATCCCGATCTCTTCGGCTGCCAGCAGGCGGAACACCTTCTCGTGCTCGGACTGCTCGGGCACGGCCGGGTAACCCCATGAGTAGCGGCGGCCCTGGGCCGGCTCGGCTCCGAGATCCTCGCGGACCTTCGCGTGCAGCCATTCCGAGAGGCCCTCGGCGGTCTGTACTCCGAGTCCGTGCACGAAGAGCTGCTCGGCGAACTCGCCGTCCGCTTCGAGCTTGGCCATCAGTTCGGTGACCTCATCGCCGACGGTCACCGCCTGGATCGCGACGACGTCGTACTGGCCGTGCTCTTCGACCCACTCCTTGGGCTTGTAGAAGTCGGCAAGGCAAATGCGGTCGTGCTTGGGCTGGCGTGGCGCAACGAGCTTCTCGATAACGCGCGCCTCGGCGAGCGGCTTCTCGCGGTCCTCGGGGTCGACGACGAAGATCTCATTGCCGACCGAGTAGCAGGGGAAATAGCCGAGCTTCGCCTTCGGGTGCAGGTAAGTCTGCTCCTTCCACATGCGCTCAAGACGCGGCTGGAAATCTTCGCGCAGGAGCTTCAGGTACTCGTTGTTGTCCATCCCGCGACCGCCCCAGTGCAGCTTGTAGAGCACGTGGGTGTCGAGGTGGTTGTAGACCTCATCGAGTGGGACCTCGATCTCGCGCTGACCCCAGAACGGCGGCTCGGGGATCGGCGTTGATGTGTCGACCGCGCTGCGCACGGAGTCGTCGGTGGTCGGCGGGCCGTCGTCGACCTTCTCGACCTCGTTGCGGGCATCGGCTGCGGCCTCGGCCACTTGACGCACTAGCGCTTCGCGCTGGTCTTCCTCGACCAACTGATCCATCACCGCAAGACCTTCAAATGCGTCCTTGCAGTAGAAGACGCCGGGCTCGTAGATCGTGTCGTCCTCCTTGCCGTTGACGTAGCTGGCGCGATAACCGAACTTGCGGTTGATCGCGGCGCCGCCGAGTAGTACCGGGAACTTCAGGCCCTGGCGGTGCAGCTCCTGGACGGCCAGCGGCATCTGCTTGGAGGTGGAGACCAGCAGCGCAGAGAGCCCGATCGCCGTCGCGTCGTTCTCCTTGGCCGCGTCGACGATGTCGCCGACCGGCACCTGCTTGCCGAGGTCCACCACGGTGTAGCCGTTGTTGGTGAGGATCGTTTTGACCAGGCTCTTGCCGATGTCGTGCACGTCGCCGAAGACGGTCGCAAGCACCACGACGCCCTTCGTGTAGCCCTCGATCCGGTCGAGGTAGTTCTCCAGCCGCGCGACGGCCTTCTTCATCACCTCGGCCGACTGCAGCACGAACGGCAGAATCAGCTCGCCCGCGCCGAACTTGTCGCCGACTTCCTTCATCGCCGGGAGCAGCACGTCGTTGAGCGTCGGCACGGCGCCGATCTTCTCGACCGACTTGTCGATCCAATCCTCGACGCCTTCCTTCTTGCGGCGCAGGATGTGAAAGTGCAGGGCCTCTTCAGGTTCCATGCCCTCGGTCGGATCGGCGGCTTCGGCGAGGTCCTCCTCGCCCTTGCCCTCGAAGTGCTCGATGAACTTCTGCAGCGCCTCATCCGAGCGGTTGAAGACGAGGTCGTCGGCGAGCTGCCGCTCTTCCTCGCTGATCTCGCCATAAGGCGTGATGTGCACTGGGTTGACCATCGCAAGGTCCAAGCCGGCTTCGACGCAGTGGTGCAGGAAGACGCTGTTGAGCACGGCGCGCGCACCCGGGCTGACTCCGAACGAGACGTTCGAGACGCCAAGCGAGGTCTTCACGTCGGGGAGCGCTGCTTTGAGCGCCTTGATGCCTTCGATCGTCTCGATCGCGCTGGTCTTCCACTCCTCATCGCCGGTGGTGAGCGTGAAGGTCAGGAGGTCGAAGATCAGGATCTCTTCGTCGAGGCCGTGCTCGCCGCAGGCCATCTCGTGGATGCGCTTGGCGATCTCGACCTTGCGTTCGGCCGTCTTGGCCATGCCGATCTCGTCGATCGTCAGGGCGATCACGGCGGCGCCGTGGTCGATCGCCAGCGGCACAACGGTGTCGAGCTTGTCGCGACCGGCCTCGAGGTTGATCGAGTTGATGATCGCGCGGCCGGGCGTCTGCTCAAGCGCCTGCTTGATGACGTCGGGCTCGGTGCTGTCGATCTGCAGCGGCGCAGGCTGAGTGAGCGAGACTCGGCGCGCGACCTCCTGCATCTGGTCGCCCTCGTCGTCGGGCCGCTCGGTCAGCGCCACGCAGAGGTCGAGCACGTGGGCGCCGAAGTTGACCTGGTTCTCGGCGACCTCGACGAGCCCGTCGTAGTCGTCCGCGAGCAGTAGCTCCTTGGCCGCGCGCGAGCCCTGCGAGTTGACGCGCTCACCGACGATCGTCGGCGTGGGCTCCTGGACGAGCGGCGTGGCCGCAATCATCGAAGAGACGTGAGGCGCCCGCGGCCGCGGGCGCGATCTGACGGGCAACTCGGCGCAGCGTTCGGCGATCGCCTTGATGTGCTCGGGTGTCGTACCGCAGCAGCCGCCGACGACCGACACGCCGTACTGCTCTACGAACTCGCCAAGCGCCGCGGCCAGCGGCTCGGGTTGCTCGGGGAAGATCGTCTCGCCGTCGGGGCCCTGGATCGGCAGGCCGGCGTTGGGGATGCAGTGGACCGGCATCGGCGAGTTCTCGCCGAGGAAGCGGATCGCATCGCGCATGTCTTCGGGGCCGGTCGAGCAGTTGAGGCCGATTACGTCGACCTTGAGGGCTTCGAGCGTTGTAAGTACGGCGTTGATGTCCGTACCGAGCAGCATCTTTCCGCCGTTGGGCAAAAGGCTGACGCTGATCTGGATCGGGACCTGCCGTCCCTGTTCCTTCATCGCCTGGCGCGCCCCGAAGATCGCCGCCTTGACCTCGAGGATGTCCTGCGCCGTCTCGATGATCACGAGATCGATGCCGCCCTCGAGCAGGCCGATCGTCTGCTCGCGGAAGGTCTCGGCGAGTTCGCCGAAGCTGATCTCGCAGAGCCCGGGCTCCATCGACGCCGGGAGCATGCCGGTCGGGCCGATCGATCCGGCGACGAAGCGGTCCTCGCCGGCGGCTTTGCGGGCGATCTGCGCCGCCTTGACATTGATCTCATGCGTGTGCTCGGCGAGTGTGGTGCCGTCATCGAACTGCCACTCGGAGAGCTTCAAGCGCGACGCCTGGAAGGTGTCCGTCTCGACGACCATCGCGCCGGCTTCGAGCATGCTCGCGTGCACGCCCTCGATCACATCGGGGCGGTTGAGGATCAGGGCCTCGTGGGCACGGCCGGGGAGCTTGTAGTCGTCCTCGAGCGAGAGGTCGAAGGCTTCGAGCGTGGCGCCCATTCCGCCGTCAAAGATGACGACGCGTTCGCTGACGGTCTTGAGGTAATCGCGCATGGTCGGTAGCGTAATCCACCCTGTATGTCAATATGACGTCATGTCTACAAAGGCAAAGGTGACGGCGTATGTGGA
Organism: Actinomycetes bacterium; assembly: GCA_023404495.1. Taxonomy (GTDB): domain Bacteria; phylum Actinomycetota; class Thermoleophilia; order Solirubrobacterales; family JACPNS01; genus JACPNS01. The sequence goes on along the minus strand of JAEYBE010000048.1, from coordinate 110,686 downwards.
TCCGATCGTGCATCGCGCGTTGAAGATCGCGGCCGCCCGGCAGAACGAGAAGGAATCGGCGATCGTCGAGCGCGCGCTGCGCGCGGAGCTGGGGATCGAACCGGTCGATGACGCCCACCGCCTCACGACACTCACGGCCGACGAGGCGATGCAAGCCGCCCTAGACGAAGTCCGCGCCTACCGCCGATCCAACCCAATCACCCGCTAACCCATACGTCAAAGCTGCATCTTTGTCGTACTTAGTTTTGTGATTCGGGTTGTGGTTGATACTCCGGTTCTGGTGGCTGGGTTTGTCGGGCCTGATTATTCGCCTGCCCATGCTTTGCTTGAAGCGCACGCGGAGGGTGAGTTTGAGCGGGTTGTCAGCCCGCGCATGTTTGCCGAACTTGACGCGGTTCTGCATCGACCAACGTTCGCGCAGCAGGCGATGGGCGGGCGCGCCGATGCATTTCTCGATCGCGTCGCCGCAGCCAGCCTCTTCGCCCCGGACCCCTACGACCTGCCCCGCGCCACCGCCGATCGCCACCACGATCTGCTCGTCGCGATCGCACGCGCGGGCGGCGCGCGGTTCATCGTCTCGTCAGAGCCGGAACTCGTGCGCTCGTTCGTTCGCGGAGTGACGATCGTGACGCCGGAAGAATTCCTCGCCGGACTCGACCGGGCTGAGCAGTTGCTCGCCGGCGCGGCGTAGTGTGCGGGAGATGAGCGACGCCTGGCAGAAAACCGACGACTACATCTCGGAGCACCAGCTCGGGCCGGATCCCGAACTTGAGGCGGCGCTTGCACGCAATGCGGAGGAGGGCTTGCCCGCGATCGACGTCTCGCGCGCCCAAGCCGAACTGCTGGCGATTCTTGTACGCATGAGCGGGGCCACGCGAGTGCTCGAGGTCGGAACGCTCGGTGGCTACAGCACGATTCAGCTGGCGCGCGCGGTTGGCGCCGAGGGAAGCGTGACTTCGCTCGAGGTGGTCCTCCACCATGCAGAAGTGGCGGCGGCGAACCTCGTGTCGGCGGGGCTTTCGGATCGTGTTGAAGTGCAGGTCGGCCCGGCGCTCGAGTTGCTCTCGGCGATGCTCGAAGAGCCGCCGGCCCCGTTCGACTTCGTCTTCATCGATGCGGACAAAGAAAACAGCCCCGAGTACTTCATGCTCGCGCGGCAGCTCTGCCGACCAGGCGCGACGATCGTCGTCGACAACGTCGTGCGGGGCGGATCACTGGCGGATCCCGCCGCTGACGATCCCGCCACAGTCGGCAACCGCCAACTGCTCTCGATCACCGGTGGCGACGACTCGATTCACGCGACGACGATTCAGACGGTCGGCGCGAAGGGCTGGGACGGGTTCAGCATCGCGATCGTCTGAAGCGCGTGTGCGATCACACACTGTCCGTCCCGCCACAGGCGGATACTTGAGGCATGCTCACCAAGATCAAAGGCCGCGGACTCGCGGCCGCCCTCACTCTCGCGTTCACGGCGCTCGCGCTTGCCGGCTGCGGATCGTCGGCCGATCCGGCGCTGGTCCAGAGCGCAGGAAAGCACGGCAACCTGCTTGAGACCAACTACGCCCTGCTCGCAAGCGAGGTTCTGAAAAACGCTTCGACTCGCGACCTCAAGGACGTCAACGCCGCGCTCAAAGCCGGCGATCCGAAGAAAGCGACACCCGGCGATCTGCGCCGCGCCCAGGGCGAGATCGAACATCGCATCAACGTGATCGCGAGCTACCGCAAAAAGCTCGCGGCCGCAAACGTCGACCTGCGTCGCGCGGCGCTACCTGACTGGAGCAAGTACCTCGACGCAAGCGATGCCGTCAGCTCGTTCTCCGCGGATTACGCGTCGAGCACGAAGATCATTCGCCAGTCCGGCACAGCGACGCTCTCGGCGACGACACTCGCGCTCAACGCGCTTGAGCGCTATCTCGACTTCCTTGAGCAATGGGAGGAGTACGTCACGAGCGACGACTCGGCCGGCTTTGAGTCGAGCGCCCAGGCCAGTGACAAGGCCGTCGCGACGCTTGAGCGACGCAAGGCGGCGCTTGCCCGCGACGCCGCGGTCTCGGGCCGCCTGCAGACGTTGGCCGGTGAGATGGCCGACGCGGCATCAGACGATTCGCAGCTGAATGATCTGATCGATTCGCTTAAGAACGACTACCCGAAGAGTTACCTGGCGGTCCACATAGTTGAAGGGTGATGCGGGATCGGCGGCCGCTGCTTAAATGCCGCCGATGGATTCTGAGCCCACCAAGCTGCTCTTCGTCTGCCTTGGCAACATCTGCCGCTCCCCGACCGGCGAGGGCGTGATGCGGCACCTCGTGGAAGAGCGCGGCTTGACGCATCGCTTCGAGATCGAGAGCGCCGGCACCGGCTCCTGGCACATCGGCGACTCACCCGACGCGCGCAGCGTGGCCGCGGCAGCCGCGCGCGGGATTCGCATCTCCGGCCGCGCTCGCCAGGTGACCGGCGCCGACTTTGACCACTACGACCTGATCCTCGCCGCCGATCGCTACAACTACCGCGATCTGCAGGCGATCGCCCCGACCGACGAGGACGAGGCGAAGGTGCGGATGCTGCGCGAGTTTGATCCGATGGCGACCCCGGACGATCTCGACGTGCCCGACCCCTATTACGGCGGCCCAAGCGGATTCGACGACGTGATCGATTTGGTGCTCGCCGCCTGCCGCGGACTGCTCGACGACGTAGTCGCCGGCAGGGTCTAGCGCGATGTCCGCCGACGCAATCCGCGCGGCGCTCACCGATCGGCTCGGGCTGGAGGTGCACGAACTCGCGCTGACTTCTGGCGGCGACATCAACGACGCCTACCGCGCCAGGACCAGCGACGGCGACATCTTCGTGAAGTCCAGCCCGCGCGCCCAGCCAGGGATGTTCACCGACGAGGCCGCCGGGCTTGAGTGGCTCAGCGTGCCCGACGCGGTGAAGACCCCCCGCGTGATCGGTGTGTGCGACGACTTGGAGCATCCTCGACTGCTGGCGCTTGAGTGGATTGAGCAGGGGCGTCTGAACGATTGGGGCGAGGAAGAGCTCGGGCGGGGCCTCGCGCGGCTTCACATGGCGGACGCCCCCGAGTTCGGCGCCACCCCGCTGCGCGGCGGTGGATATGCCCACTCCCCGATGCGCTTCAACGAGCTCAGCCTGCCGAACGAACCCCGCCCGACCTGGGGCGAGTTCTACGCGGACAACCGCCTGCTCCCGCTGGCCGAACACTGCGAGGCGCGCGGCCAGTTCGCCCCTGACGACGTGGCGCTGATCGAGCGGGTCGCGTCGAGAATGCCCGAGCTCGCCGGCCCGCACGAGGAGCCCGCACGCACCCACGGCGATCTCTGGTCGGGAAACGTCATGGCCGACGCCCTCGGAACCCCTTACTTGATCGACCCGGTTGCCCACGGCGGGCATCGCGAGGTCGACCTCGCTTTGCTCACCGTCTTTGGCGGTCCATCCGAGCGCTGCTTCGCCGCCTACGACGAAGTCTTCCCGCGCGCAGCCGGCCACAAGCGGCGCGAGCAGCTCTGGCAGCTGGCGATGATCCTGCTGCATGTCTACCTGTTTGGCGGCGGCTACGTCGAACAGGCCAGATCGATCGCGCGCCAATACGCCTGAAGGAATGCGAAAGCCCCGTCACGGGGATGGGACGGGGCTTTCGCGGGGAACTCCAGCGGGGGGCTAGGTTCCAAACTCTCGGGGTTGAGAGTCTCTGTCGCGGCCGTGCCGCGAGGCCTCTATTTGACGAAGAGGATCTCGCGGTACTTGGGTAGCGGCCAGAGATTGTCGGGGACGATGCGCTCGAGTGCGTCGGCGGCCTCGCGGACGGCGAGCATCTTCTCAAGCACCGTGTCGCACATGTAGGTGGCTTCTTCGACGAGGTCCTCAGGGTGGTTCTCGTCGAGGTTTGCCTCCTCGAGCTCGTCGATCGCGGCCGAGAGCTTCAGGACCGCAGGGTGCAGCCCCTTGGCCGTGTCGAGCCCGAGCCCGGAGGACTGGATCGAGTTGTAGTACTCGATCGCGGCCGGCAGGATCATCGTCTTGGCGATGTCGTACGTGGTCTCGGCCTCGATGTTGGTCTTGATCACGTACTGCTCGACGTAGACCTCGTAGCGCGAGTGGAGCTCGCGGTCGGAGAGCACGGAGTACTTGCTGAAGGCCTCGACGGTGCTCGGGGCGACCCACTCGGGGAGCGCCTCAGGCGTCGTGCGGAGATTCTTCAGACCACGGGACTCAGCCTCGGCGTGCCATTCGTCGGAGTAGCCGTCGCCGTTGAAGATGATGTCCTTGACCTCAGCGTACGCCTCGGCGAGCACACCGACGATCACTTCGTCGACGGACTTGCCACCTTCGAGCGCAGCCTCGAGCTTGTCCGAGAGCGCGTCGAGCGCCTCGGCCGTGATCGTGTTGAGCACCGTGTTCGGGTCGCTGATCGACTGGTTGGAGCCGAGCGCGCGAAACTCGAAGCGGTTGCCGGTGAAGGCAAACGGGCTGGTGCGGTTGCGGTCACCCGGATCGGCAGGCAGCGGCGGGAGGACCGGTGAGCCGAGGTCGAGAGTCGAACCCTCGATCGAACTCTTGAGCTCGCCCGACTCGATCTGGTCGAAGATGTCCTGCAGCATGTCTGACAGGTAGATCGAGATGATCGCCGGCGGTGCCTCGTTGGCGCCGAGACGGTGATCGTTGCCGGCCGAAGCGACGGTCGCGCGAAGCAGGCCCTGGTGCTTCTTGACCGCGGCGAAGATCGCCGTGCAGAAGAACAGGAACTGGATGTTCTCGTGTGGCGTGTCGCCCGGTCCGAGCAGGTTGTGGCCCGTGTCGGTACCCATCGACCAGTTGTTGTGCTTGCCAGAACCGTTGATGCCGGCAAACGGCTTCTCGTGAAGCAGGGCGACGAGGCCGTACTTGCGCGAGACAGCCTGCAGCGTCTGCATCGTGATCTGCTGGTGGTCACACGCGAGGTTGCTCGACTCGAACATCGGGGCGACCTCGTACTGCGCCGGGGCGACCTCGTTGTGGCGGGTCTTGATCGGCACACCGAGCTTCGCCATCTCGTTTTCCCACTCCATCATCATCGCGAGGACGCGCTCGGGGATCGAGCCGAAGTAGTGGTCATCGAGTTCCTGGCCCTTGGGCGGCTTGGAACCGAAGAGCGTGCGACCGGTCGTGAGCAGGTCGAGGCGCTCGTAGTAGTAGTGCTCCGGGATCAGGAAGTACTCCTGCTCGGGACCGGCCGTCGTGAAGACGTGCTGAGTCTCCGTGTCGCCGAACAGACGCACGGCGCGGACCGCGGAGTCAGACAGCGCGCGCATCGATCGCAGCACCGGGATCTTCGTGTCGAGGGCATCGCCCGTCCACGACGTGAACGCGGTCGGAATGCAAAGCGTCGCGCCGTTCGGATTCTCGAGGATGAACGCCGGCGAGGTCGGGTCCCAGGCGGTGTAGCCGCGGGCTTCAAAGGTCGCTCGCAGACCACCATTGGGGAAAGACGAGGCGTCGGGCTCGGCCTGGATCAGCTCCTTGCCGCGGAACTTGGCGATCGCCTTGCCGTCCTTGGGCTCGTAGAACGAGTCGTGCTTCTCAGCGGTACGGCCGGTGAGCGGCTGGAACCAGTGCGTGTAGTGAGTGGCGCCCTTTGACAGCGCCCACTCAAGCATCGCGGATGCGACAGCGTCTGCCACGGCGGGGCTGATCGCCTCGCCGGCCTTGAGCGCGGCCTTGTACTGGTCGTATGAAGCCGAATCCATCAGCTCCTTGGCGACGTCGTCGGTGAAGACGAGCTCGTTGAAAACTTCCTCTTCGCTGCCGACTCCGTTCGGGCTGTGCGTCCATTTTGTGCCGAATACGGCGTGCTGTCGTGCCATGTGTCTGACCGTCTCCTCGTTGGCGCTCCGGGTGGATGGACCCGGACGTGCGTACCTGGGTGAATATTTCGCCGGTAAATTGGCCCGGCGCTTGCCAGCTTTGGGTCGATGAATGCTGGGCTTCTCGCTCGAAACTGGAGCGATTCAAAGACTAAGCGTTGCCCCCACTCGGTCGTTTATACATTCGTACAAAATCCCGTCAGTGCCGAAATCTTGGCAGTTCTCGGTAGTTTCGGGCTCAGGTCGAGTTGGCCATCGCGATCATCAGCACGCAGACGACCGGAGAAAGTGGCACGTAGCTGAGCATCGCCCCGGTCGCGAAACCGCGGCGCTTGCTGAGGATCGTCTGGTGGCTCTCTGGATCGTCTTTGGTCCCGACCCAGCGACGCAGCCTGTACAGCCAACGCCCCATCGCGAGCGATACGACCAAGGCGAAGACACCAAACGCAGCGACCGCCCACTGCGGCCAGGCGACGCCAGCCCCCGCGCCGCTCCCAGAACTCTGCTGCAAGATCAGCAGCACCGTCAGGTCGATCGTCAGGCACAGCCCGATCGTCACCACGCCGAGTACGAATCCGCCGCCAAGGTAGGGGTAGCGATCAGACCAATCGGCCCGCTTTGGTGCAGCTTGCTCGGACTCCAGCGTCGCAGCACTCATCGCTCCATTGTGCCGGAAATCGGCCGCCCGCGCACGTAGAGGAGCCCCATCGCGATGTAGATCGTCCCGATGATCAAGATCGCGGGGCCAGAATCGTTGGCGAGCGCGCCGATCACGGTCCCGGCCAAAGCTCCCACGAAGCCGGCGCGCAGCGGCCTGCGCGCTGCCCGGTCTTCACCGTCCTCGGTCAGCCGGTCAAACAGCCGCTCGCGTTTGATCCAGCCCCAGATCAGGGCGATCAGCGACGCCAGCATGAGCACCCACACGCCGCCGGTTCTGGCTCCCTCGATGCTGGCGCTGAAGCGGCGCTGGGCGACCTTGAGCAGATCGCCTGAACCTTGCGCCTCAAAAACGGTTCTCGTCAAGTGCGACTCGCCTCCGGTCAGCGCATCGAGCCCGGCGATCACGAGCAGGCCGAGCAGCGGCAGCAGGATCAGTGCCGCAACACGCAGCGGAGTGAATCGCATCCTTGCCACATACAGCGCCGCGACCCCGAAGGCTGTCCCGGCGAAGATCACGCCGCCGACATCGGCGCCGAGCAGGCCGGCACCGAGATAGAGCGCGAGCAGCACGCCGATGCCGGCAAACCAGCGGGCCGGACGGCGGATGCGGCTGTCTGTGAGCGCGGCACCTGCGCCCATCGCGCAGCTGACCGTGATCACGGCTTCAAGCTCGTTGCCGACGCCGAAGAAGCGCGCGCCATAGAGCGGATTGGAGCCGAGCAGCGATTCGCCGGTCAGCCGACCCGAGAACAGCAGAAAGTCGAGTCCGTGCGCGATCACCACGGCAAGTGCAGGGACCCACAGCGCCCTTGGCCACTTGACAAGTCGGTCTGTCAGCAGCGCGAGCAGTAGCGACGCGGCAATTGCGATGTTCGCCTCGGTCGCTCGTGAGGGACGCATCGCCGCGGTCAGCAGCAGCGCGAACGGAAGCCAGACGATCGCGAGACCCACCAGTCGCTGAGTCAGGCGCGAGATCTCTGCGTAGCGGCCGGTCAGCCTGCCAAGCAACAGGAGCAGGATCACGATCAGGCCGCCGAGCACGATCACGCTGCGCCCCAGCGGCGCGCGGCGGCCCGCGACCAGCGACAGGCGCGCGTTCATCTCATCGAGTTGCTGCGGTGAAAGCCTTGATGTGCCTTCGATCAGCTGGCCCTGCATGTCCTTCGGCGGATCGATTCCGAGGCGGTCCAAGATCGTCGGCGCGATGTCGGTCGTGACGATCAGGCCATTGCGCCGCGTTGTGGACGAGGTCAGCCCGCCCTCGCCGCCGACGCCGCGCGCGCCGATTGCCAGCAGGCGCGTGCGTGCCGGATCCGGCGGTGCCTGCACGAGCACGATCAGGCGCTGGGGGTCCGAAGCGGCCAGCGCTCGCGCAATCCCCAAGCCTTCGCTTCCGGGCGGCAGGATCCCGACCGCGAGTTCCGCATAGCGCTGGGCCTTCAAGAGGTCTGTTTCGAGCTGGCCTGCGCTGGAAAACGTGAGCTGGCCGATAACACCGTCGGCGTTGGCCGCGGCGATGCCGGTCAGGGTCGATGCGCCCGCAGGCGAGACCCAGACCGCGCGCTTTCCGGCGCGCTCGACCGCGCAGCCGAGTTGGCCGGGCACGAGGTCTCCGGGCACTTTTTCGGCGCGTCGCACCAAGCCCGGCCACTGCACGTACCGCCCCGAGCTGGCGTTCGCGCCGAGCGCATCGGCCGCCAGTGCCGGCTGCGGCGCGACCACGGGTTTGTAGAGGCTGCTGGCGACTCGCGAACCCTGCGAGATGTCGAGCATCATCTGGGTCGGGCTGTAGCGACCAAGCGTCGGACTGAAGAGGCCGACGCCAAAGCCCGGCAGCTGCGCGATCTGTGCGGTCATCACCGGCTCCGGCGTTCGCACTGGGCCGGGCATGAAGAGCAGCGAAGCCGATCGCGCCTGATCGATCTCACCGGTCGCCACCCTCGCCGTCGGGGAACAGTCAGGCGCCGCAACGCTGGGCGCGGCGGTGAGAAGCGCGAAGAGCACCGCGGCGAGCAGCGCGGCGAGCAGCGCTGGAGGCGCGGTCCGATGCATTGGGGCGACTCTACTCGCGCCGCTGGCGCATAAGCTGGGTAGATGCCCGGTCAATCGTTTGTGAAGTTCACTTTCATCAAGGTCGATCCGTCGTGGCGGCGCAGGCTGCCTGAAGAGCGCACCCGCGACAAGCACGAGTTCGCCAGCGCCTGCGAAGACTTCGCGGTCGACGACTTCCTGCGTGCCTATTCGACGGTCGGCACGAAAGGCAGCGCGGACCTCGCGCTCTGGACTGCCTCACCGAACCTCGACCACATCCACGAGCTGCACGTGCTGCTCAATCAGAGCGGGATCATGCGTTACGGCGAGATCACTCACTCGTTCCTGGCGATGACGAAGAACTCTCCCTACACCAATGAGGACCGCACCAAGGTGCGTCCGGGCGAGGGCAAGTTCCTTTTCGTCTATCCGTTCGTCAAGACGCGCGAGTGGTATCTGCTGCCGATGGACGAGCGCAAGCGAATCATGATGGAGCACATCACGGTCGGCCGCGAGTACCCGCACATCAACCTCAACACCTCTTACTCATTCGGACTCGACGACCAGGACTTCGTGGTCAGCTTCGAGGCCGACGAGCCGGCAGACTTTCTCGACCTCGTGCAGCGCCTGCGCGAAACCGAGTCAAGCCTCTACACCGCCCGCGACACACCGATGTTCACCTGCCGAGCAATGAGCATCCGCCGCGCCCTAAACGCCCTAGACGGCGCCGCCCCAGTCCCAGAACCAACCAACGCCTAGTACTACAAAGATGCAGCTTTGACGTACTGGTTGCGCAGGAATGGGAGTAGTTGTGCGCTGACGGCATCGGGTGCTTCTAGGTGCGGCCAGTGGCCGGCGCCTTCGAGCAGGTGGAGCTCGGCGTTGACGAACGCCTCTTTGTTGCGCTCGGCATACTTCGCTGGCAGATACGGATCGTCGGCGCCGAAGATCACGATCGACTGCCACTGTTGGGAGAGCAGTCGCAACTGCGGCAACTGAGCCGTCTGCGCCTCGATGTCCGTCGCCCGGTAGAGCGCCAGGATCGCCCGCCGCGTGCGCCGGTCGAAGTTCTTCCACATCAAGTCGACATCAGCGGAGGGAAGCTCGCTGAGCGTGCGCTTGAAACCCTGCTTGTTGGCGATCGCCATGAAGGCCTCGCCCAGCAGTCGCGTGCGGTAGATCCGCGCAAGGTAATGCCAGCGCACGCCGCGCATCATCCCACTGTTGATCATCGAGATCGACGCCGTCTTCAGCGGGTCGAACACCGCCGCGATCGACGCCCAGCCCCCGCCGAAGTCGTGGCCGACCCAGTGGACCCGTTCAACGCCAAGTTGCTCAACAGTCTTTGCCAGGTGCACGCCCATGTTCGGCACGTCGTAGATGAACTCGCGCGGCGAGGGCTTGCTCGCCGCGCCGAACCCGGGCATGTCAAGTGCGATCGCGCGGGCGAACTCGCCGGTCTCCCCAACCAAACGCTCAAACTCCGCCCCGCACCCGGGACTCCCATGCACAAACACAACGGCCTCGGACGCGTCCGGATCGCCCGACTCGATCGTCGGAGAAGTAAGTCCATCGACAACAACGCTGGAGTGGCGGATATCGCTCATCCCGCCACTCTAGCGTTTCATAGTTCAGATTGCACTATGCGCCGGCAGCGATCTTCTTCATCTCGTCGATGTCGACGAGCTTGACGCGCGGGCGGCCCTGGGCCTCGCCCTGCGCGATCTCATAAGCGTCGATCGCCTTCCAGCCGTCCCACTCGACCAGGTCCGGGACCTTGCTCTTGAGCCACTCGGCGTTGTCGCCCAGCGGGTTCTTGGCGACAAGTTTGCCGGCCTCGCGGTCCTCGACGATCTTCTCGACGGTGTCGGCGCTGTCCTTCTTGTTCGTGCCGATCACGCCTGAGGGTCCGCGCTTGACCCAGCCGGAGACGTACTCGCCGGGGAGCTGATTGCCCTCAACGTCGGTCACGCGTCCGCCGGCGTTGCAGATCAAGCCGCGCTTCTCCTCGAACGGAACGGTGTCGACGGGCTCACCGCGATAGCCGATCGAACGGAAGACGAGGCCGCACTCGATGTCCTCTGTCACGCCGGTGCCGACGGCCTTCGGGTTCCCGTTGCCGTCGTCGATGATCTCGTTGACCTCTACTCGAATTCCGGTCACCTTGTCGCCGTCACCGAGAATCTCGACCGGCGAACGCAAGTACTTCAGGACGACGCGGTGCGACTTGCCCTCGGGCTCGCGCTGCGAGTACTCCTTCATGATTTCGACGTTGCGACGATTGGTCGGCTCAGCCTTGTCGCTCTCGAGCCACTGCTCAGAGACCGGGTCGAGCTGCATCTGCTCGGCCTCGACGATCACGTCGGCGCGCTTGAGCTCGCCGAGCTCAAGCAGCTCGGGGTTGGTGAACGCCGCCTGCGCCGGCCCGCGGCGGCCGAGGATGATCACTTCCTTGATCCCGTGGGACCGGAATGCCTCAATCGCGTGGTCGGCGGTGTCGGTCGGCTGCACCTCGTCCTCGTCGAGCACAAGCATCCGCGCGACGTCGATCGCGACATTGCCGTTGCCGATCACGACCGCGCGCTCGCAGGAGAGATCAAACTCGTGCTCGGTGGCCTCCGGGTGGCCGTTGTACCAGGCCACAAAAGTCGTCGCCGGGTGCGAACCGGCAAGATCCTCACCCTCGATGCCCAGGCGGTTGTCGCTGCTGGTGCCGATCGTGTAGAGCACGAGGTCGTAGCGCTCGAGCAACTCCTCGCGCGTGATGTCGCGTCCGAGCTCGACGCCGCCGAAGAAGCGGAAGTCCTCGTTGGTCGCGGTCTTCTCGAAGACGCGGGTGACGTTCTTGATCTTCGGGTGGTCCGGCGCGACGCCGAAACGCACGAGTCCGAACGGCGTCGGGAGCTTGTCGATCAGGTCGACGGCGAAGCCCTCGGCGAGCAGTTGGCCGGATGCGTAGAAGCCGGATGGTCCTGCGCCGATGATGGCGGCGCGAAGCTTTGAATCAGTCATGGGGTGGTCTGCAAATCTTTCGTATCGACGTCGTGTACTGCACTTCTGGGGATCGACGGAGCCGGTGATGTTATCTGCAAGACTTCCGCGCGCGATGTCGCCGATTCGCACCAATTCTCGCCGCGCGACGGCGCTGGCCGTGGTGCTGGCAGCGGCGCTGGCGCTGGCTGTCGCCGGTTGCGGCGATTCCATTGAGCAGGCCAGCGGGCCGGCTGCCGCCAAGAGCGTCAGTCTCGCCGATTTCCCGAAGGCCGACGGCAAACAGACGCTCAACGAAATCCAGAAGTCTGTTGGGGCAAGCCAGAACACGAACCTGCTCCCGGCGGCCAACGACTTCGTCCAGAACCGGCCCAACCGGCTGCCTTTCGGACTCTTCAGCGAGAATCGCCAGGCCGTCTGGGCGCCCACGGTGCTCTACTACGCGACCGGCAGCAACTCGCCCGCGGTCGGACCGATCGCCGCCCCGGCGCACAGCTTCGACATCCCCGCCGAGTTCCGCAGCACCACCACCCAGTCCGACGCGGACTCTGTCGGGAATGGCTACTACGCGGGGACGATCCCTGCAGTCAAGGGCGCAAAGAAACTCGGTGTGCTCGCGCTGACGAAGACCAGCGATGGATTCGAGGCGGCGGCGGTCGCCCTGCCACTTGCCAAGCAGGACGCGACGATCGCGCCGGGCGAGAAGGTGCCTGCGATCGATACTCCGACCGGCACCACCGAGGCCGAACTGGACGCGATCGACACCCGCGATCCCCACGACGACATGCACTCCGTGAGCCTGAAGGACGCGCTCGGCCAGGGCAAACCGATCGTGCTCGTCTTCGCGACCCCCAAACTCTGCGCGTCGCGCGTCTGCGCCCCGGTGACCGACATCGCCGAGTGGGTCCACCACGAGGCCGGTGACGGCGTGATCTTCATCCACAACGAGATTTACAACGACAACGATCTGAACAAGGGCTTTCGCCCGCAGGTCAAGGCGTTCGGACTGCCGAGCGAGCCGTTCACGTTCGTCATCGACGCCGACGGCCGAGTGGTCGAACAACTCCAGGGTCCCTTCGACGAAGGCGAGCTCAAAGCCGCGATCGCCAGGGCAAAACAGGCCAGCAGCTAGAGCGCGGCTCCGCTGGGGCAGTTGACCTCGGCGCCCTCGTCGTCCTTCACCCGGAAGGATGAGCCACAGCCGCAGGCAGCAACAACGTTGGGGTTGTTGACCTGGAAGCCGGCGCCGGTCAAGCCATCGATGAAGTCGACCTCGGAGCTGTCGACATAGCGAAGCGAGAGGTCATCGACGAGGATCTTGATCCCGTTGTTCTCGAAGATGTGGTCGCCGTCGCGCTGCTCATCGATCGCCAGCGAATACGTGAATCCCGAGCAGCCGCCGCCCTTGACGCCGACGCGCAGCCCCGCGTCGTCGATCGACTTGTCCTGTCCTTCGACGTAATCCTTGATCTTGGTGGCGGCGATGTCGGTGAGTGTGACCATGAGGGGCTTGGGCTCCAAACTATTTGTCGGGTACAGCAATAGATCGGACGGGGGCTAACTTGACTACAGTCCATTTTAGTCCCTATCCCCGGATCAATGATCAGATGGCCGACGTAAACGAGATCAAAACCCGCATTGAAGCCGCGCTTCCCGGCGCCAGCGCCGACGTCGTCGACACCGCCGGAGACAGCAACCACTTTCGCGCCGTCGTGACTGCCCCGCAGTTTGAAGGCCTCAGCCGCATCGACCAGCACAAGCTCGTCAACGAGGTCTTCCGCGGCGAACTCGGTGGCAGTATCCACGCACTCTCAATCAAGACTCAAACCCCGTAAGCTGGAGATCTCCATGAGCGAAGCAGCAAGCAACGAACTCCGCGATCACCTCGCGACCCTGATCGACCAGAACGAAGTGATCCTCTTCATGAAGGGCACTCCGGAAGGACCGGCCTGCGGATTCTCCGCGCGCGCGGTGGCGGTGCTCAATTCGCTCGGCCGCAAGTACGCGGCGGTCGACATCCTGCCGGATCCGCGAATTCGCCAGGAGCTGACGGCGATCTCCGACTGGCCGACGATCCCGCAGTTGTTCGTCGACGGTGAGCTGATCGGCGGCAGCGACATCATGATGGAGATGTACGAGAGCGGCGAACTCGCGTCGGTGCTGGGAGTCGAGCAGCCTGTCGCAGCAGATGAGCCGGCCACGCCGGAGCCGGCACCGCAGGCGCAGGGCCTGCAGCTCGAGAACCACCTCGACTGATCGCGCGATGGGCGTACGTATCGTCGGCGACAGCACGTCGTACCTGACTCCCGAACAGATCGCCCAATACGGCATCCAGCAGGTGAGCCTCTCGGTCGTCTGGAACGACCGCTCGGTGCCAGAGCTTGAGATCACCGACCTCGACGGCTTCTACGAGGAGCTGCGGTCGATGAAGGACCTGCCGGGGACCTCGCAGCCTTCGGTCGGCCAATTTCTTGAGGTCTACAGGCCGATTCTCGACGCCGGCGACGATGTCGTATCGCTGCATTTCTCTTCTGGAATTTCTGGAACCTATGAGAGCGCCGTTCAGGCCAAACAGCAGCTTGAGCGCGAGGGCGTCGATCCGCTGCGCATCACGGTGATCGACACCGGCTCGGCATGCGGTGGTTACGGAATGATCCTGATGGCTGCCGGCGCGGCCGCGCTACGCGGGGCCGACCACGGCGAGGTTGTATCCGCCGCCCATGCGATGAACGATCAGTTGAGTTTCTGGTTTGCGATCGACACGCTTGAGTACCTGCGACGCGGCGGCCGGATCGGCGCGGTTGCCTCAGTCGTCGGCGGGGCGATCAAGATCAAGCCGATCCTCACCGTCAACACTTCCGGGATCATCCCGGTCGAGCGCGTGCGCACCGAGAGCCGCGTGCTCGCGCGCATCGCCGACCTTGCGGCCGAGCACATCCCAGCCGAAGGCGGCGGATACATCGTCCAGCACGTGCAGGCACCCGAGCGCGCGCAGAAGGTGATCGACGACCTGACCGGGCGCTTCGGCTTCCCCCCGACGATCACGCCGGGCGAGATCGGCCCAGTGATCGGCGCACATGTTGGCCCGGGCCTGATCGGCGTCGGGGTCTTCCCAGCCGGACTGATCGAGCTCTAAGCGCCCCCGCCGCCCAGCGCCAAGCCGAAATCTGCGAAGAAATACGTCCTGCCGAATTCGGCAAGACGTACCTCTTGGCATTTTGGCGCTTAGGTTTGCTCTGGCAGGGGCTCGGCCAGCGCGCGTCGGCGCTTCTGGATCTCTGGCCAGGCGTCCTGAGCGATCACTTGGAGCATCGCCGCCACCGGGATCGCGAGCAGCACGCCGAGCACCCCGAGCAGCGCCGCCCCGACAAGCACCGAGATGATCGTGAGCAGCGGCGGCACCGCGACCGTCCGCTTGTAGACGACCGGCTGCAGCAGGTTGTTCTCGAGCTGCTGGTAGGCCGTCAGCACGACCAGCCAGATGATCGGATCCCACGGGAAGTCGCCCAGTGCCGCGCAGACAATCGCGATCAGGCCGCCGCCGATCGTCGCGCCGACGAGCGGGATCAAGTCCATGAAGGCCATGAAGATCGCCAGCGGCGCAGCGAACGGCACGCCGAGCAGAATCAGCGTCACGTAGGTCACCGTGCCCGCGGCAAAGCTGATCAGGAAATTGCCGATCACGTAGCCCGAGACCACGCGGTAGATGTCGGCGGCGAAGCGTTCCGCGCGTTCGTGGTGCTCGGCGCGCGCCTGCGTGGTCAGCCAGCGCACGATCCGCGGTCCGTCGAGCAGCCACAAGAACACCAGGGTCAGCACCGTCACCAACTGCACAAATGCCGACAATGCGCCGACGGTGATCGAGCTAAGCGTGCCGGCGGCGCTTCCAAGCTGATTCGGCAGGCCGCTGACCGAGGCACTGAGCTTGTCGACGACGTCGTAGCGAGTGTTCAGGTCGTGGATCCAGCCGGCGTCCTTGAGCTCCTCGACCTTGATCGGGATCTCATGCCCGAGTTGCTGGACGCCGGTGACGATCGGCGGCACGATCACCAGTCCGATCAGCACGATCGCCGCCAGCAGGAAGATGTAGACGACGATGATCGACAGCCAGCGCGGCATGCGCGTGCGGTGCTGAAAGAAGTCCACCGGCGGCCCCAGCGCGATCGCGAGAAAGACAGAGATCACCACCAGCGCGAGCGCCTGACGCGAGAGGTAGACAAGCCATGCCACCGCGCCGAGACCAAGCACGACGAGGAACGTCTTGGCGATCGTCCGGGCGGAGACGGTCACGCGCACTGTCTGCACGGGCTCCATCCACGGCAAGCTACCCCGAACAGATGACGGGGAAACGGCGGCCGGCTACCGGCGACGCCGACGCAGGCCCTTGAGCACGATCGCGCTACCGACGAGGAAGCCGACGGCGGCCGCGCCTACGGTCAGCTCCTGCTTGTGGTCGGCGATGTGCTGGCGCCAATCGGTGATGCGAGCCACCTCGTTGCGGGCAGACGTGACCGAGCGCACGAGTTCCTGCCGGTTCTCCTCGATTGAGGCGCGGATCTCTGCGGGGCTGCGCTGCGGCATCAGTTGCTCCCAGTCGGGTCGTTGGGCGGTGGCGGCGGAGTCTGCGGTGGCTGCGGGGCCTGCGGAGGCTGGGGCGGCGTGTACGGCTGCGCCTGTTCGCCGGTCGGCGGCGACGGCTGGCCGAGCACGTCACGCTCGGGCGGCAGGGCTGCCGCGCCTCCGGCCTTCTCGACCTTCTTGGCGTTCTTGGCGGCCTGCTTCTCGGCCTTCGCGCGCGCCTTCTCGGCTTCCTTTGCAGCCTTCTCGCCCTTCTTCTTGGCGATCGCCTCGGCCTTTGCGGCCTCCTGCTCGGCCTTGCGCGCGGCCTTCTCGGCCTCACGGGCCTCCTTGGCCTCTTGCTTGGCGCGCCGCTTGGCTTCCTTGGCGTCGACCTCAAGGTCTTCTGCGGCGTCACGCGCCTCTTCGACTTCTGCCTTGGCGGCTGCTGCGGCCTCGGCCTCTGGCGAGGCTTCCGGCTGCTTTGCCGCTGCGGCGGCAGCCGGGGTGACAGGCGCGGGGCCGGCGTAAGCCTCGCCCGCGGCCACCTCTTCGACGGCCACGGAGTCGATCGTCTCGATCCCCTTGTCTGCCTCGGCCTGCAGCGCACTCTTGGTCTGCTTGGCCTCGTCGATCGCCTGCGTCGGCGCAAGCTGCGAGCCCTTCTTGATCTTCTTCAGCGCGACGAACGCGAGCAGGCCACCCAGCGCGAAGCAGATGAAGGCCACGATGAAGAAGCCAAGCCACGGGTACCAGGCGCCGACGGCGTCAGCAACGAGAAACGAAAAAGCGATCAGCAGGATGAACAGGCCGAAGAACGCGAAGACGCCGCCGACGATGCCGGCGACCGAGCCGCGCAGCAGGTCCTGCAGCGCGACCGAGATCTCGGCCTTGGCGAGCTCAATCTCCTCATGCACGATCTTCGTCGTGCGGTCGATGATCTCGCCGACGGATTCTCCAAGCGGTGGGGTGTCTTCTGGTCGTCCCATGATCAGTCGATCGGGGGGCCTTCGTCGAAGACACGGACCCAGATCTGCTCGGCGGCCTTGCGGGCGGCGATCGCCGCAAGCGCGCTGACCGCGGCCATCACGCCGCTCCAGATCAGTTTCTTGACCATGTCGTTCTGGACGACCGCTGGAAGGCGGTCGGCCGGCACCGATTTGGTCGAGCTGGTGGATGAATCCATCGTCAAACCTGTCTACCCGAGCGTCCCACCCGGCTACCAGCGATAGGCACCGGGAACGCGATTGGCAAGGCTCGGCAGCTTATCGCGCACGGCCAATTGAGCGGCAAAATCAAGCTCCGCTGCAACAACCGATTCGCCTTCATCCGCCGCCCGAGCGAGCACCACGCCCCAGGGGTCGACGATCATCGAGTTGCCGTAGGAGCGGCGGTCGCCGTCGTGGCAGCCGAACTGGTTGGCGGCGACGACAAAAAGCTGATTCTCCACAGCGCGAGCGCGCAGCAGCAACTCCCAGTGCGCCTCGCCGGTCGCGTAGGTGAACGCGGCCGGAACGGTCTCCACGAGCGCGCCTTGCAAGGCGAGGATGCGGTAGAGCTCCGGGAAGCGCAGGTCGTAACAAACGGTCAGCCCCGCGCGCTGTCCGCCGGCCAGCTCGCTCGTGACGATCTCGTCGCCGGGGTCCTCGTGATCGGACTCGCGGTAGACCTGCCCGTCCACCTCGACATCAAACATATGGATCTTGCGGTAAGTCGCCTTGACTTCGCCGTCCGGGCCGAGATGGACACAGGTGTTTGCGAGCTTTTCGCGGCCCTCGACCCGTTCGACGATCGAGCCGGCGATCAGATCGATCTTCAGCTCGAGCGCAAGCGCCGAGCAGAGTGAGATCGTCTCCCCCTCGAGCGGCTCTGCGCCTTCAAAATAGTCCTTCGTATTGCCGAGCAGATTGAACTTCTCGGGCAGCAAAACAAGCTCTGCGCCGCCGGCGACGGCCTCGCGCACCAGCCGTTCGGTTGCATCCAGGTTCGCGGCCTTGTCGGCCTGCGAGTTCATCTGGATTGCGGCGGCGATCATGCCGCGAGGCTACTCGGATTTCTGGCGCCGGCGCATCTCGGCGACCAGCAGCTTGACGTGCATCGCTGAGAGGAGATCGCGCATCGGGCCGTGCCCACGCTCGATCAGGTCGGCCGCTTCGTCAGCGCTCAGTCGCCCGGGCAGCTTCTCGCTGATCACGTCCACCTCGTCGCGCGCCAGCGCTTCGAGGTGGCGCATGTAGATCAGCGCGTCGTAGATCGTGAAACCCAGCGCCTCGCCGTAACCGCTCTCGCGGAACTGTGAGATCGCGGTGAGGAACTCGCCGTCAGGCTGCGAGTAGCGAACGCCGTTCTTGCCCTCGTGCGGCTCGATCGCCCCGATCCGCTCGAACCCGTCAAGCACCTCCTCCGGCAATCCCAGCTTCTTGATCGCCTGAGCGCGCGTGATTCCCTTACCTGACGCGATTCGTTGAGAGCGCTCGAGCAACGTGTCGCCAAGCTCCAGCCGCGCCTCGACCTGGTCGGGCTCGTTCTCGAGGATCCGCTTGATCACGCCCAGCGGCAGGTAACGCTCCTCCTGAAGCCGCTTGATCAGCTTGATGCGATCGACGTACTCGGGCGGATACCAGGCCATGTTGCGGCTGGTCTTGACCGGGGCGGGCAACAGACCTTCGCGCAGGTAGTGCTTGATCGTCGCCGCGGGGACGCCCGATGCGTCGGCCAGCGCGCCCATGCGCATCAGGCCGTCGGTCTTCTCCTGTGCGGCTTGGCTCACGACCCGGCCACCGCCCCGCTCTCACGCAGCTGCGCGATCTCGCCTGATCCATAGCCGAGCGATTCGAGCACAGCGTCGGTGTGCTCACCGAAGCCGGGTGCCGGTTCGCTGCGGCTGACCCGCTCTCCATCGATCACGATCGGCGAAGCCAGCTGCCTGACCTCACCAACACCAGGCTGGTCGATGGAGGTCACCATGCCGCGGGCCGCGACGAGTTCTGATTCGAGCGCTTCGTCGAGTTCCAGAACCGGCTCGATGCAGCAATCCCGCTCGTCGTTGAAGGCCGCCCATTCGGCCCGCGTCTTCGATTTGAAGACCTCCGCGATCTCGGCGTGCCCCGCGCTGCCGGCGAGCTCGAACTGTTTAGCGATCAGGTCCTCCCGGCCGACGCCATCGCAAAAGGCCTTCCAGAACTTCGGTTCGAGCGCGCCGCAGGAAACCCAGCCGTCGGCCGCCTCGTAAGGCATGTAACAGGCCCACCTTCCGGCGAGGTCGACGTCGCCGCGCTTTCGCACATCGCCAGCAAGAGCGCTCGCGGCGGGCATCGCCAGCCAGCTCATCGCCCCGTCCGTCATCGAGATGTCGAGGTTCGCGCCCTTGCCGCCGACCAGCGCGGCGAGAATCGCGATCGCGGCCATCTGGGCACCGCCGCCGATGTCAGCGATCTGCCCGGCGGCCTGGACGGGCGGCCCGTCCTTGGCGCCGGTCAGTCCGAGCAGTCCGCCGAGGCCCAGGTAGTTCATGTCATGGCCCGCGCGGAGTTTGAAGGGTCCGTCCTGGCCGTAACCGGTGATCGCGCAGTAGACGAGTTCGGGTTTGACGCCCTTCATGACCTCGTAGCCGACACCGAGCTTGTCGAGCACGCCCGGCCGGAAGCTCTCGAGCACGACGTCGTGCTCAGCGACGAGCTTCAACAGGATCTCCTTGCCCGCATCGGACTTGAGGTCGATCTGGATCGACCGCTTGTTGCGATTGAGCGCGAGGAACTGGGCGCTCTGCGTTCCCGCCGACTTTGCCTCTTCGCCACCGACGAACGGCGGCGTCCAGCGCACGTAGTCGCCCATGCCGGTGTCCTCGACCTTGAGCACCTCGGCGCCAAGGTCGGCCAACAGCAACGAGCAGAACGGTCCAGGGAGCAGTCGCGAGAGGTCAAGGACCTTGACCCCCGCCAGTGGAAGCTCAGCCATTGCGCGGCACCCCGAGCAGCTCGCGGGCCTCAGCGATGCTGGCGACCTTGCGGCCGCCGGCTTCGATCTGCCGCGCCGCCTCGGCGCAGAGGTCGCCGTTGGACGTCGCCATCTCGCCGCTGGGCAGGTAGAAGTTGTCCTCGAGGCCGACGCGCACGTTTCCACCTTCGGCGATCGCGACCGGGACCAGATCCCACTGCTCGCGAGAGACTCCGACCAGGCCCCAGTTGTTTATGCCATCGCCGCCGTGCGTGAAGCCGCCCTGGCCGTCGTGCTGGGGCACCTGGCTCGCGGCGTGCTTGAGATTCGCCGCGCGGGCAGGCGTGCCGCCCAGAACGCCCATCACGAGCGAGATCTGCAGCGGTGACTCAAGGATGCCCATGTCGATCAGCGGCTCGAGCGACGCCAGGTGGCCGATCTCAAAGCATTCGTGTTCCGGGCGGATTCCGTACTCGTTCATCGCGGTCAGGAATTGGATGATCGTCTCGAAGCTGTTCTCGAAGACGAAGCCGAAGACGAACTCCTTGCGGCGCCTCGAGTACTTGGCGTAGTTCATCGAGCCCATGTTGAGCGCCGCGACATCCGGGCGGATGGCGTCGAGGTACTCAAGGCGCTTCTCGACCGATACGCCGACCGCGCCAGTCGAGAAGTTGATGATCACGTCAGGCACCTCGGCCTTGATCGCGTCGGTGATGTTCTTGTAATCCTCGATCTCAAACGACGGATTGCCGTCGGGCGTGCGCGCGTGGATGTGGATCATCGACGCGCCGGCGTCGACCGCGCGCCGCGCCTCCGCGGCGTACTCCTCGGGCGTGTACGGGATCGCCGGACACTGCGCCTTGTTGGCGACGACGCCGGAGATCGAGTTGGTCAGGATGCAGGGTTTGTCGAATCCAGACAAGTTCAACCTCCACAACTGCGCACCAATGGTGCGCAGTTGAAATCTGCGGCGAAAAACCGCTTGTTCAAGGGATCTTTAGCTGCGCACCTTTGGTGCGCAGTGGAGCAATTGCGACGGAGGACGACTGAGAGAGACATCCGATCCGAAAGTCGGCCTCGGCCCCTCGGCGGCGCGATCGCAACTGCGCACCAAAGGTGCGCAGCTAACGACCCCATACCTATCGCCTTTTCGTCGCCAATTTCCAACTGCGCACCAATGGTGCGCAGTTCGTGGGCGGTTGCGGGATGTGTCATACCGGCATCACGCCGTGCTTCTTGGGTGGACGGTCAACGTGTTTGTTCTCCGCCATCTCGAGTGCGCGGATGATGTGGTGGCGTGTTTCGCGGGGATCGATCACGTCGTCGATCACCGCGTTGCCGGCGGCGAGGTAGATGTCGATCTGCTTCTGCGCGTGGGCCAGCAGTTCGGCGCGCTTGGCTTCGGGGTCTTCGGCGGCCTCGATGATGCTGCGGCCGATGATGTTGACCGCGCCCTCCGCGCCCATCACGCTGACCTCGGCCGAAGGCCAGGCGTAGATTGCGTCGGGCTCATAGCCCGATCCGTTCATCACGTAATAGCCGGCGCCGTAACACTTGCGCACGAGGATCGTCACCTTCGGCACGGTCGCCCGCGAGGTCGCGTAGAGCATCTTCGCGCCGTGACGGATGATGCCCTCCTCCTCCACCTTGCTGCCGACCATGAAGCCGGGAACGTCCTGGAGGTACACGAGCGGGATGTTGTAGGCGTCGCAGAGGTTGATGAAGCGCGCCGCCTTGTCTGCCGAGTCGTTGTCGAGGATCCCACCCAGCGCCTTGGGCTGGTTGGCGACGATTCCCACGCTGCGACCGTCAAAGCGCGCAAAGCAGGTGATCACCGACTTCGCCCACTTGCCCTTCATGTCGAAGTAGACGCCGTCGTCGACGATCATCTTGATCAGCTCATACATGTCGTAGGGCTGGCGACTGCTCTCAGGCAGCACCGAGAGCAATCCCTCGTCGCCGCGGTTGACCGGATCCTCGGTCGCCTGGCGCGGGGTCGTCTCGCCGCTGTGCGAAGGCATGTAGGAGAGGTAGTCCTTGATCGCCTGAATGCACTCGGCGTCGTCGGCGCACTCCATGTCGGCGACTCCCGACTTGCGGTTGTGCACCTTGTAGCCGCCGATCTGCTCGTCGGTCACCTCTTCGCCGGTTGCCGCGCGCACCAGGTGCGAGCCGGCCAGCGCCATCGAGCCCTGACCCTTGACCATCGGCAGAAAGTCAGCAAGCGCGGGTACGTAGGCGGTCCCGGCAGCGCACGGCCCCATGACCGCCGCGATCTGCGGGATCACGCCGCTCATTGTCACCTGCTCGCGGAAAAGGTGTCCACTGCCGGCAAACAGCGAGCCCACCGCTTCCTGGATGCGCGCGCCGGCCGAGTCGAGCAGCCAGATCATCGGCATCCGCTTGTTCAGCGCCAATGCGCGCAGGCGCGAGAGCTTGACTTCGCCGGTGTAGCCCATCGAGCCGGCCATCACCGTGAAGTCGTAGGCGGCCACACACACCATCCGGCCGTCGACCTTGCCGTACCCGGTGATCACGCCGTCGGCCGGGGCATCGACGCCTTCGAGCGCACGCTGCGAGAAGTGCGGGCGGCCGTGAAGGCCAAGCTCCACAAAGGACCCCTCATCAATCAGCAGCGCCAGGCGCTCACGCGCAGTCAGCTTGCCGCGCTCGTGCTGCTTGGCGATCTTCTCCTCACCCCCGCCCTTGAGGTTGTGCTCACGGCGGCTGATCAGCTCGTCGACGAGTTCCTCCATCCGGCTCTTCAAAGCGGCTGCTTCCTCGGGTGACATCTAGCGTCCCTTCCATTCGGGTTCACGCTTCTCGAAGAACGCCATCGCGCCCTCGATCGCGTCTTCAGTTGAGAGCGCCACGGTGAACTGCGTGTGCAGATACTCGAGCGCGGAGAAGTACGGCAGGTCCTGCTGATTGACCATCGAGTCATGGCCCAGCCGCATCACGACAGGCGCCTTGCCGGCAAGCTTTTTCGCCCATTCGTCGGTGGCCGCGTCCAACTCTTCGCGCGGCACGGCCTTGTTGATCAGCCCGAACTGCACCGCCTCCTCGGCGGTCAGCCGCTCGCCCAGCAGGAGCATCTCGTTGACCTTCTTGCGCGGGACGTTGCGGTAGATGATCGCCATGATCATGAACGGGAAGAGGCCGATATTGATCTCTGGCGTCGAGAACTTCGCCTCGTCGGAGGCGATCACAAGGTCACAGGCGAGCGCGACGCCCAAGCCTCCGGCGACCACATGCCCGTTCGCCTTGCAGATCGTTGGTTTGCCGAGCTCGGAGATCACGCGGAAGAGATCGAGGAAGCGAGTCGTGCCGTAGTACTTGTGCGCCAGCGGGAGATCGGCCGAGAAGCCCGACAGGTCCCCGCCGGCAGAGAAGACCTTGCCGGCGCCGGTCAGAACGACCACGCGCACTGCCTCGTCACTTTGGGCAGACTTGAATGCGCTGACGAGGTCATCGAGCATCCCGTGGCTGAGCGCGTTGCGCTTGTCGGGCTGATTGAGTGTGATCGTCGCGACGCCGCCGTCGACCTCGTAAAGGATGTTTTCGTACACGCCTGCTCCGGTGGTTCGAGTGAGAAGTAGGAAGTCCGACTTCTTACTCTAACGAACCGGCGGCTCGGCTCAGGGACGCGGGTCGCCCGAAGTGAACTGCGGCTTATCCCCCGCCTGCGCCGATTCGATCGCACCCGCGAAGTCCTCGTGCGACTGCGCCACGGCCATGTAGGACGAGACCATGTCGTAATGCGTCTCGCGCGGCAGCGTCGGCGCTGTGTAGACGGCGCGCTTGATCAGTCGCTGAGCAAGCTGCGGGCCCGCCGCGAGCTTTTCCGCCAGCGCGTATGTGTGCTCGGCCAGTTCCTCCCGCGGCACGGCCTCGTTGACAAGCCCCCACTCCGCGGCTTTGGCGCCGTCGATCGTCTTGCCCGTCAGGAGCAACTCAAGCGCGCGCGCCGGTCCGACGAGCTGGGTCAGCAGCCACGCACCGCCATCGCCGGGCACGAGCCCGAGGTTCACGTACGCCTCGCCGATCTTCGCTTCGTTCGCCGCGATTCGCAGGTCGCAGAGCAATGCCATGTCAAATCCGGCGCCCATCGCTGCGCCGTTGATCATCGCGATCACCGGCTGGGGCACCTGCTGCAGTACGCGCTGAACGCGATGTACGTGGTCGCGCAGAAATTCCTTCTTGGCAAGCGGTCCGCTGCTCTCGCCGAGAGTCGCCAGATCGCCGCCGGCGCAGAACGCCTTGCCGGCACCGGTAACGACGATCGCGTGCACCGATCGATCGGCGGCCAGCTGCTCGAGCGCGTCGGCCCACGCGTCGACCAGTTCCGCGTCGAATGCGTTGAATTTGTCGGGCTTGTTCAGCGTCAGCGTCGCGACGTGCGTCGCAGCGTCAACTTCGGTGAGGATCGGCTCTGGCATCGCGGCGACTCTACAGGAGGCCGGGCGCTGGTAGCTTGCGCACTTCGATCTGGTTTCGAGAGATCTATCCAAGGGGGACAGCGATGGCTTCAGAGATTGTCGAATTTGCGTCCAACGGCGGCACCGCGAGCGGTTACCTCGCCGTTCCTGACGAGCCCAACGGCAAGGCCCTGGTTGTAGTTCAGGAGTGGTGGGGCCTGATGGACGAGATCAAGGGGATCGCCGATCGCTACGCGGCAGCCGGCTACTTCGCGCTGGTCCCCGACCTCTACCGCGGAGACACCACCGACCAGCCAGACGAGGCCCAGCAGAAGTTGATGGCGATGAACGTCGAACAGGCCGAGCAGGATCTCATGGGCGCGGTCGACTACGTCGCCCAGCGCGCGGGCACCGACAAAGTCGGCTCGACCGGCTACTGCATCGGCGGCGCGCTATGCCTCTACGCCGCGGCGCTCAACCCGAAGGTTGTGGCGAGCTCGAGCTTCTACTACGTCTTCCCGCACGGCAAGCCCGACTGGAGCAAGATCTCCGGACCGGTGCTGATGCACTTCGGCACCGAAGACGACTTCATCCCTGTCAGCGACGCCGAAGCGCTGGTCGCTGAAGTCAGCGGAGCCGGTGTGGATGTCACCGCGGAGTTCTACGAGGGCGCCGGACACGCGTTCTGCAACACGGCCAATCGCCTCGGCACCTACAACGAGGAGTACGCGGAGCTCGCCTTCAAGCGCAACCTCGAATTCTTCGAGAGCAACCTCGCCTGAGGCCGGTGCGTCGATTCATCGCGATTCTGCTGGCGGCCGCGTTCGCCTTGGCCGCCGCAGGCTGCGGCGGATCGGGTGACCAGTCCTTCTCGGCAGACGGCTACCCGTTCACGTTCAACTTCCCGTCGGCTTGGACACTGACGCGCGGCGCTGGAACCGACGATTCAGGCGGGGCGGCCCTCCGAACCGTCACCGTCGCCCTCAAGCAGCCCTATGACCAGGTTTCGATCAGCCAGTACAAGCTGAAGAAGAAGCTTCCCAGCGGCGCCAACGGCTACCAGCCCGAGGTCGACCGCGTGGTCAAGCGGCTGACGCGCGAGGCCGGCGGTGAGGCCGGCGACGCCAAGCAGGTCAAGTACGGGGACCTGCCTGGTTATCAGTACGTCGTGTCCTACTCAAGCGGCGGGCAGAAGTTGCAGAATCAGCTGACATTCCTCTTCCAGGGCGAGAACGAATTCCTGATCGGCTGCCAGTCCTCGCCCGACAAGCGCGACGAATTGAGCGACGGCTGCAAGCAGATCCTCGAGTCGCTCGAGTTCGACTGACGCCTAATCGATCGGTCGCCAGGGGCCCTTGCCCTCGCGCAGTTCGACGCTGGCGACCTTTCCAGGCGAGCCAGACTCGGAGGCCGGCAGGCGCGTCAAACGGTTGCCGGACCCGACCGCGCGCGCCAGCGCGCCGCGCGGCGAGCCGTAGATGACGCGAATCACGCAGCGCGCCGCGCAGAAGGTGCGGACCTCGAGCTGATCGTTGACAAGTCCGCTCTTGCGGTCGCGTCCGCCGACCATCGCGAGCACACGCGGGCTATCCGGCGCGATCTGCAGCCGCAACCGAGCATCGCCATTGGGCGGCAGGACCGTGCGTGCATCGCGCAGCGTCATCGAGAAGCTCGCTCCGATCGTCAGCCACGCCCGCAGGACCCGCGCGCAGCCCACCTTCGAAGATCCAAGAACGCGCCCATCATTGTCGGTGCGAAACGGGCAAAAGTGCGAGAAGACCTCTGGCGAATTGACCGGAGGCTGAGCGCTCGTGTAGAGCCGCGCAACGTTCGGATTCCAGAACTCGGGCTGCAGGAAATCGAGCGGCTGAGCCCCCGAACCGGCGAGCATCGCCACCGGTTCGCCGCTCGCCCGGTCGACCCAGTCGATCGGTTTGGGTGCATTCTGCTCGGCCGTGGCAGTGAAGATCTCCTGATAGGACCATGCCTTGGCTTGGCTCAGCAACATCACGAAAAGCGGCAGCACGATCGCAAGCAGGCGTCCGACATCTGTGAGCGACTCGCGGCTCGCGGACAGCGTGGTGAGGGCATAGACACCACCGAGCAACACAGCGATCAGCGCCAGCAACAATCCAGCACTCGTGAGCGCTCCGGGATGGGCGTCGAAAAAGAATCCCAGGTAGGACTGGCTGAAGGCCTCCAAGGAGAACGGCACGCTGATCGCCTGCGATGGGAAGACGGCAAGTACCAGCGCGGCGATCGCCGTCGATATCAGCGCCGCCCGAGTTGAGACGCGCCCGAGCGAGGCAACGAGTCCGACGAAGTAGACCGGGCCGAGATAGATCATGTAGCGCTCGTAGAGCACGTGGCGCTCGCGCCAGTTCTCGGTGTTGATCGACGCGAAGGCGGTCATCTGCAGCACGAAGACCACCGTGGCCGCGATCGCCACCGCAATCAGGGCAGCGGTCAGCGGATCGCGGCGGTTCGAGCGATCAAACACGAGCGCGAACGTCGCGACCGCCGGCAGGATCCCCGCAAGCAGAAACGCGTCGGCCGCATACGCGCGCAGCCAGTAGAGAACGTCCCCTGGCTCAAACCCGCCGGTCTGCAGCACGCCGAGGTAGATCCCGACCGACGCCCGCCCGCGCACCAGGACATAGACGCAGGCCAAGACAAACACCGCGGCGAGCGACCATCCCAGCACGCGGCGCTCAGCCAAGCGCTCTCGCCGCCGCTCTTGGCCGCCCAGCAGGACCACAAGCACCAGGGCGGCGGCGGCAACGGCGAAGAAGGCGACAAACTGGATGCGCGTGAAGGCGGCGAGCGCCGCGAACCCGAGGAAAGCGACCGTCGAACCCCGTCCCGGCCTGGCCAGCACGTACACGAGCGCAAGCAGCGCCGCAGTGCCCAGCGGGTAGGCGAGCACTTCGGTGCCGAGCAGTCCGGCGTAGGCGGCGGCCGGCGCGGCGACGGCGAGCAGCGCCGCAGCCAGCGCGAGTCCATGAGAGACAAACCAGCGGGCTCCGGCGTAGACCGGAAAGACGACGGCGGAAATGCAGGCCGCGTTGACCACCTTGACGACGTCGTACTGCGACGCGACGCCTCCGCCGATTCGCGTCACCGGCGCGATCAAGATCGGGTAGAGCGCCGAGAACAGCGGGACCGGTCCGTCGCGCCAAGTCAGGCCGTGGCCCGTGGCGATGCTGCGCGCCAGCGCCCAGTAGAAGAACTCGTCCTGGAAGTGCAGCGGCATGTGCACCTGAAGCGCGAGCAGCGAAAGCAGCGCTGCGGCCGCAAGCCAGAGCGCGACGAGCGCAGCTGTGGCGCCACGCCGACCGGCAGGGCGCTGCGAACTCAGAGAATCGATTTCCATCGCCCGTTGCCCTGGCGCACTTCAAGCCCGGTCACATAGAGCGAGGAGGGAATCCCTCCGGGCGAGCGGACAGTCAACGAGCTGTAAGTCTCGCCTCGTGCGAGCGGGAAGGTCAAGGTGCGCCGCTCGCCTGCCTGGATCAGCGTCGATCGGCCGCCAAGCTCGGCGACGGCCTCCGCCTCGCCCCCGCGCACGCGAACGCGCAGCTCGCCTGCTTGGTCGAGGAAGGTCCGCATGTTCATCGCCGCCTGCACGAATCCGGTTCGCACTTGTCGCCCGTCGGTCAACGCAAGAATTCGCGCCGGTGGCTTTCCGACCATCAGCGTCAGCGTCGGCCACGAGGCCGACGGGTGCACGCGCTTGTACTCGTCCTTCAGGTACATCACGACGTTGTCGCTGCGCATGAACCAGGCGTTCGGGACGAAACTGCAGCCGGTGCCGATGATCCGCCCGTCGCTCGCCCAGTCGAACTGGCAGCTCGGCGAGTACATGATCGGCGTCTTGATCGGCGCAGCGTCGGTCGCGAAGGCACGCACGATGTTGCCGTTCCAGAACTCGGCGGTGAAGTAGGAGAGCGGGTCGTCGGTCGACGTGATGATCATCCCGACAGGCTGCTTGGTGTTCTTTTCGACGAAGTTCGCCGGACCCGGGTACTGGCTGAACGCCTGCTCCGAGAACGTGCGCGCATAGTGCCAAGTTTGAGCTTGGGACGCGATCAGGGCGACGAACGTGAACGCGACCAGCGCACCGAAGATCAACTTCTGCGCGACGCCCTTGGCCAGCGTGGAGAGCACGTAGACGATTCCGAGCGCGAACGTCAGCCGCGCGAGCAGCATGCCGATCTTGGGCACGGTCTCCGGGTGGAGTTCCATGTGCCGACCGACGAGCGAGAGACCGAACGAGTCATACGAGAACGGCACGAGCACCGCATCGCTTTGGAATCCGCTGACGATCACCGTCGCGGTTGCGGCCGACGCGACAGCGGAGGTCCAAGAGACGCGCCGCCACGAGGCGAGCAGCCCGGCGAAGAAAATCGGGCCCAGGTAGAACATGTAGCGCTCGTAGAAGATGTGCCGCCCGCGCCAGTCATAGGGATTGGTCGCCGAGAACCAAGAGATCTGGGCAACCAGCGCGACCGACGCGACAAGCGCGAGAGCCAGCAGCGCCCCGATCACCGGGTCACGCCGGTTCTCAGCGCGGCCGAACATCGCGAAAGTCGCGATCACCGGGACGATCGCGCTCAGCAGATAAACGTCCGCCGCGAACGCCTTGACCCAGAACCACGTCGCCGACCACGTCAGCGCCACCCCTTCGAATGCTCCGGCGTAGAGCCCGAAGGCGCCTTTGCCCTGGACCAGCAACGCCAGGGCGCCGAGCACTCCCAGCGCCGCGAGCCCGACCCAGACCGACTTCCGCTCCTCGATGTAGCGCTTGCGCATCCCCTGAGGTCGCATTGCCGCGGCAAGCAAGAACGTCCCGGCGAAGATCGGCAGAAGGATCACGAACTGCGTGCGCGTCAGAACGGCCAGCAGGACAAGCCCAAACGCCAACAGCGTGTTGCGAAGTCGCGGTCGGGCGAGCGCGAGCAGCATCCCGCCGCAGGCGGCGATGAACGTCGGATACCCGAGGTTCTCCGTGCCGATCACGCCGGCGTAGTTCATCGCCGGCACCGAGACGACCATCAGCGCCACCAGCAGCGAACGCCAGCGGTCCATCATCAATCGGGCCATCAAGTAGCCGGGGAAGATCGCCCCGCAGATCATCAGCGAGTTGATCAGGTGTACGCCTGTGTATTCGCCGGGGACCGATTTTGCGACCCAGAAAACTGGCGAGAGCAGCACCGGATAGAGCCAGCTCTTCATACCAATTCCGACCCCGCGCCAAGTCAGCCCGTCGCCGCTGGCGAAGTTCTTCGCCAGCGCCCAGAAGAGGAACTCGTCCTGGTAGCGCCGCGGCGAGTCGTGGCCGGTCGCCAGCAGGTAGATCACGAGGGTCAGAAGAGCCCAGATCCCGGTGATGATCCAAAGCTCGAGTCCGCGCGCGCGAATCCATTCCCCCGCGTCGCGGCGCCATTCTGAAAAGTTCGCATTCACGTAGATCGCGAGCCTAAACCGGGGTGCGGCCACAGCTGCCTGCGCGGGCGCGGTAGAGTAAGAACTAGAACTTCCTACTTTCCACTTCAACCGGCCGCGGCCGCGGAGGAGCATTCGATGGAATCCGCCACGATCAAGCCCGACTTCGAGTCCACCACACGCCACTTCATTTTCACCGACGAGCACGAGCAGCTGCGCGAGACCCTCGAGCGCTTCGCAACGACTGAGCTCGCTCCCCACGCCGAAGAATGGGAGGAGACGACCTTCCCGGACTCCGTGATCAAGCGCATGGGCGAACTCGGCTTCCTCGGACTGACGATGCCCGAGGAGTACGGCGGCCAGGGCGGCGACTACATCACGAGCGTCGTGCGCGCGGAGTCGCTGATTCACTCCGGAAGTGGCGGATTGAACATGGGTCTTGCGGTCCAGACCGACATGGCGATGCCGCCGATCGAGAAGTTCGGCAGCCATGAGATCAAGGACAAATACCTGCGCGGCGCGATCGCCGGTGACTACATCCTTTCGCTCGGCATCACCGAGCCCGACGCCGGCAGCGACGTCGCCGGAATCAAGACCCGGGCAGTCAAAGACGGCGACGAGTGGGTGATCAACGGTTCGAAGGTCTTCATCACCAACGGTCTACGCGCAGACCTGATCGTCCTGGTCACCAAGACCGACGACTCGGCCGGCTTTGAAGGGTTCACGCTCTTCCTCGTCGAGACCGACACCCCCGGCTTCGAGGTCTCGCGCAAGCTCGAGAAGCTCGGCATGCACGCCTCAGACACCGCCGAGCTCTCTTTCACCGACATGCGCGTACCCGACGCCAATCGCCTCGGCGAGGTCGGCAAGGGCTTCTACAACATCATGTGGGAGCTGCAGAGCGAGCGCATGGTCGCCGCCTGCGGATGCACCGCGGGTGCCCAACGCGCGCTCGACATGACGATGGAGTACGCCAAGGAGCGACAGGCCTTCGGCCGCTCGATCGGCAAGTTCCAGGCGATCCGCCACAAGTTCGCGGATATGAGCACCAAGCTCGAAGCATCGCGGCAGCTCAACTACTACACCGCATGGCTGATCAACAACGGGCAGTACCCCGTGCGCGAGATCTCGCAGGCGAAGCTCTACGCGTCGCAGGTCGGCTTCGAGGTGATGGACGAGTGCCTGCAGATCCACGGCGGCTGGGGCTACATGAAGGAGTACGGCATCGAGCGCGCTTGGCGCGACATGCGCCTCAACCGCATCGGCGCCGGCACCGACGAGGTGATGCTCGACGTGATCGGGCGCTCTTACGGCTTCTAGGAACAACAAAACGAACGTTCGGTCTGAGTAACATCCCGCGCGGATTTCAGCCCGTCCCCACCAACCACCAGAAAGTGACCCAAACCACCATGAGTGACTTCGCGATTCCCGGTCTGCTCGAAGGCAAGACCGCCATCGTCACCGGCTCGGCCCGCGGCATCGGCCGCGCCGTCGCCGAGCAGCTCGCCGGCTCCGGCGCAAACGTCGTCATCACCGACCTCGACGGCGACATCGCCGAGCAGGCATCGAACGAGATCGAGGGCAACACGGTCTCGATCGGCGGCGACATCACCGCCGAGGGTTCGCCGGCCGCGGTCGTCAAGAAGGCGATCGACGAGTTCGGTCAGATCGACATCCTCGTAAACAACGCCGGCTACACCTGGGACGCCCCGGTGCACAAAATCACCGACGAGCAGTGGGACGCGATGCTCAACGTCCACGTCAAGGCTCCGTTCCAGCTGATCCGCGAAGCGGCCCCTTACTTCCGTGAGCCGGCCAAGGCCGAGCGCGCCGAAGGCAAAGAGGTCTTCCGCAAGATCATCAACGTGTCGTCGACCTCGGGCATGTTCGGCAACGCCGGCCAGGCCAACTACAGCGCGGGCAAGCTCGGCGTCGTCGGTCTGACCAAGACCGTCGCCAAGGAGTGGGGTCAGTTCAAGGTCAACGTAAACGCCGTGGCTTTCGGTTTTGTCGAGACACGCCTGACCGCCGCCAAGGAGAACGCCGAGACGATCGAGAAGGACGGCGAGCAGATCCAGCTCGGAATTCCGGAACAGATGCGCCAGATGGCCAGCATGCTGATCCCGCTGGGCCGCCCGGCCACCCCGGAAGAGGCGGCTGCGCCGATCTTCTTCCTCGCCAGCCCGCACAGCAACTACGTGCACGGCCAGGTGCTCAACATCACCGGCGGCATGTTCGGAGGCATGGCTTTCTAGAGCCTGCATCGATGCCGCTCGGTAGCAAGATTGGCCCCCGCGCTCATTGGCGCGGGGGCTTTTTTGTGCCCTCCGACCGGAGCAATAGGTTTCGACCATGGAAGAGCTCGATGCACCCCTGCTCAGCGGACCGCTGCCGAGGGGAAGCGCCGACGCTCATGTGACGATGCGGCCCTTCTCGACCGGCGAGATGGGCGTCCCGCTCGGTTTTCTTGCACGGATCGATCAGCCGCTTGCCAAGCCGCGAGCGCTCTGGCGCGGCGCGCGTCACCGCTTCGATCACTGGACGCCGTGTCCGGTCTTCATCGTCGAGCACCCGACGGCCGGGCGCATCCTGATCGACACCGGGCTGCCACCGGCGGTCGTGCACGACGTGCGCGCGGCGGTCGGCACTGCGGCCGCGTTCATGTACGGGCTGCGCGCGAACGAAGACCAGCCACTGCCTGCGCGCCTGCGCGCGCTCGGGATCCCGCGCGGTGGTATTGACGTCGTGGTGATGACCCACCTGCACGTCGACCACGCCGGCGCGCTCAGTGAACTTGAGGACTGTCGGGTGATCGTCTCGAAGGACGAGTGGCGCAGCGCGCACGGCGGCAAAGCACTGGCGCGTGGATATCTGCGCCGGCAGTTTGATCTCGCGCACGACATCCAGCTCGTCGACTTCGACGATCAGAGCGTGAATTCGTTTGCGACCTTCGGTCGCTCGTTCGATCTGTTCGGCGATGGATCGGTGACGTTGGTGTCCACGCCGGGGCACACGTCCGGCCACATGTCCGTGGTGTTGAGGCTGAAAGACCGCGAGTGCCTGATCGCCGGAGACGCGATCTACACCCGGCGCTCACTGGACGCCGGCGATATCCCCCTCGTGCTCGCCGACGAGCACAACTACAAGCGCTCAGTACGGGAGATCCGCGCCTACAAACAGATGACCCCAAGCGCGCTCGTGATCCCGGGGCATGACGCGGAGTTCTTCGCTTCCCTCAACGAGGTCTACTGAAGGCGGCGGGCGGCGGCACAGAATCGTCGCGAGCTTGTTTCAAAGTTGGTGCAGAGCGGTCTTGTGTTGTAACGCACTGGGCGCTTGACTTGGATGCATGCCACGCAAACACATCGGCGGGCGGCGCAAGCTTCAGGGATTCCATGTCTTCAATCAGGGCGCAAAGGTCGATGGGCGGCCTCGGCGGGTGTTCGTTGACAAGGAGGACAAGCGTTACTTCTTGTGGTTGGTGGCGCGGCATTTGAGCCCGACCCCCAAGCGCGATGCTCGCGGGCGACCCTTCCTTCACCTGCGCTTGAAGCTCACGTTGATCGCCTTCAACGTGATGACCACGCATTTCCACCTGATCGTCTGGCAGCACAGCGAAGGTGCGGTGGCAGCGCTGATGAATCGAGTGAAGTCGTCATACACGCGCTACTTCAACGAAAAGTACGGCAACACCCAGCCCCTCTTCAACGGCCGCGTCCAGTCGAAAGAGATCGACAGCCCGAAGTACTTCAAGTGGCTCGTCGGCTACGTACACGACAACCACCCAGATGGCTTCGAGTACGAATTCTCAAGCCACAGGGCGTGGATCGACGAGGACGAGTGCCCCGACTGGCTAGATCCTGCGCCGGGCCTACGCGTGTTCGGCGGCGTCGACGACTACAAGACCTACCTCAACGATCGCGCCAGCCGCAAGCGGCTAGACAGCAAACTCGGCTTCACGCGGAAACAAGCGGGAAATCTTCCATGAGGCGACCCCGCGGGGTCGCCTCATGGAGTGAATCAGGCTTGTTTACGAGGGTGGCTTTTCGGGTGGGGTGCGGCGTGGTTGTTCGCCGGTCTTCGCGCGCAGTTCGCGGCGCCACTTGGGCTCGAGTTGCGCGTCCATCTCCCACCACATGTCGAGCACGCGCCTGAAGATCTCCTCCGACGCGGCCTGCCGCTGCTCGCGCGTGGGCTCGTCGATCTGCGTGAACTGAAGGGGCCGGCCGTAGCGCACCGTCACCTTGGGAAAACCGCGGCGCTTGACATCGCGGATGAACTGCGAGCCGTAGATCGCCACCGGCACGACGGGCACGCCGCTGGTCAACGCCAGCTGCCCCGCCCCGCGCTTCGCAACAGTCGGGTAGTAGTCGCGCGAGCGGCCGCCCTCGGCGTACATCTGCACGATCCCGCCGCGGTCGAGGATCGCCTGGGCAGTCACGAAGGCTTCGTCGTCCCCCTTGCCGCGCATCACCGGGAAGACTCCGCCGTGAGAAAACACGAAGTCCATCGGCGGCTTGAAGATCTGCGACTTGGCCATGAACTGCAGCTTGCGTCGCAGGTGGATGCCGGTGAAGAAATGGTCAATGAAGCTGAAGTGGTTGGGCACAAAGATCGTCCCGCCGGCGCGCGGAACGTTCTGCACGTCGATCGCCGAGACGCGGTCGAGCGCGCCGTAGCTGGCGGTCATCAGCACGCGCACGAGGTCGTACATCGCGCTTGGACGGTGCTCCCGGACGCGACGGTGGTAGACCTCCATGCCCGACGAGTCGCGGTCGTCGACGTAGACCTGCTCTTTCATCTTCGCCATCGTCTTCTGTACTACTCCTGACCGTCCCCGGGGTTTCCGCGATCCCGCACGCTCTCGACGGTCTTTGACCACTCGTCAAGCAACGCGGTGCGCGTGGATTCTTGCATCTGGGGCTCAAAGCGGAATTCCTCGCGCCAAAGCGATTCGACCTCAGCGGCAGTCCAGCTCCCAGCGGTGATCCCGGCCATCATCCCGGCACCGAATCCCGTCGTCTCGGTGATCTCCGGAACGACAACCGGAGCGCCGAGCACGTCGGCCTGGAACTGCATCAGCCAGTGGTTTGCGACTGCGCCGCCGTCGGCGTGCAGCTCGCCGAGCGCGATCCCTGCCGCCGCCTCCATCGCGCGCACCGCGTCGACAGTCTGGTAAGCCATCGCCTCGAGGGCCGCTCGCGCGAAGTGCGCGCGCGTGGTCCCGCGCGTCAGCCCCATCAGCGCACCGCGCGCGTCTGGATCCCAATAGGGAGATCCAAGCCCGACCAACGCCGGCACGAAGTACACACCGTCATTTGAGTCGAGCGAGCGCGCCAGCGCTTCCGTCTCGCGCGCGTCGGCGAACAATCCCAACCCGTCGCGCAGCCACTGCACCGCCGCGCCCGAGACGAAGACGCTGGCCTCGTAGGCATAGGTCGCGTCGGAGCCGGTGCCCCACGCAACGGTCCCGATCAGTCCCTCTGCCGGCGCCGGCGCCTCGCCGCCGACGTTCATCAGCACGAAACTGCCGGTCCCATAGGTGTTCTTTGCCTTGCCCGGCGAAAAGCAAGCCTGCCCGAACAACGCGGCCTGCTGATCGCCGGCGATCCCGCCCAAAGGAATCGCCGCGCCGCCGAGCAGTCCCGGGTCGGTCTCGCCGAACTCGCCAAGCGACGGCAAGACCTCGGGTAGCGACGCCTCATCGACGCCGAACAATGCGCAGAGCTCATCCGACCAGCACAGGCGGTTGATGTCAAAGAGCATCGTGCGGGCGGCATTGGAATAGTCGGTGACGTGCCGGCCTGTCAGCTTGTAAGCGAGCCAGGAGTCGATCGTGCCGAAGCACACCTCACTGGCGGGCCTGTCTGCGAGGCCCTCGACATTCTTCAGCAGCCACTCGATCTTGCTGGCTGAGAAGTACGGATCGATCGTCAACCCGGTCTGGCTGCGGACAAGCTCGGCGTGGCCTGCCTCAACAAGCTCCCGGCAGCGCTCAGCGGTGCGCCGGTCCTGCCAGACAATCGCCCGATGGAGGGGGCGGCCGCTGTCTCGCTCCCAGACCACGACCGTCTCGCGCTGATTGGTGATCCCCACTCCCTTCAGGTCGCTGGCGCGCGCACCGGCGGCCGCGAGCACCTCTGCGGCGACACCGCTGGTCACCTGCCAGATCTCGTCAGCGTCGTGCTCGACCCAACCGGGACGCGGAAAGTGCTGCGTGAACTCGTGCTGACGAGTGGCGATGATCCGCCCGTCCTCGCCGAGCAGCAGCGCCTTGCTGCCAGTTGTGCCTTCGTCCAGCGCGAGGATCACTTGGATCTCCCGGTCTCGATGTAGACGCGAACAAAATCGCGCAGTTGCCGTCCGCGATGCACGAAGCCGGCGAAAGACTTCCCGGTCGCGCGGTGTGCAAGGTCGAGCTCGATCTCGCGAACCGTAAGTCCAGCGCGCACGGCATCGACAGTCATCCCGATCTCCATTCCAAACTTCGCATGAAACGGCGTCACCGCGCGCAGCGCCTCGTAGCTGAGCGCGCGCTGCCCAGAGATCGGTGCAGTCGTATCCAGTCCACAGCGCCGCTCAATCGCCCAATGCGCAAAGCCCAACGCGAACCCGAAACCCCCGCCGACGCGGCTGGCGAAAACCGCCACCGTCAAATCGGCCTCGCCGTCGGCCACCGCCTGGGCCAGCGGGGCGAGCCGCGCGGCAGATCGTGCCAGATCAGCGTCGGCGAGCAGCACCACAGCGCCTTCTGAAGGCGGCCCGTCGGCCAGCGCGCGCTCGGCGCCAAGCGTCGCCGCGCCACCTTTTCCAAGGTGCTCAGCGCCACCGACGACGATCGCACCGGCCTCCAGCGCAACCGCGCCGGTGTCGTCCTCGGAGCCGTCATCGGCGACGATCACCTGCGTTCTGGGGAACGCCTCAGCGAGCGCCGCGACCGTCTCCGCGATCCGGTCAGCCTCATTGCGCGCGGCCACAATCACGTGGCCCACCTTGACTGCTTGCTCCGCCATCTGGACCGGTATGTTGTCAGGCGTCCACGACGCAGCAAACGAACGTCATCGAGAGGCGACATGAGCGATATCGAAGCCCACATCACTGGAACCGTCTGGAAGATCGAGGTCGCCGTCGGCGACGAGGTCTCCGAGGGCGACACTGTGGTCATCCTCGAGTCGATGAAAATGGAGATGCCGGTCGAGGCCGAGGACGACGGCGTCGTCAAAGAGATTCGCTGCAGCGAAAACCAGTCCGTCTCCGAAGGTGACGTGCTGGTCGTGCTCGACGACTAGCTTCGCCCGCCGCATTACTCTCGGGTCATGTCCCACGACATGCCCGAAGCGGTCAATCGCAAGGAACTCGCCAGCGGCAAGCTGATCTACGACGAGCCGGCAGGCCACGTCGCGCGCCTACGCATCGCAAATCCGGACAAGCGCGGCGCGCTCGATCAGGAGATCCTCGACGCGATCGCCGAGACCGTCCCGCAGATCGACGCCCGCTGCCTGATCGTCACGGGCACGGGCAGCGTTTTCTCGGCCGGTTACGACATCGGTGGCCTGCCCGACGATCGCTTCGCAGAGGAGGCCGAGAAGTTGGTCGCCCACCCGTTCACCGCGGCGATCGAGGCCGTCACGAACTTCCCGTTCCCGACGATCGGAGCACTCAACGGGCACACGATCGGCGGGGGCCTAGAGCTCGCGCTCTCCTGCGACATACGGATCTGCGCGGAAGGCGCGAAGCTCGGGATGCCGCCAGCCAAGCTCGGCCTCGTCTACAGCTACGACGGACTCGACAAGTTCATTCAGACGATCGGCCCGGCGCGCACACGCGAGCTCTTCTTCACCGCCCAGAACATCAGCGCCGACCGTGCGCTCAAATGGGGCTTGGTCAATTACGTGCGCCAGGCCGAGGCGGTCGGCCCGGATGCGATCGTGATGGCCGAATCGATCGCGGCCAACGCACCACTGTCATTGAAGGGCAACAAGCGGGTGATCAACACCCTTTTGGCCCACGCTCCGATCGACCCGGACTTGCGACAGGAGCTCGTCGACCTTCGCCGCGATTGCTTCCTCAGCAACGATTTTCACGAGGGCGTCCGGGCGTTTGCCGAGAAGCGTCCGCCGGAGTGGACGGGGACCTGACTGACCGGTCACCTTTGCCAGTGTCCAAGCGGGTTTGACCGTCCGGGCGACCGCTTAGTTTATGCCTCATCTGGGGGCCTCCCGCCCACGGATGGGGACCGCAACAATGACTGACCTTGAGCAACATCTAAACGCCCTCGAAGACCAGGGCCTGTATCGCCG
This sequence comes from Actinomycetes bacterium, assembly GCA_023404495.1. Lineage (GTDB taxonomy): Bacteria > Actinomycetota > Thermoleophilia > Solirubrobacterales > JACPNS01 > JACPNS01. The sequence continues at coordinate 72,493 of JAEYBE010000048.1, read as the reverse complement.
GATGCGGTTGATTTCCGGACCGCAAGGCGCACGCGTGCTGCTCGACGGCAAGCCGGTCCTGGTGATGTGCTCAAACAACTATCTCGGGCTCGCCGACCACCCCCGCGTGCGCGAGGCCGCTGCAGATGCCGCGCGGCGCTGGGGCGTCGGATCTTCCGGTTCGCGTCTGATCAGCGGCAACATGACCGTGCACCGCCGCCTTGAGTCGCGCCTTGCTGAGTTCAAGGGCACCGAGGCGGCACTGCTCTTCGGCAGCGGCTATATGGCCAATACCGGGATCATCCCGGCGCTCAGCCAGGCCGGCGAGGTGATCTTCTCCGACGAGCTCAACCACGCTTCGATCGTCGACGGATGCCGGCTCTCGCGCGCCGAGACCTTCATCTACGACCACGGCGACCTCGAACACCTCGCCTGGGGCCTGCGCCAGGCGCGCGGACGCGCGAGCATCATCGTCACCGACAGCGTCTTCTCGATGGACGGCGACATCGCCCCACTCGAGGGCATCGTCGAGCTGGCCAACAACCACGACGTGCGCGTGCTCGTCGACGAAGCCCACGCCACCGGCACGACCGGCGAACTCGGCCAAGGCGCAGTCGCCGCGCTCGGCCTGAGCGGCGAGGTCGACGTGATCGTCGGCACCTTGAGCAAAGCGCTCGGCTCGTACGGCGCCTTCGCGGCCTGCGACACCCAGATGGCCCGCTTTCTTGTGAACTCCGCGAGGAGCTTCATCTACAGCACCGCGCCGGCTCCCCCGGTCGTTGCCGCGGCGGCCGAAGCGCTCGAAATCTTGATCGAACAGCCACGCCGTGTCACGCGCCTGCGGCAGAACGCCGAGTTCTTCCGACGCGAGCTCGCCCGCCGTGGATTCGACGTTGCGACAGACGCCAGCGGCGACGGCGCAGCACAGATCGTGCCGCTGGTGATCGGCGCGCCAGAGCTTGCACTGAAGATGTCCCAGGAGGCGCTTGAGCGCGGAGTATTTGCGCAGGCAATCCGCCCGCCGACAGTGCCTGACGGGATGAGCCGAATCCGCTGCGCGGTGATGGCTTCACACAAGCCCGATGAGCTTGCCGACGCGGCAAAGGTGCTCCAGAAGGCCGCGATCGCGGTCGGCTTCACGCCCGGCGAGCAGATGCCCGGCGAATTCGGTCCGCCGCGCGCGGCCGGTCCATCGAGCCGCGTCTACGACGAAGATTCAGATCAGCTAGCGGTCGCCTGAGGATCGCCCGTGCCAAGGCGCGGACTCTTCGTAACTGGAACCGGCACCGGCGTCGGCAAGTCGGTCGTCGCCGCTGCGATCGTCGCCGGCCTTGCCGCGCGCGGGATCCGGGTCGCCGCCTTCAAGCCGGCTGTCAGCGGTCTGGATGAGCCGACGCCAGGTTGGCCGATGGACCACGAACTGCTTGCGGGCGCGACCGGCTGGCAGGACCCGGACTCAGTCTCACCGCACACTTTCGGCCCGGCGGTCTCTCCGCATCTGGCCGCGGCACAGGCAGGCGTGACGATCGAGCTCGATTCGCTGCTGACAGCATTTGACGAAGCCGCCGCCTCGGCAGACGTGACGATCTGCGAGGGGGTCGGCGGCCTGCTTGTGCCACTCGCCGAGACCCCGGAGCTCTCCGTGCTCGACTTCGCCAAAGCGCTCGGCTTTCCGGTGATTGTCGCAACGCACCCGGGGCTCGGCACGATCAGCGACACGCGGCTTACGGTCGACCGCCTTGAGCATGAGGGACTTGATGTCGCGGGCGTCGTGCTCTCCGGGTGGCCCGATTCGCCCGGGGCGATCGAGCGCTCGAATCTTGAGACGCTCAGGCGTCTGCTCCGCGCCGAAGTCACAACACTTGGTCAAACCAGCCCGCAGCGGCTCGCCGAGGACGCAGCGGGGCTCCCGTTGGCGCGTTGGCTGCGAGAGCCGAATTGATTGCCTAGGATCAATGCCATGAGCAGCGCTGAGCTTGACGGCGGGGGTCTGGCAGAGCTGGATCGCAGATACATCTGGCACCCGTTCACGCAGCAGCAGGGGTGGCTCGCCGAAGACGCGCCGATCATCCGCTCTGCCGAGGGCTGCACACTGACGGACGTCAACGGAAAGACCTACCTCGACGGCATCTCCTCGCTCTGGTGCAACGTCCACGGTCACCGTCATCCGACGATCGATCGCGCCGTTCAGGAACAGCTCGGACGCGTCGCCCACACGACGATGCTCGGGCTCTCGCACGAACCGGCGATCGAGCTGGCCCGCCGGCTGGTTGAGCTCTCGCCTGGCCGGCTGACGCGCGTCTTCTACTCAGACTCCGGTTCGACAGCCACAGAGATCGCGCTGAAGATCGCCTTTCAGTACCAACAGCAGTCGGGCTCGCCCGAGCGCACGCGGTTTCTCACGATGCGCGACGCCTACCACGGAGACACGATCGGTGCGGTCTCCGCCGGCGGCATTGACCTCTTCCACGCGACCTACGGACCGATGCTGTTCGACACGATCAAGGCGACGCCGGGAGACTTCGACGAGATCGAGCAGATCTTCGCGCGCGAGGGCAAGACGCTCGCCGCGGTGATCATGGAGCCGATCGTGCAGGGCGCCGCGGGGATGATCATCCAGCCCAACGGCTACCTGCGCAAGGTCCGCGAGCTCTGTGACCGCTACGAAGTGCTGCTGATCCTCGATGAGGTCGCGACGGGGTTTGGCCGCACCGGCACGATGTTCGCCTGCCAGCAGGAGGGTGTCGAACCGGACATGATGTGCGTCGCCAAGGGCCTCACCGGCGGCTACCTGCCACTGGCGGCGACGCTGACAAGCGAAGAGATCTACTCGAGTTTTCTCGGCGAGCACCACGAGTTCAAGACTTTCTTTCACGGACACACCTACACCGGCAACCCACTCGCCTGCGCGGCGGGGATCGCGACGCTCGACGTGTTCGAACGCGAGGAGACGCTCGACCACGTCGCCGATCTGTCCGTGATGTTCGGTCGGCTGCTTGAGCCGATCGCAAGGCTTGAGCGCGTCGCGGAGGTTCGTCGGCGCGGCCTGATGGTCGGTATCGAACTCGCTGGCTTCCCGGTCGAGGCCCGCGCGGGGCACCAGGTCACGCTTGCCGCACGGCGGCGCGGCGCGATCATCCGCCCACTGGGCGACACCGTTGTGCTGATGCCCCCGCTCGCGATCTCCGTGAAGGAGCTCGAGCGGCTGGTTGAAATCACCGCCGAGGCGATCGCGGAGGTCTCCGCCGACGCGGCGTCCCGCCACGAGCCGGTAGTCAGCCGCACGAAGGTCTCGGCCTGATGGGTGCCGAGCCACGGGCTGCCGCCTCAGTGCTCGTGCTGCGCGACGGCGCGGACGGAATCGAAATCCTCTTCGTCCGCCGCTCGCCGGACTTGAAGTTCATGGGCGGCGCGTGGGTCTTTCCCGGCGGCACGCTGTTGCCCGAGGACGGCGACAGCGACGACGATCTCGCCTGGAAGACCGCCGGCGCGCGCGAGACATATGAAGAAGCACGCATCTCTCTGCCCGAGCCTGGCGAGCTCGTGCCTTTCTCGCGCTGGATCACGCCGGAGCTGGCTCCGATTCGATTTGACACCCGCTTCTACCTTGCAATCGCGCCCGAAGGCGCCGAGCCGCACCCCGACCGCCGAGAAGTCGACCGCGCAGAGTGGTGGACGCCGGCCAAGGCGATGCACCTGTTCGTCAACGACGAAGCCGAGTTGCATTTTCCGACGATCAAGCAGGTCGAGAAGATCGCCGAGTTCGCGACCGCCGGTGAGGCGCTCGAGGCCCACGTCGACCGTGAGGTCGAACCGATTCTTCCGCGCGTCGCTGCCTCCGAGGACGGGTTCGAAATCCTGTTGCCCGGGGACGCGGGCTACGAGAACGCGAAGTAGCGGGCTACAGGTTCGGGGTGACGAGCGCGAGCGCGAATCGCTCTTGCTCGTCGGTGTACCAGTCAATCAGCCGTAAGTCGGCCGCCTCGATGTCGGCGGCAAATCCCTCGCGCGTGAACTTGCGCGAGATCTCGGTGCGGATCTCGTCGCCTTCGCGGTAGTCGACGACAAGGTCGAGCGCCGAAATCCTGACCGCTTGCGGACGATTGGCGCGCAGGCGCATCTCGATCCAACTGTTGGCTTCGTCAAAGAATGCGATGTGCTCCCAGGCATCGAGATCGAAGTCGCCGCCCAGATTACGGTTGATCGACGAGAGCACGTTCTTGTTGAATTCGGCGGTCACGCCCGACGAGTCGTTGTACGCGGCCTCAAGCTCGCGCTTGTCCTTCACCAGGTCGATTCCCACCAGCAGCGTGTCGCGATCGCCCATCAGAAGCTCAAGTCGCTTGAGGAAGAACCGCATGCGCTCGGGGGTGAAGTTGCCGATCGTGCCTCCTAGGAAGGCGATCAGGCGGGCCTCGGCCTCCGGCAGCCCTCCGAGATGCTTCTCGAAATCTCCGATCACGCCGTGGACATGCAGCCCCGGGTGGCGTCCGACCAGCCGCACCGAAGCCTCGCGAACCGCGACTTCGGAGAAATCGATCGGGACGTAGAGCGCTTCGCCCATGCTGGCGAGCAGTGGTCGCAGTAGGTGCTCTGTCTTCAGCGACGACCCGGAGCCCAGTTCGACCAGCGCGGTCGCGGTCGCCGCGTCGACTATGTCGGCGCCGCGCTCGGCGAGGATCGCCTCTTCGGTGCGGGTCGGGTAGTACTCGGGCAACTCGCAGATCCGGTCGAACAGTTCCGAGCCGGCAGCGTCGTAGAAGTACTTGGGATGCAGATTCGGCACGGACGCTGTGAGCCCCTCGCGCACGTCATTGGCGAACGACGTGATCCACTCTTCGCCGCGGTAGATGTCGAGCCGAACATCCGGCTTGACCGGGGCAAACTCGAGTTCGGCGATCGGATTGGCAAGCGTCATACGTTCTCCTCCTCAGATTGGACGTCTCGCGCGAGTCTCAGCCCGGCGAAGATCTGCCGGCGCTGCGGAAGATCCCAGTTGCGAAAACGATTGTCGACGCTGCGCGCTCGGGTGGCCCAGGAGCCGCCGCGCAGCACGCGATAACCGCGATCGAAGAATGGCTGCGAGTACTCGGCATAGGCCATCGGTGAGAACCCGGGGTAGTCAGAGAATTCAGTGGCAGTCCACTCCCAAACCTGGCCGTTCATATCGATCGGGCCGTAGCCGTGGTCGGCGCTGCCAACCGGGAGCGTCCCGAACGCGAGCTGATCGAGATTGGCGGCACCCGGCGTCCAGGCTTTGTCGCCCCACGAGTACCTGCGGCGAGTCGCTCGATCGCCCGCGCGCGGGTCGATCGAGGCAGCCACCTCCCACTCGAACTCGGTCGGCAGCCGCGACTCGTGAGCCCGCGCAAAGGCATCTGCCTCGAACCAATTGACGTGACAGACCGGCGCCGAGAGATCAACCTCCCGCGCTTGGCCAAACCCGTCGTGCAACCATTGCCGGCCCTCGAGCCACCAGCCCGCGGGCGCTCCGGTGAATGCGGGGCCCTGCTCCTGCAGCCACTGCCAGCCCTCGGTCGACCAGACTGCTGGGTCGCGATAGCTGCCCGATTCGATCCATTCGGCGAACTCGCCACTTGTGACCGGGCGCGCGGCAATTGAGAAGGCGGCGACGTGGCGGCGGTGCAGCGCGCGCTCGTTGTCGTAGATCAGGGTCTTGTCGGACGGCGCGCTGCCGATCTCGTACTCCCCGCCGGGAAAATCGATCCAGTCCCCCACGCGCGACGCCGGACGGTAGGCACGCGAGGCCGCCTCGCGCAGGCGGATGTGTTGTGCCGACGCCGGTGGCGGGGTGAAATCGCGTGTCAGTACGGCAGGTGGCGAGTAGCCGGGCAGCTGCCTCAGCAATTGCAGCATCGTCTCGTTGTGCTGTTGCTCATGTTGGATGACCAGCTCGACCAGTTCGGCGTTGAGCGCATCGAACCGACTGAGCACGCGCTCGCGCACCGCGCCCATGTAGGTCAGACAGCTCGCGCTATCCAGAACAGACAGCTCACCGCGGTCGGCGCGCGGGTGCTCGAACGGGTTGTAGATGTCGTCAAGCCCGGTGTCCTCGCTGCCGAGCAACCAGCGTTGTTCAAAGTTGCCGATGTGTCCGAGGTCCCAGAGCAGCGGAGAGAGCAGCGGGTCGATCACGGCCGAGAGTTGCGACTCTTCCAGCCCCGCGATCAGGGCCAATGTGCGGTCTCTCGTCGAAATCAGCGCATCCAGCTGGTCGGTTGAGAGTCGGCTGGCGGTGCGCGTGGAGGACTCCATCGGGCCACTCTACGCAGAATTCACAAATCACGAGCCAAACCTCGACCGCACTTCGCAACATCGGGCGCGGTTATGGTTTTTCGTTCAAGTGCCCCGCTTCCGCAAAAGAGATATTTCGCTCCTGGCCGTCGTCGCTTCGGCCTGCCTGTTGTTTGCGCTCCCCGCTGGCGCAGGCGCGGCCCAGTCCCCGAGCAAGGGCGCGCCGTTCAAGTACGGCCAAAGCAACCGCTACACGCTCGACGGCACCTGGTATCTGCGCCGGGACTTCGCGAATTCCGGGCTGAAGAATCGCTGGCAGCGCACGAAGAACTTTTCGAGCTGGGAGAAAGTCAGCGTGCCCAACGCATTCAACGCCGGTGACGACTCGGAGCTCTCTTACGTCGGATACGTCGCTTGGTATGCGACGCAGTTCAAGCGGCCGGCGGCACCTTCGCGTGCCAACTGGATCTTGCAGTTCAACAGCGTCAACCTGCGCGCCCGGATCTATCTCAACGGCAGGCAGATCGGCGCCCACAACGGTGGATTCATCCCCTTCGAGATCCCTGCGCGCAGCCTCAAGAAGGGAACCAACACGCTCGTCGTGCGTGCGGACAGCGAACTGTCGGTCAACTCCGTCCCGTCGGTCGAAGAGCGCAGCGACCAGCTGACCGGTGGATGGTGGAACTTTGGCGGGATCCTGCGCGAAGTCGTGTTGCGCCGCGTCAGCCGCTACGACATCTCCTCGGTCGACACGCGCTCATACCTCTCAGTCAGCCGCGGCAAGGCCAAGGGCGCCGCTCGGATCGTCGTGCTGGCCAAGGTGCACAACTTCGGGCGCAAGACTCGGGTGCGGCCCAGCGGCACATACGGCGGCGTGAAGATCCGCTTCCGCAGGACGCTGCTCCAAGCGCGGACGACGACCCAGGTTGTCGGGACGGTGCGGATCAAGCGGCCGCGCCTGTGGTCACCGCTGGCGGCCAACCTCTACAAAGTCAAGGTTTCGGTGCCGGGCGTCAGTTGGCGTTCGAAAGCCGGCATTCGCAAGCTATCCGTCTCAAAGCGCGGGATCCTCTCGCTCAATGGCCTTCCGGTTCAACTTCGCGGAGTGAGCTTCCACGAGTCCGAGGCCAAGGTGGGTGCAGCGTGGTCCCCAGCGGAGCGCCAAGCCAACAACCAGCTCTTCACCAAGCTCGGCGTGAACATGATCCGCTCGCACTACCCGCTCGCCCCGCAACAGATGGAGTGGGCCGATGCCAACGGTGTCTTTGTCTGGATCCAGGTGCCGGTGTTCAGGCCACGCAATTCCCAGTTGCGCTCCTCGGTCTATCGGCGCACCGCGACCTACATGACAGAAGAGATCGTCAACCGCTATCGCGGGTATCCGTCGGTCCTCACTTGGAGCCTCTCCAACGAAGCTGTTCCCTCGGACACGAAATACCTGGACCTGTTGACCAAGGCACAGATAGGCGCCGCGCGAGCCAGCGATCCGCAGGGATTGGTCAGCGCCGACTACGCGTCCGCGCCCAACGACGACAAGCAGCAGCCGGCCTACCGCAGGCTCGACATTCTCGGGATCAACGAGTACTTCGGCTGGTATCCCGGGGCGCTGGGGACGACCTCGAAGATGTCGGACCTTGCGCCCTACCTGGCCTACATCCACCGGACCTACAGCCGCCAGGCGCTCTTCATCACCGAGTTCGGCGCCGAGGCCACGCGCAGCGGACCTGCCGATGAGCTGGGCACTTACGAATTCCAGAGCAACTTCTTCACCGGCCAGCTGAACATCCTGCGGCCGATTCCCTACCTCAACGGACTCTTCGCCTGGGCGCTGCGCGACTACTGGGTGCGCCCGCAATGGACCGGCGGCAACCCCGACCCCACGCCTCCTTGGTCGCGCAAGGGGCTCTTCCAGTTCGACAACACGCCCAAGCCGGCCGCCGCGATCATCGAGCGCGAGTTCAAGGCGACCCCGCCCTTCCGGCAGTAGCCGGGGTCCAACTCGTCTAGTCGCGGTGGCGCCATGTCAGGCGACCCTCCGGCTCGAAGTCATCCGGCAGTCGGCCCTCCAGATCAAGCTTCTCGAGATTCGTCTGCATCGTGACGTGGGCCGCGATGCGCAGCTCTGGAGCGACATCGCTCCAGACCCGATCGAGCAGGGTCTCGCGGTCGTAGACGCCCGCCTCGAGCGCGGCCACGAGATCGCGCTCGCGCCTGAGCCGATGTTCGCGCTGGGCGACCACGGCCTCGAGCGCCGGCTCGATCGGCTCGCCGTGGCCCGGGAGAATGATGTCCGGCGCGATCTCCGCGACTCGGGCGAGCGAATCGAGATATGCGATCAACGTCCCGCCGCCCGGCGGGACGATCGTCGACGACTGGCCGAGGATCAGGTCGCCCGAGAAAAGCGCGCGGCGACCGCCGCCGCCAAAATGGAAGACGAGGTGGTCCTCCGCGTGCCCGGGCGTCCACTCGGCTGCCAGCGGCAGACCGGAGAAGTCGTCGCCGCGACGCAGAATCGAAACACCCCCCAGCGCCTGCGACGAAGCTTCAAGCCCAGCGCTGTGGTCCAGATGATCGTGTGTCAGCAGCACACCGGTCGGCTCGCCGAGCTCGCGCGCAGCCTGGGCGAGCCGGCTGATGTGCTCGCGATCGTCGGGACCGGGATCGATCACCCAGCTATTGCCTCCGGCGGCGAAGACCCAGCTGTTGGTGCCGTCGAGCGTCATCGGCGACGGATTGTCCGCGCGCACCAGCGCGACGGCCACGTCCGGTACTCCGGTCTCAATCAGACGCATGTTGCAATTTTCCTTGTGACCATGGTTACGAGCGCAGTGGGCTGGTGTTGATGTCTGCAGGAGGCCCATCCCGGGCCGCCAAGTAGATTCACCGTCGAATTCTGAAAGAGGTGGATACGGTGGAAGCACATGGCATGAAGGGGCACGGACTCAGGGACGTAGGTTCTGAGATCGCCCATGGAACGGTCGCTCAGATGTTCGCAGCAGTCGCGGGCGTGATCCTCACCGTCGCGGGAGTCGCGGCGTTGGTGGTCAACTTCGACTTCTCGACTGGAAGCGGCATCGTCACGGAACGCCTGCTGTTCATGGACGTCAACGGGTGGAGCGGGCTGTTGATGCTCGTCACCGGCGTCGTTCTGATGGCCGGCAGCAGGACCACAGAACGCGCACGCAGGAGCTCACTCGTTGTCGGAGTGATCTACCTGGTCGTCACGGTGTGGAGCCTGTTCACGGCGACAGTGATCGGCCTGATCCCGGTCAACGACATGACCGCGATTCTCTACGCCGCAATCGGCGTGCTCGGGGTGACGGCAGGCCTCGGGCCGGACCCGCGCGACAAGGCCTCCTGAGCAAGGAGAAAGGCCGCGGGCTGCTTCGCGGGGCGCAGGGAGGGCGCCCCGCCCCCGGCCGCGCGTTGCGGATCTGCGCGAGGGGCCGCGTAATAGGCTCCCGGGCATGACGACGATCACGCCCGCCCTCGAACAGGAAGTAGTCGCAAGCGTTCCCAAGGGGGCGCTGATCGGAGGCGAGTGGGTCGACACCGGCAAGAAGCTCGCCGTGATCGATCCGTCAACCGGCGAGCCGCTTTGCGAGATTGCCGACGCAGGCGAAGCCGAAGCGCTGGCCGCGCTCGACGCCGCAGTGGCGGCCAAGGACGCCTGGGCGCAGACGGCGCCACGCGACCGCGGCGAGATTCTGCGCGCGGTGTACGAGTCGATGATGCAGCGGGTCGACGAGCTGGCGCTCCTGATGACCCTGGAGATGGGTAAACCGATCTCTGAGTCAAAGGCCGAGATCGCCTACGCCGCCGATTTCTTCCGTTGGTTCTCCGAAGAGTCCGTTCGGATCGCCGGGCGCTACAGCACGATGACCAACGGCGTCGGCCGCGTGCTGACGATGAAGCAGCCGATCGGGCCTTGTGTATTTGTGACCCCGTGGAACTTCCCTGCCGCGATGGGCACCCGCAAAATCGGGCCAGCACTGGCCGCCGGCTGCACCGTCGTGATGAAGCCCGCCAAGGAAACCCCGCTCTCTTCGTTTGCACTTGGGCAGGCGCTGATCGACGCCGGACTGCCGGCAGGCGTCGTCAACATCGTCTGCGGCAGCAGCGCGAGCGCGATCGTCGGACCGCTGCTCAAGGACCCGCGCACGCGCAAGCTGAGCTTCACTGGTTCGACCGAGGTCGGGCGCGAGTTGATCAAGCAGTCGGCCGAGAACGTGCTGACCGTTTCGATGGAGCTGGGCGGCAACGCGCCGTTCATCGTCCACGAGGACGCCGATCTCGACGCCGCGGTCGAGGGCGCGATCCTCGCCAAGATGCGCAACAACGGCGAGGCCTGCACCGCTGCCAACCGCTTTCACGCGCATGAGTCGATCGCCACGGAGTTTGCCGAGAAACTCGCGTCGCGCCTTGGCGCGATGAAGGTCGGCCGCGGAACCGAAGAGGGTGTGCAGGTCGGACCGCTGATCAACGAGTCCCAGCGCGAGATTGTCGAGGGCCTGGTGGCCGACGCGACCGACAAGGGCGGCCGCCTGCTGACCGGCGGCGAGCGGCTCGACGGCGCGGGCTTCTACTACCCGCCAACCGTGATCGGTGGCCTGAGCGCAGACGCGGCGATCCTCACGGACGAAGTCTTCGGCCCGGTGGCACCGGTCAAGACATTCGCCACCGAAGAGGAGGCGCTGGCCAGCGCCAACGCCACCGAATATGGCCTTGCCGCCTACGTATACACGCGCGATCTTGGCCGCGCGTTCCGCACGATTGAGGGCCTCGAGACCGGAATGGTCGGCCTCAATCGCGGCGTGATCTCGAACCCTGCGGCACCGTTTGGCGGCATCAAGCAAAGCGGCTTCGGACGCGAGGGCGGTTTTGAGGGCATCGAGGAGTACCTCGAGACGAAGTACGTCGGGATGGACTTCTAGCTCGCGCCGCTACATATCGCCGCTGACGATCCCGAGAACATTCCCGTCGGGATCCTTGAACCAGGCGTTCTTGAAGCTCTCGCTGAAGTGATGAACGCCGTCTAAATACTCAACGCCCTCGAAGTCGTACTCGATGAATTCGACGCCGCGCTCGATCAGCTCGGCCGCCGCCGCAACTGCGTCGTCGACCTCCCACATCGCGGCCGTCGCCTCGCCGCTGCCGGCCGTGTCGGAGATGTAGACGAAGATGCGTCCGCCGCCGCACTCGAACCCGAGCCCGCCGATGTTCTCCTCGGTCTGACGCAAGCCGAGCGTGCCGCCGTAGAAGTCGCGGGCGATGTCGAAGCTGCTCACGGCAACGCAAGCGAAGACTTGCCCCTCTGAAATGATCATGCGCTCCACGCTACAGATCCGCGGAGCGCGGTGTCACGCCGCGCGGCCCGCGGGCAGCTTGAAGCGCCCGGAGAGCTCGGCCAGGAGCGCCGCGGTGTCGGCAACGTGCTGCGCCGAAGCGGTGACTTCTTGCGCCGCCGCCGAGGTCTGCTGGGTCGAGGCGCTGACTTCGTCAGTCGTGGCGCTCGACTGCTCTGCGACCACGGCGACCTCACCGATGTGCTGGCGGGCACGCGCCGAGGCGGTGACGATTCCGGCGATCGATTCGCCGATCTCGGCCGACCGCTGACCGAGTTCGTGGATTGCGGCGCTGATGTCTGAGAATGTCTGGCGGTTGCGGACGACCGTCTGCTCGCTGTACTCGACGCGGTCGATACCGACCTCCATCGCGGCGATCGCACTTGAGGTCTGATTGCCGATCTCGCCCACCACGACGGCGATCTCGGCCACCGCGCGCTGGGCGTCCTCCGCCAGCACGCGCACTTCATCGGCGACGTTGGCGAAGCCGCGCCCCTCTTCACCGGCGCGAGCCGCCTCGATCGAGGCGTTCAGCGCGAGCATGTTTGTCTGGCCGGCGATCTCGGCGATCGACTGCACGATCGTGTCGATGTGGGCCGAGCGTTCCCCAAGTTCGCGGACGATCTCCGCCGTGTCGTATGCGGTCGAAAGCGTCACCTGCATCGCCGACTCGACGGCCGCCGCACGCGCCACCCCGGCGTCGGCGAGCTGCGCGGTGCTCTGGCTCTGACGGCGCACTTCCGATGCATGTTCGTTGGCGTTGCGCACGGCCGATTCGATCGAGTCGATGTGGTCGGCGGACCGGCCGACCAGGCTGACCTGATGGCCGGCGCCTTCACTGATCGCGCCGATTGCTTGCGCAACTTCGCCGATCGCCTGCCCCGCTTCGTCTGAAGTCAATGACATCTCGTCCGACGCGGCCCGCAGATCTTGCGCGGCGCGATCGATCCGCGTGATCGTGGTGCGGAAATTCGCCACCAGCCGGCCGAACTGGCGCTGGAGTTCGCCGTACTCGTTGCCCATCGTGACTTCCGGCTCGATGCTGAGATCGCCAGTCGCGGCGGAACGCACTTCGGCGACCATTCGATCGACCGTCTTGAGCGTGATGTTGCCGAGCACGATTCGGATCAGCGCGCCGGCGAAGAGGAACGTGATCAGCACGCCGGCGAGCCAGATCCAAACATTGTGCGGCGCGGCAAAGAGGTCCACCTGCCCGGGGTCGATCGTCCCTTCGCCGTTGGCGCTGGCGCGCAGCTGCTCGGCGCCGGAACTCGCGCCGACCATGCGCACCAAGAAGTAGAGCGCGAAGAGCACCGCGGGCAGCATTGCGACGATCGTCGTGATCAGATACGCGCGGGTGAGTGGCACGTTGAGCAGGCGGTGACTCATGCGCTGAGCTCCCGTTGGTGCTCTTCGCCGGCGCCAATGACCTTCAATTTCGTATCCCTGCGACCCGGCAGCTGACGCAGGTTCTGGCCTCCAGGGCGCTCGATCGTGAACTCATTGACCATCTGCGCGAGCCCGTCGGCGGTTGCCGCGACTCGCGTGGCGGCCGCCGTCACCTCCTGGGAAGACGCGGAGGATTCCTCGGTGGCGGCGCTCACCTGCTCGGTCGACGCCGACGACTCTTCGGCGACTGAGGCAATGTCCTCGATCTCACCACGCACGAGAATCGCGTCTTGCGCGATCGCAGCGGCCAGCGCTGCGATCTGCTCGGTCGACGCGTTCAGCTGTTCTGCCGCGACGCTGATCTCGGTGAAGGCAACGCGGTTCTGGCCGACGGCCTCGATGCTGTCGATCACGGTCGGCGTGCTCTGCTTGACGGCCTCGATCGCGCGATCGGTGCACTCGCGGATGCCCTTGGTCATGCCCGCGATCTCATCCGCGCGCTCCTGTGCGTCTTCGGCGAGCTTGCGCACCTCCTCGGCAACGACCGCGAAGCCTTTGCCCTGCTCGCCCGCGCGGGCGGCCTCGATCGCCGCGTTGAGCGCCAGCAGATTGGTTTGTTCGGCGATGTCGGCGATCGAACCGACGATGCGGTCGATGTCGGTCGACTTGCGCCCGAGATCCTCGATCAGCTTGCCCATCGCCGCGCCGGTGTCGCGCACTTCTGCGATCGCCTCCTCGATCTCGGCGGCTCGCTCAACACCCTCGCTGGTCAGCGCGACGGTTGCGATGCTTTGGCGGCTGACGTTGTCGGCGTGCTCGACCGCTGCCCCGACAGCAGTCTCGATCGCCGCGACCTCATCGACCGTTTCGGCGATCAGATCAACTTGGTTTCCGGCACCGATGCTGATGATCGCGACGGAGTGCGCGACTTCGCCGATCGCGTTTCCGGCTTCGTCGGTGATGCCGCTCATCTCGACCGACGCGTCGCGCAGGTCAGAGGCGGCGCGATCGATCCGTGCGACGGTGGCGTTGAAGCTGCCGACCATCTTGCCGAGCGCTTCCTGCACGTCGCCTATTTGGCTCTTGTTGTCGCGCACGATGCGGGTCGTCAGGTCGCCGTCGGCGGCTCTGCCGACGCGCTCGGAGAGCGTGCTCAGCCAAACAGCCGCGAGCTTTGAAGTCGCGTACGCAATCCAGAGCGCTCCGATGCCGGCGACTCCCGCGGTCAGGATGATTCCGAACTCGGCCGCGTGCACCGCGGCCTGATACTCGTGCGTGAACTCGACCAGCCGGGCGCCGCTGCCGCCGCCTTCGACCAGGGTTGCCATCTGGTCGTGGATGCGCGCCGCTCTGCTCCAGTTGACGATCGTGTAGGCCACCAGAGGCGCCGCGAGCACAAGCAGCACGACCGAAGAGACCACGGGCTTTAGCTGCGAGTCGAGATCCTTGAACCACTGCGGGAACAGGCGCGCGACGCGCGGCTCTTCTGAGCTGTGTCCTGAGCTTTGTGACATTTCGGTCCGTGTCCCCGTCTGCCTGACCGGAACTACAGAGCTATTTCGGCCATTCGCGCCGATCCCATGAGCGCGGTAAGGCTGGTTGCGTGCGTATCTACGGAGCCTCGTCGCCGGCCAGATTGGTCAGCGCGGCGGGATCCAGCATCACGATCAGCCGCTCGCCGGCCTTGACCACACCGTCGACGATCGCATTGCCCGCAGCTGGCAGGTCCTCGAACTCAGAGTTCTCGACGCTCAGGACCTCGGAGACGTCATCGACCACAACGCCCGCCACGCGGTCGTCGATGTTCACGAGCACGATCTTGTGACCGCTCTCATCCTCCGGATCCTCGACCCCTGGCAATCCAGCGTGATCGATCCCGAGCTGGCTCCGGACATCGTGCACCGGCACGATGCTCCCGCGCAGGTTGATCACACCGAGCAGTGTCGGGTCCGAGCTCGAGACCGAGCGCGGCGGCTGAAATCGGATCACCTCTTGGACCGTCCCGATCGGCAGGGCGTATTCCTCACTGCCCAGCACGAAAACCACAAGCTGATTGGAGATTGTGCCCTCTGCGGCGTTCATATCGGAAGCTCTATCGGCGGAAGTCATCGCGATGTTGAACCGTTGATACTCAGCGAGCGTCGCCGGTCGAGCGGTCGGACGCGCCGGTCGGCAGCTCGAACCGCCCGGCCAGTTCGGCGAGGTTGCATGCCGTCTGCGCGACACGCTGCGCCGCGTCGCTGACGTCCTGGGCGCCAGCCGATGTCTGCTCGGTTGCCGCAGAGACCTGCTCGGTCGAGGCGCTCGACTGCTGCGCGACCGCCGCCACCTCCTCGATCTGCGCGCGCACCTGCCCCGCGCCGAATGCGATACCGGCGGCAAGTTCGCTGACCTCGGCTGCGCCCTCGTTGAGGTGCTGGACGGCCGAGCCGACGTCGAAGAACGTCTGACGGTTCGAATTGATCGTCTCAAATCCGGTCTCGACGGCGACAACCGCCTGCTCCATCGCGGCCACGGCAGACCCGGTCTGCGCCTGGATCTGAGCCACCAACGCGTTGATCTCATCGGCCGAACGCTGGGCGTCGTCAGCCAACGCGCGCACCTCACCGGCGACGTTTCCGAAACCGCGGCCGCTTTCTCCCGCGCGAGCCGCCTCGATCGCCGCGTTGAGCGCAAGCATGTTCGTCTGCTGCGAGATGTCGGCGATCGCGCCGACGATCTGGTCGATGCTCTGCGACTTCTCGCCCAGTTCGCGGATCACGGCGGCAGTCGCAAGCGACTGCTCGCGCACCTGCTCCATCGCGGACATCACTTCAGAGGCCGCCTGCACCCCGTCTTCGGCCAGCCGCTCGGTGTCGGCGCTCTGTCGCTGCGCTTCGCTGGCGTGTTCGGAGGCGTCCTTGATCATCAGTTCGATTTCCGCAACCACGTCGGAGACGTCGGAGATCAGTGTCGACTGGTGCGACGCACCCTCACTGATCGCGCCGACCGCCACGGCGACCTCGCTGATTGCGCGACCTGATTCGTCAGAGGTGTGAGTCATCTCGTTGGCGGCGTCGCGCATTTCGAGCGCGGCCGCCTCGATGCGCGCGACGGTCACGCGGAAGGCGCCGAAAAGATCCTTGACTGCTGCTTGCAGTTCGCCGTACTCGTTGGACATGTTCACCTCGATCTGAGGCCGTAGGTCACCCCCCGCCGCGGCGCGCGTGGCGTCGACGATCTTGTATGTCTCGCGCATCAACACATTCGTCAGCAGGCTCTTGGTGATCAGCCCGCCGACCAGCGCCACGAGCAACACGAGCAGCGAGAACTCCTTGGCCAGATCGGTGAAGCTGATCGCGCTCGCCTCGCCTCCGGCCTGCGCGTCCTTGACTGCCTGGTCGGCGCCGCCGACAGTGCCATGGGCCACGAAGACGAGCACGATGGCGATCAACAGCAGCGGCAGCGTGTAGCCGATCGTCGAAACCGTGTACGCACGCTTGAGCGGCACGGTCTGCATCCAACGCCTCATAGCGAGCCACCTTTGGATGGCGCCGAAAAGCGGCCGGCGAGTTCCTTCAACGAAATTGCGGTCTGGGAGACCCGTTGGGCGGCGGCCGTCAGCTGCTGGGACGACGCGGAGGTCTCCTGCGTCGAGGCCGATACCTGTTCGGTCGATGCGCTCGATTGCTCGGCGACCGATGCGACTTCCTCGATGCGTTCACGCACCTTCGATGCGTCCTCGGAGATCGTCTTCGCCAGCTGCGCGATTTCGACAGAACTCTCGTGAAAGAGCCTGACTGCTCCGCTGATGTCATAGAAGAGCTGCCGGTTGCGGCTGACGGACTCAAAGCCGTGATCGACTGTGCCCATCCCCTCCTCCATCGCCGCGACGGCCTGATCGGTCTGCAGCTGGATTGCGTCAATCAGTTCCGCGATGCCCTCCGCCGAGCGCTGTGAGTCCTCGGCGAGCTTTCGCACCTCCTCCGCGACGACCGCA
The DNA here is from genome assembly GCA_023404495.1 of Actinomycetes bacterium. GTDB lineage: Bacteria > Actinomycetota > Thermoleophilia > Solirubrobacterales > JACPNS01 > JACPNS01. The sequence goes on along the minus strand of JAEYBE010000048.1, from coordinate 55,546 downwards.
AATCCCCGCCCCTGCTCGCCGGCCCGGGCAGCTTCGATCGCGGCGTTCAGTGCGAGCAGGTTCGTCTGGCCGGAAATGCTGGTGATCGCACGGACGATCTCGTCGATATCCGATGAGGTCTCGCTGAGTGAGCGCACCATCTCGACCGCGGTGCGCGTGGCGGATCGGACGGTCTCCATCGCCGCCTGGATCTCTGTCGCGCGTTCGACTCCAAGGTCTGCGAGCCGCTCGGTCTGGGCGCTCTCTTCCTGGCCGGTCGAGGCATTGCTTGAAGCATCGAAGACGGCAGACTCGATCTGGCCGACGACGCTCGAGGCTTCGGTGATCAGCGAGACCTGGTGCGCCGCACCCTCGCTGATCGCGCTGATCGACTGGGCGACCTCGCCGATCGCGCGTCCCGAGCTGTCAGATGTCTCCGCCATCGCCGAAGCCGCTTCGGTCAGCTCGCTAGCGGCCCGCTCGATGCGCGTGACCGTCGCGCTGAACGAGGCGATCATTTTTCCGAGCGACTCCTGGATGTCTCCGACCTGACTGCCGTTGTCGCGCTCAATCTTCACCGACAGGTCGCCGTCGGCGATGCGGCGGGCGGCGGTCGTCAGATCCGAGACCCACACGTGCGCCACGTGCGCGGTGATGCGCGCGCCGCCGACCGCGATGATCAGAGCCCAGAGCGTTGCACCGATCAGTCCGACCGCGTAGCGCGTGTAGTCCGAACGGATCGCGTCAGCTCCGTTGGCGAGCTCTGCGGCGGTCGCACCGCTGCTCACCGTCAGCGCGTTGAATGCGGCGGTGTCGGTCTTCAGATCGGCCGCCGCCGAAATTGCCAGCGCCAGCAGCGGAACGACACCGATCAGCACAAGCCCGACGATCACGTAGGGCTTTCGGGCAGCGTCAAGGTCGAGAAACCACTGCGGCAGGATCCGCTGCGCGGCCGACGTTCGCTGCACGTTCGGGGCTGAGTCGCTCATCTTTTTGGGTGCCCAGACGACCGACGCCGGTCGCAGACCACGTAACGAGGGTTTCGGCCTCAGGGCCCGGCCCCCTACCTACCGGCCCGTTCAGGCCGCGAGCGCGTCGCCGACCGCCGAGACCACTTCGTCGGGGTCAAAGGGCTTGACGACGAACGCCTTGGCACCGGTGTCGATGCACTCCTGGACGACGGTCTCCTCACCCAGCGCGCTGCACATGATCACCTTTGCCTCAGGTGCGGTGGCCATGATGTGGTTGAGCGCGCCCATGCCGTTGCGCTCGGGCATCGTGATGTCGAGCATCACGAGTTCGGGGCGCAGCGCGCCGTAGAGGTTGATCGCCTCATTGCCGTCCTCGGCCTCGGCCACGACTTCGTGGCCCTCGTCGGTGAGGATGTCGTTCAGGCGCTTGCGCATGAACATCGAGTCATCTGCGATCAGGATCGTTGCCATTGGGGATGAGCTTTCCTACGGGGTGGGTTGCGCCGTGTCGGAGGCCCAGATGTCCTCCGGAAACGGCTCTGGTTGAAGATCGGCCCCACCCTCGGAAACCTTTACACGCAGCGGATGATCCGAGCCGGCCATTCTGGACGGCTCGCCGGGGCCACTGCGCACGTACGCGGCCAGCTCATCGAGCGCCACGTTTACGCTGCGGCCGATCGTCCCGCCGACCTCCTCGGACGCGACGCCGATTCCAAAACGCGCGAGTTGCTGGTGGACGGCCTCGACGTTTCGGTCGCCGACGCCCGCGAGTTTGCTCGAATGCGTATGCCCGAACATCGTCGCGCCGCCGACCAGCAGGGCGTAGGTGTCCTCCGGCTCGACGCGCAACGAGCGCAGGCCGTCGAGCAGGGCGGGCACCGCGGTGTCGGCGAACTTGCCGGCGGGCGCCTCGCGGCCGCCGGTGACACGCGACTCGGGCAGTACGACGTGCGCGAGCGCAACGGCGCCCTGCTCAGGCGCGATCAGGATCACGACCACGCAGGAGCCGATCCCGATCACGGAAAACATGTCGCGCTTCTCACGCGAGACGGCCAGCTCACCCATTCGCACCGGAATCAGGTTGACCGCCGACGATGCGGCGGCGCCGTTCACGCGTCGCTGCCGATGTTCTCGATCAATGCCTCAACGCTGGTGTCGCTGGGGATGAAGAGGAAGCGCACGGTGCAATCGCCCTGCTCGACTTTCAGCTGCGTGTCGACCAGCACCGCGTAGTTGGTGACCACGGTGGACATCGCCAGGACGGTCGAGAGCACAGCGCCGAGCATGCCCTCGGAGACCTCAGGCGGCTCCGGCTCGAAGGTCAATCCGCAGGACTCCGCGATGCCGAAGACGTACTGGGTGCCAATGATGTTGGCCATCTCCTGAAGCGCGCTGCGCGCCATCTCGGAGCCACGTTCGAGCCCGAGCACGCCGTAAATCTGCTCTTCGCCTTCTGGGTCGAACAGCAGCAGCACGCTGGCCTCAAGCTGCCCGACGACGGGAAGCCAGGCGGCCGTGACTTGGTCTCCCGCCGAACCGAGGCGATCGACCGCCTCGCTCAGCGGCAGCACCTCAAGATCTGGAACCTTCGCGGTGACCTTCGAGCCGAGCAGCTTCGAGAAGGCGTCCGTCGCCTTCTCCGAGATTGACTCGGCGACCTTGCCCAGTGCTGCCTGCTGCTCGTCTGAGATCGGCGGGGCGGGCTCCCCAAGTGGCATAAGCATGTTCATATCTGGTGCGTTTGACCTTTACTGGCGCGAGCCGCCACGGGCGGGCTCGACAAGCGTTCTGCGGATCAAGTCCTCGCAATCGACGATGAAGGCGATCTCACCACTGGCCAACACTGCGCCGCCGGAGACCGGCGAATCTCTCCTGACCCGCTCTGGCACAGGGCGCGTGACCAATTCGCGACGACCAACCATCTCATCCACCACGAGGGCTATCTGTCTATCGGCAGAGCGGACTGTGACCATGAACTGTCCCTCAGATTCTGCAGCGGAGCGCCCGAACGACTCGGCAAGGCTGACGATCGGCATCGCCGTGTCGGCGAAAACCGCCACCGGCAGGCCCGCCGTGGTCGTTGTCTTGACCTCATCGAGCTTGAATGTCCGATCGACGCGATCGAGCTGCAACGCGTACGGATCGCCTGCCGCGCGGACGACCAACGCCGGGACGATCGCGAGGGTGAGCGGCATGCGCAGCTCGGTGGTGGTACCCGCGCCGAGCGTCGTTCGAACTGACACGTCGCCGCCAAATCCTCGGACCGCCGACCGCACGGCGTCCATTCCGACGCCGCGCCCGGAGACATCGCTCACCTCGGCACGCGTCGAGAATCCCGGCGAAAACAGCAGTTCGATCGCCTGATCGGCATCGGGCTCAAATCCGGGATCGACGAGTCCGCGCTCGCGCGCTCGCTCGACCACAGCGGCGGTGTCGATGCCCGCGCCGTCGTCAGAAATCGCAATCACGACCTCTCCGCCCTCGTGGCGAGCAGCGATCGATAGTTTCCCGCGGGCAGACTTACCGGCCTGCTCGCGCTCCGCGGGCAACTCGATTCCGTGGTCGATCGCATTTCTTACGAGGTGCATCAGCGGCTCGACAAGCGCGTCGACCGCGGTCCGGTCGAGTTCGGTGTCACGACCGGTGATCTCAAGCTCGACTTCTTTGCCCAGCTGGTGCGAGAGATCGCGAACCAACCGCGGCAGGCGGGCGAATGCAGTGTCGATCGGCACCATGCGCACCCGCATGACCATGTCCTGGACCGCCTGCGAAGCGCGCGTGAGCTCGCCGACGGCAGCCAGCAATCGCGGCTCGCTCGTCTCTGCGGCCAATTGCTCGACTGAGTTGCGCCGCACGACAAGTTCGCCGATCATGTGCAGCAGCGTGTCCAGTCGTTCGGCCTCGACGCGCACGGTGGCGCGCGACTGCGTGTCCTTGACCGCAGCGCCCACCAGATCCGCCGGCTTGGCGGTCGGATCGGGTTCGCCGAGCGCGGCGTCAGTCACCGCAGCCTGCACAAGCGGATCTTCGCTGTCGTCCCGGCTGCGCACAAGGCCTCGCAGGGTCGCCTCAAGCGTCGCCGGATCGGTCCTGCTTTCGCCAAACTCGGCAACCTCATCGACCATCGCGGCGAGCATGTCCATGCAGGCGAGAAGCGCATCGACTGCGGTGCGGTCGATCGTGCCCGAACGCTCACGCAGCAGCGCGAAGACGTCTTCCATCGCGTGGGTCAGATGGGCAATCTGCTCGTATCCCATCGTGGCGGCCATGCCCTTGACCGAGTGGGCCACGCGAAAGACCGCGTCGAGGTTCGCGCGGTCGGCCGGGTCGGACTCGATCGCGATGATCGCGCCGCCCAGCGTCTCGAGATTCTCTCGCGCTTCGGCGAGAAACAGCTCGACGTATTCAGCGTCGCTTGTAGCCATCAGTCTTCAGTCTCCACGCTGCGCCGGAAGACAAACGGCCGTACACGCTCAAGGCCAAGCTCACCCGGCGTGACGATCATCTCCGTCGATCCGAGCACGAGGATTCCGCCGGGCCTGAGCGCGCCGGCGAGGATCGCGTGCACTTCGTCGCGCCGCTCGCGCTCGAAGTGGATGGCGACGTTGCGGAAGAGGATCAGGTCGACTGGCTCCGGCTTGGTCGCGAACAAGTCCTCGACCTTGAACTGGATCAGCGACTTGAGCTCGGGCTTGGCGGTCCAACCTCCGCTCTGCTGGCGATCGAAGTACTTGGAAAGCAGACGCGGCGGCGCGTCGCGGGCGTCCTCGGCGGTGAAGTGGCCGCGCTTGGCCTGCTCGATCATCCGCGGATTGATGTCGGTCCCCTTGATCTGCGGCGGGCGGCCGATGCGCTCGCCGAGCTCAAGACAGACCGCCGCCAGGGTGTAGGGCTCGGCGCCGTACGAACAGCCGGCAGACCAGAGCTTCAGCCGCTCGCCGGCGGCTCGCTCGGCGAGATCCGGCAGCAACTCGTTCTGAATCGCCTCGAAGATGTCGGCGTTGCGCCAGAGCTGGCTGACGGTGATCGTCATGCGCTCCATGAACTTGTCCAGCAGCACGGGGTCCGACTTCAGTAGTTCGAGATACTCGGTCAGCGTCTCGACGCGGTTGCGTGAGGCAAGCCCGCGCGCGCGGCGCTCCATTTGTTGGCGCTTATAGAGCGATAGATCGACCCCGAGCAGCAGCTTGATCCCGCGGCAGAAGTTTTCAAAGTCGCCAGGCGGCAGCGGACTTCGGGACTCGAGCGGCGGCAGTCTGCCGGGGGCGCGATTTGCGCTTGGCCGATGTTGGTGCTCAGCCACCGGCGGCCTCCACCAGCGCCGCGCCGATCTCGTCGATCGGCAGCACCGCGTCAGCCAACCCGGCCTCGATCACTGCACGTGGCATCCCGTTGACGGTCGTCGTGTCGGCGTGTTCTGCGATCACGGTTCCGCCGGAGGCTTTGACCAGCGCGGCTCCCTTGCAGGCGTCACGCCCCATCCCAGTCAGTACTGCCAGCACGATGTCGCCTCCGTATGCAGATACGGCATCGATGATTGTTGTGTCGGCGCATGGCCGCAGCCCAGCAACCGGCGGTTCGTCGGAGAGTTCGATGCGCTTGCGGCGGATGTGCGTGTGGCGGCCCCCCGGGGCCACCCAGCCGTGCATGGAATCGAGCTTTGCTCCTTCCTCGGCCTCGGCGATGCTCAGCCCGCAGTCGGCGTCGAGCCTGGCTGCCAGCGATCCCGTGAATCCCGCCGGCATGTGCTGAACGATCACCAGCCCCTGGCCCATCCGCTCTGGAAAACTCGCGGCGACCTTGGTCAGTGCGCGGGGGCCTCCGGTCGAGGAGGCGATCATCACCAGTCGCTTCGTGTCTTGATCGGATCGCCTGCTGGAGAGCCGCCGGTGCGGCGCGGCGGGCGCCGGCGCGCGTGGCCTGACCCGGTCGTGCTTGGGCTGGCGCTCTCCCGCGGCCGCTTGGATCTTGCCCAGAAGGTCGTCCAGGAAGTCTTGGAGCTTGCCGCCACTCGCGCGTTTGGGAACAAGCTCGAACGCGCCCTCGGCCAACGCGTCGACGGCGCGAATCCCGCCCTGCTCCGAAAAGGATGAAACGACGACGATCTTCAGCCCATTGCTTGCGCGCAGTTCACGCAGCACTCCGAGGCCGTCGACCTCCGGCATCGCCAGATCCAGCGAGAGCACATCCGGCCGGTGTTCGCGGCATGCGGCGATCGCCTCGCGTCCGTTGGCGGCTTCTGCGACCACGTCGAGGCCGTCGCGCGCGAGCACGTCTGCGATCAGGCGTCGCATGAAGGCGGAGTCGTCGGCGACGACCACGCGCGGTGCCTCGCGGGTTGCGGTCATTGGATGTGCTGGTGTGCCTCTGGCTGCTGCAGCGCGCTGCTTTGGCAACGCGCTGGGTCATCAACGCCCCTTGCGGCCGAAATTGATCCCGACCGGAGCGACTGCCCTTATGTCGGCAGCTTCACCCATAACCTTGCGCGCCGCAGCGAAATCGCCATTCATCGCGGCAAGCGCGGTGTCGGTGTCGATCCCCATCTGTTTGCGCACGTCCTGCTCGGAAGTTGCCGGGCGGTGGATCTGGCGCACGGCATCGTCGACGTCTTCGCCCAGCAGGGCCTCGACATTGGTGGCGATCACGTTGAGCGCGCCGGTGCGGCGCTCGACGCGACCGGTCACCGTCAGCAGCGGCTCGCTGCGCACGGCGACGCGGTGCTTGGTGTAGGTGCGCGGCGGCAGGATCACGTTGACGACGCCAAGCTCATCCTCGAGCAGCACGAAGACAACTCCCTTGGCCGTGCCGGGGCGCTGCCGGGCTACGACCAGGCCGGAGATCCGTACCGGCGTGTTCTCGGGCAGGCGATCCAGCTCAGTGCTGGCGAGCACGCCTTCTGATGCAAGGCGCTCGCGCAGCAGCTTGAGCGGATGCGTGCGGGCCGTCATGCCGGTCGAGCGGTAGTCGGCGATCATCTCATCCCAATCGTTCAGCGGCGTAAGGCTGGGAACGGGAAGCGGGGCGATCGGCAGCGCGAGCTGGGCGGAGTCGTCGGCCAGCGTCTCCCCGGCGGGCGCCGCGCCCAGCAGCCAAAGCGCCTCGCGGCGATTGCGCGCAGCCTCTCCTGCGCCTACGCGATCGCAGGCTCCGGCCCAGGCGAGCTTCTCCAATGTTGCACCGTCGGCTCCCGAGCGCCCGGCAAGGTCTTCAACACTGACGAACGACCCGCCCTCGGCGCGCGCGGCCACCAGCGAGCGCAGCGCCGCCTCCTTTACGCCCTTCACATACCCGAGCCCAACGCGCACCCCCAGCTCCTTGTCCTGCTCGCCCGCCACCCACTCGACCGAGCACTCGACGCCACTGGCGTTGACCTCCGGGGGCAACACGCAGATGCCGCGCCGCTGGGCCTCATGGGCCAGGGCGTCCGGCAGGTAGAAACCCATCGGCTGCTCGTTCATCAGACCGCAGAGAAACTCCGCCGGGTAGTGCGCGCGCAGCCATGAGGTCTGGTAGGCGAGCAATCCAAAAGCCGCGGCGTGGGCTTTGGGAAAGCCAAATCCCGAGAAGCCGATGATCTGCGCGAAGACGCTCTCGGCGGTCTCTTCATCTACGCCATTGGCCGCCGCGCCCTCCACGAAGCGCCGGTGATAGGCGGCCAGCGCCTCCTTGCTGCGCTTACGGCTCATCGCCCGGCGCAGGCCCTCGCCTTCGGAAGGCGTGAAGTCGGCCATCGCGCGGGCGACCTCGATCACCTGGTCCTGGAAGACGATCGATCCGAGTGTTTCCGCCAGCACCCCTTCGAGCAGCGGGTGCGGCATCGGCACCTGGTAGCCGGGATCGGCACGCAGCAACTTGCGGCGCTCAAGATACGGATGCACGGCGCCGCCGGTGATCGGGCCCGGGCGCACGATCGCCACCTGGATGAAGATGTCGTTCAGCGTCTCGGGGCGCGAGCGCACCAGCATCTGCATCTGCGCACGGCTCTCGATCTGGAAGACGCCGGTCGTCTCGGCCGCGCGGATCTGGCGGAAGGTCTCGGGGTCGTCGAGCGGGATGCGCGAGAGGTCGACCCGCTCGCCGCGAGCGCCGTCAATCAGATCGACTGTGCGCTCGACGGCGCTCAGCATCCCCAGGCCCAGCAGGTCGATCTTGGCGAAGCCCGCATCGGCGCAGGAGTCCTTGTCCCACTGGACGATCTGCCTGCCCTCCATCGCCGCCGGCACAACAGGGCAGATATCGATCAGCGGATCGGTGCTGATCACCATGCCGCCCGAATGCTGCGAGAGACCACGCGGCAGCCGATGGATCTGCGGCAACAACTTGAGCAGCGCGCGCCAGCGTGGCGAATCGAGCAGCCGCGCCCCGGCCGGTGACTGGCGAATCGATGCCTCGACGCGCTCCTCGAGCACCTCGCCGTAGCTGCGGTCGGTCGTGCGCAGGATGCGCTCGATCTCTGAAGTTGGCAGCGCCAGCGCCTTGCCCAGCGCGCGCAGCGAGCCGCGTGTGCGGTAGGTCGGAAAGGCGGCGACCAGCGCCGAGTGATCGCGCCCGTAGCGCTCGTGGATGCGCGGGATCAGTTCTTTTCTGATGTCGCGCGGGAAGTCGAGGTCGATGTCGGGCAGCGAGGTGATCTCCTCGTGCAGGAAGCGACCAAGGCAGAGGTCGGCCTCCAGCGGATCCACGTGCGAGAGACCGGTCAGATAACAGACGATCGAGGAGACCGACGAGCCACGCCCGCGCCCCGGCGGCAGCACGCCGCGCGCGTCGCTGCTGCCGCGCACCTCGTGGGCGATCTCGCGCGCCAGCTCGAGCAGGTCGTGGTGGATCAGGAAGAAGCCGGGCAGACGCAGCTTCTCGATCACCGCCAGTTCTTCTTCGAGGCGCGCGCGGGCCTCCTTTATGCCGACGCGACGGCGCCCGACGCTGCCGCCTGCGTGGTCGCCCTTGGGCCCGTAGCGCTCGGTAAGGCGCTGCTCGCAGACGGCGCGCAGACGCACGGCCTGGGCCGGGTCTTCGGCGCCGGGGTAGCGGTAGCCAAGATCTGCCGTGAGATCGAAGCTCGCGCGCGCGGCGATCTCAGCTGTTTCGGCCACAGCGTGCGGGTGCTCGGAGAAACGCCGCGCCATCTCCTTTGGTGAGACGAGAACGTGCGAACTGTTGCCGCGCCGCAGCGGCTCGGTTTCGTCCAGCGAAGCGTTGTGGCGGACGGCGACAAAGACGTCTTGGAGCGCCACGCGGGCTCTTGAATGGGCGTGGACGTTGCCGGTGGCGACGGTGTGGACGTGCAGACGATCTGCCAGGTCTTCCAAGGCACGGTTGATCTGACGGTCGTGGCGCTGGAAGGGACGTTGCAGCTCGACGCGCAGATTGTCCGCCCCGAACGCCGCCAGCAGCCTGCGCGCCACGCCCTCGGCAGCGGCCGCCTCGCCGCGGGCGATACGCGCGGCCAGCGCCCCGCGCCCGTGGCAGCCGGTCAGGCAGATCAGCCCGCCGCCGGCGTGCTCAACGTGGGCGAGCAGGTCTGAGAACTCGATGCGCGGGGCCTGCGGCTCGCGCCGCGGGCCGACGCTGCGGGTCTCTGCATGGGCAGATGTGAGCAGGCGGCAGAGGCTCGCCCAGCCGCGCGCGTTCTCGACAATCAGAGTGATGTGGTGGCCGTCGGCGAGCGTTAGCTCGGCGCCGTGGATCGGTTTGACGCCCAGCGGGGCCGCGGCATGGGCGAACTCCATATTTCCGTGCACGGCATCGTGATCGGTCAGCGCGAAGGCGGCGTAGCCGAGCTCGGCCGCGGCGCCCGCAAGCTCGTGCGGGTGGCTCACCCCATCGTGGAAGGAGTAGGCGCTGTGGGCGTGGAGTTCGACGTATGCTGGTCGTCCTGACACGAACATATGTTCGTATCCTACCCCAGCAGGCGCATGCGTAGTCTTTGCGCGGTGACCGCAGGTGGGGAGACATCACGGCGCCAGCAGCGACTGCTGCGGATGATCTATCTGGCGATCGGCGCCGCCGTGCTGACGATCGCCCTGAAGACCGGCGCCTGGCTGATCACCGGATCGATCGGACTGCTAGCCGACGCGGCGGAGTCGCTGGTGAACCTGGCGGCGGCGATCGTGGCGTTCGTGGTCGTGCGCTGGGCCGGTCAGCCGGCCGACGAGGACCACGCCTACGGGCATGAGAAGGCCGACTACCTCTCGGCTGGAGCCGAGGGCACGATGATCATCGTCGCGGCGATGGTGATCGCGATTCCAGCGGTCGAGCGGCTGATCAACCCGGTCGCCCTGGAGTCTGTCGGGATCGGTCTTGCCGTGACCGCGGTGGCGACGGTGATCAACTTCGTTGTCGCGCGGATGTTGATCCGGGTCGGCCGCGAGGAGTCGTCGATGACGCTGACTGCAGACGGTCGCCACCTGGTCACCGACGTCATCACTTCGATCGGAGTGATCGGCGGAGTCGCCGTTGTGGCGCTGACCGGGATCGACCGGCTCGACCCGGTGATCGCCCTGATCGTCGCGGCCAACATCATCGTCACCGGCTTCTCGCTGGTGCGCGGCGCGCTCTCTGGACTGCTCGACCACGCGCTCGAGCCCGAAGAGATTGAGCGGGTCGAGGCGGTGCTCGACGGCTACCGCGACCTCGGACTCTCCTTTCATGCGCTGCGCACGCGTCGCGCCGCGCACCGCGCCTTCATCTCGCTGCACGTGCTGGTGCCCGGCCAGTGGAGCGTGCAGCAAGGCCACGACGCGGCAGAGAACATCGAATCCGACATCCGCGCGCTCTTTGACACGGCGACTGTCTTCACGCACCTGGAGCCGATCGAAGACCCGGTGTCGTTTGAGGACACCGACCTTGATCGCGACGTGACCCCCTAACCCAGCCGCTTACTGCGCACCTTTGGTGCGCAGTTGATTTCGGCGCCGAAGAATGGCTTGGGAATGGGATCGTTAGCTGCGCACATTTGGTGCGCAGTCGCCGCTGATGTGCAGTGGTAGTCGCCGCCGGATCTTGATCGTCGCCGCTTCCTTGTACTGCGCACCAAATGTGCGCAGCTAATCACCGCATAAACAAGCCAGATCTCGCGCGAAATCTCTACTGCGCACCAAAGGTGCGCAGTTCAGGACGCGGGTGACTCGCTCGCTCTCCTAGGCCGCCTGCTGAAACCAGCGGCGTGACGTGAGGTCTTGGAAGACCACGGTGCTGACTCCCCCCTCGAGCACGACCTCGAAGTAGCGGCGGCGCACCGGGCGGGGCGTCCACCAGGCGTCTTCGACCACCCAGCGCTCGCGCTCGGCCTCGACGCGCTTGTTCTTGACGCGCAGCAGGCTGCCCTGGTCCGACGTGCTGACAATCGCCGGGCGCGGCCGCGCCAGCGGGACCGGCCCCGGTGAGAGCGCGGCGCGGCGCTCGGGGATGCGCGAGCCGGAATCGAGCCGCATCACGCGGGCGACTTTCTCGGGCGATCCGGCCGCCTGGCGCGCCTGCTCGGCCGCCGTCTTCAGGCGCGCTGCTCGCTCTTCCGGCGAGTCGTCGCCAAAGAGCGTTGCGGTCTCGTGATCCAGCGGACCAAAGCCGTCGACCGCCAGCGTCAGGGCGGCGGCAGGCTCCGGCAGCTCGCCGAGCTTCTGCAGGGCGACGCCGCGGACCCGCTCGGGCGCTGCCGTCGGTTCGCGCATGATCCCGCGCGTGCTCCAGGAGCCGCCCTCGGTCAGGCGCGCCGAGAGCGTGAAGCCGCGCAGCGTGCGGCCGGCGCGCTCGGGCCGCGCGAGCAGACGCTCGATCAACAGATCAAGCGCGCGGTGCAGATCGGCCGTCAGCGCTCCGCGCTCTGCCGTCTGGGGTTCTGCCTCGTCGAAGAGTTCGATCGTCTCGATCAGTTGTTCGGCCGGCTTTCTCGGGCGCAACGCCGGCTCGACGCCGTGGATCAGATCACGCGCCGTCAGTCCCACGCGTCCGAAACGCTCGGCGATCTGCACGCGGCGCAGCACTGCAAATTCACCGAGCGTGTCGATGCCGAGCTTGGTGAGCGACTCGGCGAGCTCACCGCAGGCCGGCGAGTGCATCGCAAGCCACGAGACCGGGGCGCCGGCCAGAAAATCGCGGCGATCGAGATCTGTTTGGATCACGCGCGGCCGGCGTGGGCGCGCCGTGCGGGCGGCGGCGCGGGCGATGAAGCGCGTGGGGCCGGCACCGATCCGCACCGGACGACCGATCGCGTCGCGCACGGCGGCGATCACCCCGTCAAAGCCGCGGTGCAGCGGCTCAAGGCCACTCGACTCAAAAAACAACGCACCGGGCGCGCCGGGATCGCTCTCAACTTCAGCGCCGAGCCCCTCGACCGCGGCCAGCACCCACTCCCATGCGCTGCCCGCACGGGCCGGGTCGGGCGCCACGAGCTTGAGCTGCGGGCAGCGCGCAAAGGCCTCGCCGACCGGCAACCCCGGCGTGACGGCGAAGGCCTCGGCGGCGGCAGAGACCTGCCCAACCACCGGCCGCCCGCCCGGGGCCGGAGCAAGCGCAATCGGCTCGCGCATCAACGCCTCGCGCACATCCCGCCCAGCCGCAGCTGGAGCAGCAGCAACCAACAGCTCAAAGCGAGGCAACATCACACATACAACCGACACGAACATATGTTCGCATAAAAGGACGCCCCCGTCAAGCGAAAACCAGCAAAAAAACACCATCACATACGTCCTATGGCCGGTCATAGGACGTATGTGATTGTCAGATCTGGCTTACTTGAGCTTTGCGGCCATCTGCGCGTCGGTGACGCGCTTGACGTTCCAGACCAGCCCGGTCTTCTCCAGCAGCAGCACCACCCAGCCGGACGGGTCGAGCGCCTTCTGCCAGCGGCGCAGGCCGTGGAAGGCACTGGTTGGGAAGGCGTGGTGGTTGTGGTGCCAGGACTCGCCGAAGGTCGGGATCGCCAGCAGCCAGTTGTTGGTGCTCATATCGCCGCTCTCAAACGGTCGACGGCCGAACATGTGGCAGATCGAGTTGACCGACCAGGTCACGTGATGCGTCACGAAGATCCGCACCGCACCGCCCCAGAACATTCCGGTCAGTGCACCCCACCAAGATCCGCCGGTCAGAACAAACCCAAGCACAGCCGGAATCACAAGCGCGAGCACGATGAACCACGGGAACTGCCGGTCGATCGCCATCACCACGCGGTCCTTCAAAAGGTCAGGCGCAAAGCGCGAGGCCGGGGTCTGCCCTTCCTTCAGGAACCAACCGATGTGCGCGTGCCAGGCGCCCTTGACGGCGCCCCAAAACCCGTCTTCGCGCCCGACGTGCGGACTGTGCGGGTCCCCCTCTTCATCGGAGTAGGCATGGTGGCGACGGTGATCGGCCACCCAATGCGTCGGCCGGCCCTCGATCGCCAGAGAACCAAACGCCGTAAACGCGCCGCGCACCCAAGGCTTGGCCTCAAAGCTGCGGTGGGTCAGCATGCGATGAAAACCGACGGTGATCCCGAGCCCAGCGACGACGTGCATCGCGATCAGCAGACCGATGTCGACCGCGCCGACCGCCGCGGTCTCCCACAGCAGCACCACCGCGATCAAGAACGCCAAGAACGGCAACACGATCACCGCCAGCGTGCCAATCATGTGGCCGACGCTGGTCTCTTCAAGCTCAAGCAGGCCATCGGCCGAGCGCGGCGCTTCGCGCAGTTCGCTCGCGTCCCCTGTCAGCGAGCGGTCCTCACGAACAAGACTCCCAGATCGACTCAACTCTTCCCCCTCGAAAGCAGCAGCCGCTTACTCGTCGTACGGCTCGAAGTCCTTTGGACGGGCACCGCAGACCGGACAGAACCAATCCGCCGGGATTTCGCTGAACGGTGTTCCAGGCGGGATGCCGCCGTCGGGGTCGCCGATCTCCGGGTCATAGATCCACCCGCAGGTCACGCACATGAACTTCTGCGTGGATGTCTCGGTAGCCGCGCCTTCCATAGGCCGTAGAGAGTACTTAGGCGTCCCTTATCTCGGTCCCGCGCGAGCGCGCAAGCAACGGCGTCTCGACGAAGCGCCAGTTCGCCGCCCCGACCGCCGCCGAAATCGCAACCAGCAAGGCCCACGTCAGGAGACCCGATGCGGGCATCAAATCGTGCCCCTTCAAGAACAGCAGGATCGGCAGGTGCCAGAGAAACACGCCGTAGGACCAACGACCAAAGGCCTCGCCCGGCCGCAGCCAGCGGGCAGATCCGATCACCGGTTGCGCGCATGCGGCGATGATCAATCCGTAGCCGACCGCGCCGGGAATGTCGCGCAGAACGCCGAGTCCCCACTGCCAGCCGCCGAGCGCATGCCAGAGCGAATCGGAGAACGCGAGCAGGACCCCGACCGCGATCACCGCCAGCGCCGCGCGTCGATCTCGCAGCGGAGGGATGTGCGCGATCAGCATCCCCATCGCCAGATACGGCAGCATCGCAAACAGGGACAGCCGGGCAATCGGACCCCACTCGTTGCTGTAGGCAATCCAGTTGAAGACGATCCCAAACGCGATCAACAACAACGGAACAAGCCAGGCCCGTCGCCCGAGGCGAGCGCCAAAGAAGACGAAGAGCGGGAAGACCAGATAGAACGCCGCCTGCACCGCGAGCGTCCAAGTCGGAGCGTCAAGCGTCAACAACGTCTCGCGTGAGTAGTTCTGCAAGAAGAACGCGAAGCGCCAGAGCTCGTCGGTCGGTGGTAGCCGCACGCCGGCGACGTCGCCGAGCGACCACAAGAGCGCTATCGAGCCGATGATCGCCAGGTAGTACGACGGGACGATCCGGACGATCCGCCGCCAGTAATAGCGCTTGGTCGCGAGCCGCGCCGGTGCCGCGTCGTGTCGCCCCTTGAGCAGCGGGCGGTACAACAGGTACCCAGACATCACAAAGAAGACGACGAGCCCGATTCGCCACTCAAACAGAATGTGATCGAGCAGCCCGTCGCGGCGCGGCGAGTTGGGATTGGGCAGCCGGTAGAGCCAGACGTGGTAGGTCAGCACCGCCATCGCCGCGAAGGCGCGAATCAGATCGAGCGCCTGCGCGCGATGCTTCAGGCCGCTGGCGTTCAAGCCACAGCTCCCGCTCGCAGTTCTTCGTCGAGCCGGGAAAGGACGCTCGCGCAGCGCAGCGAAAGCCAGGGGCGCGCGGCGGTCACGAGCAGCCGGTCGCGCAGACCACCCGGGTCAATCCCGACCTCGATCGTCACCGCAGTCGCTCCCTCTCCCTCGGGCTCAAGGCGCCAATCGATCGCCGCGCGTGTGTCGCCCGCGACCGCTTCACCGCCAAAGGCAGTGGTGGGCCTTGCATAGGTCACGCGCGTCACAACGCGTCGGGTGATCCCGGGCACCGGGCCACGCAAGATCAGCTCGGCCGACTCCGCACCGCTCCCGTCGACCAAGTCGGCCTCGACGAGATCGGCACCCAGCAGCGGCCAGTGGCGCGTCAGATCGCTGAGCAGCGAGTAAACAGCGCCGGGCGCGTGATCGAGCGTTCGCTGGGCGCCGACGACCACGGCGAAAGAGCCATCGCGTTCGATCGCCTCATTCGTTTCCATCGCCGGTTCCGATCGGTATCTCCACGCGGTCAATGATCGCCGGGTCCCCGGCATCTCTCTGCAGCCCCGTCACACCGTATGCGGTCAGGACGACTCGCCCGGGCGCAACCTCCACGCGGACGAAGTTCTTGAAGAAGGGCGGATCGTCCCAGTCGAGCGCCTCGGAGATCTTCGCCGGTGAGAACCACTGGCGGCGCGGGAAGATCAGCGCGGCCAGTCTCCGCGAGCGCCGCGAGACTGCAACAGAGGCATCTCCAGACCCCTCTCCGCGCTCGAGCTCGTCGGCCAGCTCGAGGCCATGTCGCTCCGCAAGAATCGCGGCGGCTTCGTCGGCAGGAATCCCTGCTGCACGCCCCTTTCGCCACAGAAAGATCCGCGCGAGCTTGCGTTCAAACGCGATCGAGTAGGCACGGAGCGAATCCGCGCGGGTCGGGTAGACCGTCCACGATGCCTCCCCGACCTCTGGCCGCTCAACCCGCCCGATCTGGTGGGTCGAGCTCATGAAGGCGCCGCCACCGCCCGTGATCATGCACTGCAGCTTGCGCCCGTCCGATAGCGCGACGGCGTGCCGCTGGTAGTGATGGATGTCGCCGCTGAGCATCCCGACGTAGTTGTTCGCTGAGTCGCTGACGATCGACCAGATCGATCCGGCGTGCCCGTCGCCGCCGCTTTCATCCATGATCCGCCGTGGACTGAACGTCTCGCCCGAGTAAACCGGCTTGCCGCTGATCAGCAGTTTCGGTTTCCGACCGCCCGACACCCGCCTCAGCCACTGGCCTTGCTGATAATCCAGTCGACCGAGGATTCCGGTGTCGATCGCGACGATCTTCAGGTGCGGCGTGTCGATGCAGAAGTACATGTTCGGCTGCGCCGGGCCCGACGCCTGGGCCTCGCCACGAAGGTCCTCGCCAATCGCGAGGGTCTCCTCGCGCAGCGCACTCGGCCTGCGCCAGAACAGCCGGTGGACGGCCATCGCGCCGCGCCGCCACTTCGCCCGCGGAGGCGGGCTGAACTTTCTCGCCGGCGGATCGGCACGGCAGAAGTGGCGCATGAAACCGGCCAGTCCATCAAGCCAGTCGTGATTCCCTGGCAGCGCGTAGATCGGACGCGGGTAGTGCGCGTACGGGACAAAGAATTTCTCGACGTACTCGTTGACATCTCCTGCCGGGTAGACGACGTCACTTGCGATCACCGCAAACTCGCTGCCCTGCGACGCCTCGAGGTACGCCGGCACGACCGAGTACTGCGATCGGTCGCCCTCCCCGGTGTCGCCGAGCACCATGAACGAAAATGCCGCAAGGTCAGGCCGCTCAAGCGTGAAGTCCTCGCGCGCCGCCGGCGGCGCACCCTCCGACTCGAGTAGCCGCCGCTGCTGCTCCACCCACGCCGCCCGCGCGTTTTCGGTCGGGTCGCCCGACAATGAAGCAAGGACGTTGTTACGCGAGCGCCAGAGCGTCAGCGGACTGAGCCAAGAGAAGCGCCGCAGCGGCCTGCCGACGCCGCGCAGATCGACCGCTTCGGCATCCCAGTCGGCATCGGCGGCCAGCCGCGCCGAAGCCGGGATCTGACTGCGCTCGCGGAATTTCTGCCCGGCGCCCAATCAGGCGACCTTGTAGCGGAGAAACAGGTGTTGATCGCCGGAGAGCGCGCCGAGCAGCTCAAGCCGCCGTGGCGCGGGCAGCGCGCCGGCGATGATCGGAAACAACTCCGCTCCTCCGATCAGCGTTGGCGCCAGCGTGAGGAATAGCTCGTCGACCAGTCCCGCCGCAAAGAAAGGCGTGTTCAAGTGCGGGCCGCCTTCGAGCAGAACGGATCGCACGCCGTCGCGTTCGTGAAGTTCGCGCAGCACGCTCGCCGGGTCGGTTTCGCCCACCTGCTTGACGCTTGCCGCCACACCAGTCAAATCCAGTTCGCCAGCGCTGAACACGCGCACCTGAAGATCAGCGTCGGCGAAGAGTGGAGTGTCTATCGGGAGCTTGCCGCTGCGGGTCACCGTCGCGAAGATCGGCCGCGGGGCAAGCCCAGCCGCTTCACGCCGTTCTCGAACATCCACGCTTCGCGCCATCGCCCGGTAGTGCTCGATCCCGATCGTGCGAACGCCCGCCATCACGCAGTCGACCCGCTCCCGGAGGGTCGCAAACAACGCCGCGTCGGCGGCGTCGCCCAAGTCGGACGTGTCGCCGCCGAGCCGCGCCTGACCATCGACGCTGGCGACCATATTGACGATCACATAAGGCCGATCCTCCGGCGCGAGTTCGCCAAAGTCGAGTTCCGCGTACGCCGTGCGCGCATCGATCGTCTCGGCGCCGGCAGGCGGCGGGTGAATTCGCGTGAGACGCTGGGCTTGATCGTCCGCCGACATCTGGTCAGCAGTATGCCGCGATCAGCCGCCGAAGATGGCGGGCGCCATGTGCCGAATCTCGCTCAGGCGCTCGGTTCGGCCGTCCAGCACCAGGGCGGTGACGATTGTTCCCGCAAGCGACCCGGCCGAAATCTTTACGAGCTTTTCGCGATCGGTCTCGTTGCCGTCGAGCCAATCGAGCAGCAGTTCATCGAGCATCGCACTCCAAGCCATGATCGACGTGCGCATCGTTTCGGTCGGCTCTTCGCCGGGCGTGAGGATCTCGCAGATACGCACGACCTGCAAGTCGCGGCCATCGTTGATCGCTTCACGAACCTCTTCATCGAGTACGTGGCGGCTGGTGTAGATCGCCCGGAACGCGTTGGAGTTTTCCTCGGCGAGGGTGAACAATTTGTCGATCCCGTCGAGCAGCCAGCGGTCAGGCGGCACGGAGGGATCGGGCGCAGAGATTTCAAACGCATTTCTCAGCCCGTGCCCGACGATCGCCGAGAAGAAGTCTCGTTTGTTCGGGAAGTAGTGGTAGACGAGCCCACGAGAGACTCCGGCCTCCTTGGCCACTTCCTCGATCCAGACATCGTTGAAAGGTCGCTCCGCAAAGAGCTTGGCGCCGATCTCCACGAGCTGCTCGCGGCGAGCCTCCGGTGTGAGGCGAGTGCGTTTGCGTGTCTCTGTGGCTATCGGTGGCTCCTCTATCGACAGAAAATACCCGCAAATTGCAGGAAATTCGCGCTCTTCCGGGTGACCGTGAGGTTACAGCGCAAATCGTCCACAGGATGCTTTATTGTCCAACGTGCCGGTAACAATTCGCATTGAACCGTTGATGCGCACTGTACCCGGGACATAGCTCGGGGGCCAAAGCTTGCGAATCCCGCGTGTGTGACCTTCCCCCCCGGTTCACGCGCCAGGACTCTCCTGGCACCGCGGTTTCTCGCAGGGCCGGTTGCGCCGATTCACCCGTCCGTAATTCTGCGACGTCAGGGATCCGATGACGTGAAGGCCGCGGTGAATCGGCGCTCCAACCGGAGCGCTTGCTCCGTTTAGTGCTAAAGTGGAGCGCGCGGTCCGTTTAGCCCAAGTGCTTCTCCCCCTCTTCCCCGTCCCAGGGCCGCCGGAAAGGATCCGATGTCTGCCCCCCAAGACTCCATGTTGCCCGAAGGGCACATGGCCAAATCGACTCACGGCCACGCGGTGAATCCGTGGCTCGTTCTAGTGGTCGTGTGCTTCGCGCAGTTCATGGTCGTGCTCGATGCGACGATCGTCAACGTCGCACTGCCCTCGATCCAACAGGACCTCGATCTCACGCCGCAGAATCTGCAGTGGATCGTCAACGCCTACACGCTCGTCTTCGGTGGATTTCTGCTGCTTGGCGGCCGCATGGCGGACCTGATCGGCCGCAAGCGGCTCTTCATCGCCGGCACGGTGATTTTCGCCGGCGCATCTCTGGTGAACGCCCTCGCCACTTCCGGCGAAATGCTGATCATCGCCCGTGGATTCCAGGGACTTGGTGGCGCGCTCACGTCGCCGGCCGCCCTTTCGATCATCACGACCACCTTCGATGAGGGCCCCGACCGCACCAAGGCGTTGTCGGTCTGGGGTGCGATCGCTGCCGGTGGTGCCGCATTCGGCTTGCTGCTCGGCGGAATCCTGACCGACACCCTCGACTGGCGATGGAACTTCATCATCAACGTCCCGATCGGCCTTGCGGTGATCGCTGCGGCCCTCCGGTTCGTTCCCGAATCGCGCCACGAGACGGAAACGCGTCACTTCGATGTCGCCGGCGCCGTAACCGTTACCGGCGGCCTGATGGTGCTCGTCTACGCGATCGTCAAAGCACAGGAGTGGGGCTGGACCTCGCTTGAGACCTTCGCCTGGTTCGGTGGAGCCATCGCGCTCCTGGCCGGCTTCGTCGCGATCGAGCTGCGCTCGCCGCAGCCGCTTGTTCGCTTGTCATTCTTCAACAAGCGCTGGATCAGCGTCGCCAACATGACTATGTTTGTGGTCGCTGGCGGAATGTTTGGAATGTTCTACTTCGCATCGCTCTACGTGCAGCAGATCCTCGGATACAACCCGCTTCAGGCCGGGGCCGCCTTCCTTCCCGTGTCCGCTGGAATCATGGTCGGAGCCGGGCTCTCGCAGCAACTGATCGGGCGCTTCGGCGTGAAGCCGGTCGTGATGCCGGGCCTGGCCCTCTCATCGATCGGCTTGATCATCCTCGCCTCCACGACCGCCGTCGATGGCACCTACCTGCAGCTGCTGGCAGGCCTCCTGCCGATGTCTCTGGGCATGGGCATGACATTCGTGCCGATGACGCTGGTCGCGACTGCGGGCGTCGAGCCGGTTGACGCCGGACTCGCATCCGGACTCTTCAACACGTCCCAGCAGGTCGGTGGCGCGCTCGGCCTTGCGATCCTCGCAACGGTCGCCGTGAACACCACCGGCGCCGGCCAGACGCCGGCCGCAGTGGTCGATGGATTCCAGGCGGCCTTCGTGGTCGCAGCCGGCCTGATGGTCGTCGGGCTCGCGCTGGTCACCCTCGGATTGCGCAGGCGTGAGATTTCCGAAATCCACATCGGCGAGGCGGCTCCGGTACCGGTATGACCAAGTCCGCTGCGATCCGGCGCCCGCGCGCAGATGCCGAGCGCAACCGCAAGCGCATCATCGAAGCGGCCGTCGAAGCCTTCCGTGAGGAGGGCTTCGACGTCAGCGTCGCCGAGATCGCGCGGCGCGCCGAGGTCGGCAGCGGAACCCTCTTCAGGAACTTCCCGACCAAGAACGACCTTGTCGTCGCGATCGTCGAAATGCACATGGAGCGCTGGCTCGACGTGGTCTCGGCGGCGATTGAGGCCGAGGACCACGCCGCGTCATTTGACAAGTTCTTCGCCGAAGCGGTGCGCTTCAACTACAACGACCGGGGCATGCTCGAGGCCGCGCGCGAGGGGCTTTTCGATCTACCGGATCTCTACGACTGCAAGAGCCGGGCGCTCGACCGAACAGGTGAGCTGCTCGCCCTGGCCAGGTCGGCCGGCGCCGTCAGGGACGACATAACCACCGACGACCTCTACGCGCTGGCCACCGGCGCGGCCGAATCGGCGAAGGTCGCGGTGCGCGAACGCGAGGAGGCCCCGGCGTCGGCGATGTCGCGCTACGTCGAGATCGTCCTCGCCGGCCTGCGTCCGTGAGTCTGCGATAATTTTCGCCGCATTCGGGGCGTGGCGCAGCCTGGTAGCGCGCACCGTTCGGGTCGGTGAGGTCCCCAGTTCAAATCTGGGCGCCCCGATGTTTTTTCCTCGCAGTCGTTTCCTTGGACCCCACGGTCCGCGCTGGAAGCGCCCTCCGCGCGTGATCCACTCGACTGACCTCCTAATCACCTGTTCGATTCGGCAGTGCGCCGATTACGCAATTGGGTACCCTCAAATTGCGATTCCCCCGTCGCGTTTGGAGAGAGGACGAGCGCCCTCCTAGCCCGGTCACAAGCGCCGGACGAGGCGGTCCCTGGGTCTCCGGAGTACGAGTTTTTTTGAACCCGCCGCGCTGCCTGGCAGGCACTTCGCGGCTGACTGACCGGCGTTTCGCCGTGGACGGCCGGTGACTCGGCCGGTGCCACCGAAGGCGGGACGCGAGGACGACGGCAGATGGCAGATTCGGCAGACAACGGACCAGCAGGCGACGGCGAGGAATTTCCCGCTGGAGCGCTCGCTGCCGACGCCGAGTTCTTCAGTGCCGGCGAGGCCGACGACACCTTGGGTCCCTGGGTCGCATGGCGAACCGCGGCCGTGCTTTTCTGGGTAGCCGGCGCCGGCGCATTGCTGCAGCTTTGGACAGGGCTGATCGCGACGCCGGTCGAGTACGAAGCGATCACGATCGGCCTCTCGGTCTTCGCAATCACGATGGGTTTTGTCTGGTGGGTCGTGGGAGAACTCGACATCCACGAGGGGTGGCTCAACCTCGGCGTGTTGATGTCCTACGGAATCCTCTTCGTGATGTTCGCCAACGCGCCGACCGTCGAGGCGCAGCTCGGGATCGTTTACCTCGTCCCGCTGATCTACGTGGCGCTGTTCCTGCCATCGCGCTCGCTCTTCTTCTACATCGGCCTCTCGGTCGCCCTGATCCTCCAAGCGTCAATGCGGCACGTCGACGGAGAATTCGGCCTGGTCCCCGGCCTGATGACGATTGTCGCGCTGGCCTCCACCGCCGGCTTGACGCTCTACGTGCGACTCGAGCTCAACCGCATTGAACGACAGGCCGCTTCGCTCTCAGGTCGCGATGCGTTGACTGGCCTGGCCAACCTGCGGCCGCTTTACGAGCGCGTCGAGCGCGGCCTGCACGATGCCGAGCGCGGACTCGACGGCGTCACGGTGATCATGCTCGATCTTGAAGGCTTCAAGCGCGTCAACGATGAGTACTCACACTCGATCGGCGACGAGACGCTGCGCGTTGTCGCCCAGGCGATCACCGACACTGTGAGGCGTGACGAACTGGTGGCGCGGCGCGGTGGCGACGAGTTTGCGATCGTCACCAATGCAACCGATCTCGAAGACATCCAGACGCTGATCCGGCGTGTCAGCCACAACATCTCCGACGCGCGGGTCGACATGCTTCCGGCCGTCCGCTCGGGAGTCACCGTGGGCTACGCAACGCGCGAGGAGGGCGACACCGTTGGCCGCCTGCTCGCCCGCGCTGACCGCGAACTGCACGATGCCAAGGCGCGGGCAAAGCTTGAGCGCTGGTCCTGGCGCCAGCGCAGGCTCCAGGACATCGCCGACGGAATAGAGGGAATCGACTGATGGCCTTCGACGTCCACGGCTGGCGCAAGGCGCTGACTGACTTCGGGATGCGCCACAGCGCGCGCAACGCCTACCGGCCGATGCGCCGTCCCGGCGAGCCGGAGATCCTCGTGACCGACGAGGCGCTGCGTGTGCGACGCAACGTTTTCTGGTTCGGGGCGGCCTTCATCTATGGCATCACCGGGATGGTGACGCTCGTCGCGCTGCTGGCTGATTCGCTGGCGCCGGACCTCGGGATTCCTGCCGAGGCAGTCTCTGGCCCCGCGGTCGGACTTTCAATCGCTGCGCTGATGATGACCGCGTTCTGGCTCCTGATGGCGGCTCGCGACGAGCCGGCGCTTCCGTGGATGAACGCGATCATCGGGATCGGCACCCTGCTGATCTCGGCCGTCGCCCTGACAGCCGGCGATTTTGGACCGAGCGTGCTCCCTTATCTATTGGCGCCGGCAATGGCGGCCGCCTTCTACATGCCTTTTGGCCAGGCCTGCGCGCACTTGTCTGTGATCGCGGTTGTGACGGTGCTGGTCGCCTACGTCACCTGCGAAACCGAGACGGGGCGCATCGTCGCGCTCAACGTGCTGTTCTTCACGCTGATGGGCGCAGGCATGTTGATGGTCGCGCGCAAGCGCATCCAGGACGGCATCGTGCACAACGTCGCGCTGGCGGGCCGCGATCCGCTGACCGGGGTCGCCAACCTGCGCAAGTTCAACGAGCGGCTGCGCACCGAGATCGACCGCGCCGAGCGAAGCGGCGATTCGATCACGCTGCTGATGATCGATCTCGACGACTTCAAGCGCGTGAACGACGAGTACAGCTACACGCTCGGGGACGCCGTACTCGCCGCGAGCGCCAAGGCGATGGACGGCGTCGTCCGCGCCAACGAACTGCTCGCCAGGCGCGGCGGCGACGAGTTCGCGGTGATCGCGCTCGGCGCGGGTCAAACCGACGGTGAACGTCTCGCCGCGCGCATCAAGGAAGTCGTTCGGCGCGAGCGCACGCGACTCTGCCCCGATGTCTCGCCCGAAGCCAGCGTGGGGGTCGTGCAATACGAGCCAGGCGAGTCACCCGAGCAGCTGATCCGCCGGGCCGACGCCGCCCTCAAGACAGCCAAGCGCGCGGCCTACGGCGAAGAAAGCTTCTAGACCAGGCCTTCGAGCATCTGCTCGGTCGGGAACCACGGCTTGCCGTCGTCGATCATCTGACCGAAGCCCTTCCAGAGCACAGCCATCGCGGTTCCGGCGAGACGAAAGACCGTCTCCTCCGGGTGGTCGAGCCAGTAGTCGGCCAGCGCCTGGCAGACGCCGACGACTGCGTGGCCGGCGGCCAGCGAGTACTGCGTGAGCAGCGGGTCTGACTCACGTCCCTCGAGGTCCTCTACAAACGCCTTGGCGACTGTTTCGGCCATCTCGACGTTGAACGTGTGGATGCCCTTGACCATTGAGTCGTTGATCTCGACGGCGTCGCGGTAGAGCACGCCCCAAGCCTCGCGGTTGGCCTCGATAAAGCGAAAAAAGGCAACAAAGCCGCGCCAGAAACGCTCTTGCTGGGGCAGTTCCTGGCCCCATGCCGGCAGCACCTGATCGGTGATCTTCTGTTGATAGGTGCGCAGCACCTCGAGGTAGAGATCGTCCTTGCTCTCGAAGTGCTGGTAGACGAGCGCCTTGGAGACTCCGGCAGCCTCGGCGACGTCATCCATTGAGACGTTGTGGTAGCCGCGTGACCCCAGCACATCGACCGCGCTCTCAAGGATCAATTCGTAGCGCTCCCCGCGCGAGAGCCGCTTGCGCGGACCAGCCTTGGCATCGCCTGCGTCTGCTGCGGCCTCAGAATCGTTCATGATCCCACCTCGAAGATCGCTTTCTGCAATTCCTTGCGGTCAAACGCAGCGTACGCCTCGGCGGCGCCGGAAAGTGGCAGGCGGTCGGTAATCATCGGCGTGGTGTCGATCTTGCCGGCGGCAATCAGCCGCAGCAGCTCGTCGCGATGGCTGTACGGCGCACCCAGCACCGGGATCACCTTTGTGTTGCGCAGCCAGAGATCGCCGGCCGAGAGTGGGAAGTGCTCATCGACCAAGATGCCGACGAGCACGACCGCGCCGTTGGGCCGCGGGAGCGAAAACGCCGTCTCCATCGCCGGCTCGTTTCCGGCCGCCTCAAAGATCGCGTCGCACATCAGACCGTTGGTCGCCTCCTTGATCAGCTTGCGCGGATTCTGCTCGCGCGAGTTGATCGTGATCGCACCGAACTGCTTGACCTCCTCGAGGCGCTCGTCGACGACGTCGATCACGAATACGAGGCCGGCGCCGAAGATCGGAGCGCACATCGCGATCAGCCGGCCGAGCGGCCCGGCCCCGACGATCGCCACTGTGTCGCCTTCGGTGACGCCCGACTGACGCAGGGCGCTGAATGCCGTCGCGAGGATGTCGCCGGTGAAGATCGTCGACTCGTCGCTGAGGTTCTCCGGGATCGCACGCAGCGTCATGTCGGCGAGCGGTACGCGGACATACTCGGCCTGACCTCCCGGGAGGTTGCCCCAAGAGGCGCCCATGCCAAACATCTTGAATTGCGGACAACGGCGGTGATCGCCTGCGACGCAGGCCGGGCAGCGTCCACATGCGACGTACATCGCCGCGACCACGCGATCGCCAATCTCGAACTCGGTGATCGCGTCGCCGACATCCTCGATCACGCCGCAGAACTCGTGGCCGACGATCCACCCGTCGGGGACGTTGGGGATCTTGCCGTGATAGATGTGGAGATCGGTTCCGCAGAGCGCGGAAGTGGTGACGCGCACGATCGCGTCGGTCTTCTCCTGGAGCTTGGGTTTGGGTACTTCTTCGGTCCTGATGTCCTTCGGACCGTGGGATGTGACTGCAAGCATCTAGCCGACTATCGCCTTGTAGTAGCGGACTGCGAGTCCGGTGAGCAGGGTCTGCAGACACTCGTCAAAGGAGAGGTCGTTGGCCGCGGCGTACGCCTGAAGGCCGACGCTCTCGATCGAATCGGCCTCGCCGATCACGTCGTCGACGAGGTCTGGGTGCTGGTCGCAGAAGTATGCGCCGACGCCGTAAAGCGAGGTGTCCATCATCGACTCAGCGAAGCTCGCATAGTCGACTCCGTAGTTCTGATCGCCTCCCGGCGCCTTCTTCCGCGCTGCCATCGCTGGCGAGACTACCGCGCTATCAATAGGATCGCGGCATGGCTTCGCGGGACGCAATCGTCGAATTCCTCGACGAGCTGCTCGATTCGCCGGGATTCCCGGACTACGGCCCAAACGGCCTGCAGGTTCCGGGAACCCCCCAAGTAGATCGGATTGTCACCGGGGTATCGGCGACCCGAGAGCTGTTTGAACTTGCGCTTGAGCGCCAGGCACAGGCCGTCCTCGTGCACCATGGTCTCTTCTGGGGCGACGCGGGAGCGCTCAGCGAAGTGCAGGCCGCGCGACTGAAGACACTGCTGGCCAACGACCTGAACCTGATCGCCTACCACCTACCGCTGGACGCCAGTCGCGAAGTCGGAAACAACGCTCTGCTGATTGAAGCGTTGGGCCTGGAGGTCGACGTGCCGCTCGGCGACTACAAGGGCCGCGCCATCGGGTTTGTCGGCACGAGCGACGGGCTCTCCGGCGATCAACTTGCGCAGACGATCACCGCATGCCTTGATCGCGAGCCGTTGCACTTGGCCTACGGGCCGGATCAGATCAAGCGCGTAGGCGTGATCGCCGGCAGCGCGCCGGATTACGTGGAAGCAGCCGCCGCCGCAGGCTGCGACGCGTTCATCACCGGCGAACCGGCCGAACGCGTCAATTCGATGGCCAAAGAGGTCGGAATCCACTTCTACGCCGCCGGCCACCACGCGACCGAGCGCCTGGGCGTCCAGCGCCTGGGTGAGTTGGTGGCGGAGAAGTTCGACGTCGAGCACGAATTCATCGACATACCCAATCCGATTTAGAGAAGCGACCGGCGCGAGTATTCTTGTGCTCTCGCCCGACCCCCTGTAGAGGAGCGTTTCTTGTCCTACTTCGTCACCGGCGGTACTGGATTCATCGGCCGTTACGTGCTTGAGCGGTTGCTCGAGCGAAAGGGACGCATCTATGTGCTCGTGCGCCCACAGTCGAAGGACAGGATGGACGCAATCGTCCAGCGCTTGGGAGCGCCGAAGGGACGGATCGTGCAGGTCACCGGCGACCTCACCGAGCCACACCTCGGGCTCTCGCAGTCCGACCGCGATCGCATCAAGAACGTCGATCACTTCCTTCACCTCGGGGCGATCTACGACATCACCGCCTCCGACCAGGCCAACCGCGAGACCAACGTGGGCGGCACGATCAACGCCGTGCGCCTGGCCAACTCGCTCGACCACGCAACTTTTCACCTCGTCAGCTCGATCGCCATCGCAGGCCGCTACAACGGCACGTTCCGCGAGGACATGTTCGACGCCGGTCAGAGCCTCGAGTGGCCCTACGACCGCACCAAGTTCGAATCCGAGCAGATCGTCCGCGAGGAGTTCTCCGGACCCTGGCGCGTCTACCGCCCGGGCGTGGTCGTGGGAGACAGCAAGACCGGAGTGATCGACAAGATCGACGGTCCCTACCTGATCTTCAAATGGCTCAAGCGTGCATCCACGCGGCTCCCCGCCTGGTTGCCGACGCCGGGAATCACTGGTGGCAAGGCAAACATGGTGCCGGTCGATTTCGTCGCCGGCGCGATCGACCACTTGATGCACAAGCCGGGCCTGGACGAGCGCGCATTCCACTTGGTCGACCCGTACCCACCGAGCATCGGCGAGGCAATCTCGATCTTCGCTCGCGCCGCCGGCGCCCCAGCCTTCAGCCTGCGCACGAACAACTCGCTTGTGCAGTCGGCGCCGCGCATGCTGATCAAGGCCAGCGAGATGAACCCGGCCACCCGCGTTATCTCCGACGAAGTAGTGAACGCGCTAGGCCTGCCCAAGCAGTTCTTCGCCTATCTCGACAACCCGACGAAGTTCGACTGCAGCGAGACCCTCAAGGAACTCGACGGCTCTGGTCTGGCCGTGCCGCCGATCGAGCATTACGCCAAGACGCTGTGGGACTACTGGGAGCGCAACTTCAGCGAAGCGGCCACCGAGAACCGCAAGCTCAAGCGCTCGGTCAACGGCAAGGTCGTCGTGATCACCGGTGCTTCTTCGGGCATCGGTGAGGTCGTCGCCCACCGCGTCGGCCGTGCCGGCGCGACGGTGATCCTTGTCGCGCGCACGAAATCGAAACTCGACGTGATCCGCGACGAGATCGTTGATGCCGGCGGCGACGCCGACGTCTTCACCGCCGACCTCTCAGACATCAAGGACTGCGAGCGAGTGATCGAGGACATCATCGACAAGCACGGCCGCGTCGACATTCTCGTCAACAACGCCGGCCGCTCGATCCGCCGCTCGCTGACCAGCAGCGCCGATCGCTTCCACGACTTCGAGCGCACGATGCAGCTCAACTACTTCGGCGCGCTGCGCATGATCATGTCGGTGCTCCCGGGTATGCGCGAGCGCAAGTACGGGCGCATCATCAACATCAGCTCGATCGGCGCGCAGGCCTACCCGCCGCGCTTCTCGGCATACGTGGCCAGCAAGTCAGCGCTCGACGCGTTCAGCCGTTGCGCCCAGCCTGAGGTGATCGGCGACGGCGTGATCTTCACGACCGTCTACATGCCGCTCGTGAAGACTCCGATGACGGCGCCGACGACGATCTACAAGGCATTCCCGATGATCACCCCGCAGGAGGCGAGCGAGCTCGTGATCAAGGGCATGATCGGCACGCCGCGCAAGGTCACGACGGGCCTTGGCCGCACTGGCGAAGTGATTCACGCTGTCTCGCCGGAGCTTGCCGACCGCATCCTTGGCACGGCCTACAACCTCTTCCCCGAGAGCGCGGCCGCCAAGGGAACCGCCGGCAGCCGCGACCAGATCACGCCCGAGGCGATCGCCTTCGCGCACGTGATGCGCGGCGTCTACTGGTAAGTGACCGAGCAGTCACTTTTCAGGCGAAGTAATGCCTGATTCACGGTATCTACCGCGCGGTTAGACTCGGGCTCGATTTCGCAACGCTATGAGGCCGCGACGCTCAGCGGCCCAGGGGAGATACATCTGATGGAGGCGACGACACCGACCGCGGGGCTGCAGGAGTACGGCACGCCAGACGCGCCCGGCCACCCCCTCTCGACCGGCTCTTCGACGATGGCCGAGCTGCTGACGCTCTCGGCCGCCAAGAACGCCGAACATACCGCTCTGAAGTTCCACGCCGGCGACGCATGGCACGACGTTTCCTACGCCGAGCTCGGCGCGATCGTCAAGTCGATCGCCAAGGGTCTGATCGCCAACGGAGTTGACCGCGGTGACTTCGTCTCGATCCTCTCCAATACCCGCCCGGAGTGGAGCTACGCCGACTTCGCCGCGCTTTGCGCCGGCGCTGCGGTGGCGCCGATCTACCCGAGCAATTCGCCCGAAGAGGTCGAATACGTGCTCAACCACGCCGAGTCGAAGGTGCTCTTCGTCGAGGACGCCGAGCAGCTTGCGAAGGTCGGCAAGATTCGTGCAAACACGCCGGCGTTGAAGCTCGTCGTCGTAATCGACCCGGATGCGGACGACCTCGGCGACGCGATCACCCTCGCGGAGCTCAAGAGCCAGGGCGAGCACGTCAGCGACGCGGACTACGAGGCGCACGTCGCCGCAGTCGAGCCAGACGACCTCTGCACGATTGTCTACACCTCGGGCACCACCGGTCCGCCCAAGGGCTGCATGATCACCCACGAGAACTTCCGCAACACGACGACGATGGGCGCGGCGACGCTCGCGGCGCTCGACGAGGAGAACGGCGAAACCGTCTACCTGTTCTTGCCGCTCGCGCACGTCTTCGCGCGCCTTACACAGTTCGTCTCGTTCGACATGGGCGGAACGATCGTCTATTGGCGACGTGACCCCCAGCTGATTGTTCCGGACCTGATCGAGACCAAGCCCGACTCGCTCCCGTCGGTTCCGCGCATCTTCGAAAAGATCTACGCGCTGGCCAACGGCGTCGTCACCACCAAGTCGCCGGAGGAGCAAGAGTTCTTCCACAAGGCGATCGAGGTCGGCAAAGAGGTGCGCTCGCTGCAGGACCAGGGTCTCGACGTGCCAGAGGAGATGCAGGCGATCTTCGACCGCGCAGACGAGACGGTCTACAACAACGTGCGCCAACTCTTCGGCGGCAACCTCAAGCGGGCAGTAACCGGGGCGGCACCAATCGCCAAGGAGATCCTCGAGTTCTTCTACGCCTGCGGAATCCCCGTCTACGAGGGCTACGGCATGACCGAGACCTCCACCCTGACCAGCGCCAACAACGCGATCAACGGCCACAAGTTCGGCTCGATCGGGCGGCCGGTGAACGGGGTCACGGTGCGGATCGCCGACGATGGCGAGATCCTCGTGAAAGGCTCGAACATCTTCCAGGGCTACTACAAGGACCCGGAGGCCACTGCCGAGACGCTCGACCCGGACGGCTGGCTGCACACCGGCGACCTCGGCTACATCGACGACGACGGTTTCATCTTCATCAACGGCCGCAAGAAGGACATCATCATCACCGCCGGCGGCAAGAACCTCACGCCGGCCAACTGGGAGAACGCGATGAAGCAGAGCCGCTGGGTCTCCCAGGCCGTGATGTACGGGGACCGCCGCCCCTACCCGACCGCGATCGTCACGATCGACCCCGAGGAAGGCCCGGCGCTGCGCGCCGAACTCGGCCTCGGCGACGACGAGGAACTGCACAGCAGCGAGAAGGTGATCGCGCTGATCAACTCGATCAACGACGAGGTCAACCAGAAGTTCGCGCAGGTCGAGCAGGTCAAGAAGGTCGCGATCCTCGACCACGACCTGACGATCGACAACGGCGACTTGACGCCGTCGATGAAGGTCAAGCGCAACGTCGTGCACGAGAAGTACGCCGACGTCTACGACGCGCTCTACGCCTGAGCATTTTCGCCGCGCCGCGGCGCATCTCCGGGTCTGGGGATGAGCCGCACCTTGCGCGGCGAAGACGTGTTGGAACTATGCAGATGTTCCCGAGTAGCTCGAAATCCCTGCTGCACGCGCTGATGCTCGCGTGCGCCGCGACGCTTGTCTGCGCCGCACCAGGCGCCTTAGCGACGACCAACACCGACGTCAAGCGCTCGATGAATGCGCTCTCCGGCGGCGCGGGCGCCTACGCCTGGAATATCACCGACGGCAGGGCGATCGCCGGGCGCAGCCAGTCGCGCGTGCGGATCATCGCTTCCAACGCCAAGCTCTTCACCGCCGCCGCCGCGCTGCGACGCTACGGGACCGGCGGTCGCTTCACCACCGGCATCTACGCCACCGGTGAGCTCAGCGGCTCGACGCTGACCGGCGACATCTACCTGCGCGGCGGGGCCGACCCGCTGTTTGGTAACTCCAACTACGTGAACAAGTACTTCGGCTCTGGCGCGACCCTCGAGACGTTGGCGAAGGCTTTCAAGGCCGCCGGCGTCAGAGAAGTGACCGGCGCGATCTACGGCGACGAGACCGCCTTCGACGCGCGTCGCGGGACCGCATACTCGAACTGGGGCCGCAGCAGCGACATCGGCGGCGTGCTCGGCGGCCTGATCGTCAACAAAGGCTTCGTCAGCAATCGCTACCAATCCAACCCGCCGGTATTCGCTGCCCAGCGTCTGCGCGCGGCGCTGAACGCGGCCGGCGTCGATGTGAGTTCCAAGGTAGGTGCCAAGCGCACCCCGGGAAGCGCGAGGCGACTGGCGTACGTGCGCTCCCTGCCGATGAGCGCGCTGGTCCGTCAGATGAACAAGCCGTCAAACAACTATCTGGCCGAGATGCTGGTCAAAGGCCTGGCGCTGCCGGCTGTCACGGCCGACGATGACGCCGACGGCGGGGAGGTTCCGCTGGGGGCTGATCGGGCAACAACGCAGGGCGGATACAAGACCACCAAGAGCTACGCGGCGCAGCTCGGATCGAAGCTTCGGCTGATCGACGGCAGCGGACTATCGCGCTCCGATCAGGCCGCCCCGCGCGAGGTCGTCGACCTGTTGCGCGGAATGCAGCGCTCGGTCGCCTTCGCTGACTTCAGGGCGTCGCTGCCGATCGCTGGCGTCGACGGGACGCTCGCCGGCCGTATGAAGCGCGGCTCGGCATACAAGAAGTGCCAGGCCAAGACGGGCACGCTCAGCAACGTCTCGACGCTTTCGGGCTACTGCACGACAGCAGGAGGCGATCTCGTTGCGTTCTCGCTGCTCCAGAACCGCGTGGCTCCGGCCACTGCACGTGCACAACAGGACCGCGTGGCGGCAAAGATCGCCGCGCTCGGCTGAGTCGCTCGAGTCGCAACAAATGGACATGCGTATTCTTTGACTGCTCGCAATGGACAGCGGGCGTGACTAGCGTGCACCGACCGATGATCCAAAGACGGATTTCCCTCCTTCTCCCCGCCGCGTTCGCCCTGGCGTGCACCTTGGTCCTGCTCTTCGCACTGTCGGCTCATGCAGCCTCGACGACCCCTTCACCACGCGCCAAGCTCGCGCTGAAGGAGCTGAAGTTCTTTTCGCCCAGCGCGAGGCTCGTGACCACGCGGAGCGTTCGCGTCGAGATCGCCGCACCGTCAAAGATTCGGTCGTTCCGCGCCGTCGTCGCCGGCAAGGTGATCAGCAAACGCTTCGTGCGACGCGGCGACCGCTTTGTCGCAAATCTCCCGGTTGGCAAAGTGCTCAGGCGCGGCGTCAACCACATCAACGTCGTGATCCGGACTCCGTCCGGCAGGTGGATCGGCGAACGGCGCGTGATCATCGGGGCCCGCGGCAAGGCGCCGGCCTCGGTGAAAATCGTGCGTCAGACCACGCGCACGCTCGCGCAGATCAAGCTGGCCGACACCGCCGACCACTTCGTCGTGCGCCTCAACGGCCGGTCGATCACTAGGTCGTTCAGTCGCTTCACCACCAAGCTCCAGTCGATTCCGCTGGCGCCCGACGAGGGCCTGCGCTTTGGCGTCAACACATTCTCGGTGCGGGCTGCGCTGGCCAACGGTCACTTCCTGCGCAAGACGATTCGCTTCCGCATCAGCAGCTCGCGGCCGCTCGCCTCGGCCGGTCGCGACCGGCGGGCTCGCGCCGGCGACACGATCACGCTCAGCGGCGCTCGCACACTCTCGCGACAGGGCAGCGCAGATTTGCGCTGGCGAATCAAGCAGGCGCCCAAGGGGGCCAAGGCGAGCTTGCGGCGCAGCTCCGCAACGCGGCCGGTCCTGAAGCTGGGCCGCCCCGGCACGTACAAGATCGAACTCTCGGCAACCGCCAAGGGACGGCGCGGCTCGGACGTTGTGACGGTCTCAACATTGCCGAACGTCCCACCGATCGGCGCTTCGGTGCGCACGCTCGCACCGCAAGCGGGTGGCGGCTACGCAATCGAGATCGCGCGCAACTGCATCGGATCGACGGCGAGCTGCGGGAAGATCGTCAGCCCCTTCACCGATCAGCACCCGGTGCAGATTCTGATTCTCAACCGGTCGGATCTTTCATTGTTCAGACAGATTCCGCTGACCTCATCGCAACTCGATGCTGCCGCGGCGCTGGGAATCCTCAACTCGATCGCCGGTAGCGGCAGCCAAGTCGACTACATCGCGATTCTCGCCGCGCAGCCGGGTGCCGCGGCGTACTCCGGCTACAAACTTGCGGTGGCCGAACTGACGGGTTCGCAACCAGACCTCAGCGAGACTGCGGGCTGGTCGGCGATCGGAGTACCGAACGAGAACTTCGACTCGGCGAACAACGTGACCGGTTTCGTCAACGACGGCACGAACCCGACGCCGATGATGAGTGCCGTTCAGGGTGAGCTGACGGGCAACTTCTCCTTTGACCCGGTTGAGCAGGTGATGAGCTACAACCCGAGCCAGGCCATTGGATATCAGACTTCCACCGCCTCATCGACCGCCACGCAGAACGTGATGGAAATCGGCAACGCGTCGTACCCGTCGGGGGCGCTCAGCGCCGGCTGCACCGGGGGCTTTCAGCTCGTCACGCTTCGCTCAACCACGCTCACCGCGCCGGCTTCGCTCCCCGTCAACCAGACTTTCGATTCGAACTGCACGAACGCGGGTCTTGCCGAAGTCGGCCTGCTGAATCTCGATCTGGCGATTCAGAATGCGGCCATCGCCAGCCCGACCGACGCCGACGGTCCGCTGCTCGTCTTCCTGCAGAGCATCGGCACCGCCTTCCCGTCTTCGCCGTCCGCCCCGATCTTCATCGCTGCCTCGGCGATCGCCGCGCAGATCGAGACGCTGGGCGGCACCGGTGACACGTTCATGACGGCGATCAACACGCCGGCCAAGGGCTACGCGCTGGCCGGCGGCACGACGCTTCAGCGCGAGGCGCCGCCGCTGGCAAGGCCATATACCTTCGCCGCCGAAGCCAGCGACCTCCAACCGGGTTCTTCGACAACGTTGAGCGGCCTGCTCCAACTGAGTCGCTTCTCGCACTTCCAAGTCAAGAGCGGATCTCCGACGACCAACCGCATCGGCCGGCTCAACGCCATCGCCTACCAGGCACCGACGGCCTGGCCCTCCGGCAGCACGAAGAGCCAGAAGAACGCGCTGAAGTACATCAGCGAGCACTACGACCTCGAATACAGCCCCTCGTCCTCTTGTTACAAGCCAGCGGTGCCGGACGTTCGCTTCGAGTACTGCGACCTCAACGCGCCGTGGGGCAATCTGCTTGCCAACCTCCCGTCGCACAAATGGTCGGCATCCGACTGCGGCTGCCTCGAATCCGACTGGAAGTCGATGCGCAAGGAGCTCCCGAAGGAGATTCGCTCCGTCCAGCGCGTCTACAAGTACGTTGGCCTGATCCAGGAGATCTACGGCACCGGCTCCAGCGAGTCGGCGATTCTCGGCGTCAAACAGATTGCGACCGATGTCAATAACGCGATCAATCCTCCGCCCGGATCAGGTGCCGGCGGTTGGTGGAGCGACTTGGTGGCGAACCTGGCCAACGGCCTTTCGGTTCTAGCGCCCGAGGACAGCACACTCGAAAGCGTGAGCGACGCCGTGTCGGCGCTGGCCTACCTCGGCGAAGACGCGTTGACGGTGCCCGACGGTTCGAGCACACTTGGTCAGATCGTCAGCACCGAAGCGTCGGACCTGCCTCAGCAAGCCGCCGACCGCTATCGCGCAGCGAGCCTGAACTTCGGCCACTTCGGAGACATGATCGTCACCGACTCCGGCAAACTCGCTGCCGTTGCCGCGAGCCCAGACATCCAGCTCGACGAGGACGCGCTGACCGATTCCGCCGGCCAGATGATGGTCGGGGTCTACCGATTTGCCTACAAGCAGATGCTCTCCTCGGCCTACAACACGCTCTCACTGGCGCCGAATACGAACACTCCGGACGCGACGACGGTGCCGGCGTACGGCTGCGAGGAGAACCCCGGCGACCCGAAGACGCTGATGTTCCCGTTCGACGACGCGGGTCCCGGCGCATGGACTGCGCTGCAGCGCAATGGCCCAAACCTCTCAGTCTTTGGCAACGTCGCTCCTTGGTTCCTGGTCTGGGGCAAGAAGGGCGACACCAGCGTGTTCGGCGTGCCCACGCCGCCGCAGAGCGTTGTCGGAAATCTCACCCCGGCGATCACGTTCGACGCCAACGGCATACCCCAGACCCTCGGCGAATACGCACCGTGGATGATGCGCAAAAGCTTCACGCAGGTGCCGTTCCCCTGCGGGATGTAGCGCTCGCTAGATCAGCTCTTTGAGCGCGTCCTCGTCGAGGATCTTGATTTCCAGCCGCTCCGCCTTCTCGAGTTTCGAGCCCGCCTCTGCCCCGGCAACGACGTAGTCGGTCTTCTTGCTGACCGAACTGGTCACGCGACCCCCGGCGCTCTCGATCATCTCGCGCGCCTGATCGCGCGTCATGTTGGGCAGCGTGCCGGTCAGTACGAAGGTCTTGTCCTTGAGCGGGCCTTCGGAGGATCCCGGCGCGTCTCCCACCAGCTGCAGCCCGGCAGTGCGCAGGCGCTCGATCAGCTCGATCTCCTCGGGTTCGACCAACTGCTCGGCGATGTTCTCGGCGAGGATCGGGCCGATGCCGTTGGTCTCTGCGATCTGTTCGGTCGTGGCCTCGCGGATCGCGTCGATCGAGCCGAAGCGGCCGGCGAGGTTGCGGGCGTTGACTCCGCCGATCCCCTGGATCCCGATCGCGAAAAGCACGCGCCAGAACGGCTGCTGCTTGCTCGCCTCGATCGATGCCAGAAGATTGTCGACTGAGGTCTCTTTGTAGCCGGGTTTTTCCAGCAGCTCCTCGCGCCGCTCGGCGAGCGAGTAGATGTCGGCCAAGCTGTCAAACCAGCCCCACTCGAGGAACTGTTGCACCTGCTTTTCGCCCAGCCCATCGATATCCATCGCCGCGCGGCTGACGAAGTGCTTGAAGTGCTGAAAACGCTGTCCCGGACAGCCACGGCGGTTGGGGCAGAGCGTCCAGTCGCCGACCTTCTCGGTAGTCGTCCCGCATGCCGGGCACTTCTCCGGCGGGCGCGGCGGGTCGGCGCGGCCCTTGGCCTTGACGGCCTTGGGCGTCGGCCCGACCACGCGCGGGATCACGTCGCCGGCGCGCGTGACGATCACCTCGTCGCCTTCGCGGATGTCTTTGGCCAGCAGGTCGACCTCGTTGTGCAGCGTCGCGTGCTGCACGGTGACGCCGGTGACGTTCACCGGCTCGAGCACGGCGAGCGGCACCAGCCGGCCGGTGCGACCGACGTTCCACTGGATCTCGCGCAGCACGGTCGTCGCCTCCATCGGCGGGAACTTCCACGCGATGGCGCCGCGCGGCTCGCGCCCGGCCACACCGGCTCTGCGCATCAGGTCGTTGTCGTTGACCTTGACCACGGCGCCGTCGATCTCGTAGTCGAGCGTCTCGCGTTTCTCTTCCCAGCCGT
Organism: Actinomycetes bacterium; assembly: GCA_023404495.1. Taxonomy (GTDB): domain Bacteria; phylum Actinomycetota; class Thermoleophilia; order Solirubrobacterales; family JACPNS01; genus JACPNS01. Next base: position 18,958 of record JAEYBE010000048.1, on the reverse strand, counting down.
GGCAGGATGCAGCCGTCTGATCGATCCCGCCCACGACCTCATAGTCGTTGACCGGGAAACCCCACTGCGATAGCTGCTGGAGCTGCTCGCTGTGCGTCTCAAATTCGACGCCGTCAGTCACGCCCAGCGCATAGGCCCAGAACGAGAGCGGTCGCTGCTTGGTCAGCTCGACATCGAGCTGGCGGATCGATCCCGCCGCGAGGTTGCGCGGGTTGGCGTAGGTCGCGATCCCCTCTTCGGCGCGCTGCTCGTTGAGCGTGTGAAAGTCGGCGCGGCGGATGTAGACCTCGCCGCGGACCTCGAACAAGGCCGGTGAATTCTTGACCGGGAGCTCGGTTGGGATCTCCTTGATCGTGAGCACGTTTGCAGTGACGTCCTCGCCGATCACGCCGTTTCCACGCGTGACGGCGCGGGCGAGCTTGCCCTGCTCGTAGACCAGCGACATTGCGAGGCCATCGACTTTGCCCTCCACAACGAACTCGAGCTTGGGCTCGGTGATCCCCTCCTGGGCCAGGCGATTCTTCAGGCGCTGCTCCCAGGCGCGCAGCTCGTCCTCGTTGCGGGCGTTGGCGAGCGAGAGCATCGGCTGCAGGTGCGGGGCCTGCTCGAAGCGTCCGGCCGGCGCGCCACCGACCTTCTGGGTCGGAGAATCAGCGGTGACAAATTCCGGGTGCTCCGCCTCGATCGCGCGAAGCTCGCCCAGCATCTCGTCGTACTGCGCGTCGGTTATTTCGGGCGCGTCGTGCTCGTAGTAGAGCTTGTTGTGGTGCGCAAGCTGCTCGCGCAACTCGGCAGCGCGCGCGGCAGCCTGCTCGGTGTCGGATCCCGCTGAGTTCATCGGGCTCACAGTCTGACGAGTGGCGATGACGCAGGGATCAGTGCGTCAGGAAGCCCACGGCGCACCTGGCCGTCCGCTGGGGAGGTCAAGGAATGCCGCAATCCATTTGCGCACCGCCATAACCGTCTGGGGTTCGACCCGGCCCGCCAGGCCGAAGATCCGCCTTCTGGAAATCGTCTGTAGCTGTTCTGACATCGCCCAGGAAGCGCGTGCGAGGCCGCCACCTTCGATCACGATGTGGTTTGGCCAGCCACGGTCGACGGTGGTGATCGGGACTACGACGGCAAGCCTCTCCACGCGGGTCAGATATTCGCTGCCGGCGACGACCAGCGCCGGTCGCCGGCCCGCCTGCTCGCTGCCGACCGTGAAGTTCGGCTGCGTCCAGACGATGTCGCCGGGAACAAGTTCAAGCACCCGAGAGCCTCTCCCAATAGGCGGACTCTTCTTCGTAGCTCTGCATCAGCTCAGGGGGAGTGGCGTCGATTGCGGCCGACATCGATTCAAACATCGCCTGGCGATCACCGAGCTCCAAGAGGTACGCGAGCTGTTCGCCCAGGGTTCGGTGCTCCTTGCGCGCTTGCTCCTTCAGCCGGTCGCGCATCTCTGAGGACACCTTGATCGTCGTGTGGAAGTGCCCGCCGTCAGTCATACTTTTAGTATACCGAAACACATCGATGTGCCCCGGTTTCTATCCTCGAATCCCCGCGTGGCGTGCATGCACGCGGATCTCCCCCATGCGAATCCGAATCCCGGCGACAATCCTGCTCACCCTCTCGATCGCCGCGATCTTCGCCGCCAGCGCGAGCGCACGCGGTGTGATCACCCGCTACGCGCCGAATCAGGACTTCTACACGCTCACAAAGACGGGAGCGTGGTCGTTTTTCGGCGATCCTCGCGCGGTGCAGGTCGACGGCAAGCTGTTCGTCGGATGGACGACAATGAAGGGCCAGGTGCAGGTCGGTCAGTTCGATCCGGCGAGCGGCAAGACGACGGTCAAAACGCTCGGCCCGCGCCTCTCTGACGGCGACGACCATGAGAATCCCTCGCTGCTGGTCAAGAGAGACGGCCGCATCATGGCCTTCTACTCACCGCATTCGGGACGCCTCTATCCCAAGAAGCGCAAATCGCAGCTCTACTACCGCACGACCAGGAAGCCCGCCGACATCTCGAGCTGGACGGCGTACAAGACGATCCCGACAAACACCTCAGATGGGCGACTCGGCTACACCTACCCCAATCCCGTGTCCCTCGGCGGCGAGAGGATCTTCCTGACCTGGCGCGGTGGCAACTGGCTGCCGGCGGTCGCGACCTTCAACGGGAGCCAATGGTCTCGCGCGCGCGGGATGATCTACAGCCCCCACCCGCGGCGTCCATATGTCAAGACCGCTTCCGGGAACGACAACAGCGTCCTGATCGGCTACAACCAGGACAACCCGCGCCAGACCAAGACCAACACATATTTCATGCGCTACGTCGCGGGCCTTGGCTACTTCAAGGCCAACGGTACGAAGATTGGCGGGCCGGGCGCGCGGATCGCCTCCCAGAAGGGTGATGTCGTCGCCTGGAACGGCCAGAACGGTCGCACTTGGGTGATGGACGTCGCCGAGGATGAGGACAACAACCCGGTTGTCCTCTACGCCGCCGGAAACCGACACACCGAGATGTTCTACTACCTGGCGCGATACCAGGCGGGCTCCTGGACGCGCACGCGAATCGTCGGCAACGGCTTCAACGGCCGCTCGAAGATCCCGGCGAGCTACCACTACTACCCGTCCGCCGGCGCCTCGCTCGACCACACCGACCCGAATGTCGTCTATCTCTCACGCGCCGTCGGCACAAACCTTGCGATGCGGGTGGAGACCTGGAGACTGAAGACGCCGGGCAACTTGAGCGGCGGCTGGGACGTCACCCGCAACAGCCCGCTCGCGATGAACTGCTTCCGGCCGGTCGGCATTCGCTACGGCAAGGTCGGCGACGTCGCGATGATGTGTGGCGCCTACTACAGCTGGCTGAACTTCCCTTCCGGCGTCTACCTGGCGCGACCGAAGGACTAGTCGAGCAGGGTTGCCTCGGCCGGCGGGGCGTCTTGGGCTTCGGCCGGGACCAACGCCGAGAGATCGAAGCTCGTCAGCGCATCGAGGCCCGGCCGGCTGGTCAGGTCAAAGTGGACCGGTGTGACGGCGATGCAGTGTTCTGCAATCGCCTCGAAGTCGGTGCCGTCTTCATCCACATAAGAGGGGTCGTCTCCGTAGATGCGGTAGCGCTTGCGCGCGCCCTCGTCGCTCTGCAGCTCAAGCTTGTCGCGATAAATCCGCTTGCCCAGCCGGCAGACCCGTGCCTCCTCGATCGGCCCGGCGGGGACGTTGACGTTTAGCAGCGTCCCCTCCTCCAGCGGCAGCTCGTCAATCCGCTCCACCAGGCCTGCGGCGAAGGCCGCAGCGTTGGCGAAATCCATCTCCTCGCCGAAACTCCAACCCATCTGGCCGCGCCGCGCCTGCTGGCTGACGGCGATCGCGGGGACCCCGAGGATCACTCCCTCAAAAGCCGCCGCCACCGTTCCGCTGTATGTGATGTCGTCGCCGAGGTTGGCTCCGTGGTTGATGCCCGAGACGATCAACTCCGGCTGCCACTCCAGCAGTCCGAGCGTCGCGAAACGAACGCAATCGACTGGCGTGCCATCGGTCTGAAAACCCTTGGTGCCGTCGCCGAAGTCGACCTCTTCCACGTACAGCGGCGCCCGCGTGGTGATCCCGCGTCCGATCGCGCTGCGGTTGGAATCCGGCGCGATCACAGCCAGTTCTATGCCGGGCACGCCCAGCAGCGCGTGCCTGAACGCGTGTAGGCCCGAGGCCTGGATTCCGTCGTCGTTTGTCAGCAGCACTTTCATCGCTCCACGGGATCCTATGACCCGGCCGCGTGGTCGGGTCCAAAGCCGATCGAGGCCAAATAGAGACCCTCGGCCGGCGCCGTGCCGCCGCCTTCGGCGCGCGGCGCGCCGAGCAGCAGCCGCTCGAAGTCTTCCAGCCGGCGTGCCCCACGCGCGATGTCGATCTGGAAAGAAGTGACCGCGCGCACCATCCGGCGCGTGAAAGCTTCGCCGGTGATCCAGAACTCAAGTACGCCCTCGCGCTCGCGCCACTCGGCGCTGAGCATGCGCCGGCGATAGTGGCCATACGGCTGCTGAGAGAGCGTGAAGGCCTCAAAGTCGTGCTCCCCGACGAGCGCCGCGGCGGCCTCATCAAGCAGACCCCGATCGAGCCGGTAAGCACACCACCAGACGCGTCCGCGCAGCAGCGCGCTTGGCTGGCGCTGATTCCAGATTCGGTAGCAGTAAGTGCGCGAACGCGCTTGACTGCGTGCATCAAAGCCTTCGGGCACCTCTTCGCTGGCCAGCACAACGACGTCGTCGGGGAGCACCGAATTGAGCGAACGGGCCGTCGCGGGGGCTCCGGCGTGTGAGGCGACCTGTGCCCAGGCGTGGACACCAGCGTCCGTGCGCCCGGCAACGGTCAAAGCCGTCTCCTCGCGTCGGATTGTCGCCAGGGCGCGCTCAAGCTCCGATTGCACAGTGCGCTCGCCGGGCTGTTTAGCCCAGCCGCGAAAGCCGGCGCCGTCGTACTCGATGGTGAGTTTCGTTGCCAATGCGATGGAGATTCTGGCTTACGCGACAGGCAGCCTCGCGACTTCGCGCATTCTGGATCCATGAACACCAGTGACCGTGGTCGCTACCTTCTCTGCTCAATGAAACTTAGATATCTCGGTATTTTCTCGCTCAGCGTGGTGGCCGCATGCGCCGCCCTCAGTGCAGGCCAAGCGATGGCCGGCACCTACGGCACCAAGCCAGTGAACATTTCAGTCGGCGTCAACGGCGCACCACCCAATGGTCCCTCGGGCCAGCCCTCGGTTTCCGGCGACGACCGCACTGTGCGCCACGTGGCGTTCAGCTCCGCTGCCACAAATCTCGTGCCCAACGACGAGAACAGCGCGATCGACATCTTCGTTTGGCGGCGACCCAGCGGACGGTTCCCGACCACTTCAGGACGCGGGACCCTGATCATCGCCAGCGTCGGCAAGGGCGGGGTCCGTGCGAACGCGGGGTCGAGCGCCCCATCAATGGACGGCTCGCTGGTGAATCGCTCGCGTTGTGTCGCATTCCAGTCGCTCGCAACCAACCTCTCCCCCAAAGACGCACTTCCCGATTCAGACATCTACGTCCGCGACCTCAAGAAGGGTCGCACGTACCTCGCCTCGGCCGGATTGCCAAACGACGCGACGCATCCCGGTATCGCGGGCAACTGCAAGAAGGTTGTTTTCGCTTCCGGTGGACGCGTGTGGTGGTCACGCGTCGGGTCGGGCAAGCCGCACTCACTCGGGAAGGGCTCCCAGCCTTCGTACTCGCGTGACGGCAAGTCGATCGTCTTCGTGCGTCCGGACGGGCGCGTGGTGTACCGCCGCGGCGGCGCCAAAGCTGTGCTCTCGCGCGGTAGCGAGCCTCGAGTCTCGGATCGTTCGCCAGGATATGGCTGGGCCGTGGTCTACAACTCGAACGGCAACGTCAAGATTGCGGTCATCAATGGTGGGCGCAAATCTGTTCGCACGGTCGTCAGGCGCGCCATCTCGGGCGGGGTCTCCTCATTTGCGGCCCACCGCGGAATCCTCGTCTGGGCACGTCGCGGCGCGCTCTACTACCTCAACCGCAATTCCGGCAATTCCGATGATCTGGCTTATGCGTCGAGCACTCTCTCCGAGATCTCGATGAGCGCTAGAGCCAACGTCGTCGCATTCACCGCCTCCGGCGGACGGGGCTTTGCCGGCAGGCCGAACGACGGGACACCGAGCATCTACGCGAAGTGGCTGCCCAAGTAGCAGGGGCTTGCACACCGGCGAATTCGAGATAAGGCAGCACGACCTGGCCGGAATCTCTCGCAGGGCTTGTTGACCGGCCGCGAAAGCCGGCGCCGTCGCACTCAATTGTGAGTTTCGTTGCCAGTGCGCCGGAGATTCTGACGTATCCACGTGTTACATCTAGAGACCTGCCCGCAAGGCCCCCAAGCAGATCTCCCATTGACTCAAGCCCCTGATCAACCGCTCAAGGCGCTCGTCGCCTTCGCTTGCGCGAGCCTGCTCGTGCTGCTCGCGACTGCCACGTCGGCGAGCGCCGGCACCTACGGCACGACGCCGGTGAACATCTCCGTGAACAAAAGCGGCAAGCCGGCCGACGGGGCGTCGGGAAGTCCGGCCGTCTCGGGCGACAACCGGACGGTTCGCTACGTCGCGTTCAGCTCGCTGGCGACGAATCTCGTGGCCAGCGACAGCAATGGCGTGAGCGACATTTTCGCCTGGCGTCGCCCTCAGGGCTCCTTCCCGCGGACGCTCGGGCGCGGAGCGCTGCAGCGGGTGAGCGTCGGACGCGGCGGCGCGCAAGCCAACGGCGCGTCGACCCACCCGTCGGTCGACGGATCGATGAACAACCGGCCGCACTGCATCGGATTCCAATCCGTCGCGACCAACCTCGCGCCCAAGGATGCACTGCCGGACTCGGATGTCTACGTGCGCGATCTGCGGCGCGGCAGAACCGTGCTGATCTCCAACGGCATCTCCGCCGATGCCACTGACATCTCGCTGGCGGGCAACTGCAAGAAGGCGGTCTTCGCTGCCGGTGGTCGGATCTGGTGGTCGCGTGTGGGCGCTGGCAAGCCCCGCTCCCTGGGAAAGGGTTCCCAGCCGTCCTATTCGCGCGACGGAAAGTCGATCGTCTTCGTCCGCTCGGGCGGGCGCGTGGTTTACCGGCACGGTGGCTTCAAGGCCGTGCTGGGGCGCGGCTCGAGTCCGCGCGTCTCCGACTACTCGACCGGTCACGGCTGGGCCGTGGTCTACAACTCCGGGGGAAACGTCAAGATCGGCCTGATCAACCGCGGCCGCAAGTCGGTGCGCACGGCGGTCAGGCGCGCAATCGTCGGGGGCGTCACGTCACGCGCGGCCCACCGCGGCATCGTCGTCTGGGCGCGCAAGAGCGTCCTCTACTACCTCAATCGCAACACAGGCAACTCCGACGACCTGGCATATGCCAGGCGCCCGATCACCCAGATTGCAGCGAGCGCGCGGGCCAACTTGATCGCGTTCACCGCCTCGGGCGGCCAGGGATTCATCGATGTCGCCCGGAACCGGACTCCCAGCGTCTACGTGAAGTGGTTGCCCAAGTGAGGAGCGCCGGCGCCGGCGCGACGGGCAACTAGACGAGCTCGAGGTAGACCATCTCGGTCGAGTCCGACCGACGCGGTCCGAGCTTCAAGATGCGCGAGTAGCCGCCGGGACGGTCTGCATAACGCGGCGCCACTTCTTCGAACAGCTTGTGCACGATGAACTTGTCGTTGTTCAGCGCCGCGAGCGCCTGACGACGGGCGTGCAGGTCGCCCTGCTTTGCCAGCGTGATGATCTTCTCGAGCTCGGGCTTGACGGCCTTGGCCTTGGCCTCGGTCGTCTTGATCCGCTCGTGGTCGATCGTCTCTTTGATCAGGTTGGCAAAGAGTGCCTTGCGGTGCGCTGAGTCGCGCGAGAGCTTGTTGCGTTTCTTGTTGTGGCGCATGACTGGAACTGGATGGTAGGCGGTACTAGCCCTTGAGTGCCAGTCCGCGGTCGGCGAGCACGTCGACGACCTCTTGGATGCTCTTGCGACCGAAGTTCGGGATCGCCGCAAGTTCGGCCTCGCTGCGCTCGAGCAGCTGCCCGACGGTCTGGATGCCGCCGCGCTTGAGGCAGTTGTAGGAACGCACGCCAAGGTCGAGTTCCTCGATCAGGATGTCGTCGGGACCGCCGGCCTCGGGCAGGCCGCCCGAGATCTCCTCGGCCTCTTCGAGCTCACCGCGCAGTGCTGCGACGGTCATCTCGTCGGTGAAGATCGCGAGCGTCTTGATCAAGATCTCCGAGGCCTCGCGCAGCGCTGCGTCCGGCTCGACCGAGCCGTCTGTCTCGACCTCAATCGTGAGCTTGTCGTAGTCGGTGCGCTGACCGACACGAGCACCCTCGACGCTGTAGGAGACGCGCTTGACGGGTGAGAAGATCGAGTCGATCGGAATCACGCCGATCGGCTGGTCGGAAGTCTTGTTCTCGTCGGCCGGCGCGTAACCGCGGCCGCGGCCGATCGTCAGGTACATCTCGAGCTTCGACTTCTTCTCGAGCGTGGCGAGGTGCGCATTGGGGTTGAGGATCTCGATGCCGGCAGGCAGGTCGATGTCCTTGGCCTTGACCTCACCGGGGCCGGTGAAGACGAGCGGGGCCTCGACCTCGGTGGCGTCGGAGTGGACCTTTGCGACCAGCGACTTGAGGTTGAGGACGATGTCGGTGACATCTTCCTTGACGCCCTGGATCGTGGAGAACTCGTGGGCGACGCCCTCGATCCGCAGACTCGTCACGGCAGCGCCGGCGAGGGAGGACAGCATCACGCGGCGCAGCGCGCTGCCAAAGGTGTAGCCAAATCCACGGTCCAGCGGTTCGATCGTGAAGACACCACGGTTGCCTTCGATCTGCTGGGCGGAAATGCGAGGAGTCTGGAATTCAAGCATCGGAACCCTTTTTCTTTGTCTTGGTCGGCAGCCATCCACGCCCGAGCGGGTCGCAGCGGCGCGATGGGGGATTTTTACTTCGAGTAAAGCTCGACGATCAGCTGCTCCTGGACCGGCGTGGTGATCTCACCACGGTCGGGCAGGCGCAGGATGCGGGCCGTCAACGCGTCGTGGTCTGCCTGGAGCCAGGCGGGCACGGCGGCGACCATCGCGGTTGCTTCCGTGATGACCTCCTTCGCGGTTGACTTGTCCGAGATAGAGATTTCATCTCCCTCGCGGATTTGGAAACTTGGGATGTCGACGCGGCGGCCGTTGATCTGCCAATGGCCGTGCGTGATCAGCTGGCGTGCCTGGCGGCGCGAGGCGGCAAAGCCAAGGCGCACGAGCACGTTGTCAAAGCGGCACTCGAGCAGGCGCAGGAGGTTCTCACCGGTGACGCCCTTCTGGCGCGAGGCCTTGTCGTAGTAGCTACGGAACTGCTTTTCAAGGATCTGGTAGAAACGCTTGGCCTTCTGCTTCTCGCGCAGCTGCAGGCGGTACTCGCTCTGGCGCTGGCGCGTGAGGCCGTGCTGTCCGGGCGGATAGGAGCGACGGTCGACGCCGCACTTGTCGGTGTAACAACGCGCACCCTTGAGGTAGAGCTTCTCTCCCTCGCGGCGGCAAAGCTTGCACTGTGAGCCTGTGTCTCGAGCCATCTTGATCAGCTCCTAGAGGCGGCGGCGCTTGCGCGGACGGCAGCCGTTGTGGGCCTGCGGGGTGACGTCTCGGACGCCGACGACCTCGAGGCCCGCGCTCTGCAGGCTGCGGATTGCGGTCTCGCGGCCGGAACCGGGACCCTTGACGAAGACTTCAACCTTGGCAAGGCCGTGCTCCATGCCCTTGCGCGCGGCCGACTCTGCGGTGACCTGCGCGGCGAACGGGGTTGACTTGCGGGAGCCCTTGAAGCCGACGGTGCCGGCCGACTCCCAGGCGATGACATTGCCCGAGCGGTCGGTGAGCGAGACGATCGTGTTGTTGAAGCTGGCCTTGATGTGGGCCTGCCCAAACGGCACGTTCTTCTTGACTTTGCGGCGGCCGGAGCGGCCCTTCTTCGGGTCTGCCATGCGTTACTTCGAAACTTTCTTCTTGTTTGCGATCTGAGCCTTGCGCGGGCCCTTGCGGGTGCGGGCGTTGGTCTTCGTGCGCTGTCCGCGCACGGTGAGCCCGCGACGGTGGCGCAGTCCACGGTAGGCACCGATCTCCATCAGGCGCTTGACGTCTTGTGAGCGCTCGCGGCGAAGGTCACCTTCGACGGTGAGCTCCTGGTCGATCGCGTCACGAAGCTTGATCACCTCGTCCTCGGTGAGGTCGCGGACGAAGGTGTTGCGGTCGATGCCCGTCTTGTCGAGCAGCTTCTGCGACGTCGACTGTCCGATCCCGTAGATGTACGTGAGACCGATCTCGACCCGCTTGTTGAGCGGAATGTTTACTCCTGAAATACGTGCCATTTAGTTGTGACCTAGCCCTGGCGCTGCTTGTGGCGCTTGTTCGTGCAGATCACGTGAACAGTTCCGCGGCGACGAATCACGCGGCACTTTTCGCAGATCGGTTTTACTGAAGCTCGAACCTTCACGTTGAACGCCCTCTCACAAGGCCGAAAAAAATCAATTGAACAGCAGGGAATTGCGCATAAAGCCCAGCCTTTTCAAGCGGGTCGGAGGCCGGGAAGCTTGCATAAGCACGGGCGACCGATCGGGCTCAGAGGCGCGACGCGCAATGGTAGCACGGGTTTGCAGGTCAGGACCAGACGTTGACGAGTTCGTGCCAAGGGGTGAGGATCCGCGGGCCCTCGTCGGTCACGGCGACAGTGAATTCGAAGTGCGCGGTCAGCGACGCATCTGCCGAATAGACCGACCAATTGTCGTCACCCACAAAGATCTCCGGGGCGCCGGCGTTGACCATCGGCTCGATCGCCAGCACCATTCCCGCCTTCAGCTCCGGACCTGAGCCGGGGATCCCGTAGTTGGGCACCTGCGGCTCTTCGTGCATCTGGCGCCCGACGCCGTGGCCGATCAGTTCGCGGATGATCGAGAATCCTGCGGCCTCCACGCGCTGCTCGACCGCGTGTCCGACGTCGCCCAGGTGATTGCCGGGGCGGCACTGCTCGACAGCGTCGAAGAGCGACTGCTTGGTGGTGGCCATCAGCTGGTCGGCTACAACGTTCGACTCACCGCCGACCGGCATCGTGACCGCGCCGTCGGCAACCCATCCGCCGAGTGTGACGCCGATGTCGATGCATAGCGTGTCGCCGGCCTCGAGCACTTCGGGGCCGGGAATACCGTGGACGACCATGTCGTTGTTGGAGATGCAGATCGAACCCGGGAAGCCGCGGAAGCCCTTGAAGGTGGGGATCCCACCGGACTTGCGGATGAAATCCTCGACGGCCGTGTCGACCTCTTTTGTCGTCGCGCCGGGCTTTGCGGTCTCGACGGCGAGCTTCATCGCTTCGGCGTGAACCCGACCGGCCGCGGCCATCTGGTCGAGTTGCTCTGGGGTCTTGAGGTTGATCACGCCGTCGCGACGATCGATCAGAGCGTGTCTTCGAGGCGCACGGTGGCGACCAGAGCGCGAATGTGGCGGTACACCTCGTCGGGCTCGCGGGTGCCGTCGATGCGGCGGACCATCGCCTTGTTCTCGGTGTTCTGCTGCTCGTAGAAGCCGATCACCGGCGCGGTCTGGTCGTGGTAGACCTTCAGGCGGTTTGCGATCGTCTCGGGCTTGTCGTCGTCGCGCTGGATCAGCTTGGTGCCGTCGACATCGTCGACGCCCTCGTGCTTGGGCGGGTCGTACTTGATGTGGTACGTGCGACCGGTCGTCGGATTGACGCGGCGGCCGGAGAGTCGGTCGATCAGTTCCTCGTCCGGAACCTCGATCACGACTACCGCGGTGAGCTTGCGATCGGCCGCGGTCAGACCCTGGTCGAGTGCCTCGGCCTGAGGGACGGTCCGCGGGAAGCCGTCAAGGATGAAACCGTCCTTGGCGTCGTCTTCGGCCAGCCGAGCCATGATCAGATCGACGACCAACTCGTCAGGGAGCAGCTCGCCCTTGTCCATGAACTCCTTGGCCTTGCCGCCGAGTTCGGTGCCCTGCTTGACGTTCTCACGCAGGATGTCGCCGACGGAAATGAACGGCAACGAGAAATCATCAACCAGCCGAGAGGCCTGCGTGCCTTTACCGGCACCAGGCGGACCCACAAGCACGAGGTTGAGTTCGGCGGCCATAGAAGCTGGTGACAATAGCCGACCAGTTCCCGGCCACCCTTCGGAGACAGCTAGTTGAGGAAGCCCTCGTAGTTGCGCATCTGGAGTTGCGCCTCCAGTTGCTTCATCGTGTCCAGGGCCACTCCGACGGTGATCAGGATCGAGGTGCCGCCGAAGTAGAAGCCGGCGCCGGTCTGGTTGATCAGGATCATCGGGAAAGCGGCGACCGCGGCCAGGTAGAGCGCGCCAGGGAAGGTCAGGCGGGCAAGGATGCGGTCGAGGTATTCGGCCGTTGGCAGACCTGGCCGCACGCCCGGGATGAAGCCGCCGTACTTCTTCAGGTTGTCGGCCTGTTCACGCGGGTTGAACGTGACGGCCGTGTAGAAGTACGTGAACATGATGATGAACAGGCACTCGCCGATGATGTAGGCGGCGCCGTTCGGGTTGAAGAAGTTGGCGATGCTCTGCGCCCAGTCGGCCTGGATCAGCGTGGCGATCGTCGGCGGGAACGCCATGATCGACGCGGCGAAGATGATCGGGATGACGCCGGCCATGTTGACGCGCAGCGGCAGGTAAGTGGAGCCGCCCTGCGTCATCTTGCGCCCGACCTGACGCTTTGCGTACTGCACCGGGATGCGGCGCTGGCCTTCCTGGATGAAGACGACCGCGACGATCACGCCCAGCGCGATGAACGGCATCATCAGCTTGAAGATCTGGTCCGTTGAGTTCCACCAGGACGAGACGCCGCCCGGCAGACCAGAGACGATCGAGGCGAAGATCAGCAGTGAGATTCCGTTGCCGATTCCCCGCTGGGTGATCAACTCACCGATCCACATCAGGAGCACGGTGCCGGCGGTCAGACAGACGGCGATCAGCAGGAGGTTGCCGAACGAGCCGTTGGTGATCACCGCGTTGTCCTGGCTCTTGAAGAGCATCACGTAGCCGATCGCCTGGGCCGCGGCAAGGCCGACGGTCAGGTAGCGCGTGTACTGGGTGATCTTCTGCTGGCCGACTTCGCCCTCGCGCGCGAGCTGCTCGAGCGTCGGCGAGACCACGGTGAGCAGCTGCAGGATGATCGAAGCGGTGATGTACGGCATGATGCCCAGCGCGAAGAGCGAGAGGCGCGAGAGGCTGCCGCCGGAGAAGAGGTTGAGGAAGCCGAGAATGTTGCCGCTGTCGAACTGGTTCTGGAACTCCTTGAGCTGGTCGACGTCGACACCCGGCGAGGGCACGTACGAGCCGACGCGGTAGATCAGCAGCATCGCGGCAACGAAGCCGATCTTGCGGCGAATCTCCGGAGTGCGGAATGCGTTGGCGAGTGTCTGCAGCATCGTGGACTACGCCCTCCCCAGGGCGAACGCGAGGAGACTAGTCAATGACCTGGCAGCTGCCGCCGGCGGCTTCGATCTTGCGCTGAGCCTCGGCCGAGAATTTCGCGGCGGTGACGTCGAGCTTGATGTCGATCTCGCCACGCCCGAGCACCTTGATCGCGACTCCCTTGCGCGTGGCAAGGCCGTTGGCCGCAAGCGTCTCGGCGTTGACGGTGTCGCCAGCCTTGAACACGCGAGCGAGGTCGTCAACGTTGACCGGCTGCGTGCTCGTGCGGAACGGACCGATCGGCATCGAGGTCTTCTTCGTCGCACCACGCAGCTTGCGCATGCGCATGTGGACCGGGGTCTGACCACCTTCGTAGGCGGGTCCGGGCTTGCCGCCCGAACGCGAACCCTGGCCCTTGTGGCCACGACCAGAAGTCTTGCCGGTGCCCGAACCGTGGCCGCGCCCGACGCGCTTCCTGGTCTTGGCCTGTTGCGGCGCGGGCTTCAAGTTGTTGGTGCCGACGACCTCTGCGGTGTCGGACTTCTTCTGGCCTTCAGCCATCTTCCTAATTCTCCTCAACCACGATCAGGTGGCGCACCCGGTGGAGCATGCCGCGGATCTCCGGGGAGTCCTTGACCTCGTTCGTGGAGTCGATCTTTCCAAGCTTGAGTGAGCGCAGGGTCTCGCGCTGGGCGTGGTTGGCGCCGTTCTTGCTCTTGACCTGCTTGATCTTGATTGTGCCGGCCATCGCTTACTTGGTCTCCTCGGCGGCCGCCTCGCCGGCCTCTTCGGCTGCCTCGATTGCCTCTTCGGCGACCTCGGCCGCAGCCTCGGCGACAGCATTGTCTGCCGCAGCCGCATCTGCCTCGGCCTCTGCCACTTCGGCTGCCTCGACTGCTATCTCCGCGGCCTCGGCGGCCGTTTCGGCGTCGCCCTGCTCGGCGGCGCTCTCAGCGATCGCTTCTGCGACTTCGGCGACATCGGCCGCTGCCGCGGCGGCGTCGGCCTCTTCGATCGCGGCCTCTTCGGCGACGATCGCAGTCTCGATCGCGGCGTCGGCGACTGCCAACTCGCTCTCGACCTCGGCTGACGCCTCGGCCTCAGTGTCTTCGACGTTCTTGACGGCGGGCTTCTCGATACCGAGCACCTCGTGCACGGTCAGGCCGCGGGCCTTGGCGACGTCCTCCGGACGGCGCAGGGACTGCAGCGCGTCGACGGTGGCCTTCACGAGGTTGATCGGGTTCTGCGAGCCCAGCGACTTGGCGAGGATGTCGTGCACACCGGCGAGCTCGAGCACGGCGCGAACTCCACCGCCGGCGATCACTCCGGTACCGGTCGATGCCGGCTTGAGCATGACCTGGCCCGAGCCGAAGGTGCCCAGCGTCTTGTGCGTGATCGTCGACTTGTACTTGGGCACCTCGAAGAGGTTCTTCTTGGCCTGCTCGACGCCCTTCTGGATTGCGATCGGGACTTCGTTGGCCTTGCCGTAGCCGATGCCGACGATCGACTTCTCGTCACCCACCACGACCAGCGCGGTGAAGGAGAAGCGACGTCCACCCTTGACCACCTTGGCCACGCGGTTGATGTCGACGACGCGCTCCTGGAGGTCCAGGCCGTCGGATGAAACGTTCGTGATGCGGTGCTTTACAGCCATGAAATCCTTCTAAACGGTCAGTCCGCCCTCGCGGACACCCTCGGCGAACGCCTTGACGCGTCCGTGGTACAAAAATCCGTTGCGGTCGAAGACCGCACTCTCGACGCCGGCGGCCTTGGCACGCTCGGCGAGCAGTTCGCCGGCCTTGGTCGCCTGCTCGACTCCGGACAGACCCTTCAAGGGAGCCTCGGTCCAGTTGACGGACGCCAGCGTGTTGCCGGCGAGGTCGTCGATCAGTTGGGCGGAGACGCCGCGATTTGAGCGCACGACGGAAATGCGAGGGCGCTCGGCGGTGCCGGAGATCTTCGCGCGAACACGGCGCTTACGGCGCGTGCGGCGCTGGTTCTTGATGCGCGTCGCGGTCTGGCTCATGCGCGCTTACCAACCTTCCTCTGGACGTACTCGTCCTTGTAACGAATGCCCTTGCCCTTGTAGGGCTCTGGCGGGCGCACCTTGCGGATCTGGGCGGCGATCTCGCCGACCTTCTGCTTGTCCGCGCCGGAGATGATCACCTGCGTCGGCTGCGGCGTCTCGATCGTCACGCCTTCGGGCGCCTCGATCAGGACCGGGTGCGAAAACCCTACGGAGAGCTCGATGTTCTTGCCCTTCATCGCCGCGCGGTAACCGACGCCTTGGATCTCGAGTTCCTTCGAGTAGCCATTGGCGCAGTTGTTGACCATGTTCGCGACGAGCGCGCGAACGAGGCCGTGGTGGGCCTTGTGCTCCTTGGAGTCGGACGGACGGGTGACGATCAGGGTGTCCTGGTTCTGCTCGACAAGGATGTCCGGGTCGAAGCTCTGCGAGAGCTCGCCCTTGGGACCCTTGACCGTGACGTTGCCACGCTCGAGTTCGATTGCGACGCCCTCGGGAATCGCGATCGGCTGTGCACCAATACGACTCATCGCTACCAGACCTCCGCCCAGATCTCGCCGCCGAGACCCTGCTTTGTGGCCTGGTGACCGGTCATCACGCCGCCGCTGGTGGAGACGATCGTGGTGCCCATGCCGCCGAGTACGCGCGGGATGTCCTGCTTGGCCACAAACACGCGGCGGCCAGGCTTGGAGATGCGCTTGAGGCCCGAAAGCACCGGACGACGGTCGTCGTCGTAGCGCAGGCGCACGGTCAGGGCGTCACCGGGGACGTCCTTGGCCGGAGCCGTGGCGTACTCCTGGATGTAGCCCTGCTCCTTGAGCACGCGCGCGATCTCGACCTTCGTCTTCGAAGACGGCAAGGTGATCTCGTCGTGGCCGACGAGCAGCGCGTTGCGGATGCGGGTCAGGAAATCTGCGATCGGGTCGTTCGTAGTCATGTCTCTAGAAACTGCTCTCTCTTACCAACTGCTCTTGGTCATTCCGGGGATGTAGCCCTGGTGCGCCAGCTCGCGCAGGCAGATGCGGCAGATGCCGAACTTGCGGTAGACCGAGCGCGGACGGCCGCAGCGGTTGCAGCGGGTGTACTCGCGCGTCGAGTACTTCTGCGGGCGGGACTGCTTGACCTTGAGTGACGTTTTTGCCATGGCGTGAAGTGGTTCTTTCTGCTTATGCCGCTACGGCTTCTTGAGCCTGCTCGGGGGCCTTGCGAAATGGGAAGCCGAAGGCGTCGAGCAGCGCCTTTGCGTGCTCGTCGTTCTTGGCCGACGTGGTGATGACGACGTCGAGACCACGTGTCTGGTCGATCTCGTCGTAGTCGATCTCCGGGAAGATGATCTGTTCGCGAACGCCGAGCGCGTAGTTGCCACGCCCGTCAAAAGACTTCGGGTTGAGCCCGCGGAAGTCGCGGATTCGCGGGACGGCGATCGAAATCAGGCGGTCGAGGAACTCGTACATGCGGGCGTCGCGCAGCGTCACGGCGACACCGACCGGCATGCCGTCGCGCAGCTTGTAGGTCGCGATCGACTTGCGCGCGCGGCGGACCGACGGCTGCTGGCCGGCGATCTGCGCGAGCTGCGTCTGCGCGGCCTCGAGCAGCTTCTTGTCCTGCTTGGCCTCACCGACGCCCATGTTCAGGACGATCTTCTCGATCTGCGGGACTTCCATGATGTTGGAAAGGCCCAGCTGTTCCTTGAGCGCAGGACGGATCTCCTCGAAGTACTTGACCTTGAGGCGGGCCGGCGGCGCGGGCTTGGGTGAAGTTGTGGTGTTTTCTGCGTCTGCGTGCATGTTTGATCGTTACTGCCTTGAGTACCTAGTCCAGCTTCTGGCCGGAGCGTGCTGAGCGACGGGAGCGGGCACCGTCTTCACGGACAACGCGCACTCGCGTGGCTTTGTTGTCCTTCGGGTCGACCAGGGCAACGTTCGATACGTGGATCGGACCCTCGCGCTCGATGATACCGCCCGTCTGCGCACCCTGGTTGGCATTGCGCATCTGAGCGATGCGGTTGCTGACCTTCTGGATCATTGCGCCTTCGACGAAAACCTTGTTCTTTTCGTGGTCGACGCGAATCACCTCGCCGACGTGGCCCTTGTCCTTGCCGGCGAGTACGACCACGCGGTCGCCGCGACGGACCTTCTTGGAACCCTTGTTGCGCTTGTAGCTCTTGAGCTTGCGTGCCATGACTAGAGCACCTCCGGTGCGAGCGAGATGATCTTCATGAAGTTGCGCTCGCGCAGTTCGCGCGCGACCGGCCCGAAAATGCGGGTGCCGCGCGGGTTGTTCTGCTGGTCGATGATCACTGCGGCGTTCTCATCGAAAGCGATGTACGTGCCGTCGTCGCGTCCGAACTCCTTCTTCGTGCGCACGACAACAGCGGTCACGACCTCGCCCTTCTTGACCGAGCCATTGGGCGCAGCCTGCTTGACGGTGGCGGTGATGGTGTCGCCCACGCCCGCGTAGCGACGGCGGCTGCCGCCACGGACACGGATGCAGAGGATTTCGCGCGCGCCGGTGTTGTCGGCGACCTTGAGGCGGGACTCGTTCTGGATCACTTGGCACGCTCCACAATCTCGACGAGGCGCCAGCGCTTCGTCTTGCTCAGGGGACGAGACTCGATCACGCGCACCACATCGCCTTCGCCGGCGTCATTGCGCTCGTCGTGGGCGGTCAGCTTCTTCGTGCGGCGGACGACCTTCTTGTAGATGCGGTGGGACTCCTGGACCTGGATCTCGATCGTGATCGTCTTGTCGGTCTTGCTCGAGACGACGGTGCCCTGCTGAACCTTCTTGGGACCCGGCTCCTTCACGACGGGCGGAGTGCCCTCGCGCGGACCAGCTGCCTTGTGCGCGTCACGCTGCTTAGCGCGGTGCGCCCGGCGCTGCACGGCCTTCTTCTTGCGATGAACATCACGCTGAGCCCGACGCTCCTCAAGAGACCCCGTGTACTTGGGCTTGCGATTACGAGAAGACTTAGTCTTCTTCCTTCTCTCCTTAGGAGAGAGCTGCTCTTCAGGCTCAGCAGCCTCATCACTCTCTCCACCATCGGAGGAGGGAGCGTCAGCAACCTCACCAGCGTCGGCGGCAGCCGTCGAGGACTCTTCGCCCGCAGCCTGCGAGGACGAAGAGTCCTCGGCGGCGTTCTCAACTACCTCATCAACTGTTTCTTCTGAATTCTTGTTCTCTTCGTCAGCCACGCTGAATCTCACTCTTCACGTCAAGCTTGCGCCGGCTAGCAATAGTCAAACCACGCGCCAGCGCCTTCTTTGCCTCTTTGATCGAGGAGGTGTTCTCCAGCTCGCCCGTCGCGTGACGGAAGCGAAGGTTGAAGAGCTCCTCGCGGGAATCCTTGATGTAGTGGACGAGCTGGTCGTCCTTCATCTCGGCGATGTCCTTGATTGAAACCTTTGCCATGACCTACTGCTCCTGCCCTTCGCGGACGACGAACTTCGTCTTGACCGGGAGCTTCGCGCCGGCCAGCGACATCGCCTCGCGGGCGAGTTCTTCGCTGACACCGGACATCTCAAACATGATGCGGCCAGGCTTGACCACGGCGACCCAACCCTCGGGCGAGCCCTTACCGGAACCCATGCGGGTCTCGGCCGGCTTCTTGGTCGTCGGTTTGTCCGGGAAGATCGTGATCCAGACCTTTCCGCCACGCTTGATGTGACGGGTCATCGCGATTCGCGCCGCTTCGATCTGGCGGTTCGTGATCCAGCCGCGCTCGGTGGTCTTGAGGCCGTACTCGCCGAAGTTGACGGCCGTGCCGCCGCGCGAGTTGCCGGCCATGCGACCGCGGTGGTGCTTGCGGTACTTGGTCCGCTTGGGGCTAAGCATCGCTCTTCACCTCGCCTTCGGGTGCTGGAGTCGCTTCTGCGGCAGGGGCCTCCGGAGCCTTCGCGGCGGGTGCCTGCGGTGCAGACTGCTGTCCGCCGCGACCGCCGGGGCCACCCTGGCCTCCGCGTCCGCCGCCACGACCA
>JAEYBE010000042.1 GCA_023404495.1 Actinomycetes bacterium | reverse complement strand
GTCGACGCGCGGATGATCGTGGTCGGCAGCTACGGCGACTCGCCCTTGAAGGGCGCGATCCTCGGCTCCACGCCGCACAAGCTCGTGCACCTCTCGAAGCGTCCTCTGCTCGTGGTGCATGGCGAGGAAGAGGATTGAGCGGCGCGATTCCCGCGGAGTTCTCCGTGCCGCCAGCCGCGCCGCTCGACGCGGGGCTACAAGAGCTCGACAAGTCCCTTCCGGGTGGGCTCGCGCTGCCGGTCATGCAGGACCCGGTGAAGGCCCGCGCCCAGTTCACGCGACTGACCGTGGCGCTGCGCGACCAGTTGCCGCCGGCCAATCTCGCGGGGATGGAGGACATCGCGGTGCCCGGCGCAAGCGGGGACCTAAAGGCGCGGGTGTACTTGCCCCTGGGCGAAGAGCAGCGCCCCGCCATCCTGTTCTTTCACGGCGGCGGATTCGTGGTCGGCGAGATCGAGTCGTACGAGTTGCAGACACGCACGATCGCCGAGCGCACCGGGATGCAGTTGATCAGTGCTGAGTACAGGCTGGCGCCCGAAGATCCCTTTCCTGCCGCGGCGGACGACGCCGAGTCGATCGCCCGCTGGGCGCTCGCCCACGCCGAGGAGTTCGGCGACGGGCGGCTGATCGTGATGGGCGACAGCGCCGGCGGGAATCTCGCGGCGGTGGTGGCGCAGAACGTGCCGGGCTTGCTCGGACAGGTCCTGATCTATCCGGCTTCGGACTTCTCGCGCGAGTACAGCTCGCGCGAAGAGCACGCCGACGGCCCGGTACTGACGGGCGAGGCGTGCGATCTCTTCAAGGTGGGCTACCTCGGGAGCTCCGACGCGGAAGACCCGCGTATCTCGCCGCTGCTCGGCGCCGCCGATCCGGGGCAGCCGGCTGCGGTGGTCGTCACCTGCGAGTACGACGCGCTGCGCGACCCGGGGCTCGCCCACGCGGCGGCGCTTGCAGAGGCAGGCACCCTGGCCAAGCATCTGCATTACCCGTCGCTGACACACGGTTTCATGGGCCTCTTCGCGCTGAACCCGGCCTGCGACGCGGCTCTGGACGAAATCTGCGCGGCAACGCTCGCGCTGGCGCAGTAGAGCCAGAGCGCCGCGTGCGAGAGGCCGGGCTAGAGCGCTTGGCCCACCGCTACGCCAACCGTCACGGCCAGGAATCCGATCGCGCTGCTGAGAGCGACGTTGCGCACAGCGCCATGCGCGTAGCCATCGACCGCGAGCTTCTCGCTCTCATACATCCAGGTCGAGAACGTCGTAAAGCCGCCAAGGAACCCCACGGCGGCGATCTTCATCTCATCGCCGTCTGCGTGGGCACCGAAGAGCACGCCGATCAGAAACGCACCGAGAATGTTGACGACGAACGTGCCGAGCGGAAAGTCGGCCGGGTGATCGCGCACGATCGCGCGATGAATCCAGAAACGCGCGGCCGAGCCGAGCCCGCCGAAGAAGAAGATCCCCACGCCGACCAAAGCGCCGTTCACGCCACATCCTCCCCGCGAGAGACGAAGCGCCGCGCCAGCGACACCATTGCGACTCCGATCGCAACGCTCGCCGCGAGATAAGAAGCCGCCAGCAGGTAGCTACCGGCGTCGAACATCAAATAGATCTCAAGCTGCATCGCCGAGAAGGTCGAGAGTCCGCCGCAGAAACCGCTGCCGATCAACGCGAGGCGCGTGTCGCTCCCCCAACCGTTCTCGCGATGGGCGATCGCGAAGCTCAGCACCGCGCAGGCGATCACGTTGGCGACGAACGTATGCCACGGCCAGGCAGTCGGATCGGCCGGCAGCGTCTCGGTGAGCCCGAAACGCAACAACGTGCCGACACCGCCGCCAACGTAGACGGCCGCCAACTGCGCGCCGAATCCGGGCAGGGTGTGCGCTCGCGGGTTCACCCGACGTATGATCGCGCACGGCCGGATCGAAACTCGTGGAAGGACCGGAAGGTGCCAAATCTCGAACGTGATGGAAACGTCTTTGTCCTCAACTTGGGCGACGACGAGAACCGCTTCAACCCCGATTGGGTCGCGTCGGTCAACGCCGCGCTCGACGAAGTGGCGGGGACGCCATCGCCGCGTGCGCTGGTCGTGACCGCCAGCGGCAAGATCTGGTCCAACGGCCTGGACCTTGAGTGGTTCGCAGCGAACCTCGAAGCAGTGCCGTCGTTCGTCGGCGAGGTCCACGAGTTGCTCGCCCGCGCGCTTGAGTTCCCGGTTCCCACGATCGCGGCGATCCAAGGTCACTGTTTTGCCGCCGGCGCGATGCTCGCCGTCGCCTTCGACGAGCGGATCATGCGCGAGGACCGCGGGTTCTTCTGTTTTCCCGAGGTCGACATCCACATCCCGTTCACCCCGGGGATGGATGCGCTGATCAAATCCCGGCTTGCCCCGCAGGTCGCTCACGAGTCGATGACCACCGGTCGTCGCTACGGCGGCCCCGATGCGGTGGCGGCCGGCATCGTCCAAGCGGCGGTGCCCGAAGACGCCGTGCTCTCGACCGCGATCGAGCGGGCCGGCGCCCTGGCGGAAAAGGACGGCGCGACGCTCGGCACGATCAAGCAGCGGCTCTACGCTCCCGCGCTTGCGACGTTGCGCGACGCAGACGCCAACAAGCTCCCGGGAATGGGAGACTGAGAGCATGCGCGCGATCCAGGTAAGAGAGTTCGGCGGCCCAGAGGTACTCGAGCTCGCGGAGCTGCCAGACCCCGAAGTACCCGAAGGAGCCTTGCTGATCGAGGTGGAGGCGGCCGGCGTCAACTACGCCGACACCCATCAGGCCGAGAACTCATATCTCGCCCCCGCCGAACTGCCACTCGTTCCCGGTGCCGAAGTCGTCGGAACGACCGCCGATGGCCGGCGTGTGGTCGCGCTGCTCTCGGGTGGCGGCTACGCGGAGAAAGCAGTCGCCTGGCCGCAGCTGACTTGGGATATGCCGGAGGGCGTGAGCGCGTCGGCCGCATTGTCCGTGGTGCTCCAGGGCGCAACCGCGTGGCACCTCCTGAAGACTTCGGCCAAGCTTGCAGACGGCGAGACGGTCGTGGTGCACGCGGCCGGCGGCGGCGTCGGCACGATCGCGGTGCAGCTTGCCAAGCGCTTTGGCGCCGGCCGCGTGATCGCTACCGCGTCGACCGAGGAGAAGCGCGCGCAGGCGCTCGAACTCGGTGCCGACATCGCAATCGATTCGCGCGTTACCGAAGCCGCGGAAATGAACGAGCGGCTGCGCGAGGCCAACGACGGTCAGAAGGTCGACGTGATCCTCGACATGGTCGGCGGTCCGACGACCGACGGCTCCTTGAAAGCGTTGGCGCCGTTCGGCCGCCACGTCGTCTACGGCATGGCCGGGCGCGTTCCGCCGAAGGATGTCTCGATCCCGATGCTGATGGGCACGTCGCGGGGAGTGATCGGCTTCTGGCTCGTGCACTGCATGACCAAGCCCGGCATGATGGACGAGGCCGTCGAAGGATTGCTCAAGCTGATCGCCGCCGGCGATGTGACGGCGATCGAAGGCGGCAGCTTCGCCCTCGAGGACGCCCGCGCCGCGCATGAAGCGATTCGCGGTCGTGGAACAAGCGGCAAGCTGGTGCTGCTGCCCTGAGCGCGTTTCAGAGGTCGTCGGTGAAGCGACAGATTGCCCCGAGCACGTCGGCGGCCTTCTCGAGTTCTTCAGCTTCAAATCGCCCGAGAGCTTCGGCCCAGGCGCGACGCATCTCGCTGACGCGCTCGTCGAGCAGCCTGGCGCCATGGTCGGTCAGTGCGGTGATCACGACGCGGCGATCGTGCTCCTGCCGCGTGCGCTCGACCACGCCCGCGACCGCGAGCTGATCGAGCATGTGCGTGGTCGTCGCGGGAGTGAGGCCGGCGGCTTCCGCCAGTTGACCCGACGACATCGGTCCGTGTTCGGCGAGCGGGCGGAGCAGATTGACCTGCGGCGCGGTCAGCCTGCCGGGCTGCATCGCGTCGCGCCCACGGAGCCGGCGTTGCGCGCGAGCGAGGCCCGAGTACATCTCGCCAACACGGTCGAGCGCAGCCTCGCGATCCACCGGTGTTACCGAATTTTCCATATGGGCGATTCTAACCCGCCTCGCGAAATCAAGCGGAGTCAATCGTCCACTTCGACGCAGGACGCCGCCCTGACGGCCAGATCCCGCGCGGCATCCAACGAATCCGCCTCGGCGAGAGCCACGCCCATCCGCCGTCCCTGGCTGGCCGTCGGCTTGCCAAAAATCGCGATCCGGACAGCCTCTGAGACCGCGAGCGCCCGATCGATCCCGAGGTAGAGAGGCGGATCAGCCTCTTTGGCGGCCAGAATCACTGCGCTCGCGCTCGGTCCGCGCTGCGGGATCAACTCCTGCGGGAGCGGGAGTCCAAGCACAGCTCTGACGTGCAGGGCGAACTCGGAGAGGTCTTGGCTCGCGAGCGTTACAAGGCCGGTGTCATGCGGGCGGGGCGAGACTTCGGAGAAGATCACTTCTCCCCCCGCAACGAACAGCTCCACTCCGAAAATCCCGTGGCCGCCCAGCGCCTCGGTGACCGTGCCGGCGACCGTTCGGCAACTGGCGAGTACATCCGGATCCACTTGTGCGGGCTGCCAGCTCTGGCGGTAGTCGCCGCCTTCCTGTCGATGTCCGATTGGCGCGCAGAACGACGTGCCGCCGGCGTGACGGACCGTCAGCTGGGTGAGCTCATAGTCAAAGTCCACGAACGCCTCGCAGATCACCCGCCCAGCACCGACCCTGCCGGCATCCTGGGCGTAGCTCCAGGCAGCCGTTACCTCGTCCGCCGATCTGACGGTCGACTGGCCCTTCCCCGAGGACGACATCACCGGCTTCACGACGCACGGAAAGCCGAGCTCGTTGGCGGCCTGCGCGAGTTCCTGCTCGGTGTCGCAGAATCGATACGGCGAGGTGGCAAGCCCCAGCTCCTCGGCCGCGAGCCGGCGGATCCCCTCGCGGTCCATCGTCAGACGCGCGGCGCGCGCGTTCGGGACGACGTGCACCCCTGACTCCTCAAACTCAGCAAGCACGTGCGTGGCGATCGCCTCGATCTCCGGCATCACGATCAAACGACGGCAAGGGCGTGCTTTCTCCGCCTCGAGCACTGCGCGCAGCTCGGACTCATCGGACATCGTCAGCACGTGGCTGCGATGGGCGACAGCCATTGCGGGTGCGCCGGCGTAGCGATCGCACGCCACAACCTCGCATCCCAGCCGCACGGCCTCGATTGCGACTTCACGTCCAAGTTCGCCCGAGCCGAGTAGCACGATGCGGGTCGCGGTCGGCGTACCCGGAGTTCCGATCGGCTCGCTCATTGCTTGGCGGGGATGATTGCGCAGGTCGAGGTGCCGTGGGCGACCAGCTTGCCGGCGGCATCGGTGACGTAGGCCTCGGCCGTCGCGATCCGCGAGCCGGCGTGCACCAATCGGCCTTCTGCCCGAAGCATTCCGGTTTCGCGCGTGATCGGTCGGGTCAGGTTCACCTTCGTCTCGACGGTGCCGTACCCGACGCCGGGATCGAGCGTGCTCTGCACTGCACATCCGGTGACCGAGTCGATCAGCACCATCGCGTAGCCGCCGTGCACCACGCCGATCGGGTTGTAGACGCGATCGGACGGCGTGCCCTCAAAGACTGCGCGGCCGGACTCGACCTCGACGATCTGAAATTCCATTAGTCGGCTGATCGGTGCCGCGGCGATCTCACCGTCGATGATCGCCTGCAAGAAGTCGAGCCCCGAGAGATGCGCGGCCCGGACCAGCGCGTCCGCGTCCGGGGTCTCGAATTCGACTGTGATCTTCTGGGTCGTCATCGCGCTCAGAGTACGGTACGCACGTGCCCGAGCAGGATCCAAAGCTTCCTCCGTTTGCCTCGACGTTCGACGAAGAGCTGCTGCTCGGAGTCGGCGCCGACGTGCCGCTGAGCGCGGCCGACGACGACGAGCGCATCGCACGCATCAGCGCGGAGTTTCGGATGGGCTTCTCGGCGCTTGCCGGGATCGATCGCGCCGTGTCGATCTTCGGCTCCGCGCGCACGGCGCCCGACGATCCTGAGTACTTTCGCGCACGCGAAATCGCCCGCACACTCGGCGAAGCCGGCTACGCGATCATCACCGGCGGCGGGCCGGGGATGATGGAGGCGGCCAACCGTGGAGCTCGCGACGCCGGCGTCACGTCGATCGGCTGCAATATCGAGCTTCCGCACGAGCAGAAGCCAAACGCCTACCAGGACATCTGCCTCACCTTCGAGCACTTCTTCGTGCGCAAGGTGATGTTTGTGCGTTACGCGCACGCCTTCGTTGTGATGCCGGGCGGCTTTGGCACGCTCGATGAGTTGTTTGAAGCCTTGACGCTCTCCCAGACCGGCAAGATCCGGCACTTCCCTGTCGCGCTCGTCGGCAATGATTACTGGGACGGGATGTTCGATTGGCTGCGCGACCGGATGCTGGCCGAGGGGAAGATCGACGAACGGGACCTCGGCCTGATCCGCGTCTGCGACGACGCCCGCGAGGTCCGGGCGCTCGTGACCGAAGAGAGCGAGCGGCTGCGCGCTTTGACGGCGTGGTAGCCCGGTAGGGTCGCGCCATGGGACCGGTGCAACTGCGGGCGGCGCGCGAAGGCGAGCGACGCTCGGGCAAACAGATCTTGCTGCGCTCCACCCCGGCGCTCGGTATCGGAGTGATCGGGTCGAACATCATCGGTTCGGTGATCCTGTTTGCGCTGGTTTCCTGGGTGATCCCGGTGCCAGATGTCGTGAACGAGGACCGGGTCCGGCTGCTCAATGTGGCCGTGCTGGTGGCGTACGTGCTCGCGGCGACGATCAGTGGAATCGTCAAGACGGTTCGTGATGTCTCACCGGTGCGGCGCTGGTTGCTCGAGGACCGCCCGCCGACCGCGGAGGAGCAGGCGCTGGCGCTGCTCGGACCTTCTCGGCTGGGCGGCCGGCTGGTGCGCCGTTGGGGCCTTGGTGTCGTGATCTTCACGGCGCTCAACGCGGTGATCGAGCCGCGACTCGCGCTGGTCGTGGCGATTGCCGGACTCTTCAGCGGACTCGGCACCTGCGCCTTTTCGTATCTGGTGGCCGAGCGGGCGACGCGCGAGGTTGCGCGGCGCGCGCTAGAGGATGGCCCGCGCGAGCACCCGGCCGTCCCGGGAGTGACCGCCCGCGTGATGTCGACATGGGCGCTCTCGACCGGTGTACCGGTGTTGGGTGTGGTGCTGATCGCCGCCGGCGTGACGCTGGGCATCCTCCCGAACGACACCGAGAAACTGCGCCTGGCGACAATGATCATCTGCGGGGTCGCGCTGTTTATCGGCGTGCAGGCGATGTTCCTGGTCTCGCGCTCGATCGCCGATCCGATCAAGTCGGTGCGGCGGGGGATCGACCGACTCGGCCGCGGTGACCTTTCGGTCGAGGTGCCGGTGTTTGACGCATCGGAGGTCGGGATGCTCCAGAGCGGCTTCAACGACATGGTCGAGGGACTGCGCGAGCGCGAGCGCGTGCGCGATCTCTTTGGCCGGCACGTCGGCGAGGAGGTGGCCGAGCAGGCGCTGGTCGTGGGAGCGCAGCTGGGCGGCGAACAACTTGACGTGGCGGTCGTTTTCGTCGACGTCGTCGGATCGACTGAGATCGCTGCATCGCGCTCGCCGGTCGAGGTGGTCGACCTCTTGAACCGCTTCTTCGCAGTGGTGATCGACGCGGTCGACCGCTGCGGTGGATCTGTCAACAAGTTTGAGGGCGACGCCGCTCTGTGCGTCTTCGGAGCGCCGCTGCCGCGCGAGGATGCGGCCGGCGACGCGTTGGCCGCGGCGCGCGAGATGGCCGCAGGGCTGGCGCGCGAGATTCCCGAGCTGGGAGTCGGCATCGGCGTCTCGGCCGGACCGGTGGTGGCCGGCAACGTCGGATCGGCCGAGCGCCACGAGTACACGGTGATCGGTGACCCGGTGAACGAGGCGGCCCGGCTGACGGAGGTCGCGAAGTCGGTCGAGGGCGGAGTGGTCGCTTCCGGCGCGGTGCTTGAGCGCGCCGGCGAAAGTGAGGCCGCGCTCTGGAAGGTTGATGGCGCGCGCGTCCTGCGCGGCCGCAGCGAAGAGACGCTGCTGGCGGTGCCTGTAGGCGAGTAGACCGGCGCGCCACCGCGGCCGGCGCGCGCCGCTTGCCGCCTTGGTCGGCGGTATCTGTGCGCGCGTGGCGCATAGCGCTGCTGGCCGGATGCACACATGCCGCCCACTCGGGCGGGATCTGCCTTGCTGGCGCCCGAACCGACGGTAGTCAGGAAGATCGACCGCTCGAACAAGCCGCGGGCCTTCCCAACAACCGGCCCAGGGCCCGGGAGTCAGGAACTCCAGGCGCCCGAAACGCACCGATCGGTACGTGCAACCGGTTAACCTCCGCCAGATGAACGCTTCAGCCACTCGCAGCGCCACCCGGATCCCGGGCATGGCGCGCGACATCACGCCCCCTTTCACCGAAGAACTCGAGGAGTTCCGCCAGTCGGTGCGCGGATGGGTGCTCGACAATCTCACTCCGCATGCCGACGAGTGGGAGGACGCCAAGTACTTCCCGGACGAGGTCTTCCGGCAGGTCGGCGCGCAGGGCTATCTGGGCATCAAGTTCGAGGAGAAGTACGGCGGATCGTGCGCCGGGGGTCCCGATGACGCCGCCGACGGATATCTCGCCGAGGCCGTCCTGCTCGAGGAGCTCCCGGCCTGCGGCAGCGGCGGACTCGCCGCCGGGCTCTGGGCCCACGCCGGCATCGCGATGACGCCGATCTGGAAGTTCGGCAACGATGAGCAGAAGCAGAAGTACATGCCCCCCGGAATCACCGGCGAGAAGATCTTCGCGCTTGGAATCACTGAGCCGGGCGCCGGCAGCGACGTCGCCGGCATCCAGACCAAGGCCGAGAAGGTCGATGGCGGCTGGGTGCTCAACGGCAGCAAGGTCTTCATCACCAACGGCGTGCGCGCAGACGTGATCGTGACCGCCGCCAAGACGACCGACGAGGGTGGCCATCACGGCATCAGCTTCTTCATCGTCGAGCGCGGCGAAGGGCTGACTGCCTCGCCGCTCGAGAAGATGGGCTGGCACGCCTCGGACACCGCCGAGATCGCCTACCAGGACGTTTTCGTGCCCGACGAGAACCTGCTCGGCAACGAGAACGAGGGCTTCTACATGATCATGGGCAACTTCCAGTGGGAGCGGCTGCAGTTGTCATTGGGTGCGATCGGCGCGATGCGCGACGTCTACAACCAGACGCTGGACTACATCCACGAGCGCGAGGCTTTCGGCCGCACGATCAGCAAGTTCCAGGTCACGCGGCACAAGATGGCCGACATGGCGACACAGATCGAAGCCGCCCGCGCGCTGACCTACAACGCACTGCGCCTGTTCATCGAGGGCAAGAACCCGATCACCGAGGTGACGATGTCCAAGCTTTTTACGCAGATGCTGCTGGTCGACATCTGCAACGAATGCATCCAGCTGCACGGCGGCAACGGCTACATGAAGGAATACAAGATCGAGCGAGCCCTCCGCGACGCGCGCCTGGGCCCAATCGGCGGCGGCACCGACGAGATCATGAAAGAGATCCTCGGCAAAACCCTCGGCGTCTAACTACGTCAAAGGTGCATCTTTGACGTAGTTTTTGGTGGGGCCCTATTGGGTGAAGGGTGAGGTGGCGCGCAGGTCGTCGCCGGCTGGGCTGTAGTCGGTGATCTTGGCCGCGATGTCGCTGATCGGTCGCTCGAGAACGTTCAGCCAGGCTTCGGCCTGGTCGGCAGAGAGATCGCCCGACTCCCGCCGCTCTGAAACAGTCTGCTGCGCACTCTCGACCATCGCCCGGTCGAGGTTGCGCGCCAGTGCGCGGTGAAACGCCAACGCGCGGAGCTTGATGATCTGCTGCATGTCGGCCTCGCGGTCTTCCGTCCCGCCGGCCGCCTCACGCTCTGCGCGGCGCTGCTTCCACGCCGGCGGCTCCGGCGGCGCAACGTCGCGCGCCTCGATCAGATCGACCAGAGAATCCACCACGACCTGAGCGCGGCCCTTGGGCGTGTCCTTCACCGCCAGCTCGCCGCCAGAGATCAGCTCAGAAAGTTCGGGATGCGCGATCCCGAGCGCCCGCGCCGCGGTTCGCTGCGTAACCGCTTCCCCGAGCGCCGCCTTTATGCCCTCGATGCCTCGATCGACGTCGGCGTTCCCCGGGAGCAGTTCGCGTACGCGCCGCAGGCCCACGAGGCTGTGCAGCATCGATTCGCGTTCTTCCTCGGTGATCGCCACGCGGCCTAGGGCAGCAGCCGCTCGAGTGCGGCGCGAGCCCGTGAGAAGATCTCCGCGTCGCCAAAGAGCTGGTACTGGGTGTTGGCGCCCTGGCAGATCGAGTAGAGCTCGAAGGTCATCTGCTCCGGATCCCCAACTCCAGCCTCGCGCGCCTGCTCGCGCAGC
Organism: Actinomycetes bacterium; assembly: GCA_023404495.1. Lineage (GTDB taxonomy): Bacteria > Actinomycetota > Thermoleophilia > Solirubrobacterales > JACPNS01 > JACPNS01. The sequence continues at coordinate 3,201 of JAEYBE010000042.1, read as the reverse complement.
ACGTCCAGCCAGACCGAGAGCTTCTCCTTGATCATCTCCCGCACCGGTCCAGGGCGGTTGTCGAACTCGGCCGAGACCGATCCCCAGAAGCAGCCGCCCTCAAAGGTCGCCTGCTCGAGATAGTCGACGAAGTTGTGCACCAGGCGCGAGAGCCGCGCGGCTCCGGCCGGTTCATCGCGCGCCGGGCGGATCACCGTGCGCCCGAAGATCTCCGATCCGGCGTCGATCGTTGCGAGCTGCAGCTCCTCCTTGGAGCCGAAGTGCCCGAAGAGGCCACTCTTGCTCATCCCGAGATCGGAGGCCAGGCGGCCGATCGTCAGTGACTCAAGACCCTCCGCCGAGGCAATCTGAACCGAGTGCTCGAGGATCCGCTCGCGCGTGCTGGGTTGCTCAGAGCGGGTGCTTGCCGGGGTCGCCATCGCGGAAGATCATACGCGATAGCGCGAACGAACGTTCGTCCCGATGAGCCGCCCCCGCCTCAGCTCTCCAGACGGAAAGGAGGGTACTCGTCGGTGACCAGCAGCGCGGCGTAAGCCTCGACTCGGAGCGTCCAGCGCTGCACGCCGACGACAAAATCGAAGATGTCACGCGGATAGCGCCCGGTGAAAAGGATCATGAACCAGGCGTAGATCGTCCCGAAGAAGACTCCGATCCAGAGGAAGAACAGCACCACGACGTGCGGGATCGCGAGTAGCCATTTGATGATCGGCATGAAGCGCGATAGATCGCGATCGACGTCCGGGTACTCGAGCTTCACGTGGACAGCTTGCTCTTCGTCGGTCGAGGGGTAGCGATCGTCGATCAGCAGCAGGTAGACGCCCACCCGGTACATGAATGAGACGAGTTGCTTGTTGAAGTCAAACCACCAGCGCGGGTACTTCTCGCGGAAGATGATCATCAACGCTGTCGGCAGGACGATCAAGCCGATCGCGCCGCCAGCCCACATCGTCGTGCCATCAACCCCGTAGTAAGTGGACGTAGTGAGCGTCCCGAGAATGATCAAGATCGGTATCGCCGTGAACAACCGGAAAAAGGTCGTGGTGCGATTGAGCTCACGATCCTGGTAGTCGATCGATAGGTCGACCGGATACGGCCCCGGCACGTAGGCCGGCGGCTGCTGTGGTGGCGGCGTACCCCCGGCCGGCGGCGTCGGCGGTGCCGGTGGCTGCTGGCCCGGAGGCGGTGGTGGCGGCGGGACTGATCCCTCAGGCGGGGGCGGGGGCGTTTCGCTCATGGGACGAAGTTCTATCAGCGCCGGTGGCGTCAAGCATTACCTGACCGGGCTCGAACGATCGACAGAGCTTGCGAAAGCGGAACGTGAAGTCGGGCCAGAGCACCGTGTTGCGACCGTTTGAGTCGAGGTACCAGCTGTCGCAACCGCCTGTCGTCCAGACCGTTCCACGCGAGCGGCGCACGATGTCAGCTTCGAACGCCTCGACCGTCGACTCGGCGACCTCGACGTCACGCGCACCGGTGCGCTCGACGTGGTCGAGCACGCTGATGATGTACTCGACGTTCGACTCGATCATGTACACCATCGAGCTGTGGCCAAGGCCGGTGTTGGGTCCGATGATCAAGAACGTGTTCGGGAAGTTCGGCACCAGCGTGCCCAGGTAAGAGCGCATACCAGTCGGCGCCCAAGTCTCGGTGAGCGAGCGTCCGTCGCGGCCGCGGATGTTGTCCCACTCGGGGTTGTCGGTCACGTGGAAACCGGTTCCCCAGATGATCGCGTCGATCTCGCGCTCGGTGCCATCGGCGGCGACGATCGAGTTCTCGCGCACTTCCGTGACCGCGTGCGTGATCACCTCGACGTTGTCCTTCGCGAGCGCCGGGTAGTAGTTGTTGGCCATCAGGATGCGCTTGCAACCGATGCGGAAACTCGGCGTGACCTTCTTGCGCAGTTCCTTGTCCTTGATGTGGCGGCGGATGTTGAGCTTGGCCAGCGGTTCGGCGAGGCTCATGATCCAGCTCTGCTTGATGAAACCGACGACGCGCATCTCGAGCATCGAGTAGACCGCGCCGCGCACCAGCTTCTGGGCTGGCGGGAAGTAGCGATAGAGCTTGTGCTCAATCTTGGTGAGGCTGCGCTCCGAACGCGGCAGGATCCACGGCGCGGTGCGCTGGTAGAGGTGCAGCTCGGCGACCTCCGGCTGAATCTGCGGCACGAACTGGATCGCCGAGGCGCCGGTACCGACGACGGCCACGCGCTTGCCCGCGAGGTCGTAGTCGTGGTCCCACTGCTGCGAGTGGAAAGTGCGGCCCTTGAACTTCTCGATCCCAGGGAGCTCGGGAATCTGCGGCTCTGAGAGCGGACCCATCGCGCCGATCAGGAAGTCGGCCGTGAACGGTCCCTGCTGGCTCTCGCAGCGCCAGATGCCGGCCTCGTCATCCCACGCCGCGCTCGTGATCGCGTCGCCGAAACGGATGTGCTTGATGATGTCGAGCCTCTTCGCCGTTTCGCGGATGTAGTTGTTGATCTCCCATCCGCCCGAGTAGCTGCGCGACCAGTCGGGATTGAGCGCGAACGAGAACGAGTAGAGATTTGACGGCACGTCGCAGGCGATGCCCGGGTAGGTGTTGTCGCGCCATGTGCCGCCGACATCGTCGCCCTTCTCGAAAATCGTGAAGTCCTCGCGTCCCGACTTCTTCAGGTAGCGCGCCATGGCGATCCCCGAGAAGCCCGAGCCGATGATTGCGATGTGGTGGTGCTCGCTCTGAACCATTACACCGATCGATGTTACTTGCCGCTCAGCCGATCCGCGAACGCAGCTCGGCGACTTCGGCTTCGAGTCGCGCAACAGCGGCCTTGAGTTCGGCGATCTCTTCGGCCTGATCCGGCGCGCGCGTCGTCGGCGCTACTGCGGGCGTCTCGTTCGTCTGGCCTTCGTCCGCGCTGCCGGTCAGGAGCTCCCGCCACCTGGCCTGCTTCTCGCCGGGCCGGCGCTCCAGCCGCTCGACGTAGCCGGCGTCGGCCAGCGTGTCGAGCACACGCTCAAGCTCGCCCAGTTCGGTGAAGGCGTGGAGGCGCTCGGTGCGAGTCTTCAGTTCGCCCGGTGTCTGCGGGCCGCGTAGAAGAAGTACGGCGATGATCGCCTCGCCGGCGTCGTCGATCGCCAGTCGCTCGCCCGCCAGGTGTCGGTACTTCGCCGAGCGCGATCCGTGGCCGCTGGCGGACCGCGTCAGCTCCTTGCGGTGGAGGCG
>JAEYBE010000040.1 GCA_023404495.1 Actinomycetes bacterium | reverse complement strand
GGGTGGTCGTAACCGATCGATGGCGCAACCGACAGCTTGTTCTCGTCGTGCAGGACCCGCAGCGAGTCAGCGGCCGGGTTCCAGCGCAGCCGGGTGTCGTCGGCGAAGGGCGTTCCGGCATCCGGCGAGAGCGCAAGTGTCGGGCGCAGCCTGCGGTAGATCGGGTCTTCAACGGGCGCAAGCAGGGAGAGGGAGTCAGCGCCGCCCTCCAAGTACACCGACACGAGAACCGGATCGGGCGGCCCGGCTGCCGCTTCGGCGATCGCCTCGCCGAGCCTGCGTGGGTCGAGGTGCATCGCGCCGTAGAGGGTGAGCATGAACGCGCCGCTGCGCAGCAGGAAGCTGCGGCGCGAGAGTCCCGTGCCCGCGGGAGTGGGCATCCCGGCCTCGATCGCCGGCAGGCCGTTTCCGGCGGTCGCCGCCGCGTCGCGGAGCAGCTGGGCCCGGTTGAACTCCTCGCAGGCTTGCTTTTGTGGTCGGTTGCTCATGAGGTCTGATGGTCGGGGCTCATCGCCAGAAGCGTTCGCATCGCGTTCTGCCGCATCACTCGGTAGGAGCGCCGCTTCCAGTTGGCCCCGTCGGCCTGCGCGCCGGCTTTGGTCGCAAAATCGAGCAACACCGATCGCGTTGCCCCGCTGACGCTGGGATTGCCCCAGAAGGCCAGCACCTTCTCGAGCGCCTGCTCGGGCGTCTCGTCGGCTGGATAGGCATCGACGAGCGCGTCGTCGCCGGGGTCGAGAATCGCGTCGTCGCAGGCGTGGCGCGTGACGTCCCAGCGCCCTCGGAAGGTTCCGGTGTCAAGCCAGGCATTGTCATTCCATCCGGAGACGTTCGGCGGGCGAAATAGGCGCTGGCCGGTCTGGTCGGACAGCCACGCCCACGCGTCCGAGGTGATCCCCACGCCCTGAGCGCGCATAAGTCCCGCCGTGAAGACGATCGGCGGCTTGACCATTGACGGCCCCTTGTAGAACGCCGGGTGCATGAGAATCGCCTGCACCACCGGCTTTACGCGATAGCCGCTGCGCACATAGAGCCGCTTGAACGTCCGCAGATCCTTGCCCTTGAGTTCAACCGGAATGAAATAGCTCCAGAGCTTCTTGACAAAGAACTGGGCGTGGTCGGGGTGCTTGATGCAGAGGTTGCACGCATCCTGCCAGTCGAAGTTGCCCTTCTTGCCGAAGATCCTCTTCGTGCCGGTGTCGTGCAACCGCTTGTCGAAGTGGAAGTCCGTGTACCCGACGCCCTCGCGCCAATCGTTGGTCCAGCCGGTCAGGGCACGCGCCTGTTGGCGGACGTCGTCCTCGGTGTAGCGCGCGTTGGCGCCCAGCGAGAAGAGCTCCATCAGCTCGCGCCCGTAGTTCTCATTGGGCGACCACTTCGTGTTCTGGTTACCGGAGAGCCAGATCAACATCGCCGGGTCTTTGGTCACGCCGAGCAGCATGGAGCGAAACGAGCCGAGCGCGTTCTTGCGGAAGAACTCGTTCTGGCGGATCATCAACTTCTGGCTGCCGACCCCGTCGTCTGAGGTCGCGAACCAGTCGTGCCAGATCAGAGTCATGCGCTCCTGCAGCGGATTGTTGCTGCGGACCATCCGGTCGAGCCACCAGATGTGGTCGTGTCCCCAGATGTCCTTGGGACTCAGCGGATCTTCAAGCTTGGGGGCGGGCCCGACCAGCCTCGTCGCACCCTTGTGGTTGACAAGGCTCGCGACCGCGCGTTTCATGCCGAGCTTCTTGAGCCGCGCGACGTCTCCGGGCTTGGGTCCGAATCCGGCCCGCCAAAGCAGTCGCTCCGCCTCTTTCTGGCGGAACTTTCCCTTGTAGACCGGAGTCTTGACCCTGTTGTTGGATTTTCTCTTGCGCGACATCTACGGAGGCTCCGTCGCAAGCACTGAAGCGATCTGAGCTGGAGATTTCATTCAACCAACACGCGCGACGGCGGATCGACGCGTATCGGTCATCGGTCCAACCCGAACTGGTCAGGCCGGCCGACGTAGATGTTTCGGCACAACGAAGCGGATTGCTGAGTGCTCATCGTCGACGGCGCAGACCTTGTTGTCGACGAGCCCGAGTGATTTTCCGATTGGCATCAGATCCTCTTGCTTGACATACGCCGGGTGCCCCTTCTTGCGCGTGATCACCCAGATTGCGCCGTGGTCGGGGAGACCAGCGCGCAGTTGCTCCAGCTGGTCCGCTGCTTCGGCAACGCTGCTGACGCCGACAATCGCGACATCGAGGTCGCTGCGGCGTCGGAGGCTGCCTTCGACGCGCTCGGCGGCCTCGGTGAGAAGCTTCTGGCCGACGTCCCCGCTCACGCGTACGCGCATGCCTGGCTCAAGACCGAGCTTGTCCGCAAGTGTGCGGTGGGAGTAGTCGCGCTCTGCCATCGGGATCATTCTGTCGCGACGGTCGGCGCGTATGCTTGTCCCATGCCAGATTTCGGAACAGTCCTGACGGCCGTAATCACGCCGTTTGACGCAGACGGGCGTGTCGACGAGGCGGCGTTCGTGCGAATCCTCGAGCACCTCGCTGCCAGCGGCAGCGATGGCGCGGTGGTCGCTGGGACCACCGGTGAGGCGTCAACCCTGACCGACGAAGAGCACATCGGCGTGATCAAGCTCGCTGCCGACGAGCGCCCAGACGGCTTCACGATCATCGCGGGTACGGGATCAAACGACACGCGCCACGCCTGCGAGTTGACTTCGCGCGCCTCGCAGTACGAGATCGACGGCATTCTTTCGGTCACCCCGTACTACAACAGGCCACCGCTTCGCGGGGTGGCCCGCCACTTCGAGGAAGTAGCGAAGTCGACGGATCTTCCGGTGATCGTGTACAACATCCCGGGTCGCACCGGCACCGACATGCCGAACGACTTTTTGGCCGAGCTCGCGCAGGTCGACAACATCGTCGGCGTCAAGCAGTCAAACAATGACAATCTCGCGATGATCGAGGGGCTGCAGCTCTACGCCGGTAACGACGAAGTTTTCGCCCAGGTGCTCGACATGGGGGGTAGCGGGGGAATCCTCACCGCCAGCCACGTTGTCGGCCCGGAGTTCAGGCGCATGGCCGACGAGCCGGAGAACCGCCAGACGATCCATCAGTCGCTGCTGCCGGTCTTCGAGGCGCTCGCCGTAGCACCAGCCGCGACTGCCGACAAGGCTGCACTCAACCTGATGGGTCTTCCCGGCGGGCATGTGCGCCTGCCGTACGTTGACGCCGACGAGAGCGAGACGGCCACGATCCGCGCGATGCTCGAAGAGCGCGGTCTGGTCGGGGTGGCTGCTTCGTGAGCTCAAAGCTTCGCGTCCTGCCGCTGGGCGGTCTGGGCGAGATCGGCAAGAACATGACGATCGTCGAGTTCGACGGTCGGATCGTGATCGTCGACACCGGTCTGATGTTCCCGACGGCCGAGATGCTCGGGATAGACCTCGTGCTGCCGGACTTCGATTACCTGCGCGGCCGCGCGGACGATGTCGAGGCGATCGTCATCACGCACGGACACGAGGACCACATCGGCGCGTTGCCGTACGTGATTCGCGAGATCTTCCCCGAGGAGACGCCGCCGGTCTACGCCGCGCCGTTGACCGCGGAGATGGCTCGCTCGAAGCTCGAAGAGCACAAGTTGCTCGAAGCAGTAGAGGTGATCGACCGCGAAACGCTCGAACCGTGGGACGTCGGCCCGATGTCGCTCGAACTCGTGCACGTCTCGCACTCAATCCCGGATGCCTGTGCGGTCGTCGTCGGGACCGAGTTCGGTTCGATCCTCCTGACTGGCGACTACAAGTTCGACCAGACCCCCGTCGACGGCCAGCCGACCGACATGTCAAGGCTTGCGGAACTCGGGCAGGACGGGCTGCTCCTGCTCTGCGGCGACTCGACCAACGCTGATCGCGCGGGCATCGCACCGAGCGAATCGTCGATTGGACCGCATCTGGAGGATGCGTTCGCGCAATGCGACGGTCGGATTCTCGTGACAAGTTTTGCCAGCAACATCCACCGCGTACAGCAGGTGATCGACGCTGCCGCGGTGCACGGCCGCAAGGTCGCGCTGGTCGGTCGTTCGATGCGTCGCAACTTTGCGATCGGCCGCAAGCTCGGACACATCTACGCGAGCGAAGGCCAGATCATCAAGATCAAGGAAGTCGATGACTTCCCGGATGAGGAGATCGTGATCATCTGCACCGGGAGCCAGGGCGAACCGCTCTCGGCGCTGCGCCGGATGGCAAACAACGATCACCCGCAGATCACGCTGCACTCTGGCGACACGGTGATGTTCTCGGCGTCGCCGGTGCCGGGCAACGAACGCGCGGTCAACGAGACGATCGACCGGCTGTTCCACATAGGCGCGACCGTGATCACCGCCAAGGATGCTCCGATTCACGCATCTGGCCACGGCTACCGCGAAGAGCTGAAGATGATGATCAACCTCACCAAGCCGCGCTATGTGATGCCGATCCACGGCGACTACCAGCGACTGGTGTTGCACTCGCGCCTGGCGGAAGAGGTCGGTGTCGACCCGTCGGACATCTTCCGGCTTGAGAACGGCCTGCCGCTTGAGATCGACGAGAACGGCGCGCGGATCGGCGAGCGGGTCAAGAGTGGCGTGATCTTCGTTGACGGCCTCGAGGTCGGAGATGTCGAGGACGTGGCGCTGCGCGATCGGCGAATGCTCAGCAATGACGGCGTCTTCATTGTCGTGGCGACCGTGTCAGAGACGTCCGGAGAGTCGGTCGGCGATCCCGAGGTGATCTTCCGCGGTGTTCCGTTCATGGACGATGCCGACGAGATGATCGATGACCTTCGCTTGACGGTCGAAACCTCGATCGCGGACCTTTCCAAAAAGGTCAAGGGCAGCGAGGGAGTTGCGGAATCGGAGCTTCGCGAGAAGCTCCACAACGACGTCGCTCGATTTGTCTACGAACGCACGAAGCGCCGGCCGATGGTGCTGCCCGTGATCGTGGAGGTTTGACGGCAGCTCCGTCGAAGCAAGTCGCCAAGCACCTATGGCGACAAAAGTGAAGAAAAACACAGCAAAGCCGCGCGCGACGGCCAAGACGCGCCCGGCCGCACGCAAGCAGCCAGCCAAGCCGCGCAAGTCACCCGCGCGCGCTCCGCAAGCATCCCGCGGCGCTCAGTTGACCGACCAACAGCGACTCGACGCGATCGGGCTGGGCCTGATGGCGGCCGCGGTCTTCTTCGCGTTCGTTCTCTATTTCGGATGGCAGGGCGGGAAGCTCGGCGACGCGATCGCGACGGCGTTCTTGTACCTGATCGGACACGGTGCGTACCTCGTACCGCTTGGACTCGCGGCAGCGGGGTTTGTTGCGATCTTGCGCCCGGCCCTGCCCGAGAATGCCTTCCGCTGGCCGGCCGTGTCGATGATGAGCGCCGGGATTCTGTTGGGCCTGAGCGCAGGGGTTCTCGGCCTTGGTGCCGACGAACCGGCAAAGCACCTTGTCTTCTCGCCGGATTGGTACAAGGGCCACGGTGGATTGATCGGTGAGGCTCTCTACTGGCCCGTGGCCAAGCTCGTTGGCACGGCCGGCGCTGCCGTCGTAGCCTTCGCGCTGTTCGTGATCGGCCTGCTGCAGCTCTCGGGTGTGCCGATCGTTGAGATTGGCCGCTCGGCGCTGGACGCGATCGACCGCTTCCGTCACCCGCAGGCAACGCCGCGCGCCGAAACGACCGCGGCCAAGCGCATGCGCCAGCCAGCCGCGCGTGCCCAGGAGGACGTGCTTCCTCCCGAACCGGCTGGCGTAGAGCCGGTCGTGCGCGCGACGCACGTCGAGGCCGCCCCGGTTCAGGAGGAGCTGCCCGAGATCGCGGACCAGGAACCCGACGAGGATGATCTTTCCGACTCGGATGTCGAGCTGGTTGCGCCCGAGGTAGAACCAGAACCGATCGCAATTCCGGACCCAGACGAAGAGGTGCCGATCCGTGTCGGACGCGCCGCCAACGTCACGGAAGCCGAGGAGATTGCCTACCGCCGCCCGTCGGCCAAGGTGCTTGAGCGCTCGAGCAGCAAGCCGCAGAAAAACAGCAAGGCCGCCCAGGACAAGGTGGCCACGCAGCTTGTCGAGGCGCTGAACCATTTCGGCATCGAGTCGACGCTGGTCGGAACCGTCGCCGGCCCGCACGTCACGCGCTTTGAGTTGCGCCTGGCGCCGGGCACAAAGATGTCGAAGGTCGCAAACCTCAAGGACGACCTCGCGTACGCCTTGGCGAGCACGGACATCCGCATTCTTGCCCCGATTCCCGGCAAGCAGGCCGTCGGCGTCGAGGTTCCGAACATCAACCGCGCGATGGTTCGGCTGGGAGACGTCTACCAGCAGTTGCCCAAGGATTGGTCACCGGTCTCCGTGTGGCTCGGTAAGGACATCGCGGGCAAGGCGATCGGAACCGACATCGCGAAGATGCCGCACCTTCTTGTTGCCGGCACGACCGGCGCCGGAAAGTCAGGCTGCATCAACACGCTGCTTTGCTCGATTCTGCTGGGTTCGACGCCCAACGACGTGAAGCTGGTTCTGGTCGACCCCAAGCAGGTCGAGCTGAACCTCTACGAGCAGATCCCGCACCTTTTGACCCCGGTTGTAACGAGCCCGCGTATGGCGGCCAACGTGCTCAACAACCTGATTCGCGAAATGGAGCAGCGCTACACGCTGATGAGCGCGTACAAGTGCCGCAACCTCGTGGAGCTGAATGAAAAGCGCCGCAAGGAGGGTGAGGCGACGCTGCCGTACATCCTCTGCGTGATCGACGAGCTGGCCGACCTGATGATGGTCGCGCCCGGCGAAGTCGAGGACGCGATCATCCGACTCGCGCAGAAGGCGCGCGCGATTGGTATTCATCTCCTGCTTGCCACGCAGCGCCCGTCGGCCGACATCATCACCGGCATGATCAAGGCCAACGTGCCGTCTCGTATCGCGTTCGCCGTCTCCTCTCAGACCGACTCGCGCGTGATATTGGACCAGAACGGCGCCGAGTCGCTGCTCGGGCAGGGCGACATGCTTTTCAGCCCGATCGGCTCCTCGAAGCTCCAGCGCATCCAGGGTGCGTATGTGACCGAGGAAGAGATCATCAAGTTGACCGACTTCTGGCGCGCTCAAGGCGAACCCGAATTCCACGAGGAGCTGCTCGAAGCGCCCGAGGAGGAGGCGTCCGAGGACCGCGACGGTCTCGACCCGGACACCGACGAGTTGCTCGGCGAGGCGATTTCCACCGTCGTGCAGATGGGCACGGCATCGACTTCGATGCTCCAGCGCCGTCTGCGCGTTGGCTACACCCGAGCCGGCCGCTTGATCGACATGATGGAGCGCCGCAACGTGATCAGCGGCTATGAGGGTTCGAAGGCCCGCCAGGTGTTGATCACCGAGGGGGACCTCCCGCGGGTTCTGGCGATGCTCAGTGGCCAGCCGCAACTGCCCGAGGCCGAGGCAGTGCTCACTCAGAGCACGGCCGATCAGACGCTCGAGCACCCGCTCACAGACGCTGATTGAGAATTTTGCTGAGTCCGCTCACTGATTCGCTTATATATCCACCATGAGCGGGATCGGAGAGACGCTACGCGAGCGCCGGATGGCGCTGAGAATTGACGTCCACGAGGTCGAAGAGGCCACGAAGATCCGTGCCAAGTACCTGCGTGCCCTTGAGAATGAGGAGTACAACCTGCTCCCGGGTAACGCGTATGTCAAGAGCTTTCTGCGCACCTACGCCGACTACTTGGAACTCGATTCGCGCGCGCTGGTAGATCAGTTTCGATCGGAGGGACACGTCAGCGAGGAAGAAGCGCTGACCTACGTACCAAGTGCGGATGTCGCGGCACCGCGGCGGCGACTGTGGCTGCTGGTGGCGGGCGTGCTGATCGTGATCGTGCTGGCGCTCCTGCTTTTCGGGGTGCTTGGCGGCGGAAGCGGCGGAGCGTAGGCGGACCGGGCCTAAGCTCTCCTCCAATGCAGCAGCTCAGGGCCGGCATCGTCGTTACTGGGACCGAGGTGGTGACGGCGCGGATCGTCGATCGCAATGG
>JAEYBE010000023.1 GCA_023404495.1 Actinomycetes bacterium | reverse complement strand
ATCGTGGACTTGAGCTATTCAATCTCTCGCAGTTCCCCCGCACGATCGCCGGTCTCACCCGATCACTGGGCGACCCCAAGGTCGCTGCGGTCAACGCACCGGACGGCGACGCGGTGGACGTCTGGGTTGGCTGGGATCTGGCTTGGTATTCCTACCGCGTGACGCTTGGCGACCCCACGGAACCGGTCGAGCAGTCCGGGCGGGGCAACGACATCGATGAACTGGCCGGTGTCGTGCGCGACTGGAACGGGGGCGCAGACGGCTTCGGTCGGCTGTTTATTCCCGGTGGCGGCGGTTCCGACCTCGACGACCCGCAGACTTCCGAGCAATGAAGCTCGTCATACACGTTGATGGGGGAGCGCGCGGCAACCCCGGTCCGGCGGCGATCGCCGCGGTTCTGAGCACGCCCGAGGGCGAGGTCGTCGGCGACGCCAAAGAGGCGATCGGCGTGGCGACGAACAATGTCGCTGAGTACAAGGCTCTCCTGCTCGGCCTCGCCCGCGCCAAGGAGCTCGGCGCTTCCGAGGTCGAGGTCGTCAACGACTCCGAGCTCGTTCAGAAGCAGATCAACGGCGAGTACAAAGTCAAGCACCCGGATATGAAGCCGCTCTACGCCGAGTCGATCGCCGCGCTCAATGGGTTTGACGCCTGGACTGTGCGGTCGGTTCCGCGCGCGCAGAACAAAGACGCTGATGCGCTCGTCAACCAGGCGCTTGACGCCGCCGCGCTCTGAACGCTCGATTCAGCGGCGCTGCCAAGCGCGCACGTAGTCGACCTGCATCGTGTTGCCCGGCGGAGGTTTGTGGCCGGCACCGACCGCGAGCTGGATGATCGGATACATCGCTTTGTGCGGGACGCGCGAGTGCTTCAAGAACTGCGGACCGGCAAAGCCGTCGATGTAGAACTGCACCGTGTCTCTGGTCCAGAGGGCGCCGTAGGTGTGCCAAGTGCCGACGTAGTTGTGCTGGTCGGAGATCATCAGCCGTTGGCTGAAGTAGCGCTCGCCCTGCTTGTTGTTGGCGCGCCAATGGACCGCGGAGTAGGGGATGCCCTGCTTGGAAGTGTCGAAGAACTCGATGATGTCGATCTCTGGCGGCCAGTGGTCGGCGCGCGGGAGCATCCAGAAGGCCGGCCAGCAGCCGCTGCAGCTGGGCACAAGGATTCGCGCCTCGATGTATCCGTACTTGAATGAGAAGGCGCCGTGCGTGTTGACTGATCCAGTCGACTGTTTGAAGCCTGCCGCGCGGGTGTGGGCGGTCGAGATGTTCATCGTTCCGTTCTCGAAGCGAACATTTCCGGGCCGGTAGCCGGCGCCTTCGAGGTTGCTGTAGGGAATCGGCCCCTTGATCCAGTCGTCGCGCTGGGTCTCCCAGCGCTTGCGGGAATAGGTCGGCGAGGAGAACTCGTCACCGAACTTCAGTTTCCAAGCCGACGCGGAAAGCGGACTCGAGTCGGTTGGCGGCCGGAACACCTCCACCTGCACGGTGCGGCGAAGCGTGCGCGTTACCACGCGATCGTCGGATCGCTTTGCGGTGTAGGAGACGGAAATTTCCAGAGCGTTGGGCCCTGCGGTAAGCACACCTGTGTCAAATGGCGTCCCATTCGAGGTTGCGAACGGAGCGCGCGAATCGGTGCCGACGAGCTTGTCCTGGACGAAGAAGCGCGCGCTCTGGATCCGCGCTTGAGGCGACGCGTCAAGGTGCGCGCGCAGCAGCAACTGGCTGGCGATCGTGCCGCCGCGCGCGGGGGCGTCAACGACGAGCTTCGGCTGGGCCGCTCCGGCACCCGGTACGAACACGCCGACGAGTGCGCCGAGCAGCAGTATTGACGTCAGCGCGCGTCTCATTTGGAGCAAGTTCGAATCATTGGCGTCCTCAGCCGCGCCTGCGCTGCTGCCAGAGGCGCACATAGTCGACCTGCATCGTGCTTCCCGCTGCGATCGGGAAACCTGCCCCGACCGCCAGTTGGAAGATCGGGTACATCTTCTGTCGCGGGATTCCGGTGCGGTGCGTGAACTTCGCCCCGAGTCGGCCATTGAAATACATGTAGATGCGCTTGGGACCCCAGAGCATTCCATAGGTTTGCCAGCGACCGGTGTAGTCGCCCGAGTGCGCCTTTGAGAGCACCTTTGAGAGGTTGTCCTCGACTCTCCCCGGTGTGCTTGACGGCCAGTGGAGCCCGGAGTAGGGCCAGGGCATCGCAGCGGAGTTTGCGTACTCAAACACGTCGATCTCCGGCGGCCAGCGACCCTCCCGGGGCAGCAGCCAGAAGGCCGGCCAGCATCCCGAGCACTTGGGAACCATCACGCGTGACTCGAGGTAGCCGTACTTGAAGGCCATGCCGTATCGAGCGTTCGCCTGTGCAGCTGTCTGGCGATCCAGTCGCAGTTGCAGCGCGCCATTGCCGACAGCGACGTTGCTCGCGGCGTAGTGCGGGCCCTCGAGGTTGGAGTAGGGAATACCGCCCTTGATCCAGTCGTCCCGTTGGGTCAGCCATGCCTTGAACGTCTTGCCCGGATCGCTGAACTCCGAGCTGCGGACGAGCTTCCAGCGCTTGCCCTTGCTCGTGGGAAGTTTGACGCGCGGCTTCTTCTTGGCCGCTGCGGCATCGGCGACGCCGAGCGGCGACGGCACGGCGACGAGGGCGAGCGCCGCCAACGTCAGCAGCGCGATCGAGGCTCCCCTAGGTGCGCGGCGGGCAGGTGGTCGTTGGCTCAATTGGGGTGTCCGGTCCAAATCCCAGTCTCCAGATCTTTACGTAATCGACCTGCATCTTCGAGCCGGCAGGCACCGCCGGACTGGGCGGAACTCCGGCCGAAGCGAGCCTCTCCGGGTCGCCGATGGCCATTGAGAGGATTGGGAACATGTAGGTGTCGGTAGCAAGGTTTGGATCCGCGCTCGTGCAGGATCGATTCTGGTCATTGTCAATCGTGATCTTCAACAGACTGGGGGTGCGAGTGATGCGGTAGGTGTGCCAGCCGCCGGTCAGATCTGCACCTTCGCCGGCGAGCCGCTGCTCGACGTTTCCGTACTGGATCCCGCCTACCGGGGCCGGGCCAACCAGACCGTGCAGCACCGTGTATGGCGAGCGGCCGGCCCACTGCATGAACTCCATGACGTCGAACTCGGGCCGTTTCTCGAGGCCGCTGTTGTGAAGCCAAAAGGACTGCCAGCAGAGGGTGCAGGCGTCGACCTTGATCCGAGCCTCCATCGTGCCGTACCTGAACGCGAACTTGCCGTCGGTATTGATGCTTCCGGTGGTCTTGGGACGAAGGTGTGTCGTCTCGTTCGAGAGTGGAATCTGGCCGCTCTCGACGTCGGTCACGAACATCGTCAAGAGGCCGCCGGAAACGACGACGTTGTCGGGCGAGTAATGGGCGCCCTCGAGCGACGCATTCCAAGCGAACCATGGGAAGTTTCCAGCTCCCGAATCGGGGCCGGTGCGCCGCTGGTCTCGCCAAAGCCGGGTGTCTAGGGCCGTGCCATCGAATTCGTCACAGACCAGCATGCCATCAGGGCACGGCGGCAGCGTGGACGGGTCGTACGGGAGCGGGCCACCTGGGTCGGATTCGCCGCTTCCCGTGACGGTGCCACCGGTGGAGAGGGCGATCCTCCTGATCAGCGACTTGCGAACCAACTTTCCGCGCTTGTTCTTGTACTCGTAGCGAACCGTCAGCTTCAGCGTGCCGCGCCCGTCGATAAGCGTTCGGGTGTCAAACCGGGCAGACCGCTTGATCTTGAACGGGAAGCGCTGGTCGGTTGTAGCCAGCTTGTTGCCGATGTAGAAGCGCGCGCGCTTGACCCGCAGCGAGCGTTTCACCTTCAGTTGCGCGCGCACCGGGATTTTGCCGACGTCGACGAGCCCTGCAACGGGCGTACTCACGTCCAGCTTGGGACCGGCCGCCGACGCGCTTCCCGGCATGATCAGGGCCAGCAGCAGAAGCGAGGCCAGAAAAAGCCCGCTGCGGAGGGGTATGAATGAAACCTTCAACGGGTTGCCGAGTAATTCCGAGGTGGTACGAAAAGCAGGCTATGACGTACAACTGAGTTCGTCAAGCGCCGAGAGTCAAAAGCGGATGAAGGGACTCGAACCCTCGACCTTCTGCATGGCAAGCAGACGCTCTAGCCAACTGAGCTACATCCGCATGGATAGGGGGAGTGTAGATGACACCGAGCGAGTTCGACAGGCAGCTCGACACGTACGTTGCAGCGGGATTTGGCGCGGTGCCGGGATTTGCGTCGTCCGCGGGCGCTGCGCGCGACGCGTTCGAAAGCGCCGAAGCGGGCGACTTGCCGGCGACGCTCGTCGTGCGGGCGAGCCTGGTTGGCGAACAATTGCTCGTTTCCGGGATCGACCGCCAGGACGGCAAGCCGCAGACGGTGATCCACGCCGCGGAGATGGCCGAGTACAACGAACGAGACGGGGTGGAGGTGCCTGATGCCGATGTCTACGTGCTCTCGGGGATCAGCAAGGAGGTGGGCACCCGAAACGTCGCGCCGTCCGGCGCGCTGGAGCAGATTCTCACCGCTGGACGATCACCTTTGACGATCGAGGAGGGACTGGCGATTTGGCGAATGCATCCCGAGGCGATCGCCGAGAACGATGGACTCTCGCTCGCTGGATCCACGCGCGGAGACAAGCGCGTGCCGGCAATCTGGATCAGCAGGAAGCGGCCGAAGCTTGGCTGGTGCTTCTACGGCGTGCCGCACACCTGGCTGGCGACCGCCTCTTGCTCGGCCAGGCTCAGCGCGTGAACTAGGCTTGCGATCCTCGCGCGAGGGAACGCGGGAGCATGGCGACGTGGCGGAATGGTTACGCAGCGGCCTGCAAAGCCGTTTACACCGGTTCGATTCCGGTCGTCGCCTTCGATCTCGCCGTGCACGCCCCACCGCAATGGTGCTCTGCGCACTGGCCTGCAAAGCCGTTTACACCGGTTCGATTACGGTCGTCGCCTTCTAGAGCGCAGGATCAAGTGGAATCGGTGCGTTGCCGATTCCGTACCCAATGGTCTGCACGTTGCGAGCCTTCTTGTCACTGGTTGGGGTGAGTCTCTCGTTGGCGATCGCCGCCGGCAGCGCCACTGCGGCCCAGACATTCTGGGTCTCGCCCTCCGGCAGCGATTCCGCGCCCGGCACTCGCGAGCGCCCCTTCCGTACGCTTGAGCGCGCTCGCTCGGCGGTTCGAGCGCGCCTAAGCCCCCAGCGCGAGGACATCTTCGTCAACCTGCTCGCCGGCACGCACCGCCTGAAGAAGTCCTTTTCGCTTTCGTCCCCCGATTCGGGCAACTCCGGGCACCAGGTGACATACCGAGCATCCCCGGGGGCGAGGCCCGTGATCAGCGGGGCGGTGCGAGTCCGCGGTTGGCAGAGGTACGACGCCGCGCTGGGCATCTACCGCGCGAAAGTCAAAGCCGGAACACGATCCCGGCAGCTCTATGTCAACGGTCGTCGGGCCGTTCGCGCGCGCGGCGCCACCTATCCAAACGGGATCTCTCGGACCGAGTCGGGGTTCCATGACGCAAGTGGCTCGATGGCGTCGTGGGGGAATCAGACCGATATCGAGGTCGTCACCAACTCGCAATGGAAGATGATGCGATGCCCGGTGGCCGCGATTACCGGGAACGACATCACGATGCAGCAGCCGTGCTGGACCAACGTGAATGTCTTTCCGTACATCTGGTCCTTCCAGACCGTTCTGCGATTTGAGAACGCCTACGAGCTTCTCGACAGCGCAGGCGAGTGGTACCTGGACTCCCCGGGTGGGTGGCTGTACTACAAGCCGCGCGTCGGCGAAAAGCTCGCCTCGGCGGACGTCGAACTACCGGTGGTCGAACGACTGATTGATGGTCAGGGCAAAGTCGACAAGCCGCTCAAGAACATCACCTTCCGTGGCCTCACCTTCTCCTACGCAACTTGGCTGACGCCAAGCGGAGGCAACGGCTACGCCGCCGACCAAAGCGGATTCCACCTCGTCGGCACCGGCCACCAGCCGAATCTGATCGGGCACGACCAGAATGTCGCGCGCACTCCCGGCAACATCCGATTCAAGTTCGCCCAATCGGTCCGGTTCATCGCAAACGATTTTCGGCGCCTGGGCGGGGTGGGCCTTGACTTTGACACCGGCAGTCAGCGCAACTCGATCGTCGGAAACCGCTTCGAGGACATCTCGGCTGCCGGCATTCAGATGGGTGGCGTCGACGTGGAGGACCACCACCCGACGGTTTCGAGCCAGACAACTCGCGACAACCGCATCGAAGACAATCTGATCGCGCGAATAGGTCTTGAGTACCAAGACGCGCCGGGAATCTTCATCGGATTCACGACGCATTCGGTCGTTGCGCGCAACGAGATCAATCACGTCCCCTGGGCGGGGATCGCGATCGGTTGGGGTTGGGGCCTGCTCGACCCAGGTGGCTTTCTCGGTCTCCCGAATGCGGTGCCCGGGCAGTGGGGCAACTACACGACGCCGACGACCAGCCGTAGAAATCGAATTCTGAACAACCGCATCAAGCACTTCCTTGGAGTTCTCTGGGACGGCGGCGCGATCTACACCCAGGGTCAACAGGGCGCCGATGCTGCCGACGGCGAGCTGATCGCCGGCAACGTCGCATCTTCCAAGCGCCGATTGGCGGGCGGCAACACCTTCTACACCGATGGCGGCAGCCGCTACGTGACGCTCAAGCGCAACGTCTCGTTCAGTAACGCGCCTGGCGTCACGGACTTCGGACCGTGCGGACTCGACGACTCGCTGGCCCTCTGCTGGGTGGTTCTGCCCTACGGCACCGATCGTGGCGGCTGCCGGCCGTACGGCGACCTCACGTATCGAGACAACCTCTGGCAGTTCCCGGATCCGTACTGGGAGGCATGCCCGTACGAGGGGCATCCGGTGAACGTTGTCGACGATTCGAACACAGTGATCACCGGCAAAGCAGCCGTGTCGAGAAGCATTCTTGAAGCGGCCGGGCGGCAAGGCAGGTTCCGCCGCGAGGTCGGCGTTCAGGCGCACGCCGGCTGAAGAGATCACAAAAGACGAGAGGGGCCCCGAAGGGCCCCTCTCAGCTAGAACGTTCCACCAACCGCAATCGCTGGGTTGATCCGTTGGTTCTATGTCTATTTTTATCGTCGTGACCGCGGAATCCTTTACAGCCCCGACAACTGAATTAACACCAGCAAAGGATTTAGGTTGCGCTACCTGATCACCGGTGGCTCGGGATATCTCGGATCACGCCTGCTCGAGCATCTCGCGGCGCTGCCCAGCACCGAAGTGGTGGTCAATCTCGACGTCGCGGTGCCGCAGTTCCGCGCGCCGCGGACCTCGTACCGGCAGGTGGATGTCAGGGACTCGATCGGCGTCGACCGGGCGATTGCCGAGGAGCGCCCAGACGTCCTGATCCACACGGCATTCGTGCTCGATCCGACGCGAGACGAGCCGGAGATGTACGAGGTGAACGTCAATGGCACATTCAACGTCCTTGCGGCAGCCTCGGCCCACGGGGTGCCACGCGTCTACGTGACCACCGCGACGATGGCATATGGCGCACGCGCCGGCAATCCGGTGCCGATCGGCGAGGCGCAGCCGGTCTACGGGCACGCGCACTACATGTACGCCCGCCACGCGGCCGAGGCCGATCGCATTGCGCAGCTCTGGGCGACGCTCCACACGCAGCGATTGATGACGATCGTCAGGCCGTGCACGATCTTCGGCCCGGGCGCCGACAATCACCTGGTGCGCATGTGGGACTCGCAGGCGTTCTTTCCCGACTTTGGCACTGGAGACCAGCCGACTCAGTTCCTGCACATCGACGATGCTGTCAGCGGATACCTCTCACTGCTCGAGAGCGCTCAGCCCGGTCCGTACAACCTCACTCCCGACGGCGAGGTCACCTGGCACCAGTGCGCGCAGCTTGCCGGCGTCGAAGTGCGGCCGGTCCGCGAGGAATCCTTCACCGGGCTGGCCGGCGGAATGTGGCGGCTGAAGATGCCTGGCGTCGAGATCCCACCCTCGTTTGTGGACTTCTTCAAGTATCCGTACCTCGCAAGCAACGCCAGGATCAAGCAGGCCGCGCCCGAGTGGCGACCGCTGCACGCGAGCGCCGAAGTCTTCCGGGCGCAGATGGCCGCGCGCTAATCTTCAATCCCGCAGGGGCGTATAGCTCAGTTGGGAGAGCACCAGCTCGACAAGCTGGGGGTCACTGGTTCGAGCCCAGTTACGCCCACTAGAAGGATCCTCTGCGCAGTACCTGGAGCCCGCCACGTGCGGGCTCTTTCTTTGCCGGGACAAAGTGGCCGGAAAGTCACTGGACAAGTGTCGGCAAAGTCACCGGATCTGGCCGTTTGACCGAGGGGGGGCCACCCCAAACGAACCGTCTAGAACGAATCGTCAGAGTTCGAAATATCTCCCCGAATGCGCGGTACAACATCAGTGTCGGACGAACTCTCCGCAGGAATTCGCCGGCAGTCATTCCAGCAGCTCGACTCCGCGACAAGTAAGGGGAAGGAAATGCCAGAGCTCAATCCAACAGTCTTCGGGGCGATCGTTATCGCCATCGTGGGCTTGATGGTGGTCATCCCGCGAATCCGACAGCGTGCAAATCGCCCGACGACTCACGAGATGTACTTCGGTGACATGACGCATCAGCCCGGTCATGTGAGGGCGGCACGCACGGTGCCGACAGTGGCGCAGCCCCCGGTGGGCGCTCCGCGAGCTCCCTCGCCGACCCGTCAGACACCTGGCGAGGCTTCACCGCCTTCGCCGCTGAAGGTCCCGCAGTAATCCTTCCCCGAACGCTTCAGGGACTGCTCGGAGCGAGAAACGCGACGAGCATGTCCCAGAACTGCTGGTAGGCGGCGTCGAGGTCGAAGGACCCCGGCGCCGTCAGCCAGTCGAAGGTCATCCCTCGCACCGATCCGATGATCAGCGAGGCATTCGCGTCCTGATCGATCGCCGGATCGATCTCACCGTCTTCCACTCCCTCGTCCCACCAGTGCCGGCCGAGTTCACGCCAACGCTTGTGCAGCGCAGCGAACTCTCGATCGATCGTGTTGCGCGGGTCTGAGGCCTCGGCCATCAACCGGTAGAGCAGCAGCATGTGCCCGGGCTTCTGCTTGGCGAGCTCCAGGTGGGCGAAGATGATCGCCCGCAGCGCGCCAAGACCCCGCTTGCCGACGATCGCCGGGGCGACGACGCCTTGCTCCCACTCGACGATGTGCGCCTCGATCACGGCGGCGAGCAGATTCTCCTTCGAGCCGAAGTGGTGATTGACCAGGCCGCGGCTGACGCCGGCCCGCGCGCCGATCTCGGCGACGCTGCTGTCGTGGTAGCCGCGCTCGGCAAACAGAATCGAGGCAGCCTCGATCAGTGACGCGCGCGCGGCGTCGGCTTGCTCCTGTCTTTGGGATTTGATCGCGGCTTCCATATCGCTTGAGGCGACACGTTACTATCCCGCTTGCTGAACGCTCAACAAGCGAAATCCCAAGTTCACCGATTCTTTCCCAGGAGATTCATCTGATGGCCACCGCAGGAAACCGCACGTTCGTGATCGGCGTGGGCATGACCAAGTTTGAAAAGCCCGGCTCAAAGGAGTGGGACTACCCCGACATGGTGCTCGAGGCCGGAACCAAGGCACTCGAGGACGCCGGCATTGATTACAAGGAGATCGAGCAGGCCTTTGTCGGCTACTGCTACGGCGACAGCACCGCCGGCCAGCGCGCGATCTATGGACTTGGCCTGACCGGCATCCCGGTGGTCAACGTCAACAACAACTGCTCGACCGGCAGCAGCGCTCTCTACATGGCGCGCCAGGCGGTCAAGGGCGGGCTCTGCGACTGCGCGATCGCAGTGGGCTTCGAGAAGATGGAGAAGGGGTCGCTCGGCGCAAAGTTCCTCGACCGCACGAACCCGATGGACAAGCACGTGATGACGATGATCGAGGGTCGTGGTGGTTGGGAGGAATCTCCTCCGGCACCGCAGATGTTCGGCAACGCCGGGCGTGAGCACATGGAGAAGTACGGCTCAAAGCCCGAGCACTACGCGTGGATCGGCTGGAAGAACCACAAGCACTCGGTCAACAACCCGTACGCCCAGTTTCAGGACGAGTACACGATCGAGGAGATCCAGGAGGCCAAGGAGATCCACACGCCGCTGACCAAGCTGCAGTGCTCGCCGACCTCCGACGGTTCGGGCGTGGCGATCGTCGCCAGCGAGGACTTCGTCGAGAAGCACAACCTCTGGGACCAGGCCGTGGAGATCGCCGGACAGGCCATGGTGACCGACATGGAGAGCACCTTCGAGGGCGCTTCGTCGATCAACCTCGTCGGCTTTGACATGTCCAAGACTGCTGCCGAGCAGGCACTAGAAGAGGCCGGCGTGTCGATCGATGACGTCGATGTGATCGAGCTGCACGACTGTTTCTCGGCCAACGAGCTGATCACCTACGAGGCACTCGGCATGGCCGAGGTCGGCCACGGCCACGAGCTGGTCGAAGAGGAGGCCACCACCTACGGCGGCAAGTGGGTCGTCAACCCCTCCGGCGGACTGATCAGCAAGGGTCACCCGCTGGGCGCCACCGGACTTGCCCAGTGCAGCGAGCTGACCTGGCAGATTCGCGGCGACGCCGATGCACGTCAGGTCGAGGGCGCGAAGATCGGCCTGCAGCACAACATCGGTCTTGGCGGCGCCGCCGTCGTGACGGTGTACAAGCCGGCGGAGAAGAATCCAGCTGAGAAGGCGGCTGCCTGATGCCGATCGCCTTCACCGAAGAGCAGAACGCCTTTCGCGAGGCGATCGCCGACTTCGCTAAGCGCGAATGCGGCACGCAGGAGCAGCGTGAGCACCTGACCAACGGCGGCATCGAGCCGACCAACATGGAGATCATGAAGAAGCTCGGCGAGCTCGGCTGGACCGGTGTCTCGATCCCCGAGGAGTACGGCGGATCCGGCGGCAGCGTCGTCGATCAGACGATCTTCCTCGAGGAGTTCTCGCGCGGGATGGTTCCGGCCGCCGGCTTTGGCACCACCGCGATCGTCCAGGGCGCGGTTGAGCGCCACGGCACTGAGGAGCAGAAGCAAGAGATCCTCGGCGGAATCGCGAGCGGAAACATCGAGGCGATCGTGATGAGCGAGCCCGAGTCGGGTTCGGATGTCGGATCGCTCAAGTGCCGCGCCGAGAAGACTGAGGGTGGCTACATCCTCAACGGCCAGAAGACCTGGTGCTCAAACGCCCAGATCGCGACCAACATCCTGACGATCGTCCGCACCGACGACTCGGGCTCAAAGCACGAGGGCATCTCGATGCTCGTCGTGCCCAACGGCATCGAGGGCATGGAGGTCAGGCCGATTCCGACGATGGCGGGGCCGCATGAGGTCAACGACATCTTCTTCACCGACTGCTTTGTGCCTGAGAGCGCGCTGCTTGGTGAGGAGAACGGCGGCTGGATGCAGCTGATGACCGGACTCAACAGTGAGCGAATCATCTTGAGCGCGATCTACCTCGGCTTCGCCCAGCGGGCCTTTGACGACACGCTCAAGTACGTCAAGGAGCGCAATCAGTTCGGCAAGCCGATCGGTTCGTTCCAGGCGTTGAAGCACCGCATTGCCGACATGGCGACGGAGATTGAGTGTCTGCGCCTGCTGGTCTATGACTGCGCGGCCGCGATCGACGCCGATCCCACGCGTGTATTTGCCAAGGAGGCCTCGATGTGCAAGCTCAAGAGCACCGAGGTCGCAAAGCAGGTGGCGCTTGAGGGCATGCAGATGATGGGTGGCTACGGCTACGCGCTCGAGTACGACATGGAGAAGCACGTTCGCGCAGGGCTCGTGGGCACGATCTTCGCCGGCACGAGCGAGATCCAGCGCGAGATCATCGGGGCTACGCTGGGCCTATGAGTCCAATGCACATGCGCGAGCACCGCGCAGCGATGTCGATGATTGCGCTTTTTGTGGCGTTCGCTTTTGGCGCCATGATGGTCGGCATTCTCGTCTAGCGCGTAGATAAGCCAGAAATCTTCCAAGGGGCGACCCCGCGGGGTGGCCCCTTGGAGTGTTTGCCGCTTGAAACCGCTGGCGGCCGTAGAATCGCCGCACCGTGAAGCCGCGCGATCCGCATCCTTTGAAGCACCCGCTGCACCAGCATCCGCTGATCTACGTCGGCATCTTCCTCGTGCTCGCAATCGGCGCGCTGGCGATCATCGTGCTCGGCAACCAGCCACAGGACACCGGCGCAGGTGGCACCCCGGGGCCAGACATGGGCTTCCAGTGCACGCGCGGCGTGCCGGATGGCTTCGCGCTCTCGGATGTGGAGGGCAAGACGCTCGCCGAGGTCGAGACATGGGCGGCCGGCAAGGACTGGACCGTGCGCGTAGTTGCCGAAGACGGCGAGCCCAGGGCGATGACGATGGACTATCGCCCAGACCGGGTCAACGTCCAGCTCGAGGCTGGAGTCGTGACCCGGTACTGCGGCAACAGTTGAGCTAGACGGCCGGCGGCGCTGGCGGCGCCGGAGGAGTGGGCGCGGCTGGTGCGGCGACGACTTCGCCGGGCGGGATCGTGCCCTGGTATCCG
Organism: Actinomycetes bacterium; assembly: GCA_023404495.1. GTDB lineage: Bacteria > Actinomycetota > Thermoleophilia > Solirubrobacterales > JACPNS01 > JACPNS01. Next base: position 9,484 of record JAEYBE010000023.1, on the reverse strand, counting down.
CGCTGCTGGAGCGCCTGCGTGACGGCCTCATCGGAGAACTTAGGCCAGTCTTCGGTCAGCAGTCCGTACCAGACCTGCGAACGGAACACGAATCCCAGGCAGAAGTTCAATGCGTCCTGTAGGCCGCGCGGCTGCTTTCCGGTCACGACGATCACGAACCAGGCGACGACCGCGGCAACTTCAGCCACCAAGGTCAAGACGTAGGCGACGATGTAGAACGGGATGTAGAGGATCATCCGGAAAAGCGCCTTGAGCCTGCTGTATTCGTCCTTCGGCGGCCCGAGCAACAGGTGCGCGGCGTAGGGCTCATCCACGCCAAAGCCCGGGAACTTGTCGGTCGCGAGGAATGCGTAGGCGGTCACGCGGGTGTAGTAGCGATGGAAGCGCGCGAGGAAGCCGTAGAGACCTTCAGGGAACTTGGCGGTGAAGACGAGCGCGAACCACGCGCCGATCGTCGCGAAGAACGCCGCGATACCCCAGAGCGCCAGCCAGATCGCTGGCGGGATCACTGTCAGGAAGCGGAAGAAAGTGGTCAGTCTGCTGCGCTTGTCTTCGTAGTCGGCGAAGTAGGCGACCGAATCCGGCGGCAGCGCGAACGAGGAATCCAGTGCTGGAGTCACCTCGGCGAAGTCATTCATTTGCGGATGCATCCTCTCGGGAGAGCATTTGTGCGATTCACCGCATCATTGCGGATCTACCGGCGCCGTGGGGTGATCTACGATCTCGGCCCGATGAACGTCACGCTGCCAGATGGGACAGTGCTCGAACTGTCGGAGGGCGCGACCGGGGGGGACGCCGCGCTTGCGATCGGCGAAGGACTCGCGCGCGCCGCGCTCGCGATCGAGGTCGACGGCGAGCTACGCGACCTGGCCAGGCCGCTGCCAGACGGCGCGAAGGTGAGCATCATCACCAACAAATCGCCCGAGGCGCTTGAGCTCCTGCGCCACGACACCGCGCACGTGCTCGCGGCGGCAGTGATGGATCTCTATCCCGGCGTGAAGATCAGCATCGGACCGCCGATCGAGAACGGCTTCTACTACGACTTCGAGTTCCCCGAAGGCGCCGAGATCTCGGACGCCGACTTCCCGCGCATCGAGGCCGAGATGAAGAAGCACATCAAGGCCAAGGAATCCTTCACGCGCGAGGACATCTCGACCGGCGAGGCGATCGACAAGTTTGCGCGTGAGAACCAGGACTACAAGGTCGAATTGATCGAAGATCTGATCAAGAACGAAGGCGCCGAGACCGTTTCGCTCTACACCAATGGCCCTTTCACCGACCTCTGCCGCGGCCCGCACGCCGTAGACACGGGCCGCATCAAGGCGTTCAAGCTCACCAGCATCGCCGGTGCCTACTGGCGTGGCGACGCGAGCCGCACGATGCTCACGCGCATCTACGGCACCGCCTTCTTCTCCAAGGAGGATCTCGCGCATCACCTCGAGATGATCGAGGAGGCCAAGAAGCGCGACCACCGCAGGCTGGGAAAGCAACTCGACCTCTTCAGTTTCAACGAGCTATCACCGGGCTCGCCGTTCTGGCACCCCAACGGGATGAAGATCTGGAATGCGCTCGTTGATCTCTGGCGCGAGCAGAACATTCTGCGCGGCTACAAAGAGGTCAAGACCCCGATCATCTACGACGCGGAGCTCTTCAAGCAGTCCGGGCACTGGGACAACTACCGCGACAACATGTATTTCACCGAGGTCGAAGGGCGCAACTACGGCATCAAGCCGATGAACTGCCCGGCGCACATCCAGATCTACAAGGACGATCGCCGCAGCTATCGCGACCTGCCGCTGAGGATGATCGAGCAGGGCCTCGTGCACCGCCACGAGCCCTCGGGCACATTGCACGGACTGATGCGCGTCCGCCACATCACCCAGGACGACTCGCACATCTTCTGCACCGAGGACCAGATTCAACAGGTTGTCACCGAGGTGCTCGACCACGCCTTCTACATGTACGAGATCTTCGGTTTCGAGTACTCGCTCGAGCTCTCGACCCGCCCCGAGAAGCGGGTGGGGAGCGACGAGATGTGGGACAACGCAGAAGCCGGTCTGAAGGGCGCTCTGGAGGCCAACGCGCTCGAGTATGAGCTAAATGAAGGCGACGGCGCCTTCTATGGCCCGAAGATCGACATGCACATGCGCGACTCGCTCGGCCGCAGCTGGCAGCTCGGGACGATCCAGCTCGACTACCAGATGCCCGAGCGGTTTGACATGACCTACACGGCCGCCGACAACTCAGATCAGCGCCCGGTGATGATCCACCGCGCGCTCTTCGGCAGTTTCGAGCGATTCATCGGAATATTGATCGAACACTTCGGCGGCGATTTCCCGCTCTGGCTTGCGCCGACGCAGGTCCAGCTGATCCCGGTTTCGGACAAGCACAACGACGAAGCCGCACAGCTGGCCGACCGCTTGGCCGCTGCGGGCCTGCGCGCGAGCGTCGACACGCGCACCGAGTCGGTCGGCAAGAAGATTCGCGAGGCCGAGCTCGCCAAGGCCCCGTACATGTGGGTGGTCGGCGATGAGGAGGTCGAGTCAGGCACGGTCGCCCCGCGCAAGCGCCATGACGAGGCCGACTCGCAGCGAATTCCGATCGAAGAGGCGATCGCGGCGCTGGTCGACGAGGCGGAAAGCCGCCGCCGCTGATGCAGGCACGCCTCGCGCAGCTCGCAGGCGACAAACGGACGCCGGTCTGGCTTCTGGCTGCAGCGACCGTCGTTGCGGTGCCACTGCTCGTCTACTGGCAACGGGACTCAGGAATCTGGCAGGACGAATGGACGTTCCTGCTCTATCGGACCGGGTGGGGACTCGACGACATTCTCGGGTCTTTCAACGGCCACATGCTGCCGCTGACGGCGATCGTCTTCAACCTCGATCGCGAACTTTTTTCTCCCGGCGCGACCGCACCGCCCACGGCTTTGTCGATCGCCGCGCAGATTGCGCTCGTGTGGGCGACCTTCGCCTACCTGCGCACACGTCTGGGCGAATGGATCGCGGCGGCCGGTGCCCTCTCGCTGATGTTCTGGGGCACTGGTTATGAGCTGCTCGTCTGGAACTTCAATTTCGGCTGGATGATCGCGCTGGCCGCCGGCGTGGGCGCGCTGGTGCTCTACGACCGGGAGGACTCAACCAGGAACCGCATTGGCGTGGCCGCCCTCTTGGTGCTCTCGCTGGCCGGCGACAACAACGGGCTTGTCTTCATCGGAGCGATCCTTCTGCAGGCGCTCTATAAACAAACACGGCGCAGGGCGATCGCCGTCACCGCATTGCCGCTGACGATCTTCCTCGCGTGGTACCTGGTCGAAGGGCGCGACGATCGCACGTTCTATTTCAAGTCGTGGCCCAGCTGGATCGCCTCGGTGATCGAATCGACCTTCTCAGGGCTGCCAGGCAGCATCGGCGGCCCGAACGCGTGGGGCGCACCGCTCGCCGTACTGACGATCGCCGTGATGCTCTGGCTGCTCGGACGCAGAACCGAAATCGAGCCGCGTCTGGCCAGTGCGCTCGCCCTGCCGCTGATATTCATCGCGCTGATCACACTCGGGCGCGGCGGGGTGTTCGACGCCGCCGCCTCGCGCTATCGCTACACACTGATTCTGCTGATCGGTCTTGCGCTTGCCGAACTGCTGCGCGGAGTGCGACTGCGGACGATCGGTCAGTGGCTCGGATTCGTGGCGGTGGCGCTGTTCTTCTTCGTCGGCAACCTCTCGGCGATGGCCGACGGCGCCAACTCGATTCGCGGCGGCTTTGATTTCAACCGCGACTACCTGACGGCGATGACGATCGCCGGACCCGTAGCGCGCACGTCGGCTTACGACCCGGTCGATCCCGGGTTGCACCCGGAGATGAACGCGGACGTGTACGACTGGCTGACCAAGGGCGGGGGCGGCGACTTCGCGATGACCCCCGCGGAGCTTGCCGCGCAGCCGCTGGCGATTCAGCGACGCGTCCAGAAGTACGCGCGTGCCCTTCGCGAGAACCAGCCGCCCGACGACTCGCGGTGAGCCTCGCATTGCGTACTACACGCCGTCAGCGGGTATCATCACCCCACTTGTTGCTTTCAACGCCAGACATCCACGTTCACACCTCGGTCTTTGCCGAGGCGATCGGCGCTAGCTAGTGGCAGTTCCTCGCAGGTTCGACCGTCGTCCCCCGGAGCGGGACAACACTCGCATCAACGATCGCATCCGCGTCAAAGAGGTGCGGCTGATCGGCGAAGACGGACAGCAGATCGGTGTCATCCCGACCGAAGAGGCCTTGAAGTACGCGCAGGAACGCGATCTGGACCTCGTTGAAGTTTCGGCCGAGTCCCGGCCGCCCGTCTGCCGTGTGCTCGACTACTCGAAGTACAAGTACGAGCAGGCCCAGAAGGCCAAGTCGGCCAAGAAGCACCAGACGCAGATCACGATCCGCGAGATCAAGCTGCGCCCGAAGATCGGCCAGCACGACTACGACACCAAGAAGGGCCACGTCGTGCGCTTCCTCAAGCACGCCGACAAGGTCAAGGTGACGATCATGTTCCGCGGCCGTGAGCGCGAGCATCCAGAGCGCGGCCGCGAGCTGCTGATGCGCCTCGCCGAGGAAGTCCAGGAGCTTGGCCAGATCGAGCAGCACCCACTTCAAGAGGGCCGCAACATGACGATGGTCCTTGGACCGACCAAGGAAGCCGTGAAGGCCCACGCCGACGAAACCCAGGCCAAGGAAGAAGCTTCCAAGAAGGCCAAGCGCGAGCGCAAGGCCGCCGAGGCCCGCGCACACGAAGAGCGCGTCGCCGCGATGAAGGCCGCCGAAGAGGCCGAGAAGGCCGCTTCCGGCGCTGAAACTGACGCTTCATAGCCACGGCAGCTACTTGTGGGTGTGCTTTAATACCCCCTCGATATGCCCAAGCAGAAGACACACAGCGGCGCCAAGAAGCGCTTCAAGCTCTCCGGTACCGGCAAGGTGCGGGCTCGCCACGGCATGTCCAGCCACAACCTCGAGCACAAGTCGGCCAAGCGCAAGCGTGACTTCGCGCGTCCGATCACGATGGACGGCGACACAGCGCCGCGCATCAAGAAGCTGCTCGGCAAGTAATTCACTTTCACCGGAGCCTTTCGAATGACCCGTTCAACCAACGCAGTCGCATCCCGCCGTCGCCGCAAGGCTGTGCTGGCGCGCGCCAAGGGTTACCGGGGCGAGAAGAACTCCAGCTACCGCCGCGCCAAGGAGCAGCTGCTCAAGTCAGACAGCTACGCCTACCGCGACCGTCGCAACAAGAAGCGTGACTTCCGCCGTCTGTGGATCACGCGCATCAACGCTGCGGCTCGCCAAGAGGGCATGACCTACTCGCAGCTGATCAACGGTCTCAACAAGGCCGGCATTGAGGTCGACCGCAAGATGCTGGCCGACATCGCCGTGCACGACACTGAGGCTTTCCGACGCTTTACCGACGCCGCCCGCGAGGCGGTTGCCTGAGCTGCTGATCAAGCAACTCTCGCTTCCGACTGACCCGGGCGCTTTGCAACAGCAAGGCGCCTTTTTTTATTCGCATGATCACTTCCAAAGACAACCCACAGATCAAAGAACTCAAGAAGCTCCAGGAGAAGCGTTTCCGCTCGCGCCGTGGCCAGTTCGCTGCCGAGGGAGAGGATCTCGTGGCGGCGGCGCTGGCTGCCGGCTGGGTGCCCGAGCGCATCTTCCATACGCCAGACGCGCCTGACGAGCTGCGCGCGCATCAGTCTGCGTGGGAGGTCGACTACGACGTGCTTGGCAGCGCAACTGCTTTGGGATCCGGCGCTCGCGCGGTCGCTGTGTTCGAACAGGTGGACGCCGCGGGTCTTGAGCTCGGTGAGTTGACGCTCTTTGCGGAGGGCGTTTCCGACCCGGGCAATGTCGGCACGCTGATCCGCTCGGCCGCGGCGTTCTCTGATTCGCCCGTCTTGCTGGCGTCGGGCTGCGCAGAGCCTTGGTCTCCGAAGGCGCTGCGGGCCGGAATGGGGGCGACGTTCATCAGACCGCCCGTGGAAGATGCGGTCCTGCCGGAGGCGGGAGCGACGATCGTCGCGTTGGACGGCGATGGTGACATCGCGATCCAAGACGTTGAGATCGACGGGCCTGTCGTAATCTGCGCGGGCGCCGAGCGCGATGGTCTGTCCGAGGAAACGCTCGCTCGCGCCGACATCGTCGCGTCCATCCCGACGCGCCCCGACGGGCCGGAATCGCTCAACGTCGCCATGGCGGCGACGGTCGCGATGTACCAGCTTGCGGGAATCGGCGAGTGAACTGAGAAAACAGGACGAGATGTCATCAACAGTCGAGAAGATTCAAGAGATCGAGAGCGCCGGAGCGGCGGCGATCAGCTCTGCGGCGACGCTGCCCGAGCTTGAAGAGGTGCGCATTCGGTTCCTCGGCCGCAAGGCTGAGTTGGGCGCGATCCTCAAGTCGATCGCCACACTCGCCCCGGAAGAACGCGGCCCAGTTGGCAAGGCTGGCAACGAGACACGCGGAAGGCTCGAGGCAGCGCTTGCGGCGCGCCAAGAGGAACTCGAGGGCGCGGAGCTGAACCGCATGCTCGAAGAGGACCGCATCGACATCTCACTGCCAGGGAGCCCGGTCTTCGGCGGGGGCGCGCTGCACCCGATCACCCGCGTGCGCCGCGAGATCGAGGACGTCTTCATCGGCATGGGCTACCAGGTCGCCGAGGGCCCCGAGGTGGAGAAGGTCCACTACAACTTCGACGCGCTCAACCACTCGCCAAACCACCCGGCCCGCGAATGGACCGACACGTTCTACTTCCAGGACGACGTGCTGCTGCGCACCCACACCTCGCCGGTGCAGATACGGGTGATGGAGCAACAGCCGCCGCCCGTCTTCGTGATCGTCCCAGGCAAGGTCTACCGCCGTGACTCGGATGCCACGCATACGCCGATGTTCCACCAGATCGAGGGCCTCGCGGTGGATGAGGGAATCACCCTCTCGGACCTGCGCGGAACGCTGCTCGAGTTCGCGCGCGCGATATTCGGTGAGGACCGCGACGTACGGCTGCGCCCGCACTTCTTCCCGTTCACCGAGCCTTCGGTGGAAGTTGACGTCTCCTGCTTCAAGTGTTCCGGCAAGGGCCACCTCAAGGACGGCTCGCGCTGCAATCTCTGCAAGGGCACCGGTTGGATCGAGATTCTCGGATCCGGAATGGTCGACCCGAACGTCTTCTCCTATGTGCGCGAAAGCGGCTACGACCCCGAGACAGTCCAGGGTTTCGCCTTCGGCATGGGGGTGGAGCGAATCGCCTTCTTGAAGCACGGCATCCCAGACCTGCGGCTCTTCTACGAAAACGACCTGCGCCTGCTGGCCCAGTTCGAGGGCGGGGGCTACTGATGCGCGTACCGATGGAATGGCTTGCCGAGTACTGCGACTCCGGTCTGGGGGTCGATCAACTCGCCGAACGCCTCGCGATGACCGGCACGGAGGTCGAACGCGTCATGCGCCACGGCGCCGCCGCGGACGACGGCTTTGTGGTCGGCAAGGTGCTCACCCGCGAAAAGCACCCCGACGCCGACAAGCTGAGCGTCTGCACAGTGGACGTTGGCGAAGAGACCCCCGCGACGATCGTCTGCGGTGCCCCCAACGTCGATGCCGGTCAGACCGTCGCCGTGGTGCGTCCTGGCGCGATCATGCCCGACGGCACGAAGATCAAGAAGGCGAAGCTGCGCGGCGTTGAGAGCAACGGAATGATCCTCTCCGAGCGAGAGCTCGAGATCAGCGACGACCACGACGGCATCATGCAGCTTGAACAGCACTTCGATGTGGACGGCGTCGCGCCGGGAACGCCGCTCGCGACCGTGCTCGCGCCCGGTCAGGACGTACTCGAACTTGAGATCACGCCCAACCGCCCGGACTGCCTCGGCGTGCATGGCGTTGCCCGTGAGGTTCACGCAATAACCGGCGCTCCGCTCGTAGGGCTGGAGAAGGGACCGGCACCGGCGGGCGACGAGACCTTCGAGATCACAGTCGAGGATCACGAGCTCTGCCCGCGATTCACCGCGCGGATCTTCCGCGATGTCAAGGTGGGTCCGTCGCCGCTCTGGCTCAAGAGCCGCCTCTCGGCCGCCGGCCAGCGGCCGATCAACAACGTCGTCGACATCACGAACTACGTGATGTTGCTGACCTCACAGCCGATGCATGCCTTCGATCTCGACAAGATTCGCGGCGGCAAGCTTGTGATTCGGGCGGCAAAGGATGGCGAGAAGGTCACGACACTCGATGACGTCGAGCGCACGCTTGACGACCAGATGCTGCTCGTCTGCGACGGCGAGGGGCCGAGCGCGATCGCCGGCGTGATGGGCGGTCAGATCAGCGAGGTCTCCGATCAGACGACGAATGTCTTGCTCGAGGTCGCGTCTTGGAACGGCCCGAACATCCACCGCACCAGCCAGAAGCTCGCACTGCGCAGCGAGGCCAGCGGTCGCTTCGAGAAGGGTCTCTCGCCGCAGCTTCCGCTCGAGGTGCAGGAGATTGCGACCAAGCTGATGATCGAACTCACGGGCGCGACGCTCGTCAGCGCGACGATCGACGTCGCGGGGGAGATTCCGGCCCCGCAGTCGATCGAGCTGCGCGCCGCGCGCGTGGAGGGCCTGCTGGGCACGGCAATCCCGATTGCTCGCTGCGCAGAGATTCTTGAGCGCCTTGACTTCGGTGTGGAGATCAATGGCGAGTCGCTACTGGCAACCCCGCCGCACTACCGGGCCTCCGACGTGACCCGCGAGGCCGACCTGATCGAAGAGGTCGCCCGGATCGAGGGCGTCGACAGCTTCCCGGCGACGCTGCCGGCTGCGCCGACCGCGATCGGCCGCTTCTCCTCGCAGCAGAAGATGAAGCGCGGCATCGAGGACCTGCTCACAGCGGGTGGCTACAGCGAGGCGATCACGTGGAGCTTCACCAGTGAGGATGCGCTCGGCAAGCTGGCCCCTGGCGGCGCACTGCCGGGATCGAGATTGCGCATCGCCAATCCGCTCTCCGAGGAGCAGTCGGTAATGCGCCCGATCGTGCTCGGCGGTCTGCTTGAGGTGGCTCAGCACAACTTCGCTCGCGGCGCCGACGCCGTGCGGATTTTCGAGATTGGCGCTGTTTACGGCGGCACGGTGAACGAGCCCGACGAGAACCAGGCGCTGGCGCTGCTGCTTTCCGGCCCAGCGCAGGCGTCGACATGGCGCACGGGAGAGGCCGAGTCCGGCGACTTCTACGCGCTGAAGGGCGCGGTGGAGGCGGTCTCGTCACTTACGGGAGTGGCGATCGGTTTCGCTGAGCTCTCGGGTGAGGACCATCCGTATCTGATTCCAGGCCGCTCAGCGCTGTTGACCGTGTCGGAATCGCCCGTCGGTTACCTGGGCGAGCTGCACCCGACCGTCGCCAAGGCCTTCGACCTCAACAGCGCTGTTGCCGCAGAAATCGACCTCGACGCTGTCGCGGCGGCACTCCCCGATCCAGTCACGTTCGAGGCA
>JAEYBE010000059.1 GCA_023404495.1 Actinomycetes bacterium | reverse complement strand
GTGAAATTGCGCCGGCCTTCGTGCTCGCTGCGCGTACGGATCTTCGCGCGGCGACCGACGAAGCGCCGAAAGTGGTCCGGCTTGGTCAGCGGCCGCTTGGGGCCCGGGGATGAAACCTCCAGGCCGTACTCCTCGCGGATCGCGCGCAGCGCGCGGGTGACCCGCTCACAAAGCTCAAGGTCGACGCGTTCCGGATGATCGATGTAGAGCCGGATCGTCCCGCCGTTCATTTCGCACAGCAAGACCTCCACCTGCGGTTCCGCAGTGGCGAGGGTTTCCTCGATCTGGTTCTGGATCTTCTCGACGCTCATCAGCTGTTTTGCGATCTCCCCAATAAAAAAGTGAGCCGGGAGGCCCACTTCAAGACTGCGCGGATCCCGGCCGTGGGGCCTGGTGTCCGAGATGACGGGAGGTCAGCAGGCGAAATTATACCGGGCGGTCGCTTGGCGCGGCCGATTCAGTGCGCGCCGGACGCAGCAGCGACTGCACGCGATCGAGGATCGCGCCCGCGATCTGTGCCTTGCTGCCGCGTGGCGGGCGCTCGGGCTCTGCTCCCTTGGTGATTAGCGTGACCTCATTGCCGTCGACTTCAAAACCAATCGTCGGATCGGCGATGTCGTTGGCGACAATCATGTCCAGGCCTTTGGCCTCGAGCTTGCGCTGTGCTTCGGGGAGCAGTGCCTCTCCGGCTTCGGCGGCAAAGCCGACAACCACCTGTCCCTCCCGCCGCAGATCCGCAAGACCGGCAAGCACATCGTTGGTGGCCACCAGCTCAATCTCCATTCCCTGCTTGCCGGCCTTCTTGATCTTGCCCTCGGCGGGCGCTGCCGGCGTGAAATCGGCGACTGCGGCGGCCATGATCAGCGCGTCGCAGACTGGGAAGCTCGTTCGCACCGCGGCCTCAAGCTCCGCCGCGGTGGAGACGTCGAGGTACGTGACAGCCGGGTTTCTCGCGAGCGAGACGTTTGCGGCCACGACGGTGACCTCCGCCCCGCGCGCAGCGGCCTCGTCGGCAATCGCAAAGCCCATCTTCCCCGAAGAGCGGTTGCCGACGAAGCGCACTTCGTCGATCGGCTCTCGTGTGCCACCGGCGCTGACGAGCAGCTTCAAGCCGTCGAGCGAGCGCGGCGCGTAGCTTGCCTCGCCGGTGAGCGCGCTTTCGACTGCTGCGAGGAGTTCGTTCGGCTCGGGCAGGCGACCGACGCCGTACTCGCCCTTGGACGCGAGCTCGCCAGTGCCGGGATCAAGCACCGTCACGCCCCGCCGGCGCAGCACCTCGACATTCTCGCGGGTGGCGGCTGACGTGTACATGTCGTTGTTCATCGCCGGGGCGACGATCATCGGCTTCTTGCAGGTGAGCGCGAGGGCGGTGAGCATGTTGTCGGCAAAGCCACTCGCGAGCTTGGCGATCGTGTTTGCCGTCGCCGGCGCGATCAAGAAGACGTCGCAGTTGGCCGCAAGCTCCAGGTGCGCGATCGGGTCGTGCTCGGGGCGCTGTTGGTCCTGGAAGACGCCGCCGGCCGGATCATTCTCGAACTGGTCGATCAGCACAGGCGCGCCGGTGATGCCCTCGAAGGAGCTCTTGCCGACGAAGTTGAGACTGTCGGGCGTCTGAACGACGCGCACGACGTGACCCGCCTTGATTGCAAGCCGCGTCAGTTCAAGCGTTTTGTATGCGGCGATCCCGCCGCTGACTCCAAGAAGAATTCGGGCCATCGTTTGTGATTATCGACGCTCCTGCCGGCGCAGCAGCCAGCTGCAACGCGGCTCCCAGTTCGCCCCACGTTGGTCGTGCCGAAACAGCTACTGATCCTCCGCCTGCCGCCAGGCGTTGACCAGCAGGTCGGCGGCAGCCTGCGAGCCGGCAATCGTGGGGTGCAGCGGCCAGCCGGCGTCCCCGACGTTGTTCACGGGATTGGTCCAGCGTTCGCTCGCCGGCTTGCACGCATCGTGCCCTGCTCCGGCCTTGAAGAGGTCGACGAATGTGGCGCCGTGGGCTTTGGCGGTGGCCTGCTCAACGTTCCTGATCGCCTGCTGCCAGCCGTAGAAGACGGGGGCATCCTGCGGTGAAACGTTGACGTCTCCCCAGCAGCCGGCGCCGTCCTTCGGGATGATCGGCGCGTAGCCGACGACGAAGACCTTCGCCCTGGGCGATTTGTCGCGGATCGAATCGAGTGAGTCGCCGAGCGGCTTTGCCAGTTTGCGCGCCGCGGTCGTGAGCTTGTTTTCGCCGGCGGTCACATACTTGTCGCGACAGGGAGTCTCCGCCGGCGACTTCGCCTCAAGGCACTGCCGCGTGACCTCACCGAATCCAGCATCGTTGTCGCCGATCGTGAGACTGACGATCGTCTCGTTGCCCTTGAGTGCATCGAGCTGCTTCGGCGCATCGCCGGACGGCACGAGCGGCATCTCCGCCACCAACGCGTACATGCCCGCGCCGCTGCAGGCGACGGTCTCAAATTCGTCCTGGCCCAACCGCTTGGCGGCCAGCGACGGATACCCGCTCTCGGTGCGATAACAGAACTCAGGCGCGCCGGTGATCGGCGTCGGAAGACCTGCGCCACTCGTGTTCGAATCCCCGAGGGCCACATACCGGGTGGCCGAGGAAGTCGACTGGTCCGACCCGCAGCCGACTACAAAAACCGCGACCACGGCAACAGCAAGGGTGGCCAGTTTCACCATCGCGTCAGCCTACGCCAGTGCGCAGCCCCGAACAGCAACTCCCACCCACTCCCAACTGCGCACGTTTGGTGCGCAGTGGAGTTTTTCGCCGAGGAATGGCTTATCCATGGGATCGTTAGCTGCGTACATTTTGTGTGCAGTGCCGCCTTGATTCGTGCGCAGCAGACTGAAGTACCCGCTCATCCGCTGCGCACCTTATTTGCGCAGCTAACGATCCCATGGTTGAGCGGGATCGGCGTACAAAAACAAACTGCGCACCAAAGGTGCGCAGTTGACGAGCGGCGCGGCTGGGGGTTGCGGCCTAGCGGTACTGGTACTTGAGCTTGTCGGCCTCGATCTCTTCGAGGGCGATCGTCAAGTAGTTCTTCGAGCGGGTGTCGACCATCGGCGGTACGTACTCGCCGAAGTGGCCCTCACCGAGGCCGTGGTAGTACGAGCTGATCTGGCGCGCACGCTTGGCGGCGACGATCACCGACGCGTACTGCGAATCGATCTTCTCAAGCAACTTGTCTACGCGCGGTTCAACCACGGGTACTCCTTCAAATCTCGTTGGAAGACGGGATTGTAGAGCTTTCGGCGGCGAGCCTCCGCGCCCTACCCGGGCGCGATGATCGCGTCGAGCTCGTCTACCGCGCGATCAACGTCGTCGTTGATCACCACGTGTTCGAACTCACCCTGCGCGGCGAGTTCCTCCTCGGCGACGCGGAGCCGCCGGTCGATCGCCTCCGGCGAGTCCGTCCCGCGACCGACCAGACGTTCGCGCAGCGTCTCGGGAGTAGGTGGCGCGATGAAGATCTGTTTGGCCTCAGGCATGCTCGCGCGGATTTGCCGTGCGCCTTGGAGCTCGATCTCAAGGACGACCCCGCCCTTCTCGGAATTGCGCAGCAATTCGCTGCGGAGCGTCCCGTACTGGTTGCCGCTGTAGGCGGCGTGCTCGACGAAGTCGCCGGCGGCGACGCGGCGGTCGAACTCTTCGTCGCTCAGGAAGTGGTAGTGCTCGCCGTCGATCTCCCCCGCGCGCGGAGCGCGGGTCGTCGCCGAAACGGACAAACCAAGCTCGGGGTGGCGTTCGCGCAACGCGCGGATGACCGTTCCCTTGCCGACGCCCGAGGGACCGGTGATCACGAAGACGGCCGGTTCGGCCATCGGACCTACGGGCGACGCAGCGCTTCGATCAGCTCGCCGCGCTGACGCTCAGAAAGACCGATCACGGTCTTGCTCGGCGAGATGCGACAGCGCTGGAGGATCTTGCTGACCTTCACGCGCCCGTAGCGCGGGACGGCCAGCATGATGTCGGCGACCTTCGCCGAGTGCACGCACTCCGGCGGATCGGCCAGCACCTGCTCGATGCGGACGCGTCCGGCTTTGAGGTCCCGCTTGAGCGTGGCGCGCTCCGTGCGCACCGCATTGGCAAGCTTGAGAGCTTCGAGCCGCTGTGACGGCGAGCGATCCGGCGTCTCTGCCAGAGCCTCGGCCTGCGCCTTTTGAGCGGCGCTTTCGGACTTCTGAGGCTTCGTGGCGGGTTGCGGCATGGCGGGAATGATAGGCAGGTTTGAACGGGTAGACAACAGGAAATTTCACGATTCACCTCGACCTAAGGTTGAGGTTTACGAGAGTTCATGGTTGCTTGACCCCATCGCGGGGTACCGATCGGTTCGATCCGGCCCGCGGGCGGCCGCAGAATCGCGCCCCCCGCGTTCGGCTAGAGCTCCGCGGCAATGCGGTTTCCGGCCGCCGGATCACGGAAGTTTTCGGTGCCGACGGCCACAAGGCGAGCCCCGGCGTCGAGCAGCGCCCGAGCGTCGCGGCCGGACTCGACTCCGCCCATGCCGACGACCGGAACGCGCACCGCGCTGGACACTCGTGTGACCTGAGCGAGCGCCACCGGCCGAAGCACCGGACCGGAGATACCTCCGCTGCCGGCACCGAGCCACGGCTCAGCGGTTCCCGGCGCATGCGCCATCCCCGGCAGCGTATTGACAAGAGAAATCGCGTCGGCCCCGGCGCTCTCGGCCGCCGCCGCCACGAGATCGGGGCGCGAGGTCGACGGTGCGAGCTTGGCGATCATCGGCTTCTGCGAGTGCGGGCGCAGCTCGGTCATCATCGCCTCACACTCGACGGGGTCGGATCCGACGATGTTTCCCGTCTTCACGTTCGGGCATGAAAAGTTCAGCTCGAATGCGGCGATCTCGGAGCGCGTGTCGAGCGTGTCGATGATCGTCACCAGCTCGCTCGCCGCAAAGCCCATCACCGAAACGATCAACGGCGCCGGCAACGTCGCGTACTGCGGGAGATCCTCGTCGATGAACCGCACCAAACCTTTGTTTGGCAGGCCGATCGAGTTGATCATCCCCTGGCCCAGCTCCCACAGTCGCGGCGGCGGATTGCCCGCGCGCGGCTCAAGCGTGATCGTCTTTGACACGTAGGCCGAAAACGGAAAATTGCGCTCGAACGCGTCGCCGAAGACCCGGCGCGCCGCGAGCGCGTCGTATGTGCCCGATCCGTTGATCACCGGGTGTTCAAGCGAAATGCCGCAGAACTCGACGGTCATCAATGGCCTCCGACTGTGATCGCCGTATCGAGGCACGCTGCGTCAATCACGGGGCCATCGACGCAGAGCCGCTGGTAGCCGTCCTTGGTCGGGACCACGCAGCCAAAGCAAGCGCCGAACCCACACGCCATCCCAGACTCCATCGCAAGCTGCGCCGGAACGTCCCGATCGGCGCAGAGCAGGCGCACAGACTCGAGCATCGCCGGCGGTCCGCAGGCGTAGACCGTCGACTCCGCGCGCCGATCGATCGCCTCGGCGAGCAGCTCGGTCACGAACCCGCCACGACCGGCAGAACCATCGTCGGTCGCAAGGTCGTGCTCAAGGTCGTAGATCGAAATCGCGTCGGCGTGCGCTGCCGAGCGCATTCCGATCAGCACCTCCGCGCGTACCCCGTCGAGTTCGCGCAGTTCATCGTCGAGCGCCACGATCGGAGCAAGCCCAATTCCGCCCGCGACAAGCAGCGGCCAGCGCGCGGGATCGAGCGCGAACCCGTTCCCGAACGGGCCGGTCAGAATGACGTGCTCGCCGGTTTGGATGTCGGCAAGGCGCCCGGTTCCGGGCCCAACGCCCTCGAACAAGAAATCCAGTGCAAGGCCGTCTTCCCGCTCAACACAGCGGGCGTAAGAGAGCGCGCGTGGCAGATATGGACGTCCATCCTCCCCCGCGCCCCAGCCGTTGGCCGTTCGAAGCATGTAGAACTGCCCGGCGACCGGCTTTGGACCCAGACCGTCGAGCGCCGTGAGCACAACATATGGACCGGCCTCGCGCCGCTCGATCACCTCGGCCTGGCGTGTTCCAAACGGCGCCTGCGGCCGATTCGGCGCCGCCAGGTTCAAACCGCGGCCTCTTCGGGCGCGCCTGCAGCGTGCAGCTCCTGCAGCGAGCGAACCTCGTCGCCATGGATACGCATTGCGCCGATCGCGCGGGCGGCAGCGCTCGCGCCGGTCATCGTCGTGATGCAAGGGATCCCGCGCGCGGTCGCGGCGATGCGAATTTCGTAGCCATCCACACGCGCACCGCTGCCCGACGGGGTGTTGACGACCATGTCGACGTCCCCGCGTTCGATCCATTCGACGACGTTGTTCGAGCCCTCGCCGATCTTGTTGATCGCCTCGACCGGGATACCCATCCGCCTGATCGATCGCGCAGTGCCGCCGGTCGCGATGATTTGGAAGCCGAGATCGTGGAGGTTCGCCGCGAGCTGCGTCGCCGCCGGCTTGTCTCTGTCGTGCACGGTGATGAACACCGTCCCGCCATCCGGGAGCGCTGCGCCGGCAGCGGCCTGGGCCTTTCCGAACGCCGTCGGGAAATCGTCGGCGATGCCCATCACTTCGCCGGTCGAGCGCATCTCCGGACCTAGCACCGCGTCGGCACCGGGGAAGCGCTGGAAGGGCAGTACGGCCTCCTTGACCGAGACGTGATCGGTGCCCCCTTCCGGAATCTCGATGTCCGCCAGTCGCTCGCCGAGCATCAGCCGGCAAGCAACCTTCGCGAGCGAGACCCCAGTCGCCTTCGAGACAAAGGGCACCGTGCGCGAGGCGCGCGGATTGGCCTCGATCACGTAGACCTCGTCGCCGGCGACCGCGTACTGCACGTTGATCAGCCCGACCACACCGAGTTCGAGCGCGATCGTGCGAGTGTGCGCGAGGATCGTCTCGTAGGCCTCGGGCCCGATCGACATCGCCGGGATCACGCAGGCCGAATCGCCTGAATGCACGCCGGCTTCTTCGACGTGCTGCATCACGGCGCCGATCTTCACGGTCTCCCCATCGCAGAGCGCATCGACGTCGATCTCAATCGCATCTTCGAGAAAGCGGTCCAGCAGCAACACCTGCTCGCGCTCGCCATCGACCGCCGGGCGGTCAAGACCCAGGGCGGTGGCTTCGGTCTCGAGGTACTGATCGAGTTGCTCCGGCGAATAGCAGATCGCCATCGCGCGTCCGCCAAGCACGTACGACGGCCTGATCAGCAGGGGAAAACCAACGGCCTGCGCAGTTGCGCGCGCCTCGTCCGAACTCCTGGCAATGCCGTACGGCGGGCAGGCGATGTTGTTGCGATCGAGCAGCTCGCCAAATCGTTCGCGGTCTTCGGCGTGGTCGATGGCATCGACACCGGTTCCAAGCAGCGGAACGCCTGCCGCGGCGAGTCCGGCGGCGAGCTTGAGCGGGGTCTGGCCGCCGAACTGCACGATCACGCCTTCTGGCTTCTCGACCTCGACGATCGCCAGCACATCCTCGAGCGTCAGCGGCTCGAAATAGAGCCGGTCGGAGATGTCGTAATCGGTACTGACGGTCTCGGGATTGCAGTTGACGATCACCGCATCACGGCCGCTCTCGCGCACCGTCATCGCCGCATGGACGCAGCAGTAGTCGAACTCGATGCCCTGACCGACGCGGTTGGGCCCCGAGCCCAGGATCATCACCGAAGGGCGATCGCCGCGCTCGATCTCGTGCTGTGGTCCGTCAGGACCAACGCGCTCGAATCCTGAGTAGAAGTACGGCGTCTTCGCCTCGAACTCAGCGGCGCAGGTGTCGACCGCGCGGTAGACACGCTCCAGTCCAGGCTCAATCGAATCCTCCGCCGCGACGATCTCCTCGAACTGCCGCAGGTACCAGGGATCAATGTGCGTGGAGGCGTTGAGCTCCTGGACAGTTGCGCCCTTGCGAATCGCCTCGAAGAGCAACTCGAAGCGGTCGGCCGTCGGCCGCACGAGCAGCTCCAGCAGCTCGTCCTTGGGCAGATCCACGAGCGGTGGCTTGTCCAGCTCGCGCGAACGCCAGGCCTTCTGAAACGCCTGTTTGAACGTCGGGGCGATCGACATCGCCTCACCGACCGACTTCATCTGGCTGGTCAGGCCGTCATCCGAGCCCGGGAACTTCTCGAACGCAAAACGCGGCCACTTGACGACCACGTAGTCGAGCGCCGGCTCAAAAGACGCCACCGTCTTGCCGGTGATGTCGTTCGGGATTTCCTCAAGCGAGTAGCCGACGGCCAGGCGCGCGGCGATCTTGGCGATCGGGAAGCCGGTGGCCTTGGAGGCCAGCGCAGAAGAGCGCGAGACACGCGGGTTCATCTCGATCACGACAATCTCGCCATCCGCCGGGTTGACGGCGAACTGCACGTTCGATCCGCCGGTCTCGACGCCGATCGCACGGATGATCGCAATCGCCTGGTCGCGCAACTCCTGGTACTTGGCGTCGGTCAGGCTCTGCTGCGGTGCAACGGTGACCGAATCGCCGGTGTGCACGCCCATCGGATCGATGTTCTCGATCGACGCGATGATCACGACGTTGTCGTTCTTGTCGCGCATCACCTCAAGTTCAAACTCTCCCCACCCGAGCAGCGACTGCTCAACCAGCGTCTCGCCGATCGGGCTGGCGGCGAGCGCCGCCGCGAGCATCGTCTCGAGCTCCTCGCGCGAGCGCGCGATCCCGCCGCCAAAGCCGCCCATCGTGTAGCCGGGCCGGATGATCGCCGGGATTCCAACCGCGTCGATCACGCGGTCGATCTCATCTGCCGGGACGCGGCCGTCGCCCGTGCTGTCGTGCACAACGACCGAGCCCGCGCACTTGAGCCCAATCGAATGGACGACCTCGCGAAAGAGCTCGCGCTCCTCCGCTTTGCGCATCGACTCATAGTTGGCGCCGATCATCTCGATGCCCAACCGATCGAGCACGCCGGTTTCAGTTAGGTCGCGCGCGAGATTCAGCGCGGTGCCGCCGCCGAGCGTCGCAAGCAGCGCGTCGGGGCGCTCCTTCTCAAGCACGGCGGTCACAGAGCGAGTCGTGAGCGGCTCGATGTACGTGCGCGCGGCGAACTCCGGGTCGGTCATGATCGTCGCCGGGTTGCTGTTGACCAGCACCACCTCGTATCGCTCGTCCTGCAGCACGCGGCAAGCCTGCACTCCGGAGTAGTCGAACTCGGCAGCCTGACCGATGATGATCGGGCCGGAACCGAGGATGCAGATCTTCTTGATGTCGTCGCGGCGCGGCATCAGCTGGCGAGCTCCAGGAAGCGATCGAAGAGGTAACGCGCGTCGTGCGGCCCCGGCCCAGCCTCCGGGTGGTACTGCACAGTTGCACCTTTGACGTCTTTGAGCACGAGACCCTCGACGGTGCGGTCGTAGAGGTTGATGTGCGAGAGCTCGGCGGCGCCGAAGTCGGTCTCCCAGCGCACCGGCTCGTCGACGTCGATCGTGCCCGAGCCGTCTGGGGTCTGAACCGCAAATCCGTGGTTCTGGGAGGTGATGTCGATCTTGCCGGTCGCGAGGTCCTTGACCGGGTGATTCGCGCCGCGGTGACCGAACGGAAGCTTGTACGTGTCAAGCCCGACCGCGCGGCAGAGCAGCTGGTGGCCGAGGCAGATCCCGAACACAGGCTTGACGCCGATCAGCTTGCGGACGTTCTCGACCACATAGTCGAGCGCCGCGGGGTCGCCGGGTCCGTTGGCGAGAAAGAAGAAGTCGGGATTGCGCTCGATCAGCGCCTCCGCCGGGGTGTCGCACGGATGCAGCTCGATCTTCACGCCGCGCGCGACAAAGTTGTCGACGATCGAGCGCTTGATGCCGGTGTCGATCGCGACGACGTGCGCCGAGCTGCCGTCGCCGAGGATCACCGGCTCGCCCGGAGTCACCTCACGAGCAAAGTCTGCGCCACGCATGCTTGGTTCGGCATCGATCCGCTCGCGGGCCTGCGGCTCAGGAGTTGCTGCGTCGAAGATCCCGCCGCGCATCGCCCCCTTGTCGCGGATGTGACGCACCAGGGCACGCGTGTTCACGCCGGTGATCCCCGGCACCCCCTGGTCGGCCAGCCACGACTCCCACTCGCCCTGGCGGTCCGGGGATCCGGCCGGCGCGACCTCGCGCATCACGACGGCCCGCGCGTGCGGCGCCGAGGACTCCATGAATGCCTCCGAGACCCCGTAGTTGCCGACCATCGGGTAGGTGTAGACGATGATCTGACCGCGGTAGCTGGGGTCGGTCAGCGCCTCTTGGTACCCGGCCATCGAAGTGTTGAAGACGACTTCGCCGAGCGCCTCGGGTTCAGCGCCGGCGACGAATCCGTCGAAGCGAGAACCGTCCTCGAGCAGCAGGTAGGCGGGCCTGCGCGTGCTCATCGAGCCACCTCCTGCACCGTGAGGCTTCGCGCGCGATGCGCGACCACGCCGGCCGCGACCGTCGCAAGAACCCGGCCGTGCAGCTCCATTCCGGCAAAGCAGCTGTTTTCAGAGCGACTTGCATAGCCCTCTTCGCCGACCGTCCATGTCGCATCGAGATCGATCAAGCAGAGGTTCGCTGCGCTGCCGACCGCGATGCGCGGCCTAGTCAGATCGAACAACTCCGCGCCCCGGCCGAGTCGATCGACGAGCGTCGAGAGCTCAAGCACTCCCGGGCGAACCAGCTGGCTGTAGACGACCGGGAAGGAAGTCTCCAGACCCGTGACGCCCATCGCCGCCTGTTCGAAGGGAACTTCCTTTTCGTGCGCCGCGTGCGGGGCGTGGTCGGTGGCGATGATGTCCACCACCCCGCTCTTGAGCGCCTCGATCAGCGCCTGGCGGTCAGCTTCCGTGCGCAGCGGCGGATTCATCTTGAAGTTTGCGTCGGTTCCCTCGCCGACCGCCTCGTCGGTCAAGACAAGATGGTGCGGCGTCACCTCGGTCGTGATCTTCACGCCGCGCTCCTTGGCCGCGGCAACCGCCTCGATCGAGCCGACACAAGAGAGGTGCTGAACGTGAATGCGCCCGTCCTCGTACTCGGCGATCAGTGCGTCGCGCGCGATCATCGTGCTCTCTGCGACGCCCGGGTATCCCGCGAGTCCCAAACGCGCGCTGACGGCGCCATCGTTCATAACTCCGCCGCGCGTGAGTTTTGGGTCCTCCTCGTGGAGAGCGATCGGCCGGCCTGCGAGGCGCTGGTATTGCAGCGCCTGGCGCATCAGTCCCGCGTCGGCAATCGGCAGGCCGTCGTCGGTGAAGCAGATCGCGCCGGCCTCTGCGAGCTCTGCCATCTCCGAGAGCTCGACACCGGCCATCGCCTTCGTCACTGTCGCGGAGAATGCCACCGGTATCTGGGCGTCTTCCTCGGCGCGAGTACGCAGCGACTGGATCGCCGCGGCGCTGTCGACCGGCGGGTTGGTGTTGGCCATCGCGATCACCGCCGTGAACCCGCCTGCGGCCGCCGCGCGCGTGCCCGATTCGAGGTTCTCCTTGTATTCAAATCCTGGCGTCCGCAGGTGCACGTGCGGGTCCACAAAGCCCGGAAAGACGTGCTTTCCCTGAGCCTCGATCACCTCGCACCCCTCGGGTGCGCTGATCGATTTGCCAAGTTCAGCGATTTCGCCGCCGCGCACCAGCAGATCGAGCACCTCATCGACACCGGCGGCCGGGTCGAGCACGTGTGCGCCGCGGATCAGCAGGTCGGCCGGCGCTCCGCCGCGAAAGCTCAGGCATTCGTCGGCTGGCGGCCCGATCGGCTCAGGCGGCAGCGGCTCGATCAGCTTGAGATCGGGCCTGCTCATCGGACAATCCCTTCTGGTCCGGCGGCACGGGCCTCGGCAACCTCCGGCTCGCAATGCTCGGCGCCGCCGCCGTCGCCTCCGCCGGCGAGCAGCTCATAGAACACCGCCATGCGCACAGCGACTCCGGAGGCGACTTGCTGGGTGATCAACGATTGCGGGGCGTCGACGACATCCGGTGAGAGCTCGACCCCGCGATTGACCGGGCCCGGGTGCATCAAGAGCTGATCCGCACCCAGGCGCTTGCCGTTGATTTGGTAGTAGCGGGCGTACTCGCGAACCGAAGGTATGAAGCTCTGGCCGCCCTCGCCCGCCGGGCGCATCCGCTCATTCTGCATCCGCAGCACGTAGAGCACGTCGGCATCCTCTGAGCCTTCGAGCGTGAAGGAGACGGCGCACCCGAGCGCTTCGATCTCTCGCGGGATCAGGGTCGGCGGACCGCAGACCGTGACATCCGCGCCAAGCTTGGTCAGAGCAAGGATGTTCGAGCGCGCGACACGGCTGTGCAGCACGTCGCCGATGATCCAGACACTTCGACCGTCGAGGGCGCCGAGTCGAGTGCGCAGCGTGTATGCGTCAAGCAGCGCCTGAGTCGGGTGTTCGTGCTTTCCGTCTCCGGCGTTGATCACGGCCGCGTCGGTCCAGCGCGTGATCATCCCCGGCGCGCCAACGCTCGAACTACGCACGACGATCGCCGACGGCTTGTAGGCGGAGAGCGTCTGCACGGTGTCGCGCAGGGACTCCCCCTTCTCGACGCTCGAGCTGCTCGCCTGGATCGTCACAGTGTCGGCAGAGAGGCGCTTGGCCGCGAGGTCGAAAGAGGACCGCGTACGGGTCGAGTTCTCGAAGAAGAGGTTCACGATCGTTCGCCCGGAGAGGGTTGGGAGCTTCTTGTTCTCGCGCTCCGAGAGCTGCGCAAGACTCTCGGCGCGGTCCAGCAGTCGCTCGATCTGCTCGCGCGAGAGATCCGCGATTCCGATCAGGTTGCGCATCAGGCAGCTCCCACTTTCGAATTCGGCACGATCGCGATCTCGTCGATCTCGTCGATTTCCTCGACGCGCACATTGACGCGCTCATCGCTGCTTGTCGGGAGGTTTTTGCCGACGAAGTCTGGTCGGATCGGAAGCTCGCGGTGTCCGCGGTCGGCAAGTACAGCAAGCTGAACAGCCGGGGGCCGGCCGAAGTCAAACAGCGCATCGATCGCCGCGCGCACGGTGCGCCCGGTGTAGAGCACATCGTCGACCAGCACGATCACGTGGTCGTCGACGCCAAAGTCGAGGCTGGAGCTGTGCACGACCGGCTGGCTCGGTCGCGCTTGTCCGATGTCATCGCGGTAAAAGGAGATGTCAAGTTCGCCGACGGGCACACTGCGACCGTCAAAGTCGGCAATCTGCGCGGCGATCCGCCTGGCCACCGGAACGCCCCGGCGGTGGATGCCGACGATCGCAAAGGGACGATCGCCGTTTTTCTCGACGATCTCATGCGCGATGCGGACGATCGTGCGCGACAGATCGGCACGGTCGAACACGACCTTTGCGGACTCGGACAAATCTGGCTCCTTCTTGGCCTCGCGGGACCACAGTTAAAGGGCAGTTGATTGCTGCCCAGCCAGACTAACAGGCGGCGCAGCGGCCGTGTACTAGCCGACAGGCGAATCTTTCTGCAAATACGGCGCTCCGCGCTCGGGAAACGGCACCTCGACGACGTCGAAATCGCGCGGCAGCTCGGTGTTCTCGAACACTTCCCGCGCTTCGGAGCGCAGCTCCTTGCCGAAGTATCGCCCCGAAACATGCGTAAGGCAGAGCAGATCGACCCCCGCCTCGCGAGCGACCTCGGCCGCCTGCCGCGCGGTGCTGTGCGCGGTCTCGCGCGCGCGGGATTCCTCGTCGTCGCCGAAGGTCGCCTCGTGGATCAGCACATCGGCGCCACGCGCCGCCTCGATCGTCGCGGCGCACGGCGCTGTGTCTCCGGTGTAGACCACGCGTCGTCCACGCCGGGATTCGCCGACCACCTGATCCGCCGAAACGAGCGCGCCTTCGGCCGTTGTGATCTCGCCTCCGCGCTGGAGCACGCCAAAGTCAGGGCCGGGCTCAACGCCAAGCTCGCGGGCCCGCGCCTCGTCGAAGAAGCCCGGCCGGTCGTGTTCGATCAACGCGTAGCCGTACGCGCGCGCCCGGTGATCGACCTCGAATCCAGTGACCCGAAATCCCTTGAAACCGAGCTCTTCTCCGGGCGCCAGCTCGTACAGCTCGCAGTCAAATGGCAGCCGGCCGATCAGCGATGAGAACTCGCCCATCATGCGCTCAAGCCCGGGCGGTCCGTAGATCGTCATCGGCACCTCACGGCCGCGCAGCGCGAACGTCTTGAGCATCCCCGGAATGCCGAGGATGTGATCCGCGTGGTAGTGCGTCAGGAAGACGTGCTCCAGGTCTGCGAGTCCCACGGAACGAATCAGTTGGCGCTGCGTGCCCTCTCCACAATCGAAGAGCAACTGATCTCCGCCCCGGCGAATCAGCAATGACGCAAGCCCCCGGCGGGGCGTCGGGGTCGATCCGGCGGTGCCGACAAATACGACTGAGAGGTTCACCGGCGGGACTCTACCGCCCGCGAAAATACCTAATTCTGCGTCGTACTTTCGCTCAAGGACCCGCTCAAACCGCCCGAAACTTCTCTTATGCATTCGCACGGACGCGATTCGCAACGCGTGCCGAGGGGGAAATTCGATCTCGGACTGGCCGGCAGGGAAGCCCGGCCGCCACGCGTCATGCGAGCCTTCGCCATCTATATGGGCCTTGCCCTGATTCTCGCCGCGGCGATAATCCTGTACTTCGTACGCCACAACGTCGAGGCGAACTCGACGCAGAAGGTCTCGGACCACGCCGAATTCGTGGCGGCGACAATCGTCCCCAAACTGGTGAACGCCGACGCATGGGAGACACCTTTCACGCAGTCGCAACTTGACAGTTTCGACGCGTCTGCCAAGCGCGACCTACTGAAGAACGGCGGCATCCGCGTAAAGCTCTACTCGCCCACCGGCAGGGTTGTTTACTCCACCGATCGCCAGGAGATCGGCCAGAAGTCAGACGACGTGTCGCAGATCCGCAGCGTGATGGCGGGCGACGATGTGACCAAGGTCACCACGCTCGGTGCCGAGGGCGGCGCGGGCGGCGAAGTCAAGGCGATCGAGGCGTATGCCCCCGTCTATTACCCGGGGACGGCCAAGCCGGCCGGAATCTTTGAGCTCTACAGCGACTACGGCGCTGCGGCCGGCTCGATTCGGCAGCAGGCGTTGCCGCTCGCCGGATTCATCCTCCTGATCTTCCTGTTGCTCTACGCAGCCCTGCTGCCAATCCTCCGGCGCACAACCAGGCAGCTTTCTTACACCAATAACGAGCTACGCCGCCGGGCCGCCGACCTGAACGACAACCTTGTTGAGCGTGCCCAGATCGAGCAACGACTGCGCGAGACGATCGCCGACCTCGAGCGCTCAGAGACCGCCCTCGCCCACTCCCAAGAAGAGACGATCATGCGACTTTCGATCGCCGTCGAGACGCGCGATCAGGAAACCGGCGACCACATCGAACGGATGGGGCGCTACTGCGCGCTGCTCGCAAACAAGATCGGATGGGACCAGGACCGCTGTGAGCTGCTGCGCATCGCGGCGCCGCTCCACGATGTCGGCAAAATTGCGATTCCTGACGCCGTTCTCCTCAAGCCCGGCGCTCTGACGCCGGAAGAACGCACGGAGATGGAGAAGCACGCCGAAATCGGCCACGAGATCCTTGCCGGATCCGACAGTCCACTGCTCGACCTGGCCGCGCGGATCGCGCTAAGCCACCATGAACACTGGGACGGCGGCGGCTACCCCAACGGCCTTATGGGCGGCGAAATCCCGATCGAGGGCCGGATGGCGGCAATCGCCGACGTCTTCGACGCCCTGACCAGCGACCGCGTCTACCGCCCTGCAATGACCGTCGAACGCGCCCTGGCGATCATGTCCGAGGGCCGCGGCACACACTTTGATCCGGAACTACTGGACGTGTTCTTCGACTCGATCGTCGAGGTCCTGATGATTCGCGACGGCCACGTCGAGGAGCAGCAGAAGCGCCACCAGGAGCACCTGGGCGCACGCCGTCGCAAGCGCCGCAAGTCGCAGGCAATGCCGCCGATCACTGCCTCTGAAGAGGACGGCGGGCAGCAGCACTCGCTGGTAGGCTGACGCGCGGCTGGCGCACGTAGCTCAGTGGATAGAGCGCTGCCCTCCGGAGGCAGAAGTCGCAGGTTCGAATCCTGCCGTGCGCGCTGTCTTGATTTGTCGGATCGGCTTACCCGATCCGACGTCCCGCCTGGTCGATCGGTCCGCGCGGGAGACCCCCGCGGACCATGGTCGGGCAGGTGGTCAGGTCGCTGACTCGCACGATCTCGCCGATGCTCGGGCTCGGGGCCCTCGGTCACGATCGGGAGATCGCTCCCTCGGACCCGTCGCCCTGCGCGTCGACGATCTCGCACGATTCAGCGCCCTGACGAGGTTCGCGAGGACGGGTGGTTAGAAGGCGCTTATGGCGTATGCGATGCCGAAGCCGAGAGTTGTGAGCAACCCGGCTGCCGGTCCGTTGAGGTTGAAGCTTTCGGGGACCATTGAATCGATCAGCATTGTCAGGAGCGCGCCTCCCGCGAATGCCAGGACGAACGCGATTGACTCGCTTGGGGCGTTGTCGAAGAGGGCAAATCCGGCCAGGGACGAGAGGCCCGCGACCAGCGCAACGGCAGCCCACATGCCGAAGAGCTTGCCGGCTCGCCAGCCCGACGCTTTGAGACCGCTTGTCGAGGCGATCGCTTCTGGAAGGTTCGAGAGGAAGACCGCCGCCACCATCGCGGCGCTTACGCCTTGGCCGCTGATCAGGCCGACTCCGATGACGATCGACTCCGGGATACCGTCGAGAACCGTGCCGAAGAGGATCGCTGCTCCCCCCTCCTCGGATTCTTGAGGCCGTGGCGATTTTCTCGTCGCGCCGCCGGCGCGGTCGATCATAAGGTCACCGCCGTAGAAGACGAGGGCGCCGACGGCAAGCCCGGCGGCGACCGCCCAATTCCCGTCGGTCGATCTGTTCGCCTCATCAACCAGCTCGAATGCGACCGCGCTGATCAGCACTCCGGAGCCGAACGCCATGATCGCCCCCAGCACACGCTCAGGCATGTCCCAGAGATACGCGATCGCCGCGCCGATCAGCAGCGCGGCTCCGCCGACGAATCCCCATGCGAACGCTTCGAACACCGCCCAATCCTCCCCTCGCCGGCGGCGGATCCTTACTGCGGATACGCCAGTTTGCGGGTTCTTTTGAAGTGACCGTTCGGTCACTACGAGAATCGTCCGTAAACCCTCCTACTCTCGGAATCAGTTCGTCTTCGAGGGGGAGGCAAGATGCATCGCATTGACAGTTCTCGGAGTTCCCGCAAGCGCACCGCCGCGGTGGTGGAGCCGCCCGGCTGCGTGCCGCCGGAGATCTGCGAGATCTGCTTCTCCGACCTCGTCCAGCCGCTGGACGCTCAGACTGAACAATCCGGCACCGTGCGCCTGACGCTGCGCTGCCCGGAGTGTCAGCACATTCGCGAAGGAGAATGCACCTGGGAAGAGGCGCGCGAGTTTGGGCGCCACTTCGCCAAGGGCAAGGCAGCGCTTCGCACGACCTATGCCGAGCTCGCCAACGAGAACTTCCGCGACGAACTCGACTGCTTGGTCCTCGCACTCCACACCGGCCTGATCGGCCCCGACGACTTCGCGCCCTACCGCTTCTCCGGCTGACTCGCTGCCGCGTCGATCGCCCGCTCGGCGCGCCGGCGCTGAATCCCACGCACCAGCCACATCGCAATTGCGATTGCCAGCGCCACCGGCAAGACCAACGCGAGCGCAACGATCGCAACCGCGAGCATCGCCTGCAGAATCTCTCCGGCACGATCAAGTGCCTTGGCGATCGCGCCCTTGTCCGCCTCGGCGGCCTTTTTGTCGGCGACGAGCTTCACATTGACGGGCACGTAGTTTGCGCGCGTACGCATCACGCGCACCCCCTGGGTCGCCCGCTTCTCTGCTGCGCGCGCCAGCGCCAGTCGGCGCTCAATCACCGCTCGCTCATTCTCGTTGGCGGCCGCGGCGAGTTCGCGCTCCAGCGAGCGCACGCGAGCGCGGCGCGCGGTCAGTGTGCGCTCGGCCGCGTTGAAGTTGGCGGTGATGTCCTCGGCTCCGAGTGAGCGCGAGCGGACGTGCCCCAGTCTTGCCAGATCGCTGACTGTGTCCTGAAGTCGATCAGCAGGGATCATCAGCAGGAAGGCTCCTCGACCGTTGCCGGAGCCGCTCACGCGGACACTCGTCGATTGCACGTAGCCGCCGGCCCGATCGGCCACCTGGCCGACCTGATCGGCCGTGTCTTCGAAGTCATCCGGCGGCGTTGCCAGGGAGATCGTCGCGTCCTGGGCCTGGACGCGATCCATCGTTGCCGCGCGCGGAGATGGGACCCTCGCGATGTCGGCATTCGCACCGAGGGATTCCTGCTGCAATGCCTTGAGGTCGCCCCGGGCCGCCTGCGCCGAATTGGTCTCCGGTGCGGATTGAGCAGTTGATCCAAGCATTTTGTCCTCGCCACCCGAATCACTCAGTTTCGTGACCGGTTCCACTGCATTGATCCGCTCCCATTGCGTGGCAACCACCGCCGCGAGCATCAAGCACACCGCCAGCCCCGCAAGCGCCGGCTTGAGGGCAGACGACCTGCGCTTGGGCGGCGCGCTCGTGAGCCGCTCGTCGAGTCGCGTCGCCGCACCATGGTCGAGCACGGGGCGCAGCTCCCGGATCGAGAGCGCCAGCTCCACCAGTTCTGCGTCCTCCGGACGCGCGTGTCCCCCGCCCTTCACGACCGCACCGACGATCTCCAGTTCGCGCTGGGCCTCTTGGCTCTGCAAGTTCTTACGCATCATTCTGCTCTCCGATCACTTCTCTGAGCCTTGTCATCGCTCGATGCAGTTGGGTGCCCGCATTGCTGCGCGAGATCTTCAAGATCCGGGAGATCTGATCGTTCTCAAGGCCGGCGAAGAATTTCAGCGCGATCAGCTCGCGTTCGCTCGGCCTGAGCTCCTTCAACGCCCGTTCAACAGTCAGCCGGTCATCGACGCTTGTCGCTGCGTCAGCCCCGGCACGCTCGTCCGGCAAGACCAACGCCGATTCGCGCTGCGAACGCCTCAGCTCATCCACGGCTGAGTTGCGCGCGATTCGGAAAAGCCATCCGCGAAGGTCTCCGCGATTGCGATTGAACAACGCACGCTTCCTGAACGCTCGTTCAAATGCCGCCGCCGTCAGTTCTTCCGCCAATGACCGGTCTCCGACCAAGAACGCCAAGTACGCGAACAGGTCATCGCGAGACTCGAGATAGAGCCGGCTGAACTCATCCGCCCCCGGCGGTCGTCCTTCCGCGGCTACTGCCGATTGCGCCTGTTCAGTGATCTGCATCTGTGGGTACTACGGGCGTGCGGACTTGCTGTCACACAAATGTGGCGAATTCTGCAACGCTCACAACGGGAACCCAAGCGTGAACCAACGTCAAGACGAATCGGCCGCTCGCGCCGAAGCCGAACTCGCTCTCCTTCGCCGTTACCGATTCGACGGGGACGAGCACGCCCGCGACGAGCTGGTGGAGATGATGCTGCCGTGGGTGCGGCGCGTGTCGATGCGCTATTCGAACCGCGGCCAAGACGTCGATGACCTCGTGCAGGTTGGCTCGCTCGGATTGGTCAAGGCGATCGATCGCTTTGATTTCTCGCGCGGCGTGCGGCTTACAACCTTTGCCGAACCCAACGTCACGGATGAGATCAAGCGCTACTTCCGCGACCACGGCTGGAGCGTGCGCCCCCCGCGCGACCTTCAGGAATCAAACGCCGAGGTGATGCGAACGATCGATCTGCTCGCGGCAGACCTCCAGCGTTCGCCAACCATCTCCGAGCTCGCCCAGTACCTCAACATCAGCGACGAACAGGTGCTCGAGGCGATGCACGCCGGCGGCGCATACGACGCTGCCCCATTGATCATCGAAGACAACGAGGACGCGAGCCCGATCGAGTCCTCGGCGCTGGCGACCGACGATCCGGACCTACGCCGCGCCGAACTACGCGGCACGCTGGGAGCGAGCTTCGACGGACTGACGGATCGCGATCGCGAAATCATTCACATGCGCTTTTTCGAAGACCTGACGCAGTCCGAGATCGCGACGCGCATCGGGATCTCGCAGATGCAGGTCTCGCGAATTCTTCGCGCCGCGCTCAAGTCGGCCCGCGAGAACCTTGAATCGGAAGGGATCGACCGATGATGTTTGACGACTTCCGGGATCGGGTAGAAAGGGCGTGTCCGTCGCGTCAATGCCGGCCCGCGCGTCTGTCGCGGATCGGAATTCGGAGTGGCTCCGACGAGCAACGCAGTCAACTCTTGCGACGGACAATGCGAACGGCCCGCCAGCACGCAGCGGGCCGTTCCGCGTTGTGCGGCGTTTCGGGGCGGTTTGCACATGCTCGCTCGCGGGTATCCGTTGGGGGTAATGTGCGCGTCAGATCCGCGGCAAAGCCAGGGAACGTAGGACCGGTTTCGAGGTTCGCCGCATGCGAGTTGCTGAGGGAGCACGCCCGATGACGAGCGATACCGCCGTGGCCGAGACGCATGGCACGATCAGCGCGATTCTGCTGCGTCTACTGGCTGCGCCCGATAACGCGATGCTCGTGCGCCAGATGGTTGACGGCGCCGCACGCGAGCTCGGGGCTTCCGACGAGGTGATCGACGATCTCAAACTCGCGGTCACCGAGGGCTGTTCGAATGTGATCAAGTACGCCTACCGAGGCGAGCCGGGCGATCTTGAAGTCGCTTTCGACCCGATCGAACAGGGCTTTCGCGTGACGATCCGCGACCGCGGCAGCTGGCTCGAACGCACGGGCGACGGCGAGGTCGCGGGCGGGTTGGGGATCCCCCTGATGCAGGCCGTGACGCGGCGCTGCGATATCCAATCCGACGACGCAGGCACGATCGTGATTCTGGAGTTCGGCCTAGAACGCGAACAGGCGCGTTCGGAGGACGCCCGAGGATGAGCATTCAGGCGCTAGCTGCCGATGAGCTTGAGCTCACGATCGGCGATCCGGCGCTTGGCGGACCGGTGCTCGAGCGGCTCGTCTCGGCCGCCGCCGCCAAAGCCGGCCTACCGGTCGACCGACTGATAAACGCGATGACGCTCACCGACTCACTGGTGCACGCCATCTCGACCGCTCTTGCGGGGCGCGCCTGGCACCTGAAGCTCGCGATCGCGCCGCAATCGCTGTTGCTTGCCGTTGCCGACCTCACACACGACGAGGCGGCGGCGATCCGTGAGGCGGCGCTGCTTCCGGACGTCGGAGACGTACTCGCCCACACGGCAGCTTCCGTCAGCGTCGATACCGACGACGACGGCTCCGTCCTCGTGATCGCACTGGACTGAGCGTGCGCACCACCGAATTTCGGTTGTGGACACTGGTCAGTCTCGGTCTCCTGATTGCGATTGTCGCGACGTCCGTGGCGCTGGGCGGCGAGACGCGACTGATTCCGATGTTGATTGGGCCGCCGTTGGTCGCCGGCCTTGGCACCACACCACGGCGAACGGCGATCGTCGCCGCGCTCACCCTGGCGGCCGCCGTGGCGCTCGGCGCGCAGGGCCAGGACGAGTTCATGACCGCCGGTCATATGCTGCGGATCACGGTCGTCGCACTGGCGAGCGCACTGGCCGTGCAAACAGCGATCCTGCGCGAGCGCGACCTGCGAACCCGCCGCCGGTTGAACCTGATCAACGCCTCCCGAGGTCACCTCGCCGCGGCCACCGGCGTCGAGGACGCGCTCGCCAGCTTCGCGCAGGCGGCCGTGACAGTCGAGTTCGCACACTGGGCGATCCTCGACATGCGCTTGCCTGACGGCAGCACCGCGCGGATCACGGCCACAAGCGACGACGCCGACGAGTCGGGCGTCGCGGTTCGCGCCCAGCCGAACGCCGCGACCGTCGCTTATGCGGCCGACGTGGAACGCGGCGGTCCGTTGCTGCTGCGCGAGACGCCAGTTGACCTGCTTTCCGAGCTCTTTGAGGGATCGGATGTGGCAAGCCTCGGCAAGGTGCACACAATGGTTCTGGGCGCGCCGGTTGGGGACCTGAAGGCCACCTACTACCTGATCTGTCCCAACCCACAGCCCCCGTGGGGCGAGGCCGAAGTCACCCAAGCCGCGTCGCTCTCACGGCAGGCCGCGCAGCGTGCCCGCACGGACCAGCTGATTGACCGAATCACGCATGCTCAACAAGAGCTCAGCGAATCGCGCGACGAGATCAGCGCGATCATCGGCGGCATCGCCAGCGGCGTCGTTGCCCAGCGCCCCGATGGCACGATCGTCTACGCGAACGACGTCGCAGCCGGGCTGCTCGACGCCGGCAGTGCGGAGGCAATGATCGGCGCTGACTTTGAAGATGTTCTCGCGCGAGTGCAGCTGCGCGACGAGGATGGCATCGCGATCGACGTGGACG
>JAEYBE010000063.1 GCA_023404495.1 Actinomycetes bacterium | reverse complement strand
GTCCTGGACGGAGAGGATGAAGCAGGCCGAGCACTGCGGGCGCTCTTCGAAGCCGACGTTGAACCAGACCGGGGAGTTGAAGGCGGCGACCTGGTGGAGGAGGATGTGGGTCAGCTCGTCTTCGAATGCGTTGCCGTCTTCTTCTGAGGCGAAGTAGCCAAGCTCGCGGCCCCAGCCGGCGATCGTTCCGGCGACGCGCGAGATCATCTGCTTGACGGAGTTCTCGCGCTGCTCGCTGCCGAGCTTCCCGCGGAAGTACTTCTGCGCGACGATGTTGGTGGAGTTCTGGCTCCAGCTCTTGGGGAACTCGACGCCGCGCTGCTCGAAAGCAGGTTTCTCCGGGTTGCCGATGATCGCGTCGCGGATCTCCCACTCGACGGCATCGAACGGGTGCACTCCGGCGGTCGTGTAGCGGCGCGTGATTTCTAGGCCCTTGCCGTGGCCGTTGATGCTGCCGCGGCTGATCTTGCCGAGCGATTCAAGCGTGAATGCGCCGTCTACGGCGCCCGCCTGTGTGTCGATTGCCAATTCGGGTGGGTTCATCGTCTTCTTCTCCTCCTCCAGAGCGCCGGTCCAGACCGACCGTCGAGCGTGAAACATTTCTTTCATTGCAACTGTTCCGAGAGGCGAAGATTTGGAGAAAACCGCCCGTTTTCTGCCACTTTGCGGACTCGGAAACCGCTATCAGCGGGTAACTCGACAATCAATCAAAGCGATCGGACGTAAAACCGAAGAGGATTTACCCGGGACGCGGTGAAAACGGTCAGGTTTCGCATCATTCTAGGGCGCAAACCCGCTCCAGGAGCCGGTTTGGAGCGATAAAAAGCGGTCATTTTGCGAACTGGAGCTCGAACGGTCGTCCATGGGGTGAACACCCCAGAGTCAAGACCCGAAGCCCCCTGACCGATACCCAGGTCGTCTCAGCCACCGAAACTCGCGATCGACCGACGGCAGACCGGTCGATCGCCGATTGGAAACGAAATGCGTGCAAAAACCTCACAGATGATCGGGAATCGCGTGAAGCCAGGCAACGAAGATGGTTTCACGCTGATTGAACTCCTCGTCGTGATCCTGATCATCGGCATCCTTGCCGCGATTGCGATCCCGTCGTTCTTGAACCAACGCGAGAAGGGCCAGGACGCGTGTGCCAAGAGCCAGGCTCGCACGATGGCGACGGCGATGGAGACGTACTACACGGACCACAACAGCTACTCCGGCGCCGACATGGACGCGCTACATGCGATCGAGGCCGCGGTCACTGGTACGGGGGCCTGCGGAAACGGAACTGAAGGCGGAATCGGACTGGCAGTTGCGGCGCCGGTCTACTGCGACGCCACCTCCGGCGCTAGCGACACCGAGTACTGCGTTGTGCACACGTCTGCGGCCACGGGCGGCGGCGGCAATCACATCTTCGTGATTCGCAAAGCTGCCGGTGAGCCGATGACCCGAATCTGCACGCCGGCAGGTCAGGGCGGGTGCGCCAGCAACAACACCTGGTAGCTCCGGATCGCGAAAGAACCGAGCAGCGCAGGGGAGCCGCGAAAGCGGCTCCCTTTGTCTTGGGCAAACGCACTGAATACGGGTGATTCAGCACCTTAGATACTCGGCAAGATCTCGACCATTTGTCCATGGGGTACTGAACCCAAGGTCAAGGCAGTACCTAACCCGGTCGATACATAGGTGCCTCAACCACCAATCCATGCCACGGCCCGCGACAGGCCTGCAAGCGGCACTGGGGGATGAAACGAATGCTCTCGAGCACCTCAAACTTCTTCGACAACCGAGCGACACCACGAAGCGAAGACGGCTTCACGTTGGTCGAACTTCTCGTAGTGATCCTGATCATCGGCATTCTCGCCGCGATCGCGATCCCGTCTTTCCTAAACCAGCGTGAAAAGGGCCAGGACTCGTGTGCAAAGAGTCAATCACGCACGATGGCTACTGCGATGGAAACCTTCTACACCGACACGGGTGGCTACACAGCGACGATCGGCGATCTGAATGCCATTGAGCCTTCTGTCACCAACAACGCGGCCTGTGGCACCGGTACGTACACGTACGTCGGCTTCAGCGCACCGCTGACTAGTGGAGCCAACACCGGTTCCTGTGACGGAACCGAGCTAAGCGGCGCGGCGCACTCATATTGCGTGGTTCAGGACTCGGCCTCGGGGGCATGGTTCTCCATTTACCGTCCGACCAGTGGTGACGTGCAGCGTGTCTGCGGCCCGGTCGCGCGCCGCGGCAAGGGCGGTTGCCCCAGCAGCGGCCTCTGGTAACCCCAAGCCGCATCTGCGCAAGCTCGATTCAGCTCTTGGCCGCCGGGCAAGCAATTTGCTCCCGGCGGCGAAGTGTCTGAGCAGTGGAACCAGCATTTCCGGAAGATCGCCCGCTCGACGAAGCTTCGCCGCGCCGGCTTTGGCTATGGGCCTTTGTGATCGCGGCCGCGGGCGTCGTGCTGCGCGTGGTGTGGTTTCAGCGATACGGCATTGAGCACCAGCTCGTCGTCGGGCTACCTCCGGCCGGCGACTTCTGGGCTTATCCGCCGCACGAATGGAGGAACGCCGGCGACGTCGCCTTCGACGAGCTGGCAGCCGTGAGGGCGTTTGCTCCGGGGTACGGCGCCGTGATTCGCGGTGCCTGGGAGCTGGCCGGCGGAAGTTCCGGCGACACCCACACCTTCCGGGTAGTTATTCTCGCCGCGCAATCGTTGATCGTCGCTGCGGCAACTCTCCTCACCTTTGCCCTCAGCCGCCGCGTGATCTTCGGCTTTGCCGCTCTGCTTCCGGCCGCACTCATGACCGCGTCGGTCGCGCTGCTCGAGCTCCCCGGCCACTTGGCTCCGCAGTTCCCACTGATGTTTCTACTGGTGGCGGCGATTTGGCTGGTCACCCTGCTGCGCGAACGCGTCCCCGACCTGAGAGGCGCCGGTCCGGTCTTGCTCACGATCGCCGCCGGAGCAACGATGGGCGCGGCGATTCTCTTCAGCCCGGCCGCGCTGCTGCTCGTGCCCTTCATCTGCTGGTGGGCCTTCCGGGGAATCGGCCGCGAGCACGCCACCCTGCTGCTTGTCGCGACGATCTTGCTCCCAGCCTGCTGGCTCGCAGTTGTCCAGACCCAGGCGACCGGCGGCGTACCGACCGACCAGATCACCGCGTGGGCCGATCAAGGAGGAGAGACGGTCGTCAACTCGGCGAGCGCCGCCGCCGACCGTGCCTACGCCTTCATCACTCCGTGGAATCCGCGCTTTGCCCGCGGCGGCTGGGCGAGCGCGAACTGGAACTACGAGTGGATCCTTCCACAGAGCTTTCGCAGCGAAACGACATACATCTCGGCAACGCGCACTCTCGCGGTGGTGCTGATGCTTGCCTATCTCGCTCTCGTTCTCGGCGGCGTGATCGCGCTCTTTGCGGAAGGGGCCGGCTCCGCCGAGCGTCTGATCGCTCTGCCCGTGATCACGCTCCCGCTGGCCACGTTTCTCTCAACGGCCGGCGATCTCTGGCGAGCGCCAATCCTTCCGTTCTTGATGATCTCGCTGGTGGTGGGCGCGATTTGGCTACTTGAAATTGGGCAGCGAAAGCCACGAGTTGCTCCACCTGAGTGACCCAGCCGTGGACGTAAGTTCGATTATTGGCTGAGTGACCAGTTTTATCCTAAAGAGGACTGGTTACAAATCCGAAACCGGTCATGTGACGGGAATTATCTGTTCGACTTCGGAGTCTGCCCCGATCGTCGAATCTCGTTCCGTCGCCACATATGGGGTTGATAGCTGAGACTCGTTTGTCCCCGATCGTCTGCAGCCACCCTTCTGAATCGGCGACCGTGCGTCCTCGCGGTCGCCGATTCGCGTTAAGTGCAGGGCAGCGGTGTGTACATCTTTGTACACGCGGACAACATCGGCGAAAACGGTTTGTGCATCAAGATATGACCGGTTGGTAGCAAGGGCAGTACCTTTCTGTTTATGAGACGCCTACTCGGCCGCGTCGCGCTGCTCGCGACGCTGGCATTCACCACGGGGGCAGTGATCGTCTCGACAGCCGCGGCCGACTGGAATCCGCTTGCTCCGATCACATCACCCTCGCTCGATGCTGGAGCGATCGCATCCGAATTCAACTCAGATGGCACTGCGGCTGCGGTATGGGTTGCGGACTACGGCCCGCTGACCTTCCAGAGGTATTCGGCGGATGGTCAGACCTTTGACTGGTCGTTCACGACGGACTACACCACGCCGGGTACCGGCGAGGTGAATTATGTCTCGAGCATCGTCGCTGACGGCCCGAACAAGGTGCTCTACCTTGCCGACACCGATCACAATCGCATCGTTTCGTTCGACGTCGACGGGACCGCGACGGCGTTGAATCAGTCGCCGGACGGCGTGCTCACAGAATGCCCCGGCGGAAGTTGCCCGGCGGAGGGATCGGGACCGGGCGAGTTTGGGTACCTCGCGGACCTCGGGCTCTACGACGGCGAGGTTTACGCGCTCGACATCGACAACTCGCGGATTCAGGTGTTCAATGCGCAGCTCGAATACCAGCGTTCGATCACCAGCGCCGGCTGGATTCCACCGATCCCCGATGTCTCCAACGGCTTCACCCCAGATTCGATGGCGGTTAATCCAGCGAACGGGAATCTGCTGCTGGGTATGTCTGACGGTGAGACGATCCAGGAGTTCAAGTCAGACGGCACGTTCATTCGCAGCATCCAGCAAACCGATGGCTGGCCGGGCGACATCGCGATTGACCCCGTGAACAATGTCTTCTACCTCGCGACGGGCAGCGTGATCAACGCGTATGACTACGTGACTGGGGTCAAGATCGCCGCGGTCGTCGACTACGAAGACACCTACTC
>JAEYBE010000002.1 GCA_023404495.1 Actinomycetes bacterium | reverse complement strand
CGTAGTCGGGCGTCAGCTTCGCCCGCAGCTCTGGGTCGCGGATCATCCGCAGTTGAAGCCGCGCGACTCCTTGAATCAGGCGGCGACGCCAGCTGGGCCGGGTGGTGACGTCGGTGAAGATGCGCGCGAGGTACACGGCGGTGTGGTGGATCAGCTGGTTGATCTGCGGGAAGCGCTTGAGCAGTGACGCAACGACTGCCGGCTGCTTGATCCCAGTCGGAGCCCAGATCACCCACTGCGGATGGCGGGCGAAGAGCGTGACGTTGGCGGCCTCGCGCTGGAACGCCGAGACCAGCTGCACCCCGGTCGATCCGGTGCCGATCACGGCGACGCGCTTGCCGGCGACAGAAATCGAGTCGTCCCAGCGCGCGCTGTGCACGTCTTGGCCGCTGAAGCTGTCAATACCGGGCAGCTCGGGGGTGTTGGGGTGGTGGAGGACGCCGGTCGCCATCACCACGAAGTCGACCTCAAGTTCTTGGCCATCCGCGGTCTGGATCTGCCAGCCGGCTCCGTTGAATTGAGCGCCGGTGACCTCGGCGTTAAGGCGAATCTTCTCGTCGAGTCCGTATTCCTTGGCGACCTCTTCGTGATAGTCGCGAATCTCGTCGCCCTCGGCGAACATCCGGCTCCAGTCGGGCTTCAAGTGAAAGCTGTACTGGTAGATCTGCGAGGGCACATCGCAGCTGAGGCCCGGGTAGTGGTTCCAGTTCCAGACGCCGCCGACCCGGTCGCCCTTCTCAAGAATCACGAAGTCGTCGAAGCCGGCGTTCTTGAGCGCGACGCCCATCGCGATGCCGGACATGCCAGCGCCGACTACGGCGATGCGTGGCTGACGGGTGCGGTGATTTGACCGGGTTTCCACTGGGCGTTGGTATTCGACGCGGGGCCAGTACGGGGCAACCGTAGCGCGACGCCGTGAACATCAACGTACGGGGACGGGCGGGTCACGCGCTGTCGACGTACTCCGCCAGGTGCTTGGCCGTCAGCGTCTTCGGCTGCTTGACCAGTTCTGCCGGCGTGCCGGTGAAGACAACTTCGCCGCCGTCGTGCCCGGCGCCCGGTCCGAGGTCGATGATCCAGTCGGCGTGCGCCATCACGGCCTGGTTGTGCGCGATCACGATCACCGACTTGCCCGATTCGACCAGCGCGTCGAGCATCTTCAAGAGCTGATCGACATCGGCCATGTGCAGTCCGGTGGTCGGCTCGTCGAGCACGTAGACGTCGCCGTCCTCGGCCATCTGCTCGGCGAGCTTGAGTCGTTGGCGCTCGCCGCCTGAGAGCGTGGTGAGTGGCTGGCCGATCGAGATGTAGCCAAGGCCGACATCGTGCAGTCGCTGGAGGATCTGCGCGGCGGCAGGTGTCTCGGCCTCGCCGCTCTGGAAGTACTCGAGCGCCTGATCTACTGGCATCGCGAGCACTTCGCTGATGTCCTTGCCCGCGAGCTTGTAGTCGAGCACCGAGGGCTCAAAGCGCTTGCCCTCGCAGACCTCGCACGTGGTCGAAACGCTGTGCATGATCCCGAGCTCCACGTAGGTGACGCCGGCGCCGTTGCAGTTGGGGCAGGCGCCCTGGGAGTTGGCTGAGAAGAGCGCCGGCTTGACGCCGTTGGCTTTGGCGAAGGCCTTGCGGATCGGTTCGAGCATCCCGGTGTAGGTTGCGGGGTTGCTGCGGTTGCTGCCGCGGATCGGTGTCTGGTCGATCTTCACTACTCCCGCATCTGACGGGATCGAGTTGTGAATCAGCGAACTCTTGCCCGATCCTGCGACGCCGGTCACGACGGTGAGGACGCCCAGCGGAACGTCGACGTCGACGTTCTTGAGGTTGTTCGTCTTGGCTTTGCGTATCGCGATCTTGCCGTTTGGCTTGCGAACTGAGTCTTTGAGGGCGGCGCGGTCGTCAAGGTGCTTGCCGGTCAGCGTCTTGCTCTTGCGCAGCTGCGCGACGGTGCCCTCAAAACAGACTTCGCCTCCGGCAGCGCCCGCGCCGGGGCCGAGGTCGACTACGTGATCTGTCGCGACGATCGTCTCCGGGTTGTGCTCGACGACCAGCACTGTGTTGCCCTTGTCGCGCAGACTCGCCAGCGTCTCGTTCATGCGCGCGATGTCGTGCGGGTGAAGGCCGGCCGTGGGCTCATCGAACACGTAGGTGACGTCGGTCAGGGAAGAGCCGAGGTGTCCGACCATCTTCACGCGCTGTGCTTCTCCGCCGCTGAGCGTGCCGGTCGGGCGGTCGAGCGACAGATAGCCGAGTCCGATGTCGACGAACGAGTCGAGCACCTCCTTGAGCGCATCGAGCAGCCGCGCGACGGTTGGTTCCTTGAGCGAGCCGACCCAGTCCGCGAGGTCGCTGATCTGCATCTGGCAGGCGTCGGCGATCGATTTGCCATCGATCTTCGACTTGCGCGCGCCTTCGGCGAGGCGCGTGCCGCCGCACTCCGGGCAGGCCGAGAAGGTGCCTATGCGGTCGACGAAAGCGCGAATGTGCGGTTGGAGCGAGTCGCGGTCCTTGCTCAGGAACGACTTCTGGATCCGCGGGATCAGACCCTCGTAGGTGCGATTGACGCCCTGGATCTTGACTTTCGTCATCTCGTGGTGGAGAAAATCGTCGAGCTCCTTCTTCGTGTACTTCTTGATCGGCTTGTCGCCGTCGAGCATGTCCGACTCGGAGAAGAGCTTGACCATCCAGCCGTCCGCGGTGTAGCCGGGGATCTTGATCGCGCCCTCGTTCAATGAGAGATTCTCGTCGTAGACCTCGGTCAGGTCGATGTCGGCGACCGAGCCCAGGCCATCGCAATTGGGGCACATGCCGCCGGTGACCGAGAATGTCTTCTTCACCGTCTTCTTGTTGCCGCGCTCGATCTTGATCGCACCTGCGGCGCTGACTGACGGAATGTTGAAGGCGTAGGCCTTGGGCGAGCCGATGTGTGGTTTGCCAAGACGGCTGTAGACGATTCGCAGCATCGCATTGGCGTCTGTCGCCGTCCCGACCGTGGAACGCGGATTTGATCCCATGCGTTCCTGGTCGACGATGATCGCGGTTGTGAGGCCCTCGAGAAGATCGACGTCCGGGCGGCCGACGCTCTCCATCATCCCTTGCAGGAACGCGCTGTAGGTCTCGTTGATCAGCCGCTGCGACTCGGCGGCGATCGTGTGGAAGACCAGCGAGCTCTTGCCGGAGCCGGAGACGCCGGTGAAGACGGTCAGCCTCCGCTTGGGGATCTCCAGAGAGATGTCCTTGAGGTTGTTCTCGCGCGCGCCCTGAACGCGCAGGACGTCGTGGCTGTCGGCCTTGGCGGTCATGACCCTGGTGTCGGCACGATCCGCTGGGCCCATTCGTGGATGATCTCCGCCGGGCCTGTGGTCGCCTTGGCCCAGGCGAAGTGACCGCGGTTCTCGCGCTGAGGCGCTCGCCAGTGCGTGTGCTCGACGTGCGAGCGCTCGAGTTTTTCGATCAGGTTCGTGGTTGCTCCGGGCGAGACGTAGCGATCGCCGGCGACTGTCAGCGCGAGGATCGGGAGTTCGAGTTCGCGCAGCTTCGCTTCGTGATCGAGCGTCGCTCCTTCGGGCAGGAACTTGCCGGTTCGCCCGAGGCGCGCCCAGTCGCGGATCAGCCGCGAGCACTGGCGTCCGCCAAATCCGAAGCGGCCGCCGGGCCAGTAGCCGAAGACCCGCACCGCGATCGGCGCGAAGATGAAGCTGACGAAGCCGACGCCGAGCGCCCAGGCAAGCCCCGAGCCGCGCCAGTAATTCGTGCCAGAGGCTGCGACGACGATCCCGGCGTAGGGGCCGCCCTTGGCCGCGGAGATCACCGATACCTGCCCGCCCAACGAGTGGCCGAGCACGACCGGGTCGACGCCGAATCGCTCGCGCGTGTAGGCGGCGGCCGCCGGAATGTCGACCTCGGCGAGGTCGGCGTAGCCGTAGTTCTTGTGGCGCTTGGGGTAGCTGCGGTCTTCGTCGCGCCAGTGCAGGCGCACGACCGGGTGGCCGGCTTCAGTGAGGCCGGCGACGAGCGGGTCGTAGTAGGAGGCCGGGACTCCCATCGCCGGGAGGAGGAGGATCGGCTGCGCGTTCGCGCCGCCTGCCGCGTCGTCCACGCTCAGCAAAAGCTCGCTCTCGAGAGTTACGGAATCGGCCATTGCGGCCGAAGAGTACGGGCTCGGGGGCGCTTCCCGGCCTAAGCACGACGATCTCGCCCGGCGCACACTCCAGTGCCCAGGCGATCGCCTGGGCTGTCAGGCCGTCTTCGGTCCGGGTTGCGGCCGGCAGCACCATGCGGTAGTAGCGCTCGGTCCTTGTCAGCTCCTGGAGCGCGTGCTGCCCAGTTCGTCCCCGCGTGATGCGAGCGTCGACCGGAACGCCCGCGCGAAGTGCGCGTTGTTCGATCGCTTCCAGGAGTTCGACCGCGATCTCGGCTTCACGCGAGATCGCGGCGTCGAGACCGAGTCGCATCGGAACCCGAGCCAGGTAAGCCGGGACGAGCGTGGCGTGTTCGGCGCTCGCCAGGCGGATTGCGGCGTCGAGCGCGCCGTACGAGATCGACCGACCGACGAAGGGAAAGAGCACCCGGCGCTCACGAGTATCGCGCCGCAGCCGCCGCCGAATCGTCGCGCGACGGAGCAGCTCGTAGGCCGTGATCGCCAGCAGCCCGGCGATCAGCCCAACTGCAACGTCATCGAGCCAGTTCCAGTTCATTGGTCTTCTCGCTCGGGGAGCTTGGAGCGGTCGGCGATCACGCGAACGTCGACGCCGGGCAACGCTTCGAGCAACCTGTCGAGCAACGATGGACGCAGCGATCGCTCGATCGCGCTGCGCGGCTTGGGCGGCCCGAGCATCAGATATGTGGTCCCGCGCTCGCGGGCCAGCTCGCGCACGGTGCGTGCGATGTCGTCGCCCGGGGTGACGATCAGATTTGCGCCAAGCACTGATGTGAGCTGCGAGATCGCCGCCAGCTGGTGCTTCTGGTCCGCGCCGGGCTGATCGTCGTGCGGTTCGACCCAAACGACATCGAGCGGGCACGCGAGCCGCTGAGCTGAGCGCCAGGCCCGGCGAATGATGCGCTGCGAACTCGGGTGCGGGGTCACCAGCGCCATCGCGCGTTCGCTGACTGCCTGTGGCACTGCCCGCTGGCCGATGCGATCGGTCCGCCTGGTCGCGGTCGTGACCGTCAGCCGTTTGGCCTCGACGTCGTCGGCAACCTGGCGCAGCGCGAGCGTGCGGAGCGCGCCGAGGTTCTCGATTCGAAAGAAGTTGTTCAGAGCCG
Organism: Actinomycetes bacterium; assembly: GCA_023404495.1. GTDB lineage: Bacteria > Actinomycetota > Thermoleophilia > Solirubrobacterales > JACPNS01 > JACPNS01. Next base: position 69,182 of record JAEYBE010000002.1, on the reverse strand, counting down.
ACTCGACGCGCTCGGCCGCGTAGATCTTGCCGGCGCGAAGCCGCTCGATCAGCGCCTCAGGCGGCAGGTCGATCAGCAGCACCTCGTCGGCCTCGCTGAGCACACCGTCGGGCACCGTCTCGCGCACCTTCGTGCCGGTCAGCTCGTTGACTTGATCGTTCAGGCTCTCAAGGTGCTGCACGTTCATAGTGCTCCACACGTCGATGCCCGCCGCCAGCAAGTCGCGCACATCCTCAAAGCGCTTCTCGTGCTCGGCGCCGGCAGCGTTGGTGTGCGCGAGTTCGTCCACCAGGGCGAGTTCCGGCGCTCGCGCGATCACAGCGGCTGGATTCATCTCTTCAACGCTCGTGCCGCGGTACTCGACGAGCCGGCGCGGAATCATCTCGAGCGCGGCGGATTCGAAGATCGTCTCCGGGCGGTCATGTGGCTCGAGATAGGCGATCACCACGTCGACTCCGCGCTCGGCTTCGAGCTGCGCATCGCGCAGCATGCGAAACGTCTTGCCGACCCCGGCCGCCATCCCCAAATACACGGTGAAGCGGCCGACCTTCTTGGTCGCGGCCATTTCGTTCGCCGGGTTCATTCCCGTCTCAGCTTCTCACGCCCCGAGCAAGTTGTGCACGAGCAGGTCGATCAGCTTGATGCCGACAAACGGCGCGATCACCCCGCCCAGCCCGTAGATCAGAAGGTTTCTCCGCAACAGCGCAGTTGCGCCCAGCGGTCGGTAGGTCACGCCGCGCAGTGCGATCGGCACGAGCAGGGGGATCACGAGCGCGTTGAAGACGATCGCCGAGATGATCGCCGACTCAGGGGTGCCGAGGTTCATCAGGTTGAGTCGCTCGATCGGGCCGTAGCTCGATCCGCTGGCCGCCCAGGTTGCGGCGAAGATCGCCGGAAGGATCGCGAAGTACTTGGCGATGTCGTTGGCGATCGAGAAGGTTGTGAGCGCGCCGCGCGTGATCAGTAGCTGCTTGCCAACCTCGACGATTTCGATCAGCTTGGTCGGGTTGGAATCGAGGTCGACCATGTTGCCGGCCTCGCGGGCCGCCTGAGTACCCGTGTTCATCGCCACACCGACGTCGGCCTGCGCCAGCGCCGGGGCGTCGTTGGTGCCGTCGCCGGTCATCGCCACCAGCCTCCCGGCCGATTGTTCATCCTTGATCAGCGCGAGCTTGGCCTCCGGGGTGGCCTCGGCAAGAAAGTCGTCCACGCCCGACTCTTCGGCGATCTTGGCTGCCGTCAGCCGGTTGTCGCCGGTGATCATCACGGTGCGGATACCCATGTGGCGCAGCTGGTCAAAGCGCTCGCGCATGCCGTCCTTGATCACGTCCTTCAGGTAGATCACGCCGAGCACCTGGTTGTTGCGCGCCACTGCCAGCGGCGTGCCGCCCTCAGATCCGACGCGGTCGAGTTCACTTCGGAGTGCCGGTGGGGCACTGCCGCCGCGCGCCTCGATCCACTCAATGACCGCGTCTCCCGAGCCCTTGCGCAGCTGATTGCCGTCGATGTCGACGCCGCTCATGCGCGTCTGGGCGGTGAACGGAACAAACTCCGCGTCCTGCGGTGTGAACTCGTGCTCGCGCAGTCCGTACTGCTTTGCAAGCACGACGATCGATCGGCCTTCGGGCGTCTCATCGGCCAGCGATGCGAGTTGCGCGGCCTCGGCCAGCTCGGCTTCGGTGACCCCCGGCATCGGGATGAACTCCGTCGCCTGGCGGTTGCCGAGCGTGATCGTTCCAGTCTTGTCGAGCAGCAGAACGTCGACGTCGCCGGAGGCCTCGACCGCGCGACCGGAGAGCGCGAGCACGTTGCGGCGCACCAGGCGATCCATCCCGGCGATCCCGATCGCCGAGAGCAACGCGCCGATCGTCGTCGGGATCAAGGCGACCAGCAGGGCGATCAGCGTGGTCGTCGAGACGTCGGTGCCGGCGAATCCCGCGAGCGGCCGAAGCGTCGCTACGACAATCACAAAGATCGCCGTCATCCCGACCAGCAGGATCCCGAGCGCGACCTCGTTGGGTGTTTTGCGCCGCTCCGCGCCTTCGACCAGGGCGATCATGCGGTCGATGAAGGTCTTGCCCGGCTCCTCGGTGATCTCGACAACAATCCGATCAGATAGCACGCGCGTGCCGCCCGTGACCGCGCTGCGATCGCCGCCGGCTTCGCGGATCACCGGGGCAGACTCGCCGGTGATCGCCGACTCGTCGACCGACGCGATGCCCTCGATCACCGTGCCGTCGCCCGGGATCGTCTCGCCTGCTTCGACCACGACGATGTCGCCGATCGTCAACTCGCCGGCCGGCTTCTGCCCGCCGTCCGCGAGGTTTGCGATCGTGTCGCTGCGCATCGAGCGCAGCGTGTCTGCCTGGGCCTTGCCGCGACCCTCGGCGATTGCTTCGGCGAGATTCGCGAAGAGCACGGTCAGCCATAGCCAGACTGCGACAGTCAGCGTGAACCACGCGGGATCACCGTCCGCGTTGCCGACGCCGGCAACCTGCGCGATCCACACGAGACTTGTGATCAGCGCGCCGATCTCGACGACGAACATCACGGGGTTGGCGATCTGGATGCGCGGATCGAGCTTCGAGAAGCTGGCCGCAACAGCCGGGCCGAAGATGTCCGGGGCAAACACCGAGTTGCTCGCGCGGCGATTCATCGTGCCACCTCGTTCTCGAGCGCGATGTTGAGTTCGAGGACGTTGACGCCGGGCTCGCCAAGCACGCCGAGGAAGCGTCCGTCGGTTGCTTCGTCGATCAGCCTGCTCATGCGGCCCGCCGCTATGCCACGAACCCGCGCGACGCGGTTGGCCTGGATGTCGGCGTTGCGAAGTGAGATGTGGGGATCGACGCCCGAGGCCGAGCCGGTGGCGGCGTCGACCGGAAGGTTCGCGAGCGTCAACCCGGGGGAGTAACGGCGCTCGCGGGCGAGGTACTCGCGCGCGTTGGCGGCGATCAGATCGCGGGTGGCGCGGTTGTTTGGACCGGCGTTGTTGAACGCGGTCTGCGCAGGGGCGTACTCAGTCTGCGACGGGCGCGGCTGGAAGTAGCCGTTGCCGGCAAACGGCTGCGCGATCAGGCGCGATCCGACCGTGCGCCCCTGATGCTCGACCATCGATCCGCGGGCCGCATTGGGAAAGAGCAGCTGCGCCGCGCCGGTCACGACGAGCGGATAAGCGACGCCCAGGATCAGGGTGAAGATCAGTACGGCGAGCAGGGATGTGATCAGGTCTTTGCGCATAGGAGTCAGAAGAGTTGGTCGGTCAGGCCCTCCGCGAGCGGTCCGAGCAGTAGCGCTGGGAAGAAGGTCAGCGCGCCGACGAGAACGACGATTCCGATCAGCAGGACGACGAACGTCGCCGAGTCGGTCCGCAGCGTTCCAAGGCCCGCCGGCGCGACCTTCTTCTGCGCCAGCGACCCGGCGAGAGCCAACACGAGCAGGATCGGGATGAAGCGAACGAAGATCATCGATGCGCCGCCGAGCAGATCGGCAAACGTGATGCCAAATGAGCCGGCGTTGCCGGGTTGCGGCTGGACGAAGCCGGTGTATCCGGCGAAACCGGAGCCGTTGTTGTTGCCCTGCGAGAGGTAGGCGTACAGCGTCTCCGAAAATCCCTGGGGTCCGTCGGATGAGAGTGACGGCTCGCCGTACTTTGTTCCGGCGGCAAGCGCCGTGCTCGCGAGCACCGCGAGCGGCATGTAGAGCGCGCCGAGCGTCGCCAGCTTGATCTCGCGCGCTTCGATCTTCTTGCCCAAGTACTCCGGCGTTCGGCCGACCATCAATCCGCCGATGAAGACGGCGAGGATCACGAAGAGCAACATGCCGTAGAGGCCCGAGCCGACGCCGCCGAAGATGACTTCGCTGGTGCCCATGCTTGCCATCGGCACCGTGGCGCCAACGCCGCTGAACGAAGCGAGCGCCGAGTTGACCGCGCCGCACGAGGTGACGGTCGTGACCGCGTTGAAGAGCGAGCTGCCGCCGATCCCGAAACGTTGCTCCTTGTCGAGCATGTTGCCGCCGCTCGACCCCGGCTGGCTTTCTCCGCTCAGGCCGGCGGCCGACATCGCTGGCGTCGGCTGGGATTCCGCCGTGTAGACGACTGCGACGGCGCCGATGAAGAGAATTCCCATTGCGGCGAGCAGCGCCCAGCCCTGCCGGCGATTGCCGACCAGGCGGCCGAACGTGTAGGTCAGCGAGGCAGGAATCGAGAGGACGAGCAGGATCTCGAGGAAGTTCGTCAGGCCGGTTGGGTTCTCGAATGGCATCGCGGAGTTGACGTTGAAGAATCCGCCGCCGTTGGTGCCGAGCTCCTTGATCGCCTCTTGCGAGGCGACCGGGCCGAATGCGAAGTGCTGCACTGAGCCGGCAAGGCCCGTCACGTCTGAATAGCCGGAAAAGCTTTGAATGACGCCCTGCGAAACGAGCACGAGGGCGGCGATGAACGCGATCGGCAGCAACAGGTAGAGCGTTGCGCGGGTGAGGTCCTGCCAGAAGTTCCCGAGAGTGTCTCCGCTGCGGCGCGCGATCCCGCGGATCACGGCGATCACGACCGCGATCCCGACGGCGGCACTGACGAAGTTCTGCACAGCGAGCCCCGCCATCTGGGAGAAGTAGGACATCGTCGTCTCGCCGCCGTAGTACTGCCAATTCGTGTTGGTAACGAACGACGACACGGTGTTGAATGTGAGATCCCATGGCGGGGCTTCAAAGCCCTCCGGGTTCAGGGGCAGCAGCCCTTGCAAGCGCAGCAACGCGTAGAGCGCGAGCCAGCTCGCGATCGAAAAGAGGATCACGCTGCGCGCGTACTGCTTCCAGTTCTGCTCACGTCCCGGGGCGGTGCGCATAGCCCTGTAGGTCAAACGCTCGACCGGGCCCAAGACCCGGGAGAGCACCACACGCTCGCCAGTGAAGACCCGGGCCATGTAGCCGCCCAACAGCGGCACGATGACCAGCAGAACTGCGATCAGGAGACCGAACTGGAAGAGGTCGGCGGCGCTCATACGCGGTCGATTCCTTCAATCGCGGCGAGCAGGCCGACGAACAGAATCAGCGCCAGAAAGATCGCAACTACGTCCATGCAGCGAACGTAGATCTGTGCGTATGTCGCCCGCGTGCCGATTCAGCGCGCGCGCATAACAATTTCGTTACGACCGGGCGGTCAAGCTACAAATCGGTATCCGACACCGGGATCAGTGCGTATGTAGCGGGGCCCGCCTTCGGGTTCGATCTTCGCGCGCAGCCGCGCGATGTGTGTGCGCAGGACCTGCGTGTCGAACTCGTACTCGGGCCCCCAGACCTCCACGAGCAGGGCCCGCGCCGTCATCAGCCTGCCGCTGTTGCGCGCGAGCGTGCGCAGGAGGTCGTACTCGATCGGCGTCAGGTGGACGTCCACGCCTTCGCGCTCGACAACGCGCGCGGCCAGGTCGATCCTCAGACCGTCGGCCTCGATCACGGGTTCGTCCGTACTCGAATCGGCGCGGCGCAGCGCGGCAGTCAGTCGGGCCACGAGCTCCCGTGGTCCGAACGGCTTGGTCACGTAGTCGTCGGCGCCGGCCTCCAGCGCGCGCACCTTCTGGTCCTCATCGTCGACTGCCGAGAGCACGATGATCGGGATCGAGCTCCACTCGCGAAGCTGGCGGCAGACCTCGACGCCGTCCTGATCGGGGAGCACGAGATCCACAATCGCCGCGTCCGGCGGTCGCACGGATGCGGCGTCGAGTGCTTGCTGGGCGGTGGCCACCGCCGTGACCTCGAAATCGGCGTCGCGCAGAATCACTTTGAGCGCGCGCAGGATCTGGGGTTCGTCGTCGCAGACGAGGATTCGCGTGCCGGCGTTCACGCTGTTTCTCCTGACTCGAGTGGCAACTCGACGACAAATGTTGCTCCTTGGCCCGGCAAGGACTCTGCGCGCACGTGCCCGTCGTTTGCCTCGACAAATCCGCGGACAATCGCGAGGCCCAGCCCGGACCCACTGTGGGGCGTGTCATCTCCGGCGCGATAGAACGGCTCGAAGATGCGCTCGAGCTCGGCGGACGGGATGCCGGGGCCACGGTTGCTCACCCGCACGACGATACGGCCTGCGGACTTGGTCACTTGCACCGTCACCGGCGCGCCGGCCGCGTGGCGCAGCGAGTTCGACAAGAGGTTCGCGAACGCGCGCTCGATCTGCGCCGCGTCGGCCCGGATCAGCGGTAGCGACTTCTCGAAGCTGGCCGAGAATGCCTCTGGCGGCGCTTCGAGCTGGGCGATCACCTCGCGGATTATCTCCTCGACCGAACACCAGTCGCGCCGCGGCTGGGCGGCGCCTGCCTGCAGGCGTGAGAGGTCGAGCAGCTGGGAAACGAGCGTGGAGAGCCGGGCGGCCTCCGAGGTGACCGCTGCTGAAAGCGCTGTGCGATCGTCATCGTCAAGGCTCGATGAGCCCAGCGCCTCGCCGGCGGTCGCGATCGCCGTGAGCGGCGAGCGAAGGTCGTGCGAGATCGTGCGCAGGAGCGCGGTTTTCATCTCGTCGCTGCGGCGCACGGCGCGTGACTCGACGACTTCGCCGAGCAGCGCTTCGCGTGCAAGCGCGGCGGCGAGCAGCGTTTCGATCGCCGGAACAATTCTCGATTCGACGCGCCAGGCGGTGGCGGGTGAGATCGTTGAGGGCAGGACGAGCGTTGCGATCTGGCCGTCATCGCCTGAGAGCGCGAATGACTTGCGATCGCGTTTGACCGGGTGCGCGCCGAGTTCGATTGACGCCGACGCGACGCCGAGCACTGCCGCCACTCGCTGCGTGACCGTTGGCAGGGCCTCGGCGACGCTCGCCTCGCCGAGCAGCAGGCGGGCGGTCTCGGCGCTGAGGTCGGCCTCGCGGCGTCGCTCTTCAGCCTCGAGCGTCCGCCTGCGTGCCTGATCGGCGATCGCACTGACGGTGACGGCAACGATCAGAAACGCGAAGAATGCAACGGCGTCCTCGCTGCGCGCGATCGTGAAGCGGCCGGTCGGGGCGATGTGGAAGAAATTGAACGCCAGACCGCTGAGCAGCGCAGTCAGGATCCCCAGGCGTGCGCCCCAGAATGACGCGACCAGCAGCACTCCAAGCAGATAGAGGATGCCGGCCGAGATCGGCGGCGCCACGGTCTTGATCGGGTAGATCAGCGCGGTGATCGCCGCGGTGATCAGGACGGCAGCGGCAACGCCGGACAGCCAGCCGCTGGCAGGAGACCGCGCCGGGTATCGCTGGGAGCTTCGCGCCATTTTGCGAGCGTATCTCTGCGGCGCAAGACGTGGCTTTGGCGGTGCTGTTAGGTTGGCCGGATGATCACTTCACTGGATTTTGTCGGCATCGCTTCGACCGACCCCGACCGCACGATGAGCTTCTACGTAGACCAGCTGGGTCTGCGAAAAGACGAGAAGTCCGACTACGAGTTCTGGGCCGGCGATACGTGTTTTGCCGTATGGGAGCCGGCGCGTATGGGCATGGAGTTCGTGCCGCAGCGCAACGCGCACCCGGCGTTTCATGTTGACGACGTCGAGGCCGCGCGCGCGGAGCTTGAGGCCAAGGGCGTCGAGTTCTTCGGCGAGACATTCGACACCGGCGTCTGCAAGATGGCGTTTATGCGCGACCCGGACGGCAACGACCTGATGCTGCACAGCCGCTACGCGCCGCGGTAAGCCTTGATCGATCACGTGAGTTTCAGCGTCACCCCGGCGCATGCTGAGGCCTGCGCAGGTTTCTATGAAGTGCTCGGTTTTGCGCGGGTTGTGCCTCCCGCGGGTTTGGGAGAGCGCTCGATCTGGCTCGCGCGCGGCGGCACGGCGATCCACCTGATGTTCCGTGACCGCGACGGGGTGGATGTGGCGGAGTCCGGGCCGGCCGGCGCGGGCCATGTCGCACTGGTTGTTGAGTCCTATGCGGCCACGATCGGCGCGCTGCAGGCGGCAGGGGTGGAGGTCGATCCGCGCGGTGAGTACTGGGGCGCGCCGCGTTGTTACGTGCGCGATCCGGCCGGCAACCGGGTTGAACTGATGGCAGCTCCGCCGGGCTGAACTACTGGCGGCTGCCGAAACCGAGCTCGTCGAGTGCCGCTGCGTCGATCGTGATGTCGAGAGCGGCGACGTTGGCTTTGAGGTGATCGGCGTTGCGCGTGCCCGGGATCGGCACGATCACCGGTGAGCGGGCGAGCATTGCGGCCAGCACAGCCTGGGTGCGGGTGATGTTGAGGCGCTCGGCGATCCTCTGTGCTCGCGCCGCACCCCTGAGCGGGAAGTAGGGGACGAAGGCGATGCCGTTGCGCTCGCAGTAGTCGATCACGTCTTCGTGATCGGTGTTATCGCAGTTGTAGACGTTCTGTACTGCGGCGATCGGGGTGAGCTTGCGGATGCGATCGATCTGATCGAGCGAGACGTTCGAGAGGCCGATGTGCTTGATCCGACCGTCCTGGCGGGCGCTGAGGATTGGGTCGACTGACTGCTCGATCGGTATCTGCGGGTCGGGTCGGTGCAGGTAGTAGAGGTCGATCGTGTCTCTTTGCAGGCGCTCTCGGCTGGCGTCAATCGCGGCGGCGATCCTCTCAGGGGACGCGCCGTGGTAGCCGCCTTTGGTGGCCACGTGAACTCGGGGGTCCTGAGCGATCGCCTCGCCGATCACCCGTTCGCTGACGCCGCCGGTGTAGATGTCGGCGGTGTCGATGAAGTTGATTCCGGTGTCCGGCGCGGCAGCGAGGATCGCGCGCGACTCGGGGTCGTTGTCGATCCGATTGGTGCCTAGGCCGATTCGGTTGATCTCTATCTCGCCGCCGAGCGTGAAGGTGCGCATACGTCTCAATTCAAGCGGGTCGCCGTGCGGCGGCGTCCGGCGGTGTTCTCCAGATCGTCACAAATGGCGGGCCGATCCGCGCATACGATGCTGCGCCGCTGAGCGCGGCATTCCTCGATCGACGCAAGTGCCGCTAAGGACTCAGTTACAAGCCGCAAGCTCCCTCTGGGGGAACGCGCCGCTCCGGTGGCTGCAGATTGCCACGGCCGCGACCTCGCTCGGCAAGTGGGCTTTCGCGCTGACGCTGGGTGTCTACGCGTATCAGGAGGGCGGCACGGCGGCGATTGGAATCGCGGCGGCGGCGCAGACGATTCCCGCGACGATCGCCGCGCCCTTTTTTGGACTTGCCGGCGACCGCTACCCGCGACAGCGCGTGCTTACGGTGACCAACGCGATCCGCGCCGTACTGCTTGCGACGATCGCGGCGGCAGTGATTGCCGGCCTGCCGCTGGCGGCGGTGCTCGTGCTTGCAGCGATCTTCAGCACCGTCTCGACCGCCAATCAACCGGCACGCGCGGCGCTGATCCCAGTGCTCTCGCGCACACCCGCGGAGCTCGCCTCATCGATGTCGTTGATGGCCGCGGTGGACGCCAGCAGCTTCCTGATCGGAGCGGGACTCGGGGGGCTGTTGCTCGCCACCACGAGCGTGCACTTCATGATCGCGATGTGCTCGCTGGCCTATTTGCTTGCGGTGCTCATGCTCACGCGCATACCCGTCGACGCCCGACCGCAGGTGCGTCGACCGGAGCGACCGGTAGATGCCGTGACGGCCGGCTTTCGCGCGATCCTCGGATACGACCACTTGCGCCTGGCGACGGGAATGCTCGCGGCGCTGTCGATCATCGACGGGCTCACCAATGTCCTGGTGATCGTCACCGCGATCGAGTTGCTGCACACCGGAACTGCCGGCATCGGAATGCTCAACATCGCCTACGGCATCGGCGGACTGGTCGGCGGATTCACGGCCTTCGCGCTGTTGGGTCGCGGACATCTCACGCGCGCGTTGGCGGTCGGCGGTTTGACTCTGGGACTGCCGTTAATCACGGTCGGGCTTGTGCCCGCGCAGGGGATTGGTCTGATCGCGTGGGCGGCGGCGGGTTTTGGCTTCGTCGTCGTGCGGGTCTCCGGCCTCACGCTCGTCCAACGGCTGAGCGGCGACCGGGTGCTCGCGCGGGTGCTGGCTGTCGTGGAGATGATCTTCGTTGCCTCGATCGGTGTCGGCGCGATCATCGCTCCGGCGCTGATATCGGCCGTCGGTTTGCGCGGAGCGCTGATCGCGACGGGCGCGGTGTTGCCGGTGGTGGCGGCGCTGCGCTGGCGTGGGCTGCGCCAGCTCGAGGTCGGCCGGCCGGTGCCCGAGCATGAGTTCGGCTTGCTGCGCGAATGCCCCGTCTTTGCACCGCTGCCGCTGGCCACAACGGAAAACCTCGCGCTGCGCGTCGGCGAAGCGCGATTCGATGTCGGCGCGGAAGTGATCACCCAGGGCGAGATCGGCGATCAGTTCTTCCTGATCGACCGGGGAACGGTCGATGTGTTTCAAGACGGCGCCTTTCGGCGCACGCTCGGGCCGGGTGACTCGTTCGGCGAGATCGCACTCCTGCGCGGATCGCCCCGCACAGCAACGGTACGCGCGACCAGCGAGCTGCGGCTGCTGACCCTCGACCGCGAGCCGTTCCTCGCCTCGGTCACAGGCTTTTCCGACAGCCACGAGGCAGCGCTGGATGTGGCAGAGAGCTTTCTGGCGCCGGTCGAGCACGACCGCGAAAGCGCCCTGCATAGATAAGCCAGAAATCTTCCAACAGGCCACCCCGCGGGGTGGCCCCATGGAGTAAATCCCGCATAAAACCGTTGGGCATTGGTGGCCCGCCGCGCCCGTCCCGCCAAACACCCACTTGCTAGCCTGCATGCATCCTGCCGCCATCGTCTAGGGGACTAGGACGCCGCCCTCTCACGGCGGAAACCGGGGTTCGAATCCCCGTGGCGGTACTTCCAAACCTCGCTCGAGAGAGCGGGGTTTTGTTGTATCTCAACCGGTGGCGACGGGTTCAGCGGTGCCGGCGGGCGCGTCCACCTTTTTCAGCCGCGGGAGCACCACGATCAGGAGCAAAATGTTTGCTGCCAGCGGGATCAGTGCCTGGCCCTGCGCGTGAAGCTCTCCGTCGAACCCGAGCAGGTGCGAAAACACCGAGAAGTCGTAAAACCCATGCAGCAGCATCGGCACCCAGATCACGCCGCTCGCGCGTCGCGAGAGGTAGAGGAAGTACCCGGTGAACGAGACTACGATCACCTGGAGGAACGCTTTGGGTCCCTCGGTGAAGATGTTGGTCGCGTGCACCAGCCCGAAGACCAAGCTTGACCAGAGCGCGACTCTCCCCTCGGTGAAACCCGCCCGGCGAAAGGTCATCACGCCCAGTCCGCGGAACATCAATTCCTCGGTGAAGCCCACGAGCAGTGTGCCAATCAGTAGCCAGAGGACGAGTCCAAAGCTGCGGTCGAACAAATTGTCGTAGTCGATCGTCAGGAGGATCGTGAGCGCGAGCACGATCGGAACGATCCGCACCCAGGGCTGCACCGGCTTGTCGTCGTGAAGCACCGGGCGCCACCATCGCAAGTAGCTCACCACGGCAATCGCGAAGAGCGCAGAGAGTGTGACCGGCACGACAATCGTGCCCAGGATGGCGTCTGTATCTGGGAGATCCCCGTACCCGATGCCGGCGGGCTTGAGGAGCAAGCCTGCTCCTTGGACGATGATCAGGTAAACGATCACGACGCCCGCAAACGCGGTGATCGACAGGCGGCGCATGTTCTGGGTGTTCATCCTGCGGCTATCCGTTTCGCTCGGCAAAGGCCTCGCTGGCGAGCGCCCGCAGTCTCTCGACGTCGATCGCAGAGAGATCCTTTACGTAAACACAGCCCTTGCCAGTCGTGACCGGCCCGAGCTCCTTCACCGCCTCAGCGTTCTTCTCGTAGAACTTCAGACCATAGATCGTCAGCGCGGTCTTGCGCGGCGAGAATCCCAGTGCGGGGGTGTCGCCTTCCCTGCCGCTCGCGTAGACGTAGTGGTGATTCCCGAACCCGACAATCGACGACCCCCACATCACCGGATCTGCGCCGGTCACCTCGCGTAGGATCCGGCAGAGTTCGATCGCGTCTTCTCGACGCGCGGGCGGTTCGACGGAAGCCAGAAAGTCGTCGACCGATGCTGCTTCGGGTTTGGTCTTGTTCGGCCTGCCCATCGCGGTTAGATCAGGACGAACGCTACAGCAAGCCGCGGGCGCCGCGAGGTCGGGTGGCAGGCACTATTCGCCGCGATGCAGTGCGTCCTTCACCTTCTCGACGGCGTTGTCGAGCCGGTCCTTTACGTTCGCGTTCGCCTTGTCAATCTCGCCTTCGCGCTTGAGGTGATCGTCGTCCTTCAGCTCTCCGGCCGCGCGTTCGACACGGCCCTTCAGTTTTGTCGATGCATTGTTCATGCTTCGTCCTCTCCTGTCGGGGTGACCGTACGTCTGACGGAGTTCCCTGACTCGGCAGGACTCAAACATCGCCGTCAGGCGATCACCATCCGTCGCGCCAGACCCACCATCCGTCGCTGAGCTCGGTGTATGAATCCTCGCCGTCGTCCGTCGGCGTTCCCTTTGGGTAGTAGGCGAAGCCAACAGGATCGAGGAACCCGATCTCAGGGATCACGAATCTCAGGCCGCCATCTTCGACCTCGACGCTTTCGGCCTCCCACGGGCCGATCCGGTGGGTTCTCGGAGCGATCGACTCGTTGGCGATCACGCGCTGTGCATCGTGGGTCATGGCCGGTTCGGCGAAGTGGAAGCGCGTCTTGAATGGGACGTTTGTGTCGATCAATATCCCAGTTATCGCGATCACAATCGGCACCACCCAGTCGCGCCAGGTGATCCATGCGAACGACCGTGCTACCGCTGCGCGAGCCACCATGTAGATCAGCCAGCCGAGCGCCAGCAGTGCCCAAATAGCACCCAGGACGAACCAGACATCAAGCTCCACTTCAGGCGCGGAGCCTTGCCAGAGGGTCGCAAACACCAGCAGCCCCAGCATCAAGAAGAAGAAGCCCCAGACCCGCGCGGACGAAATCCGCGGACGCTCTGGCGCTGTGACCTCTGCCGCCTCCATCCGGCGAGCCTAGCCCCGTGTGAGGCACCCCGCGCTTTCCGTCCACCCCCAAGCGGAATATCGCCGAATCGAAAGCCCCGCCGACAACCCCCATAAGGCAGCCAAGAGTGCACTGCTGCTTGGCGCGCTCGGCGTCGTCTACGGCGACATCGGCACGAGTCCGCTCTACACGATTCAGACGCTCTTCAACCCCGACGATCCGCATCCGATCGCGGTCACGCACGAGAGTCTCTTCGGCGGGCTCTCGCTGATCTTCTGGTCTGTGATGACGATCGTCACGCTCACCTACGTGACACTCGTGATGCGCGCCGACAACCACGGCGAGGGCGGGATCATGGCCTTGATTACGCGTCTTGCGTCGACGGGTGCCGACGGTTCGGCAAAGACGCGCAAGGTGCTGGTCGCCTTCGGACTCTTCGCGGCGGCGCTCTTCTTCGGCGACAGCATGATCACGCCGGCGATCTCGGTGCTCTCGGCCGTCGAGGGTATGGAGGTCGCGGCGCCAGAACTCAAACACCTCGTGCTCCCGATCACCGTCGGGATCATCGTCGCGTTGTTCACGTTTCAGCGCTACGGAACGGCGACCGTCGGCAAGACCTTCGGACCGATCATGGTGATCTGGTTCACCGCGCTCGCGCTGCTTGGGATCAGCGGGATCTCTCAGGAGCCCGAGATTCTCAAGGCGCTCTCGCCGACATACGCGTTCACCTTCATCACCGAGCACATCGACATCGCGTTCTTTGCGCTTGGCTCGGTCGTGCTTGCGGTGACCGGCGCCGAGGCGCTCTATGCCGACATGGGCCACTTCGGGCGCAAGCCGATCACGATCGCCTGGCTCGGGCTGGTGCTGCCGGCGCTGACGCTCAACTACTTCGGGCAGGGCGCTCTGATCCTCGACGATCCGGCGATCGCCAACAGCGGTCCGTTCTTCCAGCTCGGGCCCGATTGGGTTCAGTGGCCGGTGGTGGTCCTCGCAACGGTCGCGACGGTGATCGCTTCACAGGCCGTGATCACCGGCGCCTACTCGGTCACCCACCAGGCGATTCGCCTGGGCTACCTGCCGCGGCTACGGGTGCAGCACACGTCGGCGCTCTCGCGTGGGCAGATCTACGTGCCCTGGATCAACTGGGTGCTGATGGCGGCCGTGATAACGCTGATTCTCGTTTTCGAGTCCTCTTCCAAGCTCGCATTCGCCTATGGCGTCGCCGTTATGGGGACGATCACGGCGACGACGTTGCTGTTCTTCTACTTCGCCCGCCAACACTGGCGCTGGCCGTTCTGGGCGGTGATTCCAGGGTGTGTCGTGCTGGTCACGATCGACCTCTTGTTCCTCTCGGCCAACTTGATCAAGCTCTTCCACGGTGCCTGGCTGCCGCTGGTGGTTGGAGCGATCGTCTTCACGATGATGATGACCTGGAAGCGCGGGACGGAGATCGTGATCCGACGGCGCGCCCGAATCGAAGGGTCGATGAGCGAGTTCATCGATGCGATCAACCGGCGCGTGCCGGCGCTGCCGCGCACGTCAGGAATGGCGGTCTTCCTCGATCGAGATCCCGATTCGACGCCGCTGGCGATGCGCGCGCTGGTCAAGCACATGCACGCGCTTCCCGAGCGCGTGATCGTCCTGACGATTCAGACGTCGCCGGCCGCGCACCTGCCGCCGGGCGGAATCCTGGAGCTGGTCGACAAGGGAGAGGAAGACGACGGGATCGTCCAGGTGATCGTGACTCTCGGCTACATGGATCCGCCGGATGTGCCGACCGTGATGCGCGCGATCGACGCCAGCGGCCTGCTCGACTTCAAGGTCGCGGCCTATCGGGCAACCTACTTCCTCTCGCACATCGAGCTCCAGCGCGGCGACCGCGACGGCATGCCGCGCTGGCAGAAGGCTCTGTTTGTGGCGATGAATCACCTTTCGAGCAACCCCGCGGCCTACTTCCGCCTGCCGCAGGAGCGCTCCGTGATCCTCGGCTCGAACCTCGAGATCTAGGCATACCGGCGGGCTTAGTCTTTGGCGATGCCTGAGGACGCCGACCCGCGCAGCATCACGGGGCGCGAGATCGCGCTGCTTTCCGCCGGCTCGCTCGCACTGGCTTGCGCCGTCTTCTGGCCGCTGCCGCTCAATCTTGCCAGCGTCTTTCCCCGCGACCTCGGCGACCCGATCGTGCAGGCCTGGCAGGTCGCCTGGGGAGGTCACGCGCTCGCAAGCCAACCGCTCGACTTCTTTCAGGCCAACCAGTTCTGGCCGCTCAAGGGCACGCTCGCATTCAGCGACGCGCTGATCGGATACGCGCCGGCAGGTCTGATCGGCGAAGGGGTCGAGGCGGCGACCATCCGTTACAACCTGCTGTTCCTCTTCGCATATGCGCTGGCGTTCTGCGGTGCATATTTGCTGGCGCGCGAACTGAAGCTGCGGCCGGCAGCTGCAGCGATCGCCGGCGCCGCCTTCGCCTACGCGCCGTGGCGACTCGAGCAGGACGGCCATCTGCACGTGATCTCCAGTGGCGGGATTCCGCTCGCGCTCTTCCTGCTGATCCGCGGCTACCGCAAGTCGTGCGGGTGGACGGTGCTCGCCGGCTGGGTCGTCGCCGCCTGGCAGGTGAGCATCGGCTTCACGCTGGGCCTGCAACTCCTTTATCTGTTGCTGATCGCAGGAGCAATCGCGGCGATCTGGGTCTGGCGCAACCGAACCGAGCGAATGCCAGCCAGCGGTCCGATCCTCGCGACGATCGCCGGCGGGCTGATCCTCGTCGTCGCAGCCGTCGGCCTCTCAGTCCCGTACCAACGCGTGCTGAGCGATCACCCGGAGGCCGAGCGCAGCCTCGAACGGGTCGCCAAGGGCAGCGGCCCGCTCGCCGAGTTCGTCGCCGCGCCGGAGAACAACTGGATCTGGGGGAGCGTCACAAAGTCGAATCGCGAGAACCATCTCAACTCGATCCCCGAGCAGACACTCTTTCCGGGCCTCGCGATCTTCCTGCTCGCAGCCGCCGGCCTGGCAGCGTCGGTGTTTCCGAGACGACTGCGGATCGGGCTCGCCGCGGTCGCGCTGCTTCTGATGCTGCTTTCACTCGGGGTGCGCGCAGACGGCATCGGCAGATACCTCCCTTATCGCTCGCTCTACGAATTCGCGCCCGGCTGGCAGGGTGTGCGCACCCCGGGGCGCCTGAACACGCTCACTTCTCTCGTGCTCGCGCTGCTCGCGGCGGCAGGCGCGCAGGCGGTGATTCAGTCGCTGGCCAAGCGCGCGCCCAAGCTCCCGCCGTCCGGTGCCGCCGCAGCATGCTCAGTGGTCTTGGTCGCGCTGATCGCAGTCGAATTCTCCGGCGAGGTCTATCCGAGTGCGCCCAAGGCACCGGCAGGCCAGACGGGAATCGCCCAGCCGCAACTTCACCTACCGATCACGATCGCTGGCAACCGCCGATACGTCTATTGGTCGACCGACGGCTTCCCAAAGATCGTCAACGGCCGCGCGAGCATCGACCCGGCTGAGTTCAAGCAGGTCGCGCGCGAAGCGGCAACGTTCCCTAGTGACGAATCGATCGCTGCGCTGCGTCGCCGCGGCATTCGCAGCGTCGTCCTGCATCCGTACCTGCTTCCCGGCACGGCGTGGGCGGACGCCGGCAGCGAGCCGCCGCCAATCGGGGTCTCACGCCGCGCCACCGGCGACCTCGTCGTCTACGACCTCTCCGCCGGTGCGTCGGGCGAGCGCTGAGACCAGCGGGATCGTCAGCAGCGAGATCGCCGCCACGATGATCACGAAGGGCGCCCATGGATGCTCGGGTCCGGCGACCACGGCATCGGGCCGGTGCGGCGCGATCATCGACCAGCCGGCCCACGCCAAGACCGCCGCCGCACCAATCGCTGCATCTCGGGCACGGGCAGCAAGCGGGTGACTCGCCAGCACGGCGGCGATCAACCCCGCGACGAGCGGAATCACAAACGGCAGGATGCCCCACCAGTTGTTGTCGACGCCGAGGCCGCTCAGCCAGGTCTGCTCGAAGTTGACCCGGTCGATCGCGTCGGGCCAGAGGCCGACGTCGCCGTTCCCGATCATCGGCAGGGTGATCGTCGCGGTCGCCAGTACAAGCGTCGATGCCACCGTAAGCGCGATCGCGGTGAGCGGCAGCCGCCGGAAGGCCGGCGCAAGCGCAAGCCCAAGGAACGGAATCACCGGGATCAGGAAGCGCGGCCCAGGCGAGCCGCCGCCAAACGGCAGCCAGTAGCCGGCGTTGTAGATCAGGTATGCGGCGAAGATCGAGCCGATCGTCCAGACCTCCGCGCGTCGCCCGGCGCGCCACATCAACACGAGGCCGTAGAACGCCAGCAGCAACACGGGGGAGAGGGCGAAGAGACCCTTGACTGAGAAGAGCAGATCGAAGCCACTGGAGAGCCGCGGCGCGGTGATTCCGAAGAACCCGCCGTCGTTCAGACCCAGGACGTCGTGGCCGGATGCACCCTGCTCTGCGACCGCGTTCTCGTAGGAGAAGTACGTCAGCGAACCAAACGAGAGCACGTTGTAGATCGCCAGCGGCAGAACGCCGAGCACGCCTCCTGCCGCGTACGCGCCGGCCCGCGAAAACAACCTCCGCCGATCGCCGACTCCGTAGCGCGCCAGGCCATAGATCCCGACGATCACCGCAGCGAGGCCGAGCGGATACTCGGTGGTGATCGCGAGCCCGCCGAGCAGCCCCGCCGCAAACAGCCACCATCTTCGCTCGCGGTCAGACCCCCGTTCGCGCCAGAGCAGCGCGAACGCGCCAAACACCATCGCCGCCGAGATCACGTGTGAGAAGAAGAGCGTGGAGAAGGGGAGGATCAGTGTCCCGGCCCCGGTTGCGACAGCCGCGAGTGTTCCGTAGCCGGGCGCGAGCTGGTCGCCCAGGGCGCGGATCATCAACATCAGCAGGTAGGCCGGGATCACGCAGGCGAGCAGCGAGAGCAGCCAGACGTACGGCGTGTAGTTGGTGATTCGATCACGAGTCTCGCGTGCGAGCGTCAATTTCTTGACGTACTGCCCGCTCGGCACGCCGGCGCGAGCCCAGCGCCAGGCACCGGCCTCGTGCGCGCGAGTGGCCATCGCCGGCCCGATCTGGTCGAGGCCAACGGCCTTGAAGGCGCGGTCAAACGGCAGGACGAGCAGCGCCATCCCGGGCGCCTTCACGCTGTAGAAGTGGCCGTCCGTCCAAGAGGTGTCGCGCGTCTCCCAGGCGTAGGGGTCGATCACCGCGGTGCCGCGCTCGAGCGCCCGGACCAGCGCGTAACTGGAGGTCTGCGCCCAGCCCATCGCCTGGATCACGCTGCCCATCGCGATTGCGATCAGGATCAGCGCCAGGTTTGAGTAGAGCCTGCGGCGTCGGGCGAGCATCGCCGGATTCTACGGACGCCCGTCGCGGCCTTAGGATTGACCGGCGTTGTTCGACAACACTCAGTCATTCCTGCTCGTCCTGCTCGCCGCGGCGCTCGCTCCGATCGTCGCGGGGATGATCGGCGCGCGGCTGACTGCGGTGGTGGTGCCCGTGGTTGTCGTGGAGCTCCTGCTCGGCGTGGTGATCGGGCCGCAGGGACTCGAGCTCGCGCACACCGACGACGTGCTGGACGCCTTCAGCCAGCTCGGCCTCGGCTTTCTCTTCTTCTTTGCGGGCTACGAGATCCGCATGGGTCAGATCAGAGGCGAGCCATTGAAGCTCGCCGGCAAAGGCTGGCTGCTCTCGCTGGCGCTGGCGTATTCGATCGCGGCAATCCTCCAGGAGACTGGCGTCGTCTGGTCGGGCCTGCTCACGGGCTCGGCGCTGGTGACGACCGCGATCGGCACGCTGATCCCGATTCTGCGCGACGAAGGACGCCTGACCGGCGACTTTGGCCGCAACATTCTCGCGATCGGTGCTGTGGGAGAGTTCGGCCCGGTGCTGATCGTGACGATCCTGCTGACGGCCAGCGTCGGCGCGATCGAGCAGATCGTTCTGCTCGGCGCTTTCATCGTGATCGCTGTGCTGACCGGACTCGCGGCGACCGGCGCGGCCAGCAAGTGGTTCGACTTCATCACCGCGCGCATGGACAACAGCGGCCAGCTCCCGGTGCGGCTTGCGGTACTGCTCGTGTTCGCGCTGGTTGTGATCGCCGGCTCGCTCGGCATGGACGTGATCCTCGGGGCCTTCGCGGCCGGCATGATCATGCGGCTGATCGTCGGCGAGTCGGATTTCGCGGCCTTCGACTCGAAGATGGAGGCGGTCGGCTTCGGTTTCCTGATTCCGTTCTTCTTCGTGATCAGCGGGATGAATCTCGACATCGAGGCGCTGTTTGGAAGCACCCGCGGCGTCATCGAGCTGCCGGTCTTCTTCTTGCTGATGCTGCTGGTGCGCGGCTTGCCAGAGCTGCTCTTCTACCGCCGGGTGCTGCCAAGAGATCAGCTGCCGCCGCTGGCGCTGCTTGCTTCCACACAGCTCCCGCTGGTCGTTGCGATCACGACGATCGGCCTCGAGCGCGCTGAAATGCGACCGTCGACCGCCGCTGCGTTGGTGACTGCCGCCGTGCTGACGGTGCTGATCTTCCCGACGTTGGCGCTGCGGATTCTCAATCGCGTCGACCCGAAGGCGGGCAAGCCGGCCTAATTGCCGCCGATCCCAAGCCGGTCGGGCTCGAGCGCCAACTCGATGTCGTGCCGCGCCTTGAAGGCCTCCGCTGCCTCTCGATCCAGCTGGGCGATCTCGAGTTCAACGCGCGCGCGGTCGCGCCCGTCGGTCACGTTGAGGAGGTGAGCGTGCATCGCGCGCAGCCGGCGGTGGATCTGCACCGAGTGCGCCCCGTAGAGGCGGACCTCGGTTGTCGCAAGCTCGAAGTACTCGATCCAGGTCGGCGCGTGGATCAAGGCACGCGGCGTGCCGTTTGAGTCGACCACGTACGTCGCCCCGGGGTGACGCTCGTGCAAGCGGATCAGCAGCGACTCGACGCGGTCGAGCGTCTGCACCGCGGTCGTCGGGTCGTTGATCGCCGGCGAGAGTGCGCGGATCGCGATGTCGACGAGGATGCGAATCACAAATGCCGGGTCCTGCTGCGGCGTGCGCTGGCGGGCGAGCACGAACGCTGCCACAACCTGTTTGCGGGTCGGCTCGCGAGTGCCGTTGTAGATCCGCACGGCGCCTGAGCGTCCCGAGACGTACTCGCCGACCTGCGGAATCACCTCGATAAAGCCGCCGGTTGCATCGGCGAGCCTGATCAACGCCGCTCGGTCGACCGCCGCAATCACCCCGGGCTTGCCTTCGTATTCGATCTCGGCGACCGAAGCGTCTTCCGGCTTGACCGGCACCGGCAGCACCTGCGATTCCTCGGGAGAGGGGTGGATGTCGTCGATCGCCCGCCAGGCCTGCTTGCCGAGCGAGCGCAGGATCCCGCCGATCTGGATGTTCTCGAACGCGCGCTGGACGAGCGCGGCAAACCAGGCGAGCGTGCCGATCGCCAGCAGCAGGCCGAACGCGACGGTGAAGAGCGGAGCGTTCTGGTTTTCCGGGAACCGATCGGCTGCCGCCAGTACGCCCAGCGAATATGCGGCCGTCGCAGTCGAAAGCACGAGCGTGCCCATGATCACCGGGTCCTTGCGCAGCTGCGCTGCTAGCCGTGGAGAGAACGACGACGTCTGGATCTGCGTTGCTATGAACAATGCAGAGAAGACGATTCCGGTGAAGGTGATCATGCTCCCCGCGAGCGCCGTGAAGAGCGACTGTACGGTCGAGACTTCAATCGGCGCCGTGCGACCAATCCATGTGTCGAACTCCGGGATCGCGAACGAGAGCAGCACCGCGAGCATGTTCAGCGCGAGCACCGGTATCCAGAGCTGATTGACCAGCCACAAACGCACACGGAAGTAGCGGTTGGCGGTCGTGACCGCGCGCAGTTCGCGGTCGTTCTGGGCTAGGTCGACGCTGCCGGCTTCCACCTGCAGGATCCTACGGGCGGCTCCGGCGACGCCTATACTCGCGAGTCTCGGTCGTGTCGAGGGAAGTCCGGTGTGAAACCGGCGCGGACCCGCCACTGTGATCGGGCGTGTTCGTCGCACGGGCGCTGGCGCAGCAATCTTGCGCAGCCCCCAAGCCACTGGCAGCTTGTCTGCTGGGAAGGCGCGGCGAATAGACCCCGTCAGCCAGGAAACCTCTCCCGGCCGTGTTCATCACATATCGATCCCTCGTGGAAAGGGGAATGACCATGTCTCAGGCGAAAGTGCCTTTGAGTCTTCGTGCCGCTCTGACGGCCATTGTTTTGACCGCGGCGTTCGCGCCCAGTGCTTGGGCGGCAAATGTCAATCTGCGCGTTGAGGGTTCGTCGCTGACGCACTTCAACGGTGACGTGACCACTGAAGCGCGCTCGGTGCCAGGAGGTGCCGATCGCCCTGAGTGCCGCTCCAATGAGACACCGGCGAACTTCAAGTCGCCGAACACGCTGACCGCAGTAGCCGATGCCCTGGGCGACGCGCACATGACCTCAAGCGGCACCTACTTCGACTGGGGGACGATCGTCTGCTCGGTCAACGGAGAGTTCTCGCCCGACAACCTGGGTGGCTGGTACGTGCGGATCAACCAGCAGGATTCGACCGCCCCCAATGGCTACGTCCTCGCGACTGACCCCCTGAGCGATGGTGACCGGGTGGTGCTCTTCTACGCGCCGTCGTTCGGGGTGTTCAACGCGAGTCTTGAGGTCAAGCTCCCAAGCGAAGTGAAGCCGAACGAACCGGTGACGGGCTACGTCGACTCCTACAGCACGAGCACCGACGCCAAGTCCGCGGCGGCCGGCGCAGCGATTTCAGGTGGCGGAGCCACCGCGTCGAGCGGCGTCGACGGGAGTTTTCAGATCACATTCCCGACCGCAGGCAAGTACCTCGTACGTGCCGAGAAAGCGTCCGCGATCCGCGGTTCGCAGTGGGTGACGGTTGCCGAATCGGCCAACCCGAATCCGGTCAAGCCGACCACTCAGAAAGAGATCAACAAGCAGCGCCGCATCGCCGCTCGCGCGAAGTGCCGTGCCGAGATCAAGGACACCGACTCTGCAAGGTTTGCCGAGTGCATTCGCATCGCCAACCATCTCGGGCGCACGCTGACAGCCAAGGAGAAGCGCGTGGCCGCACGCACTCGCTGCGTCAAGCTCTACCCGGTCAAGAACAACCCGTCGCGTCTGAAGTGCGTTCGCGCGGCCAACAAGATCGGACGCTGAGCGAATGCGTATTCGGCCCGCAACAATCGCACTGACCGCGGTCTGCGCCCTCGCGGGCGCCGGCTGCGGCGCGGGCGAGAGCGGGCCGGACACGTCGGTTGTGGTCACCCGCGACTTCGGCGCCCAGGTCGTCGCACAGCGCGAGCAGGTGCCCCTGACCACGGGCCTGACCGTCATGCGCCAGCTGCAGAAGGTCCACGAAACCGAGACGAGCTATGGCGGTCGCTATGTCGACTCAATCGAGGGCGTGAAGGAAGATGGCGACTCCTCTTGGCTGATGTACGTCGACGGCATCGAGACCGATCTGGGTGCCACTTCGATTCGCCTCAAGGCCGGCCAGAGTGTGCAGTGGGACTTCCACGCCTGGCAGACGATTCGCACCGGCGGAGCAATTGTTGGCGCGTACCCAGAGCCGCTGAAGTCCCGCGGCGCCCGCGTGATCTGCGCTCCGCGGCGCTCTGCGGCGTGCGCTCGCACGCGCGCTGCGCTGAAGATCGCTGGCGTGCCGACCGGCGGCTCTGCGCCCGTTCGGGTAGTGGTTGGACCGTGGCAGGACATCCAAGGTTTTGACGGCGTGCCCGACCTGACGACCTCGGGCGAGACCAACGGCGCGTTCGCTGAGTTCTCGTCGGACGGCTCGAAGCTCACGCCCTTCTCGGCGGATGGCTCAAGCGGAAAACCGCTCAAGAAGTCGGCCGGTCTGCTCGCCGCCTTCTCCGACGGCAAGTCGCTCTCTTGGGTCGTGACTGGAACGGACACAGCAGGTGTCGAGGAGGCTTCGGCGCTGCTCGATCGGCCGAAGAAGTTGCAGCTTAGGTTCGGCTTCGCGGTCAGCCGCAAAGGCGCAACCGCGCTCCCCGAGGGCGCCGGCTAATGAGCCGCGCGGCCGACGCTGCGGCGATCGTTCTGCGGTTCGGCTATCGCGACCGCGGCGGACCGCTGCAGCAGGCGCGCGCGACGACGGTGATCGCCTGGTGTGTCGCGGTCGGGCTTGCGATCGCCCTGTTCATGAATCCGATCGTGCTCGGCGCATTGCTCCTGGCGACGCTCGCGATGGCCTGGCGCTGCCGGGTGCTCCCAGAGTCCTTGATCGCGCTGGCGTTCTCGCTGCCGCTGACGATCGGCATCGCGCTGATCAATCCGATCGCTTCGCAGCAGGGGGTGACCGTGCTAGTCGCGGGAATCGATCTGCCGCTGATCGGCAGCTTTGACATCACCCAAGAGGCAATCGTCTACGGACTCGTGCTCGGGCTGCGCACGGCGACGATTTTCTCGCTCTGCGCGCTCTATGTCTGCTGCGTCAGCCCGGACGAACTGCTGCGGGTGCTGCGCCGGTACTCAGTGCGTTCGGCGATCACGGCGTCGCTCTCGGTGCGTTTCGTGCCGACACTCGCCCGGGACGGTTCGAACCTCGCGCTCGCACGCGCCTGTCGCCCGGGCGATCCGCCATCCACCGCCACGGTCGTGCGCGCGGCATTCGCTCGATCGCTTGAACGCGCGGGCGATTCCGCGCTCGCGCTGGAGACGCGCGGCTTCGCGCTCGCCCGTCCGATGCGAGTGGACCCGCCGCCACGCCGCACGGTCGACCATCTCCTGCTGGTCTCGGCGTTGCTGGTCGCGACGCTGGCGATTGTCGGTGAGGTTTACGGCGCGGCCGCGATGCAGCCGTATCCGGTGACCGAAATTGCAGCTGCCGCGCGCGACATCTGCTTTGCCCTGTTGCTGGCGGGGGCCGCGCTGATCCCTGCGCTTGCCCCTCGTAGGAGGCAGCAGTGAACGGCGCACTGATGGAGACGCCGACCCGAGCCCGCGCTGTCACTTTCGACGGGTTCGCCTACACGTATCCGGATTCAGGCGCGTCCGCCCTGAGCGAAATCTCTTTGAGTGTCCAATCGGGTGAGTTCGTGCTGGTCTGCGGGGATTCCGGCAGCGGCAAATCGACGTTGCTGCGTGCGATCAGCGGGCTTGTGCCGCATCACTTCGGCGGCGTGGCCTCGGGCGAGGCGAGCATCTGCGGTCGCGACCTGCGCTCGACGGATGCAGGGCAGATGGCCGCGGTCTGCGGCACGCTCTTCCAGGATCCAGAGTCGCAGTCGGTGATGGACAGTGTCCGCGCCGAGATCGCGTTTCCGCTGGAGAACTTCGGCTGGCCACAGGATCAGATTGCGATCGCCGTCGAAGAAGCCGCCGCTGTGCTCGGCATCGGAAAACTGCTTGCGCGTCGCACCGACGAGCTCTCCGGCGGGGAGCTCCAACGCGTCGCCCTGGCCGCGGCGATCGCCTCTCGGCCGCCGGTGCTGGTGCTCGACGAACCGACCTCGCAGCTTGACCCGGTCGCGGCCGACGAGCTGCTGGGTGCCCTGCAGAGACTCGCGCATGATCACGGCACGACAATCTTGCTGGCCGATCACCGGATCGAACGCGCGCTTGAGGTCGTGGACCGCGTGTTGGTCTTCGATCACGGCCGGATCGCGATCGACGCCGAACCACGCGAATTCCTGGAACTGGCAGCCGACGATCCGCGCCACGTCCACATGCTGCCGCCGCTCGCGCAGCTTGCGCGACTGGTGGGCGCTTCACCCTTGCCGCTGGCGATGCGTGACGCGCGCAAGCTCTTTCCAGGCCCCACGCATTTGTTCACGCCGCAGGCTGAGACAACCGGTGAGGTTGTCCTTCGCGCCGACGGGATCGTCGCCGACTATGGAACGCTGCGCGCGCTCGACGGTGTCGATCTTGAGTTGCGCGCGGGCGAGCGCACCGTGTTGATGGGCGCCAACGGCTCGGGCAAATCGACGCTCCTGCGCATCGCGCGCGAAGTGCAAAAGCCTGCTGCCGGCCAGATCACGCGGGCCGGCGAAGTCGCGCTGCTGCTGCAGAATCCGAACGACTATCTGATCCACGAGCGCGTGGCGGACGAGGCGCCGGCGGCGGCGCTTGAACGCTTCGGTCTCGGTCGCTTCGCCGAGCGCGACCCGCGCGACTTGTCCGGCGGCGAGCGTCAACGCCTCGCGCTGGCGATCGTCATGCAGGACGATCCCGCGGTGCTGCTGCTCGACGAGCCGACGCGCGGGATGGACGCCGCGCGCAAGCTCGAACTCGCCGCGCTACTTCGCGCGATCGCTGCCCGCGGCACAGCGGTTCTTGTCGCGACGCACGACACCGAGTTTGCGGCGCAGTTCGCTGAGCGCGCATGCCTCCTGGGCGCCGGCCGCTTGCTCGCCGACTCCGGCGCGCGCGAGGTTCTGGGCGGCGGATGGCATTTCTCGACCGCCACCGCGAGGCTGTTTCCCGGAACCGGCGCGCTGACCGCGCATGAGGGTGCGCGGCTGATTGGGGGCGAGGTGCAGTGACCAGCGGGGAGCTCTGGCAGCTCGGCAGCCTCGCGCTGCTGGCGAGCGCGATCACGGCGGGATTCTTTTGGTTTGAGCGCAGCCGGCCGAGCGCGCGCGTCGTCGCCACGGTTGCGGCGCTGGTCGCATTCGGGGTGATCGGCCGCGTGCTCTTTGCGCCGTTTCCGAATGTCAAGCCGACCACAGACATCGTGATCGTCGCGGGCTTTGCGCTCGGCTTTGCTCCCGGCTGGATGGTCGGAGCGCTGACCGCCTTGGTTTCGAACTTCTACTTCACACAAGGTCCCTGGACGCCGTGGCAGATGCTCGCATGGGGTCTCTGCGGCTTGCTCGGCGCGGCGCTGGCGCGAAGTGGGGTGGGGGTTGACTCGAGTTTCCGGGGGCGACTGCCGCTCGCTCTGTGGTGCGCGGTCGCTGGACTGCTCTACGGCGTGGTGGTCAATTTCGGCAGCGCCGTCAATCTCGCCTCGTCGGACCTCTCGACCAGTTTCTGGATCCAGACGACCACCTCAGCGCCGTTTGACATCGCGCATATCGTGGCCAATTTCGGCTTCTTCATGCTCGCCGGTCCGCTGCTGATCCGAATGCTCAAGCGCCTCAAACGGCGCGAAACGCTCGACTGGCCGGTCGCTGAGCGTGACGCGGCGCACTCAGCAACCGCTGCTTAACCGCTGGAAAGCACCGAAAAACGAAACAATTTCGGCGCCAAACCGTTATTAAGAGTGCGCCTTGTAGGCGAATGTCTGAAACTCCGATCGCAATACCGAAATTGGTCTTGCATTCGGCGGTCAGATTCCTTATGATGCGTTGCGTCGTACTTGGACCGCCGCGCGCGGCCGGGATCGACGAAAGCGACCGAATGTGGGTCGATTTGCTCCCCGCAGAAGGTCGCGGCGAAACCAGCCATAAACAGGTAGTTTGAAGTCGATTTCGACTGAGACATCCGTCAGACAGAGTTTGTAACATTAAGTAACTAATCCCCCAAGCCCCAAGGCGCCGCCGCCCCCCACCGACCCCATCCAAGCGGCGTCGAAACATCTTCCAGCAAGACAGG
This sequence comes from Actinomycetes bacterium, assembly GCA_023404495.1. Lineage (GTDB taxonomy): Bacteria > Actinomycetota > Thermoleophilia > Solirubrobacterales > JACPNS01 > JACPNS01. The sequence goes on along the minus strand of JAEYBE010000002.1, from coordinate 42,643 downwards.
CAAAGTTCCGGTTCGACCCGGTCGTCGAAACAGGCAACGAATGCCATCCAGACCCCACTAAGAAGCAAGGCACACATTGGCAACATTCACGCAGGACATTTTTGAGATCCCCGAGATCGGCTCGCTGCTTGAGGCCGAATCGGTCACCGAGGAGCGCCTCCTCGAACTCGCTGAGGTTCACGAGCTCGAAGAAGTGATGCTCGATGACGTCCGCTCGCGCCTGATCGAGGCCGATGTCACGATCATCAAGGGCGAGGACGACGAGGCCAGCGCGATCGAGAAGCGCGCGCTGAGCGACCACGCCGTCTCGGCGGAGCTGCCCAGCGACCTGACGCGTCACTTCATCAACCGCGCCAGCCGCCACAAGATCCTCACGCGCGAGCAGGAGGTCACCCTGGCCAAGCGCATCGAGCGCGGCGACGAAGTCGCCAAGCGTCAGCTGATCGAGAACAACATGAAGCTCGTGATCAAGCTCGCCGGTAAGTACCGCGACCAGGGTCTCGAGTTCGGAGACCTGATCCAGGAGGGCGTGATCGGCCTCAACCGCGCGGCCGAGAAGTTCGACTGGCGAAAGGGATTCAAGTTCAGCACCTACGCGACCTGGTGGATCCGCCAGTCGATGCAGCGCGCAACGCAGAACCAGGGACGCACTGTGCGTCTCCCGGTGCACGTCGCGCAGCAGCTGGCCAAGATCCAGAAGGCCACTCGTCGTCTGGCCGTCGAGCTCGCCCGCGAGCCCACCGACGCCGAGATCGCCGAGGCGACCGACATGGAGATCGAGGAAGTCGAGCGCGTCAAGCTTGCCGCGCTCAAGCCGACCTCGCTTTCTCTCCCGGTCGGCGAGGGCGACTCCGAGTTCGGTGACTTCCTCGAGGACGAGGACACGATCACTCCCGAGGAGTTTGCCGTCGAGGCCGAGCGTCAGCGCAAGATCACGCGCCTGCTCTCGCGCCTCTCGCCTGACGAGCGCCACGTGCTCGCCGAGCGCTATGGCCTGGCAGGCGGCGAACCCCGTACTGCTGAGGCGATCGCCCGCGGATCCGGCATGACCGCCGCCCGCGTGCGCGAGATCGAGAACGCCGCGCTCAAGCGCCTCGCGCAGGACCCGGAAGCCGTAGCGCTACGGGCCGCCTAGCCAGCGGGACAAGCAATTCGTGAAAAGGCCCCGCAATCGCGGGGCCTTTTTGCTGCACAGAGTTGCGAAACCACCAACCAGCGGATATACCTACAGCTAATGACGGCCGGCAGCTCGACGTCCGGGCGGGGGGACGGATTCCTTTCGCTACGCCTGGAACGCGCCCTCGACATGGATCTGAGGCGTCAAATCGGCATGCGCGACTGGCTGCTCGCGGTCGTGGTGGTCAGTGCTTCGCAGATCACCGGAGTCAACGCCCTCTCGGCGGGCGCATTCAGCGCGTTGCTGGCAACGTCAATCGCCGCGCTGGCGACTTGGCAATGGGTCTTTCCGCGGCTGCCGGTTCGTCGCGCGCTCTGGCTCGAGGTCGCGATGATCACGATCACCTGCTTTGCGGCGCTCGCCTTGGTGGCCGTCAGCGGCGGCCCAGACAGTCCGTATGTCTTCTTCTACGCGGTGATCATCGTCTTCATCGCGGCATTCGTCGAGCGCGCGGCGGTGCGGACCGCGCTGATCGCGCTGGCCTGCCTCTGCGCGCTCGCGCCGATCGCCTATGACTGGCAGGAATCGACCAGCAGCGACTTCTTGGCGACGATCGTGCTGGCGGTGGCGATCTGGATCGTCTCTGCCGCGCTGATCGCGCTCAAGCGGAGCTCTGCCGTATCGGCCGAACTCGAGGCGCGCCGGCTTGCCTACATGGATCCGCTGACCGGCGCGGGGACTCGCCGGGCGCTTGACGAGTACAGCGCTGGACTCGCTTCGCTGGATGTGCCGTACGCGGTTGTCCGCGTGCGGGCCGAGGGGATCGACGAGATCAATCTTGCCGGCGGACACCTCGCCGGCGACGCGGCACTGCGCCGCATCGCCGACGCGATGCGCGCGGCGAGCCTCGACGTAGACCAGATCGCGCGCCTGGGCGGAGTTGATTTTGCGGTGCTGCTTCCGGCCGGCGACCTGAAGAGCGCAGGGCGTTGGCGCTCGCGCTTTCACGAGCGGCTCGAACTGGCCAATGCGCAGGCCGACGACGGCTTGCGCGTGGCCGCCAGTTCGGCGGTCGCGGCCACGGGCGAACTCGCCCAGCTGCTCGCGGCGGCCGAGCCTGAGCGCGCGCCCGACCAGGCGCTGCACGAGACGGTGATCGATTCGTCGGTCTCGGCGGCGGAGCGCGCTCGCCACATGCACGATCAACTCGAGCGCGTCTCCAGCGGCCGCAGCCGCCCCGCTATCGAAAGCGTCAATGCCCCGGCGAGCGTTCTGCTCTCTGTTCCGTTGAGCGTCGCGCTCGGCTTTGCGATCGCCGCGACCGGCGGCGCCACCAGCGTCCTGCTCAGCGCCTCGATCCTGCTCGTCACCTACTTCGCGACCTTCGGCACCAGGATGGAGACGCTGATTGCGACGATCTCTGGCTTTGCCGCTGTGCTCACGGCGGTGATCTCGCAGGCCCCGGTTTCTGACAGCGACCAGATGCGCACGCTGACGATCCTGGTCACGATCGTCGTGCTCGCCGACACCGTGCAGCGCAACGCGCGCACGCTGACGATCGCCGAGCGCAAGGCCGCTGACCTCTCGTTGGTCGATCCGCAGACCGGTCTCGGGAATCGCACGGCGTTTGAGCGCGAGCTCGTGCGAATGATCCCGCGCAGCGCCGACGCATCGCCATCGCGCGAGCAGCGCCTGCAAGGTGTCCCGGCGGTGATCGCAATCGACTTCGGTGCCGCTGGGCCCGAGCGTCGCACCAGCGAGCTCGAACTAGTCGAGGTCGCCTCGGGCCTGCGCGACGCGATTGCGAGCGATGGCACCGTCTACAGAATCGGTAGCGACGACTTTGCGGTCGTCTTCCGCGCTCACCACGAGCAGCACGTCGCCGACGTGATCGCACACTGCGAGCACGCGATCGGTGCATATGAGCCGAATCGGAGCACTCCGGTGAGCGCCCTGCTGGGACTGCGGTACGGCGGCGCGCTCTGGTCACCGGGGATGAGCGCGGCCGACATGGCGTCTGCCGCTGTGCGCAGTCAGCCGCCGGCGGACTCGCAGTCCGGGCTCGAGCTTGCGATTAGTTAGCGCGCCCGCGGAAGGTTTGGGAAGCGGTAGTAGTAGGGGTCAACGCCGGCCTGCACGACCAGGGCGCGCCCGGTGTCGCCGCTGGCGAGTACGCGCAGTGCGGCGTCGGCGACCGTTCGCGGCTCGATGATCGGAACACCGCCGGCACCGAGCATTTCACGGATTCCGTCGATAATCGCCGTGTCGGCAAAGCCGGGGCAGATCGCGTTGAACCTGATTCCCTCATGCGCATGCGCTGGGCCGAGCGCTCGCGCGAGGCCCACCACGGCCGCCTTGTTTGCGCCGTAGACGGGCTGCGGTGCCATCGCTGCCAGGCCCGCCAGCGAGGCGGTGGCAAGCACCGAGCCGCCGCCCCCGGCGATCATGTGTGGGCGCACCGCGTGAAAGCCGTAGACGACGCCATCGAGATTGATCGACATCGCTCGCCGGTAGGCATTCGCGTCGAAGTCATCGCCCAGCGAATACGGGCTTTCGATACCGGCGTTGAGCAGCACGAGCTCAAGGCCGCCGAAGCGCTCAGCAGTTTGCGCGGCGCAGCGCGCGTTGGCTTCGGCATCGGTCACATCGAGTTCGATGAACGCGCAGCCGAGTTCATCGGCCGTCGCCTCGCCACCCTCGACGTCAATGTCGGCGATCGTCACCACGGCGTCCTGCTCAAGCAGCGCCGCAGCGAAAGCCCTCCCGAGTCCGTTGGCGCCGCCGGTGATCAGAGCCACCTTCCCGGAAAGCGCGCCGTCGGCGAGTGGCGGCGGCTGCTCAATTGGTGGCTTCCCCTCTGCCATTGGGGGCGATTCTACGCGCGATAGATTTCGGCGACCCCTTCGAGCAGGAAGCGAACCCCCCAGATGAAGATCATTTATACGCACACAGACGAAGCACCCGCGCTCGCCACGCACTCTCTGCTGCCGGTGATCGAGGCGTTTGCCGCGAGCGCCGGAGTCGAGGTGGAGACGCGCGACATCTCGCTGGCCGGCCGGATCCTCGCGCAGTTTCCCGAGCACTTGACCCCTGAGCAACAGACGCCCGACGCGCTCGCCGAGCTGGGCGCGCTGGCCAAGACCCCGGAAGCGAACATCATCAAGCTTCCAAATGTCAGCGCGTCGCTGCCGCAGCTGAAGACCGCGATCGCCGAACTGCAGGCACAGGGTTTCGCGATTCCTGACTATCCGGAGGACCCGAGTGGCGACGATCAGCTGGAGATTCGCGCGCGCTATGACGCGGTCAAGGGCAGCGCAGTGAACCCGGTACTGCGCGAGGGGAACTCGGACCGTCGCTCGGCCGCCTCGGTCAAGGCGTTCGCCAAGAACCATCCACACTCGATGGGGGCCTGGTCTTCGGCTTCGCGCTCGCACGTCGCAACGATGGGGGCCGGCGACTTCCGATCGACCGAGCGCTCGACGACTGTCGCCGGGGCGACGCAGGCGAGAATCGAGCACGTCTCAGGGGACGGATCGGTGACGGTCCTCAAAGACGCTCTGCCGCTGCAGACTGGCGAGGTGATCGACGCCGCCGTGATGAAAAAGGCGGCGCTGACGGAGTTTCTTGCGGGCCAGATCGCCGATGCGAAAGAGCAGGGGGTGCTCTTCTCGATCCACTTGAAGGCCACGATGATGAAAGTCTCCGATCCGATCATCTTCGGACACGCCGTGACTGCGTTTGTCGGCGCGGAGCTCTTTGAGCAGTACGCCGGCGCTCACGCAAACGACGGCCTCGCGAGCCTGCTCGCGTCGCACCCGGAGGCCAAGCCCGAAGTCGAAGCGTCGCTTGCCGCCGGACCGGATCTCTACATGGTCGACTCTGATCGCGGAATCACCAACCTGCACGTCCCGAGCGACGTGATCGTCGACGCCTCGATGCCGGCGCTGATCCGCGCATCCGGCCAGGGCTGGAATGCCCGCGGCGAACAGGAGGACACCAAGTGCGTGATCCCCGACTCGAGCTACGCGGCGCTCTACGCGGAGACGATCGAGCACTGCAAGCGGCACGGCGCGTTTGACCCAGCTTCGATGGGCGCCACCGCGAACGTCGGCTTGATGGCGCAGAAGGCCGAGGAATACGGTTCGCACGACAAGACCTTCGAGATTGAGCAAGCTGGCGCGGTGCGAATCGTCGACGCCGACGGAAATGTGCTGCTCGAGCAGTCGGTCGAACCGGGCGACATCTTCCGCGCCTGTCAGACCAAGGATGCGCCGATCCGCGACTGGGTCCAGCTCGCGGTGCGCCGAGCGCGGGCCACGGACACGCCCGCGGTTTTCTGGCTCGACGAGACCCGACCGCACGACGCCGAGCTGCTGGTCAAGGTCCACGACGAACTCTCGAAGCTCGACATCGACGGGCTGCAGATCGAGATCCTCGATGTCGCGGCCGCCGCGCGCTTCACGCTTGAGCGCGCACGTGGGGGCCTCGACACGATCTCTGTCACCGGGAATGTTTTGCGTGACTACTTGACCGACCTCTTTCCGATTCTCGAACTCGGCACCAGCGCGAAGATGCTCTCGATCGTCCCGCTGATGAAAGGCGGTGGCCTGTTTGAAACCGGCGCCGGCGGCTCGGCGCCCAAACACGTTCAGCAGTTTCTCGCAGAGAATCACCTGCGCTGGGATTCGCTGGGCGAGTTTCTGGCGCTTGCGGAATCCCTGGCGATGCTTGCGGAGAAGACTGGCAACGACAAGGCCCGACTGCTGGGCGAGGCACTCGATCGCGCATCGGGCTCGCTGCTCGAGAACGGTCGATCTCCCTCGCGCAAGTGCGGCGAGCTCGACAACCGCGGCAGCCACTTCTACCTGGCGCTCTACTGGGCACAGGAGCTGGCCGCTCAGAGCGAGGACGCAGAGCTTGCTGAGCGGTTCGCGCCAGTCGCGTCAGTGCTTGCGGACGGCGAGGCGCAGATTGTCAAAGAACTGGCGCAGGTGCAGGGCTCGCCGGTCGAGATCGGCGGCTACTACCACCCGGATGAGGCCGCGACCGCAGCGGCGATGCGGCCGAGCGAGTCGTTCAACGCGGCGATCGCCGCATTGACTGCGTGACGCCGCCCGCGCCCGCGGCATGATGTCGGGATGATCGCGCGCGCTCAAGCAGTCCCCGCCCTGTCGAACCAGGAGTTCGACGTGTTGGTGATCGGCGGCGGAGTGACCGGTGCTGGCATTGCGCTTGACGCATCCAGTCGCGGCTACGACGTCGCTCTGATCGAACGCGACGACTACGCCTGCGGCACGAGCAGCAGGTCTTCGAAGATGGTGCACGGGGGTCTGCGATATCTGCAGAACTTCGACATTGCGCTGGTGCGCGAGGCGCTGATCGAACGGCGCATTCTCTCGCGCCTGGCGCCGCATCTGGTTTGGCCTACGCCGTTCCTGGTCACCGCGTTCGAGGGCGAGCGGATCGACCGCAAGATCGGCGTGGGCCTGAACATGTACGACGCAATGCAGCGAGGCCAGGCCTCGCGCAAGGCCGAGCAACAGCGCCGGGCCGAGCTGGCCGGGAGTTCTTTGAAGGCCTACCGCGCGGAGTTTGAGGAGAACGAGTGGACCCCAGAGCGCCATCGGGTGATCGACGGAGACGAGGTGCTCCAGCGCGTCCCTGCGCTTGCCGGTCGCGACCCCAAGTCGGCGTATCTCTTCTACGACTGCCAGACAGACGACGTCCGTTTGGTGCTGACGATCCTCGGCGAGGCCGAGCGCTACGGCGCGCTGCTGGCCAACGACGTCGCTGCCGAGGGCGTGCTCGAGTCCGGCGGCGAGGTGGTCGGTGTCTTGGCGCGCGACACGCAGAGCGACGCGCAGTTCGAGATCCGCGCGCGCCATGTTGTGAACGCGACCGGCGTATGGGCCGATCAGATCAAACCGGACGACGCGCGCGAGACCGATGTGCCGGTGATCAAACCCAGCCGCGGCACGCACCTGACCTTCGCCACGGAGGATCTGCCGCTGCGCCGCACGGCGCTGGTGGTGCCGGCAGGGGAGGGGCGGATGATGTTCACGCTTCCCTGGATGGGGCGCACGCTCGTCGGCACCACAGACGTTGAGTACGAGGGTGACCTCTCGCACGTCGCGCCGCCGCTGGACGATGTCGAGTACATCCTCGGCGCCCTCAACAACTTCTTCGGCACCGAGCTGACGCCGAGTCACGTCACCGGTGCGTATGCCGGGGTCAGGCCGCTGATCTCGACCGGCGATCCGAAGAAGTCAGTCGATATTTCTCGCACTTCCGAGATGTACGAGACGCCCAGCGGGATGATCACGATGACCGGCGGCAAGCTGACGACCTGGCGGCCGATGGCCGAGCAGGTCGTCGACCGGCTCGTCGCGCGCGACCGCCGCGAGTCGCCTTCACGCACCGAGGAGCTACCGCTGGGCATGCCGATCGATCCGAAGGATCTGCCCGTCGCTCCGGGGGTCGATGAGCAGGTTGCGGCCCACCTGGCCGCGCGCTACGGATTCGCCGCGGGCGAGGTGATCTCGATGATCAGGAGCGCACCGGAATTGGCGGAGCCGATCGCCGCCGGAATGCCCGATCCGCTCGCCGAAGTGCTGATGGCCGTGCGCAAGGAGCAAGCCCAGTCGGTCGGCGACGTGCTGCTGCGGCGCACGCGCCTTGGGCTGCTCGCGGCGCGCGAGTTGGTCGCCGGCGGCGGAGACGTGCCGATGGCCGTGCACCGCGTCTGTGCGGTGATGGGCGATGAGCTCGGTTGGGACGCTGAGCGCCGGACGGCCGAATGTCTTGAGTGGGAGCGGGTGGCGGCCGCCGAGGGCATCCTCCCGTAGTCGCGGCTCACGCGTCTTGTGAGGTCCGGTTCCAGAACTTGATCCCGGGCACGCGGTGCTCAAAGCTCAGGGAGCTCGCCGCGGCCGTTGCAAGTTGAAGGCGCGCGCCGGCGGCGATGGGTAGTTCGCACCAGCGGGCCGCCAGCGAGCGCAGAATGTGTCCGTGGGCGAAGACGATCGCGTCGCCGCTGCCGCCGGAGGCTTGAGCCTTGAGTTCCTCGACGATCCGGTCACACCGGGCCGCGACTGACTCGGGCGAGTCTCCTCCCGGGCAGCCGTCGCGCCAGAGGTTCCACGCCGGGTCGATTTCGTGGATCTGGGGAGTGGTCAATCCCTCGTAGTCGCCGTAATCCCACTCGCGCAGATCCTCGCGGACCAGCGCGTGTTCGCCGAGCCCGACCAGCTCGCAGGTCTGGCGAGCGCGCAGCAGTGGACTCGTCAGTACGAGTTCGTAGCGGTGGTCGGCGATGTGCGGCGTCATCGCCGCCGCCTCGGCCTCGCCCTGGCTGGTCAACGGGATGTCGGTGTTACCGGTGTGCCTGCCGCTGACGCTCCACTCGGTCTGGCCATGGCGCATGAGCACGGCTTCAAACTTCGGCTCGCTATTCACGCGCAGAGCTTCACAGAGGCGGCGGACGCGCGCGGCGGCATCTAGAGTGCGGGCGATGGGAGAGGGATTGATCGACGACGCGCTGCGCGAACACCTGGGACTTGCGCCTCGCCCGCGCTGGCGTCCCTACTTGATGGGTGTGGTCAACGCGACGCCGGATTCCTTTTCCGATCGGCCCGGGGAGAAGCCGCTCACCGAGCGCGTGGAGCTCGCCGAGCGGCTGATCGCTTCCGGGGCCGACATCATCGACACCGGTGGCGAATCCGGCGTCACCAACAAGCCGGCCGTGGCGGCGGGCGAAGAGATCGACCGCGTCGTCCCGGTGATCGAGGCGGTCTCAGCGCTGCCGGGCGCGGTTGTCAGCGTTGATACCTACAAGCCCGAGGTTGCAAAGGCTGCGATCGCGGCCGGCGCAAGGATTGTCAACGACGTCTCTGGGCTGGCAGACGAGGAGCTGGCCTCAGTTGCGGCTGCCGGCGACGCCGCGATCGTCCTGATGCACACCCGCGCCGCGCCCAAACAGAAGGTCTTTCCGCACTACGAGGATGTATTCACGGACGTCTACGACTTTCTCGCCGACGCGATCGAGCGCGCCGAGCGCCGGGGCGTGCCGCGCGAGCGCATCATTCTCGATCCGGGTCCGGATTTCGCAAAGACTCCGGCCGAAACGATTGAGGTCCTGCGCCGGATTGACGCGCTCGCCGAGCTTGGCCGCCCGTTGTTGCTTGCGGCGGGCCGCAAGGACTTCATCGGCGCGCTGACCGGCCGAGGGCCACGCGAGCGGGAGGCCGGCACACTGGCGGCGTTGGCAGACGGGGTGAGCAAAGGGGTCGCGATCGTGCGCCTGCACGATGTTGCGGCGGCGGCCGACTTCCTGACGGTCCGGGCGGCGTTGCGCGGCGAGCTTGAGGTCAGCGGCGAACTGGCCCTCCCCGAGCAGCTCAGGCGCGTCGATTAGGATTGCGCGCGCAATGAGCGCCGTACTCGACATCGACAACCTGCTCGAGAGCCCGCTGGCCGATCTTCACGCGATCGCCGGTGAGCTTGAGATCGAGGGCTACCGGCTGCTCAAGAAGTCCGATCTGACGATCGCGATCCTCGAATCGCGCGGCGCTATCGGCGACGAGATTCGCCCGGCGGTCGAGGCCAAGGCGCAAGAACTCGACAGGATCAAGGCCGAGCGCGAGAAGGCGCTGGCCGACGCCGAAGAGGCTGCCGAGGCCGAGCGCCAGGCTGCGCGTGAAGCCGCCGCAGCCGAGCGCGCTCGCAGCGGCGGACGTAGTCGCTCTCAGTCTCAGCGCAGCCGACGCGGCGGCCGTGGGTCGGAAGGCGCACCCGCGTCCGGGCGCTCTCGCGGAGGACGCGACAAGAAGCCTGAGAAGCAGCCCGAACGGGGAGAGCGGCAGAAGAAGGCGGATCAGCGCCCGCCCGAGCCGACGACACCGCTTGCCGGAGTGTTCGAACCCGGAACCGGAGGCGGCGGCAGACTGCGCACCGATCTCACGCGCCGTGTTCGCGGCGACGCAGACGTCCCACGCGGCGAGGTGCGCCGCTGGAATCTGCGCAAGGGAGACCTTGTCAACGCCCAGGTCAAGAAGTCGCGTCGCGGACGCACGGATTTCGTCGTCGGATCGATTGACAGCGTCAACGGCTTGGACATCGAGGCGCGCAAGCAGAAGCAGCCGGCATTCGAGGAGCGCGACGCCGCCGCGATCGCCGGACGCTACGCCAAGCGCACGTTCAAGCACGCCCCGATCGGCGCCGGCTCGCGCCTCGTGGTCAGCGGACCGACCCGCGCCGCCGCATCCGAGATGCTCAAGAAGCTCGCCGGAGAACTCGCCGGAGCGGGCGTTGTGACAACGCTGGTGATCGTGACCGCGCGCCCCGAGCAGAGCGAGTTGGTCAGCGGCGTCGAAGTGATCGCCGGCGACGCCACCAAGGCGCCCGACGACATCCTGCCGGCGCTCGAGCTTGCGATCGAGCGTGACAAGCGCCTGGCCGAGAGCGGCCGCGAGACGGCGCTGCTGGTGGACGGCCTGGATCTGCTTTCGCCGACGAAGGCAGCAGAGATCTTCAACACGGCGCGCAACCTCGCCCAGGGCGGTGCCTTGACCGTGGCTGCCGCCGCCGGCGCGGGCTCCCCACTCGAGGCTCAGGCCACGGCAATCGGCGTAGTCGCCGGAGGCCGCAAGCTAAAACTCGACAAGAAATCTTCCTGGTCAGCCTGATGTGATCACTGCGCACCTTTGGTGCGCAGTTGAAAATCTGCGAGCAGAATGGCTTGTTCAAGCGGTAGTTAGCTGCGCACGTATGGTGCGCAGTGGGGGATGATCGATCAACGGGGCGATTTCGAGTACCGGGCGAAGCGTGCCCGCGCCCATACCGCGCACTGCGCACCATACGTGCGCAGCTAACGATCCCATAAGCAAGCCGTTTCCTCGCCGAAATCTATACTGCGCACCAAACGTGCGCAGTGGGGAAGCCTTTTTTAGCGGTGGTAGGCCACTTGGCGCCAGGAGGGGCCGGTGGCGAGGATGATCGGTTCGTACCCGCGATCGGGCTGGGCGTAGAGGAACTCGGTGGTGTCCTCGTCGTAGACGATGTCGAGTTCGCCCTCGATCACGCGCTGGTCGAGCCACGCGCCGCGGAAGACAAGGCGGCGCAGCCAATGCACCAATGAGCCCTCGTCGTTGCCCGAGAGTTCGCACCAGCACTCGTTGATGTGGTGGCCGAGCGCCGAGACGGCGTCGTCGACCTCTCCGTTGACGACGAGATTCACGAGGTCTTCGGACTCCTCGAAGGCGAGGCGACGCTCGATGAATCCGAGCTTCATGGCCGCCTGCTCGACGCGCTCGCAGAAATCACGTTCATTGAACGTGAAGCGGAGCTCTCCGTACTCGAGGACGTAGTCCGAGCCTGAGTCGTAGTTCTGTCGGCGAAAGGGATCCATTTGAGCGCGTCGGGACGTCGATGCGTCCCTGCGTCGGGAGATTACGGCCGAATCCTGCTTTGCCGCGAACGGTGCAAATGACCTTGCATTGACCGAATCGGGAAAATCAGGCGAGATCACCCAAAAGGGGGAGTAAACGACGGCCGCCAAATCCATTAAGCGGCCATGGGAATTATCGCCGAACAATGGACTATCGACCAGCGCGTGCAGCTCACCGTGCACCGCGCCTGGGGCCTATCGCGGCTGACCGGTTTGATCGGACGCCTCGCGCCGCCGCGTGGCTGCGCGCTGCTCTTCACCCGCTGTCGTGCGGTCCACACGTACGGCATGCGGTACCCGATCGACGTCGTTTTCGCCGACAGTCAGGGCCGCGTGCGCGATGTGCGCGAACTCGCGCCCCGGCGATTTGCCAGCTGCCGCGGAGCGACACAGACGCTTGAGCTGCGCCGCGGCGAGGCGGCCCGAATGGGGATACGGCGCGGCGCCATGCTTGAGCGTGGCCGTCACGGGGCGGTGGATGGCCAATGAGCGTCCGGCGAGGACCCGCTTTTGAGGCTCCAAGCCTCTTGGTCGTCGACGATGACGACGCGGTTCGCGAGCGGCTGGTCGAAGCATTCAAGCTCGATGGCTACCGCTCGACTGGGGCAGAGAACCTCCAGGCGGCCAGAGCGCAACTAGAGCAGGGCGGCTGCGACCTTGTCCTGCTCGACGTCAATCTCCCCGACGGCGCCGGTTACGACCTGCTGCGTGAGCTCCGCCGCGGGAATGTCGGCAGAGCCGATCAGGGACTCTCTCAGCTTCCGGTCGTGATGGTCAGTGGCCGGGCGGGCGAGTATGACCGAATTCGTGGATTCGAGTGCGGCTGCGATGACTACGTCACGAAGCCCTACTCGTTCGGAGAGCTTCGCGGGCGGGTCGCTGCCGTTCTGCGCCGACGCCGCAACCGGCCGTTCGACGAGGTGCTGGACCTCGGCGAGCTCCAGATCGACGCTCGGCGCCGAAGGGTGACGCTCGCCGGGCGCGGCATCGTTCTGACCGACAAGGAGTACTCGTTGCTGATCGCGCTGGCGGCTGATCCAGAGCGCGTGTTCGAACGTGGCCGCCTGCTGACGGAGATCTGGGGCTACAACGCAACCAGCTCGACGCGCACGCTCGATGCACACGCCTGCCGTCTTCGCTCCAAGCTCAGTGGCGGCAGACGCAAATACGTCGAGAACAGCTGGGGCGTTGGGTACCGGCTCTGCGGACCCGAGGCAGGCGACTGAGTGTTCACCGCGGTCGCCATCTGCTGGCTGGTCGGCTCGTCTCTGCTGCTTGCGTGGGTCGTGCTTGCAAGGCGCCGGCGCGGTGCGCTGGCGCGCGAGCTCCACGAGCTTCGCGGCGCACTCACCTCGGCGCGCCTGGCCGTCGACCTATTGCCGGTGCTGGCTCTCGACAGGCCCTCAGTCTGCCGGGCGGCGTCCGACGAGCTCGAGCGCACGCACGCGACTCTGGCGGATTTCGAGCAATTGCTGCACGAGCGATTGATCGCCCCCTCGATCACTCGTGAGCGCATCTCAGAGGTTACGATCGCGCGCGGTTCACGTGCCGCAAGGTTCGACGCGCGAACTGAACTCGTGCGGCTGACGACGATCTGGGCAGCGGCGGCCGCGCGCGAAGGGCGTTCGCTTGACTTCGAATGGGTTGGGCAGCCGGGGGAGATGCTCGTGAGCGGCCCGCGCCGACGGTTCGCAGAGGTCCTCACAAACCTGCTCGCAAACGCAGTGCGCCACGGCGAAGGCCGTATTTCGGTGGTGGCCCGCGTGCGCAGCGACTCGCTGCGGATCGAGGTCGCGGATGAGGGGCGGGGATTGCCAGGTCCGCTGGCGCGCATCGCCCGCAGGCCCCAGCGCGGGGAGCACGGGCACGGACTCGCCGTCGCTCGCGCCGGGGCACGCAGGCTGGGCGGCACGCTCGCCAGCGCGCCTTCAAGTGGCGGGGCGCGGCTGGCGTTCACGGTGCCGGCGCTGCATCGGCCGCAGCTCGAGACAGAACTTGCCGGCGCGGAGGACGTTGGCGAATGACTCGAGATAACCGCTTGCTGCTCGCGGCGATCGTCTGCGCCGTGATCGCTGGGGTACTGACATTTCGTGCCTCCGGTGAGCGGCCAGCAGAGGGCGCAACGCGCAGCGTGGTCGTATCGAGCTCCGCAATTGCATCCGGCAGCCAGCTCGACGAGCGCGCGATCTCGAACTTCAAGACCTCGCGTATTCCAGCGCGGTATGCACCGCCGGATGCGATCTCAGATTCCGTCGATGCGCTCGGGTCGCGAGTGCTCGTCGACCTGCCAGCCGGCGCGGTGCTGACCCAAGCGGTGCTCGCGAGCGGAGGCTCGGCAGATCAGTTCAAGCTTCGCGCCGGCGAACGTGCCGTCAGCGTCGAGGTGGTGGCTTCGCCCTCGGAGCACGTATTCGTGGCCGGCGAGACCGTCGACCTGTTGGCAAGCGGATTCGGCGGCGATCAGCGAACAAGCCACTTGATCGCCGGCGCCGAGATCTTGGCGGTTGTCGAAGGATCGGCGCCGGGGAAACCACGGCTCACCCTGCGACTCGCGGCGACGCAGGTATCCCCGGTCGTGCGTGCCGACGTGTTCGCCCACGAACTGCGCGCCGTACAGGTCCCCGCCAGATGAACGCCGCAAAGCCGCCGCTTGGGCGTCTCGACCGCTTCGCCGAAGACCTGCGCCTGCGCGCGATCGCCGATGCCCGAGAAAGCCGGCTGGTGCTTGGCGGCGATGGCGAGTCGTTGCGCCGGCACGTGCGCGCCCTGGTCGACCGCGATGCGGGCGCGCTCTCTGCCGAGACCAGACAGGACCTGGTCGATCGTGTTGTCACCGCTTCGGTCGGATTCGGACGCCTGGAGGAGTTGCTGGCCGATCCCGCGGTGGACGAAATCATGGTCAATGGGCATCAACAGGTGTGGGTGGAGCGCCAGGGGGCCGTCGAGCGCACCGGTATCAGCTTCGAGAGCGCAGACGAGCTGCAGGAGCTGATCGAGCGAATGATTGCGCCGCTCGGGCGCCGCGTCGACGAGGCCTCGCCGATCTGCGACGCCCGCCTGCCCGACGGATCGCGCGTCAACGTCGTGATCCCGCCGCTCTCGCTGGGCGGACCGACGCTGACGATCCGGCGATTCCGCCACGCGAATCTCGATCCCGATGCGCTCGTCGCCAACGGCACGCTTTCCGAGCGCAGCCGCAGGCTGCTCGCCGCCGCCGTGGCCGGGCGACTCTCCCTGCTGGTCAGCGGCGGCACGGGGTCTGGAAAAACCACAACGCTCAACGCGCTCTCGGCGTTCATTCCTGAGGCCGAGCGGATCGTCACGATCGAAGACGCCGCCGAGCTGCGCCTGCGCCAAGGACACGTCGTCCGCCTCGAAGCCCGGCCGGCAAATCTCGAAGGAAAGGGCGAGGTGACGATCCGTGCGCTGGTGCGCACCGCACTTCGCATGCGGCCCGATCGAATCGTCGTGGGCGAGGTCCGTGGTGGTGAGGCGCTCGACATGCTGGCGGCGATGACCACCGGCCACGACGGCTCGCTCACGACTGTCCACGCGAATTCACCGGGAGGCGCACTCGACCGGGTACAGACGCTCGCACTGATGGCCGGCGTCGATATCCCGCACGAGGCCGTCCGGCGGATGACCGCCTCGGCGATCGATCTCGTCGTGCACCAGTCGCGCGCCGACCGCGGAGTCCGTGAGGTCTCCGCGATCGCTGAGGTGATCGCGCACGACGACGAGTTGATCGCCCGGCCCCTGATGGTTCGCGAGTCTGAAGAGCAATGGAACCCTGCGACTGGCGAACGCGTGCGGCAGGTGCTCGGAGAGTTGCTCGGATGACGCTTCGGCTCCTTGCCTCGCTGGCGGCGACCGCCGCTGTGGTCCTTGCGGCGGTCTGGGTGCGCGATGCTCTGCCCACTGGGCGCTCGGGATTCGACGGTGATCGCGCCCGGCGGTTGCGCGGCGTCCTGCTGCGCGCGGCAAACGAGGGCCAGATCGACCAGGCGTTCGGGGGCAAGCGGCTGCTTCTTCTGAGTATCGCCGCCGGCGTCGTGATCGGATATTCATTGCTCGGAATCTCAGGGGTTCCAGTCGGCGCGATCGCTCTGCCCCTGGCGCTGAGAGGCGGGATACGCGCGCGCCGCGCGCATCACGCCGCGAGGATCGACCTCTGCGCCGCCGACTTCGCGCAGTCGCTGGCCTCAGCGCTGGCCGCGGGACGCTCTGTCCGCGGGGCATTGCTCAGTTCGGCTACAGCGACCCCGCAGCCGCTCGCCGCGGAGATCGACCGGGCGATTGTAGATATGACGCTCGGCGGGAGCGTGCAGGACGCACTGGCCGCACTGCGCTGGCGAACGCAGTCCGCGCGGCTTGAATCGCTGGCCGGGGCAATCGAGCTCCACCGTGGCAGCGGCGGCGATCTTGTGAAACTGATGCGCGAGCTCTCCGAGGCGTTCCGCGATCGCGATCGGGCGCTGCGTGACGCGCACGCCGCAAGCGCTCAGGCGAGATTCACCGCGTACATCGTCGCGGCGATCCCGCTGGTCGTACTCGCGCTGCTCGAACTTGCCTCACCCGGCAGCGTCAGCGGCGCGGTTGCGTTCTTGCCGACGGCGGTAATGCTCGGCGCGGCAGGGTCGCTGCTCGCCGTAGGCGTCGTGCTGGCGCGGAGGATCGCGGCGGTGAAGGCTTGACGTCGCGGCTCGCGCTGCTCGCCGCTTTCGGCCTGATCTGCGCCGCAGTGGCAGTTCGCCGCCGGGCGGAGCCGCCGCGGCCGCGACCGCCTCGCGAGTCGGGCGCGCTAGTGCTTGGAATGCTCGCGCGACTGCGTCGAGCGGTTCCTGGCCTGGTTCGCCGCCTCACACGCTCTGGGAGTGAAGTGGCGATCCAGCGGGCAGGACTCGCCGGACGACTCACGCCGCGCGACGTTGCCTCGGCGCGCGCCGCATGCCTGATCGGCGCGCTTATGCTGACCCCGCGTCTGGCGTCGGCGCTGCCCTCGCGGATGTTGATCGTGCTGCTGCCGACGCTGCTCTGGGCGGCCGCCGAGTTGCCGCTGCTGATGCTCTCCCGCCGCGGCGCGCGCCGGGGGGAGGCTTTGCGCGCGGCATTGCCGGACGCGCTGGACCTCCTGCGAGCATGCCTTGCGGCCGGCCTACCGCTCAGGCGCTCGCTCACGCTGGTCGCCGATCACTGCGCCGAGCCGGTCGCCGGCGAGTTCTCGATCGTCGCCGCAGAGACTGCCTTCGGGATTCCACAGTCGACGGCGCTCGACGGGCTTGCGGCGCGCAACCCACAGCCCGAAGTTCGCGCGCTGGTTGCGGCGATCCGCCAAGCCGAGCGAAATGGCTCACCGCTCGCGCCGGTGATCGCCGCGCAGGCACGGGACTCGCGCCTGGCGCACAATCGGGCGATCGTTGAACGCGGCGCCCGCGCCGGTCCGAAGATCCAGCTGATCGTCTCGGCGACGCTCGTGCCGGGGGCGCTGCTTGCATTCGCAGCGATTCTGGTCGCTGCCGTTGCGCGCGGCGACCTTACGATTCTGTGAGCGGCTTCCAGACTTCGCCGTCGGCCATCGCGCGCATCCCGACCCAGAAGAAGTTCATCAGCGCGTTGGCTGAGTCTTCGGCCGGCGTGGCGCACCCGCCTTCAAGCCAGTGATCGGCCATCGATGCCGCCGCGCCGAAGAGCGCCTGCGAGATGAAGATGCGGCTCTGCTCGTCTGCGAACGGGTCACCCGCGGTTTCACGCGAGGTTGTGCGCGCGAGTTCCTGGATCACCGCCAGCAGATCGGTGTGGATCTCGGAGATCATCTGCTGGAAAATCCCGACGTCGTAGCTTGCCTGGCTGCGGATCAGGCGCCAGCTCTGCGGCTCGCGACGAACGAAGTTGAAGAAAGAGAGAAAGCCCGCCCAGAGCGCCTGCTCGGCCGTGTTGCTCGCCTCGTAGGACATGCTGATCGCATTGATGGCGTCGGCCCCGGCGCGTCGCAAGCACGCGATGCACAGCCCCTCCTTCGATTCGAAGTAGGCGTAGAGCATCGGCTTGGAGATCCCGACGACCTCGGCGATCTGGTCCATCGAGACGGCGTGGTAGCCCTGCTCGCCAAAGAGCACTGAGGCAGCTTCGAGCATTTGTTGCTCGCGCACAGGACGCGGCAGACGCGCTCGCGCGGCAGCACTCTGGCTTGTATCTGAGACCTCGGTCGCGGGCGAGATCCGGTCGGACTTCATTCGTTTTGGCTCCCCATCTGGAGAAAAAGCGGACTAGTTAGCAACGAATTCTCTGGACCGTTTACCCCCGGCTCGCCGAACCCGTGCGCCCATTGATCGTACTTGCCATGGGCGACACGCGCAACGCCCATATGGACGAATATTCGGTTGGCCAGCCGAACAGTTGGGCTTCTACCCGCATTTCAAGCCTGCAAAACGAGTTGCGAAACGGCGAAATGTTCAATTGTGTTGAAAAGTGGGTCGATGTGGGGTAAAGTGGCATCCAGCTTCGCGGACCGGGGAGGTGGAGTTCCTCCCGCTCAATCTCTCCGGTCTGCGTATCAGCTTTCACCCTTCCGGACCCGACGATGGCCTTCCGCGGCAACTACGAACACTCACTCGACGCGAAGAACCGCCTGACGATTCCCTCCAAGTTGCGCGATCAACTTGGCGGCGAGATCGTGATCGGCAAGTCGCTGGAGAACTGCGGCGCGATCTGGACCCCGGAGGGATTTGACGCCTACACCGCAGCATTCCTGCGCGACCTTCATCCGCTCTCCGAAGAGGCACGCGACCTGACGGCGTACTTCAGCGGCAACTCATTCGACAGCGAGCTCGACAAGTCGGGCCGGGCGATGATCCCCGGCGACATCCTCGGGCACGCCGGCATCGATCGCGAGGCAGTGATCGTCGGCGCCCACGACCACATTCAGCTCTGGAGCCCCGCGGCCTGGAGCGAGCGCAGCGCCGGCGTGACGGCAAATCTCAAGACGACGGTGGCGAAGATTGTCAGTGCTGGCTGAGATGACGGGCGCACACGTACCAGTGCTCGCGGCCGAGGTGATCGACCTCACCGCACCGACCAACGGCGAGACGGTGGTCGACTGCACCTTCGGTGGAGGCGGACATGCACGGCTGCTGGCCCAACGCGTCAGCCCAGACGGTCTGGTGATCGGGATCGACCGAGACCCGGCGGCGCATTCGCGCTTTGAAGACTTTGCCGCCGAGGCCGAGTGTGAGACGCGTTTCATTCACGAGGACTTCTCGTCTGCGCTCGCCGAGCTGGCAGATGAAGAGCTCGGCGCAGACGTGGTGCTGCTGGATCTCGGGGTCTCGTCGTTTCAGGTCGATTCGCTCGAGCGCGGGTTCTCCTACGTCTATGACGCGCCGCTTGACATGCGCATGGATCCGCACCAGGACTTCAACGCAACAGACCTCGTGAATGCATGGGATGAGCGACGCCTGTCGAACATCTTCGACAGGTATGGGGAGGAGCGCTACGCAAGGACGATCGCGCGCGAAATCGTGCGCCGCCGTGAGGTCGCACCGATCGAAACGACCGAACAGCTCGTCGACGCCGTTGTTGCCGCGATTCCAGTGCCGGCGCGTTTCGGAGCCGGTCATCCAGCCAAGCGCGTGTTTCAGGCGATCCGCATCGCCGTCAACGACGAGCTCGGCCAGCTTGAGCGCGCCCTGCCAAGCGCGTGGGAGTCGCTCGCCGTCGGGGGGCGCATGGCTGTGATCTCTTTTCACTCGCTTGAGGACCGCATGACCAAGCGATTCTTCGCCGACCTTGCCAAGGGCTGCATTTGCCCGCCGGACTTTCCGATCTGCACCTGCGGGCGCACCCCTCAGGCCGAGCTCGTGAGCCGGCGCGCGATCGGGCCCAGCGAAGGCGAGATTTCGGCCAACCCGCGTGCCCGCTCGGGCAAGCTGCGCGTCGCGCGGAAGATCGCCGACGACCGCGGACCCGAACGGCCGGACAGCATTGAGGACCTGCGATGAAGCGCCCTGCGACCAGCGGAGGGCGCCGCTCGGCGCCCAAGCGCAGCGCGCCGGCGCCGCGGGCACAATCGCCAGCGCGCGCGAAGCGAGCGCCGGAGATCAAGGTCACGCGAAACTCCGCGCGTCCGCAGATCAAGGCCTCGCGCGGCCCCGGCGGACCCGTCAAGCAGCGCAAGGTTGCGCCCTCGTCGCGCTCTCGCCAGCGTCCGCGATCGGTTTCTGAGGCCGATCGTCGCGTCGCCGAGACACGCCGTCAATCGCTCTCGAGCATCGGAGCGACGAGACCGTCTGCTCGTCCGTCCGGCGCTGCGCGCCCGTCAAGCGCTCGCCGCGCTCCGTCCGGCGGCACAAGCGTTCGCGCCGTGGCGGTTGGGGCCGGCGGCGGGGCTGCGGCAGGCGCTGCCCGCGTGGTCCAAGAGGTAGCGCGTCCCGTCGGCGCCGTCACGCGGCCGGTGCTTCGCGTGGTCAGCGGCGGGCTGGAGGCGATTCCACAGGCAGCCGGACGGGCAACCCCGGCAGCGCGAGGACGACTCTTGATCCTGCTCGCGGGCGTCCTCGCGGCTGGTCTGATCTACATCAACGTCGGAAAGCTTGAGTACGGCGACGGCTACGCCAAGTACGCCGAGCGATCGGTGGAGCTGCAGCGTGAGAACACCGCGCTGCAGTCGCGCATCGCCAAGCTCGGTGCTGCGGAGCGAATCAAGTTGTACGCCGAACGCCAGGGCCTCGTGATGCCCGCCCCTGAGCAGTTTGAGTACCTGCGCCATCGCCGCGGCGATGGCGAGCGTGCTGCCAAGAACTACACGGAGCCCAGCAGCAGTGCGCGGCCGCTGGCTCCAGGCGCAACGGCAGCCGCGGGAGCGACTCCCACCCACGACGCCGGCGCGAGCGCGGCGACCGGAGCCGGGCTCTAGATGCAGCTGATCGAACGCCGCATCGGACTGCTCTCGGCGATCTTCCTGGCGTTCTTCGTGGTGGCGCTGCTGCGCGCGTCGCAGATGATGGTCGTTGACCATGCGTCTTTTCGCGCTCAGGCGCAGGGCCAACAGGTCGGGGACATCGTGGTGCCGGCCCCGCGCGGCGCGATCCTCGATCGCCACGGCGACGAGCTCGCGGTTTCGACGGACGCCGCGGATGTCTCGGCAACCCCGTATCTGATCGATGACGTCCCGAAGGTGAGTCGCCAGTTGGCACCGCTGCTGGGACAGACCGAAGAACAGGTTGCCGCAAAGCTCGCTGACCGCAAGAGTGGTTTCGTCTATCTCGCGCGCAGTGTTCCGGGCTCGACCGTCGCCAAGATCGCGAAGCTCGAGATCGAAGGGATCGACTCGGCGCCGACATCCAAGCGCTTCTACCCGTCCAACTCGATGGCTGCGCAGGTGATCGGCTTCGTCGGCACCGAGGGCAAGGGTCTCTCCGGTCTTGAGTATCGCTGGGAGAAGGAACTGCACGGAACCGACGGCGAGCGGCGGGTCGTCAAGGATGGGCAGGGCGACGCGATCTCGAGCGTCGACGTCACAAAAGTCCGCCCCGGCGAAGACATCAAGCTGACGCTCGACAGCCAGCTCCAACTTCAGACCGAGGCTGTGCTCAAGCGGCTTGCGGCCAACTACTCACCGGAAGGCGCCTCGGCGATCGTGATGGATCCGCGCGACGGCAGCATCCTGGCGATGGCCAACTACCCGACCTTCGACCTCAACGAGCCGACGCGGGTCACTCCCGAAGAAATGCAGAACCGCGCCGTCGGCTTCAACTACGAACCGGGATCGACCTTCAAGGCCGTCACCGTCTCCGGGGCGCTCTCGGACAATAAGGTCACGCCGAGCACGATCTTCGACCTTCCGGTCAATCTCCAGGTTGAGGACCGCACGATCAGCGACGCCGAGGAGCGCGGACCGCTGGCCCTGCCGGTCAGCGAGATCATCGCCCAGTCCTCGAACGTCGGCACGGTGAAGATTGCGCAGACGATGCGCGACGCCGAGTTCGACTCCTGGGTGCAGAAGTTCGGCTTCGGCAAGCCGACGAAGGTTGACCTTGCCGGCGAGGAGCGCGGACTTGTACTCGGACACGACGAGTATTCAGGGGTCTCGAAGGCGAACTTCGCGATCGGCCAGGGCCTCGACGTCACCCCGATGCAGATGGTTCAGGCGTTCGCGGCGATCGCCAACGGCGGCACGTTGCGCGCACCGCACATCGTGGACGCTGTCGGCGACACCCCGACGCCGCGACCGCCCGGAAAGCGCGTGATCTCCGAATCCGTGGCCGCTCAGGTGCGGACCATGCTTGAGGGCGTGCTCAGTCCCGGCGGAACGGCGTCTGAAGCGGCGATTCCCGGCTACAAGCTCGCCGGCAAGACGGGTACGGCGCAGATCTTCGACACCTCGATCGGCGAGTACTCGAAGTCCAAGTACGTCGCATCGTTCATCGGTTTCGCCCCGGCGCGCGACCCGAAGCTGCTGGTATCCGTTGTGGTGAACCAGCCGCAGGGCGAGATCTACGGCGGCAAGATTGCGGCACCGGCATTTCAGGAGATACTCAATTTCGCCTTGCCGTACCTGAAGATTCCGCCTGATTGACGGCCTCTGCGCTCCCCCTGACGCCGCCGCAAGGCGCAGGGTTATGCTGACTCGCAATGGATCTCGGCGAGCTGACCGGCGATGCGACCCTTGCGGGGACCGAAATATCCGACCTGGCCTACTCCAGCCGTGATGCCGGGCCGGGCAGTCTCTTCTTCTGCGTTCGCGGTTTCACGGCCGACGGACACGATTTTGCGCCGGACGCCGTGAACAAAGGTGCGGCGGCTCTGGTCTGCGAGCACCCGATGGATCTCGGGGTACCCGAGTTCGTCGTCGAGGACGCTCGGGCCGCGATGCCGCAGCTCGCCCGCCGGTTCTTCCGCGATCCGAGCGCGGAGCTTGATGTGATCGGCATCACCGGTACCAATGGCAAGACGACGATCAGCTATCTCATCCGGGAGATCCTGCAGTCGACCGGTACGCGGTGCGGGCTGATCGGCACTGTCAGTTGGATTGTCGCGGGCCAGGAGGCACCCGCGGAGCGCACCACTCCTGAAGCGATCGACCTGGTTCGTGCTCTGCGCGAGATGTACGACGGCGGCGAGCGGGCCTGTGCGATCGAGGTCTCCTCGCACGCGCTCGAGCTTGGCCGCGCGGATGAGATCGCGTTCGCCGCCGCGGTCTTCACGAACCTGACGCAGGATCACCTCGACTTCCACGAGACGATGGAGGACTACTTCGCCGCCAAGCGCCTGCTGTTCGAGTCGACTCCGGGGGTATCGATTGTCAACATCGATGACGAGTACGGCCGGCGGCTGGCAAACGATTTCGACGCGGTGACGTACTCGGCGGCCGGCGATCCGTCGGCGACCTACCGCGCCGAGGCGGTTGAGTTCGACGCGACCGGGTCGCGCTTCACGCTGGTGCGCGACGGCGTCTCGATTGCGGCCTCAATCGCGCTGCCTGGGCTGTTCAACGTCGCCAACGCGCTGGCGGCACTCGCGACGACGATTGAACTCGGGACTTCGGCCTCGGATGCGGTCGCGGCGATCGCCGGCGCGCGCGGCGCTCCCGGCCGGTTCGAGCCTGTCGGTGACGCGGAGTTCGGGGTTTTCGTCGACTACGCACACACGCCGGATTCGATCGAGAATGTGTTGCGCGCCGCGGAGAATCTTCCCCACAACCGCGTGATCTCAATCGTCGGCGCCGGCGGCGACCGCGATCGCACCAAGCGCCCGCTGATGGGCGCGGCCGCGGCCAGTGGCTCGGACGTTGTCTACGTGACATCCGACAATCCGCGATCGGAGGAGCCGGCCGCAATCATCGCCGAAGTGCTCACCGGAGCAGAGCCGGCCGCGCAGGCGAGCGGTGCGCGCGTTGAGCAGGAGGTCGATCGCCGAGTCGCGATCGAACGCGCGATCGGCGAGGCGGAGGCCGGAGACATCATCTTCGTGTTCGGGAAGGGCCACGAGCAGGGGCAGGAATTTGCCGACGGCCGCAAGATCCCCTTCGACGATGCGACTGTCGTGCGCGAGTCGCTGGACCAGCGGGACGCGCTCTCGGCATGATCGACCTTGACCCCGACGCGATCGCCGTAGGACTCGGCGCGCAGCGCCATGCGGCGGGCTCTGCGGCCGGCGGTCCGCTCCGGGCGGAGATCGACTCGCGCAGCGTCGGCGAGGGCGATCTCTTCTTCGGGCTTGTAGGAGAGCAAGTCGATGGCGGCGACTTTGCCGTCCAGGCGATTGCGAAGGGGGCATGGGGCGTGGTCGTCTCAGAAGCGCATTTCGACGACGCCAGCGACGCTGCGCGGTCGGCCGGCGGGGCGGCGCACGTCTTTGCCGTCGCTTCGCCGCTTGTCGCGCTCGGGTCGCTGGCCAATTGTTGGCGCCGACAACTGGGGGCGCAGGTGATCGGCGTCACCGGCTCGACCGGCAAGACTTCAACCAAAGACATCCTCGCCGCGCTGCTCGGACGGACGCGATCCGTCGTCGCGACTCCGGCCAATCGCAACACCGAGATCGGACTGCCGCTGACGATTCTGAGTGCGCCGCCGGGCACGCAGACCCTGGTGCTGGAGATGGCGATGCGCGGCGCGGGCCAGATTGACGAGCTCGCGCGGATCGCCGAACCGGATGTCGGTTGCATCGTCAATGTCGGCCCGGTGCACCTTGAGCAACTGGGAACGGTCGAGAATGTCGCCGCTGCCAAGGCGGAGCTGATCGCCGCCCTGGGCCCGGAGAGCACGGCGGTGATGCCGGCCGACGAGCCGCTGCTTGCACCGCACTTTCGCGATGACCTCACGACGGTCACCTTCGGACCCGGCGGCGACGTCCGCCTGCTTGATGAAGATTCCGGGAACGAGCTGCGGATCGCGACGCCCGATGGAGAAGTCGGAATCCGCCCGTCGTTCAGCGAGCGCTACCTGACGCGCAACCTGCTGGCGGCCGTCGCCTGCGCGCAGGCCGTCGGCGCGCCGGTCGACGGCGAGCTGACCGTCAATTTCTCGGCGCTGCGCGGAGAGGTCAGTGAGGTGCTCGGCGGAGTCACATTGATCAACGATTGCTACAACGCCAACCCAGTCTCGATGCGCGCCGCGCTCGACAACCTCGCGCGTGCGGGCGGACGCCGCGTGGCGGTGCTCGGCGGAATGGGCGAGCTTGGCGTCGACTCGGATCGCTTCCACCACGAGGTCGCCCAACACGCAGCAGACAGCGGCGTCGACTTCCTGGTGACCGTCGGCGATTTGGCAGGGGCCTACGGCGATGGTTACGTCGGCGACATCGAGCACGTCGTCTCGCCGGAGGCTGCCGCCTACGTTGTCCGGCGCGTCGCCAAGCCGGGCGACACCGTGCTTGTCAAGGGTTCGCGCTCGGTGGGCCTGGAAAAGGTTGGCGAGATTCTCACCAACGCCTCGCGCCAGGCAGGAGGCGAGAGTTGATGGGCGAGGTCCTGATCGGAGCGATGTCGACCCTGCTGATCGCGATCTTCCTCGGTCCGCAGTACATCCGCTTCCTCAAGCAGCGCCAATTCGGCCAGCAGATTCGCGACGAGGGTCCGATCGAGCACCACGCCAAGGCCGGGACCCCGACGATGGGCGGGATCATCATCTTCGTGGCGGTGATCGTGCCGGTGCTGATCCTCAGCGACGTGACCAGCTCGGCCACCGTCGCGGTGATGGGCACCGCGCTCGCCTGCGCGGCGCTGGGCTTTGCCGACGACTGGACGAAGATCGTGCGCAAGCGGTCCCTGGGGCTGTCCGGTCGCTCGAAGCTCTTCTGGCAGGCGGTGATCGCCGCCGGGCTTTGGTACGTCGCGACGCAACGGGCGGGCCTTGACAACGTCATCTTCATCCGCATCTTCGACGCCTCGATCAACCTCGGGTACTTCTACCCAGTGTTCGTGCTGCTGGTGGTGATGGGCGCGACCAACGGCGTGAACCTCACCGACGGACTCGATGGCCTCGCGGCCGGATGCGCGGCGATCGTCTTCACGACCTACACGTTCATGGCCGCCAACTACAACTGGCACGATCTGATGCTGATCAGCGCGTGCCTTGCGGCTGCATGCATCGGTTTCCTTTGGTTCAACTCGTTCCCGGCTGCGATTTTCATGGGCGACACTGGATCGCTCGGGTTAGGGGGCGCGATAGCGGCGCTCGCGGTGATGACCGACACCGAGATCCTGCTGGTGTTGATCGGCGGCATCTTCGTGATCGAGGCGCTCTCGGTGGCAATTCAGGTCTTCTGGTTCAAGATGACGCGCAAGCGCGTCTTCCTGATGGCCCCGATCCACCACGATTTCGAGATGCGCGGCTGGTCGGAGACAAAGATCATCCTGCGCTTCTGGATCGTCGCGGCCGGCTGCGCCGCCGTCGGCTTCGTGCTCTTCCTCAATCCGCTCTGATCTTCTAGCGTCTGGCTCCGTGCCGAGCGCGACCACATATGAAGCGGTGCCGCGGCCGCCGGTGCCCTCCGGCGGCTACCTCGTCGTCGGCCTCGCGCGTTCGGGCCAGGCGGCAGCCAAATTGCTCGCGGCGCTAGGCCATCGGGTAATCGCGATAGACAGCGCAGCGCCCGCCGGCAGCGACACGCTGGGCGACTTCGGGATTGATGTCCACCTGAACGTCGATGGCGTCGAGTTCGTGGATCAGATCGACGTGCTCGTCAAGAGCCCGGGTGTGCCGCAGGAGGCAGCGGTCGTTGAGGCCGCGCGCGCGGAGGGCAAGGAAGTATTCGGCGAACTCGAACTCGGATGGCGGTTGCTTCCCAATCCGTTCATCGCCGTTACCGGGACCAACGGCAAAACGACAACCACCGAGCTGCTCGGCCAGATCTATCGCGACGCTGGGCTCCCAGTCGCTGTCGCCGGAAACGTCGGCACCCCGGTCTGTGAACTGGTCGACAGCATCCCGCCCGAGACGACCGTCATCTGCGAGGCCTCGAGCTTCCAGATCGAGGATGCGCCGGAGTTCACGCCGGAATGCGCGGTCCTGCTGAATCTCGCGCCAGACCACCTCGATCGCCACCACACGGTTGAGGGCTACAAGCAGGCGAAGCTCGGGATGTTCGCCGGGCAGAAACCTGGACAGTTTGCAGTCATCGGGCCGGCCGTCGATTTCGAGATTCCGGGCGAGGCGCGGCAGTACCGGGTGCCGGCCCCAGACCTGGCGCAGGTCGGCGACTCGATCGCCCTGCAGGGGCCGCACAACAAGGAAAACGCCTTGATCGCCACGCAGGCAGCGATGCTGATGGGCGTTGATCCGCTTTCGATCTCGCGGACGCTGGCGACCTTCGCCGGACTGCCCAACCGCATGGAGCTGGTGGCGATCCGCGACAAAGTGGAATTCGTCAACGATTCGAAGGCGACCAACGTCGCGGCGACGCTCGCCGCGCTGGGCGGCCACGCCAGAACCGTACATCTGCTGATCGGCGGATCGCCCAAGGGCGAGGATTACTCGCTACTGGCCGAAGCGGTCGGCTCGGCCTGCTCTGCCGTCTACGTCAACGGGGAGAACGCAGGCGAAATCGCCGACGCGCTGGGCGGCTCCGGGGTCGCGATCTCCCGTCACGAGACTCTCGACGACGCCTTCGCCGCCGCCGCGTTGGCCGCGACCGAGGGCGAGACCGTGCTGCTCAGTCCGGCCTCAGCGAGCTTTGACCAGTTCAAGAACTACGAGGCTCGCGGCGAGCGTTTCCGCGCGCTCGTCGCCGCGCTCTGAGCGGCACGGCAGGGGGTACATGAAGCCCGTCGAACTCACCCCAGATGAGGATTTTGCGCGCCGCCAAGGACGCGGCGGCCGCCGGCCGCAAGCACACACCGGACGAGCAGCTGCTCTGGACGATCACGCTGGCGCTCTTTGCCGCGGGCGCCGTGATGGTCTACTCGGCGAGCTCGGGCAACGCGGCCCTGCAGGCCGGGGGCGACCCGACTGGATATCTCAAGCGCTACTTGGTGATCGGCACCGCCGGCCTCTTGATCATGCGCTTCGCCTCGCGGATCGACCTCAATCGCGTTCGCGAGCTGACGCCCGCACTGATGATCGCGGCCTTCTCGATGTTGGTTCTGGTGCTGGTCCCGGGTTTCGGCGTCGAGGTCAACGGCGCGACCCGCTGGCTGGGCGCGGGAATGCTGCGATTCCAGCCCTCCGAGGTGATGAAGATCGCCCTCGTGCTCTACGCGGCGATGCTGATCGCGCAGGATCCCAAGCGCGTCCGCTCGCTGAGCTCGCTGGCAAACCCGCTGTTCTACGTGTTGGCTGCCGCCTGCGGCCTGATCATGCTCCAGCCGGACATGGGCACGGACCTCGTGATCGTGGCCACGATGGGCCTCTTGCTGATCGCCGCCGGCGCGCAGCTCAAGGACCTCGCCAAGGTGGCGGGAGTGATGGCGGTCGGCGTGCTGATCCTCAGCCTGATCGAGCCCTACCGTATGGCGCGACTGACGTCGTTCTTGGACCCGGGGCACGATCCGACCGGGGCCGGCTATCAGTCGCAACAGGCTCGCATTGCGATCGGCTCGGGGGGATTCTTCGGAGTTGGCCTGGGCGAGTCGGTGCAGAAGATTCACTACATGCCCGAGGCCCACACCGACATGATCCTCGCCGTGATCGGCGAGGAGCTCGGACTGCTCGGGATCGGCGTGCTGGCCTCGCTCTACGTCGGATTGATCTTCATCGGGCTGCGCGCCGCCAAGCGGTCGCGCGACTATTACGCGCGCCTGCTGGCTGTCGGGATCACCGCGATGATCGGTTGCCAGGCACTCTTGAACTTCTTTGCCGTGCTGGGGATGGCGCCACTCACCGGAGTACCGCTGCCGTTCATCTCCTACGGCGGGGCCAACCTGATCATCATGCTCACATCGTTGGGCCTGCTCGTCAATGTCGCCTCTGGACGCCACAGCGCGCGAGTCAAGGTGCTGCGCGGTGGCGGCAGGAGCACCACCCGGCAACCCAAGCCGCACACCGCCAAGCGCGTCGCAGCCGCTGGCGGCGCTTCGCCGAGCCGTGTCCGCGGGGGTCGAAATGAGAGTCGCAATCGCCGCGGGGGGAACAGCGGGACACGCCGTTCCGGCCCTGGCCGTCGCTGACGCACTGCGCGCACGCGGACATGAAGTGATCTTCTTCGGCGGCGAACGCGCCGAGGCCGAACTCGTGCCGGCTGCCGGATACGAGTTCAATCAGCTCAAGCTCACCGGGCTTGATCGCAAGAACCCGCTCAAGGCACTGCGCGCGCTCTGGCTTGCGCTGCGCGGCGTGTTCGTTGCGCGCAGGGCGATCACGAGGAAGCGAATCGACGCGGTTATGGCCGGCGGTGGCTACGTGGCCGGCCCGGTCGGCGCGGCCGCAGTGCTCTCGCGTATTCCGCTCGTGGTCACAGAGGCCGACGCGCACCTGGGCGTGGCAAATCGCGTGCTTGCGCCCTTCGCGCGCCGAGTCTGCCTGGCGTTCGCGCTTGAAGGCCGCGATGACGCCAAGTACGTCGTCACCGGACGTCCGATCGCGCCACGCAGGGAGGGGCTCTCCAAACAGTCGGCCCGCGAACACTTCGGCCTGCCCGCCGACGGGCGCTGCCTGCTCGTCTTCGGCGGGTCGCTCGGCGCGCGAAACCTCAACCGGGCCGCGCTTGAGGCCTTCGCCGACGGCGTCCCCGAGGGACTCTGTGTCATGCACCTGACCGGTCGCGGCGACTTCAGCGCCTCGCGTGAGATCCTCGACGCCCAGCCTGCGCTGGCGGCGTCGGCCGCCCACGCGCGCTACCGCCTCTTCGACTACACAAAGGACTTCGACATCGCACTCGCTGCCGCCGACCTCTCGGTCTGCCGCGCCGGCGGATCGATCTTCGAGCTGGCGGCCGCCGGGTTGCCCGCGGTGCTTGTGCCCTATCCATACGCGACTGCCGACCACCAGGCGCTGAACGCCAAGTGGCTGACCGAAGGCGACGCGGCGGTGATGGTGCGCGATGAGGAGCTAAGTGGCGAGACCCTCAGGCGCCTGCTGCGCGAGATCCTCGACCCGCCGGGACGACTCGAGGAGATGAGCCGGAACGCGATCGAGCTTTCGATGCCGGATGCCGCGGAACGGATCGCCGACGCCTTGATCGAGGTGGCGGCATGAGCGCGACGCTTGAAGGCCGCAAGCTCCACCTCGTCGGCATCGGCGGGGCCGGGATGAGCGGAATCGCGCTCGCCGCGAAAGAGCTTGGCGCCGAGGTCAGCGGCTCCGACCGCGAGGAGTCGAGCTACCTCGAGCGCCTTCGGAGCGCTGGCGTCGCGGTCGTGATCGGCCATGACGCATCGAATCTGCCCGACGGCGCCGACGTCGTGCGATCGACTGCGATCCGCGACGACAACCCCGAGCTGTCGGCTGCGCGCGAGCGCGGTTTGCGGGTGATGCATCGCTCTGAGCTGCTGGCGGAGCTTGCCGCGCTCAGGCCCGTCTGCATCACCGTCGCCGGAACCCACGGCAAGACCACCACGACGGCGATGATCACCCACGCGCTCTGCGCGCTGGGAGCGGATCCGTCGTACTTCGTCGGCGGCGAGATCGAGGTCGGCGGCCGCACGACGAACGCCCACATGGGCGGCGGAGAGGTCGTCGTGATCGAGGCCGACGAGTCTGACGGCTCGTTTCGCCGCTACAAGCCGTCGATCGCCGTGATCACGAACATCGAGCACGAGCACCCTGAGACCTGGGGAAGCCTGGACGATCTGATCGCGGCCTTCGCGGAGCATGTCGCGCCGGCGCAGCATGTCGTAATCGATTCACAGCAGCCGCGCAGCGCCGAACTCGGTCTGGGCGATCGCGCACGAACGTTTTCGGTCGATGACCCCGCCGCCGACCTTGCTGCGGGTGCGATCGACACCCCGAGCGATCCACGCACGGGCACGAGTTTCATGCTTGGCGACCTGCGGGTCGAGCTGGGCGTACGCGGCACACACAACGTCAGCAACGCGCTGGCGGCGCTCGCCGCGCTCGAGCTTGCCGGATATCCGCCGTCGATCGCCGCGCCGACCCTCGCGAGCTTCAAGGGTGTAGCGCGGCGCTTTGAATATGCGGGGCAGAGCGCGCAGGGCGCTTTCCTCTACGACGAGTACGCGCACCATCCGACCGAAGTGCGCGCAGCGCTCGCGACCGCCAGGCAAACGGCCGGCGACGGCCGCGTGGTCGTCTTCTACCAGCCACACCTCTTCTCGCGAACGTTGGCCTACCGCCGCGAGTTCGCCGAGGCGCTGTCGGTCGCCGATGTCGTCGTCGTGCTCGACATCTATCCGTCGCGCGAGCGTCCTGAGGACTTCCCGGGAGTTACGGGCTGGGCTGCGGCGACGGCGGTCGCCGACCACGCCGGAGGAAGGCCGGTCTACTACGCACCGGGTTTCGACGACGCCGAACAGCTCGCATCTCGCATTCTCCGCGCGGGTGACCTCTGCGTCGACATGGGTGCCGGCTCGATCATCGAGCTGACCAAGCGACTGGTGGTGGACAAGGCATGAACCCGCCGCCCGGAGTCACGCGTGATGCGCCGCTGACGCGGCTGAACACCGTCCGAACCGGCGGCGCGGCTGACTTTCTGGCACGTCCGGCCAGCAACAAACAGGTTGTGGAATTGCTTGCATGGGCCGAGGGCGAGGGATTGCCAGTAGGGGTGATCGGCTCGGGATCGAACCTACTGATTGCGGACTCAGGATTCCGCGGACTCGTGATCAAACTCGATGGACACCTCACGGAATTGCATTTCACGGACGACGGCGTACTCGCCGGCGGCGGCGCGCGCCTGCCGAGGCTCGCGTCGCGCGCTGCAGAGCAGGGTCTCGCCGGTCTCGAGTTCGGCGTGAACATCCCCGGCACCGTCGGCGGGGCGATCCGCATGAACGCCAACGCCTATGGCGGCGAACTGGCCAGCGTGCTCGAGTGGGCCGAACTTGCCACGCCCGCAGGCGTCGAGCGCCGCGGCGCCGATGGATTCGAGTTTCGCTACCGCGGCAGCAATGTCACCGGCTACCAAGTGGTCACGCGGGCCCAGTTCCGGCTGAAGCCGGCCGACCCGGATGCGGTCAAATCCCTGCTGGGTGAGCTGCGCGACCGCCGCAAGCAGGCGCAGCCGTCCGGCATCAAGACCTTTGGCTCGACCTTCAAGAATCCGGACGACCCGCGAGCGGGCGGCCGCACGGCGGGGCAACTGCTTGAGTCGGCAGGCTGCAAGGGTCTTGAGCATGGAGGGGCGCGGTTCTCTCCCAAGCACGCGAACTTCGTGGAGAACTTCGCCGGCGCCAGCACCGCTGATGTCGTAGCGCTGATCGCTGAGGGGCGCAAGCGCGTTGCCGAGCGGTTTGATGGACTGAGCCTTGAGACCGAGGTCCAGGTGCTCGGCGAGGTCGACGCTGAGCTGTGGGGTGGGGCATGAGCTTCCCCGCTGCGATCGATCTGCGGCGGGTCCGCGCGCCGCGACTGCCGAAGATTGGCGTGCCCACGACTTTCAAGCGGCCGTCCGGACTCGGACTTCTGGCCGCGTTGCTGGTGCTCGCGGCCGTGATTGCCGGATCCTTCCTGCTGGTGCGCAACTCCTCGCTCGTCGCGGTTGAGAAGGTGAAGATCGTCGGACTTGCCGGCTACTACGACAAGGATGCTCGCGCGGCCGTGACCGCCGAAGCGATGGACATGACGACATGGAACTTCGACGCGAGCCGCATCGAAGAGGCCGCAAGCCAGTTTGTCGACGTCGCCGGCGTCGAGGTCGACACGGACTTCCCGCACGCGGCGACGATCCGCATCGAAGTGCGCCGGCCTGTGCTGATCGCGCGGATCGGCGGGCGCACGGTGACGCTCTCGCAAACGGGCGAGGTGATCAACCCGACCCATGCAGTTGCAGGGCTTCCGAAGATCGATGCGCCGGGAGTGATTCATGGCGACCGCGTGACCAGCGGCAAGGCCTTTCAGGCGGTGACCGTCCTGGGTGCTGCTCCGGACGTGTTGCTGCGCAAGGTCGAAGCTGTGCGATGGGGGAAGATGGGCATCGTCGTCAAGGTCAAGAACGGCCCGGAGCTCTACTTCGGCGATTCGAGTGACGCGCGGCTGAAGTGGCGCGACGCGGCCAGTGTGCTGGCGAGCGAGAACTCGCGCGGAGCTTCGTACCTTGACCTGCGAGTTCCTGGCAGGCCGGCTGTCGGGGGTATTGGCGGTGCGGCGCTGACGCAGCCGACTGCGGCAACTTCCGACGTTGCGGTCGAGCCGTCCACGGGGACCACGACCGAAGCGCCCGCGGCCACCCAGACTCCCGCGACGGCCGGCGAGCAGGCACCGGCGCCAGTCCAGCAGACGACTACGCCGGCCGCCGGAGGCGCGGCGCCGACAGGCTGAGCGCCGACAATCTTTGTCCCCAACCATGTATAACTCACTGGTGAACCCTCAAGGTTCAGACCCTCAAGTTGGACTCGAGAGTGGGGTAAGTCTCAACTAATACTTGAGAGTTGCAACTGCAACAATCGTTGCCG
Organism: Actinomycetes bacterium; assembly: GCA_023404495.1. Lineage (GTDB taxonomy): Bacteria > Actinomycetota > Thermoleophilia > Solirubrobacterales > JACPNS01 > JACPNS01. The sequence goes on along the minus strand of JAEYBE010000002.1, from coordinate 9,580 downwards.
GCGCTACACATCACGGCCCGGAGGCCGTTAATTTCCGCGATATGAACGACTTTGACTACACACCGCAGGGCACCGGCGCATCCGGTCGCGACGCAGGCAGCTACCTGGCCGTGATCAAGGTGGTCGGCGTGGGCGGCGGCGGAACCAATGCCGTCAACCGCATGGTCGACGCCGGCCTCAAGGGCGTCGAGTTCATTGCCGTCAACACCGACGCTCAGGCGTTGCAGATGTGCGATGCGGATGTCAAGTTGAACATCGGCTCAACCCTGACCAAGGGCCTGGGGGCTGGGGCGGACCCGTCGATCGGTGCCGGAGCAGCAGCCGAGAGCCGCGATGACATCAAGGAGGCGCTCAAGGGCGCTGACCTCGTTTTCGTCACCGCTGGCGAGGGTGGAGGAACCGGAACCGGTGCCGCCCCCGTGATCGCAGAGATCGCCAAGCAGGAAGTCGGCGCACTCACGGTCGGCGTCGTCACCCGTCCTTTCTCTTTTGAAGGCTCGCAGCGCGCCAAGCAGGCCGACGAGGGCATCCAACGCCTGCGTGAGCAGGTCGACACGCTGATCGTGATTCCGAACGAGCGGCTGCTCACCACCGTTGAGCGCCGCACCTCGATCCTCGACGCCTTCCGCGACGCCGACAATGTCCTGCGACAAGGTGTCCAGGGCATCACCGACTTGATCACAACCCCGGGTCTGATCAACCTCGACTTCGCCGACGTGCGCACGATCATGCACGACGCCGGCAGCGCCCTGATGGGCATCGGTTCGGGCAACGGCGAAGGCCGTGCCGGCGAGGCCGCCAAGAACGCGATCAGCTCGCCGCTGCTCGAAGAGAGCGTCGAGGGTGCCACCGGCATCCTGCTGAACATCACCGGCGGCAAGGAAGTTGGTCTCTTCGAGATCAACGAGGCCGCAGAAATCGTTTCGAGCGCGGCCGACCAGAACGCCAACATCATCTTTGGTGCGGTGATCGACGAATCGCTGGGCGACGAGGTCCGCGTGACCGTGATCGCCACTGGGTTCGATCGCCGCGGTGCGCGCTCAGGCGGGCTCGACTTCACGTCGGCTCGCTCGTCGAGGCGTCCGCGCCGCGACGTCGGTCGCAAGGATGTCGACCGCGGATCGCTCGAGATCTCCGACGACGAGATCGACGTTCCCGACTTCCTGCGCGAGGACTGATTGGCCACGGCCCCGGCGGCCGCAGCACCAGATCCTGAGCTGACCGAGCGACTGCTTCGCCCGGCGGGTATCGACACGCCCGTTACGCGCGTCTCGCGGCTCGGCGATGGAGTGAAGGCGCATGTCTGGCTCGTCGAGTTCGGCGATCGCGAACCGCTGGCGCTGAAGATCTACACGCGCGCCGGAACAGCGCGGCGCGAACACGCCGCATATCGCGCCGCGGCGGGCGCGGGGCTCTCGCTTCCCACGATACTCGGCGGAGCGCTCGCGGCCGAATCGGCGCCCGATGGCTACACGCTGATGACGATCGCGCCGGGCCACCCGATGAACCTCTCGATCGCAGAGCTCTCGCGCGAGCGGCTCGATGCGATCTATCGCGAAATCGGTGGGTTGCTCACGCGGATCGCGCGCATCGAGTGCCCAAGCTTCGGGCTGGTCGCCGGCGCCGAGGACGGATTTGCGAGCAACGCGGAGTTCATCGACGCACGGCTCCGCGCGAGCGTCGAGGGATTTCTCTCCAGAGGCGGCAACCCGCACCTGGCACGAGGGATCAATGAGCTGTTTGAGCAGCGCGCCGAAGCGCTCGACGCCTGCACCTCGGCCCGACTCTGCCACGGCGACATGCATCCTGAGAACGTTCGCGTCGATCCGGCCGGCGCTGCCGCGCGGTTTGTCGGCGCGATCGACCTGGAAGAGGCCTTCGCCGGAGATCCGGCGTTGGACATCGTGCGCACGATCCACACCGCGCCGTTCTCAAGCGAATCACTTCGGTCGGCGCTGCTTGAGGGGTACGGCGAAACGCCGCCGTGGCTCAACGAGGTCTACGACGCGTACTTCGTGTACTGGGAGCTCGAGCTCTGGAACTTCTTTGCCGCCGGGGGCTCGCGCCGCCCGCTGCGGTCGATCGCGCGACGGATCGCGAAGCGCCTCGACGTATCGCGCATGCGCCTGGCGCGCGGTCGGCTGGGCCGGGTAATCTCGCGCTGACCGTGAACGACCAGCCCGAAAATCAGCCGCTGCGCCGCACGCCGCTCTACGAGCGCCACGTCGCGGCGGGCGCCAAGATCGTGCCGTTCGCGGGATGGGAGATGCCGGTCCAGTACGCCGACGGCATCCGCGCCGAGCACCAGTTTGTTCGCCAGCACGCCGGGATCTTCGACGTTTCACACATGGGCCAGATCGAGACGACCGGTCCGCAGGCCGAAGAATTTCTCCAGAGCCTGCTTTCGAATGACGTCTCAAAGATCGCAATCGGCGGCGCGCAGTACTCGGTGATCTGCCAGGCCGATGGAGGCGTGATCGACGATCTCTTCACGTATCGGCTCGGCCCGCAGCGCTACCTCACGGTGACCAATGCGGCCAATCACCAGACCGACTTCGAGTGGTTTGCCGGCAACGCCGGCGGCTTCGACGTCGACGTGATCGATCGTGCCAATGAGTACGCGATGATCGCGTTGCAGGGCCCGCAGTCGCGGATGGTCCTGCGGCAGCTGCTCGCCGGCGCCAAGGAACCCGAGCGCATGCAGATCGTCGACAGCAAGGTCGCCGGTCACTCTGCGCTGATCGCAGGCACCGGGTACACCGGGGAAGACGGCGTAGAGATTCTCGTCGCACCGGCCGAAGCGCCGGTCGTGTGGGAAGACCTGATCATTGCGGGGGCCAAGCCGATCGGTCTTGCCGCACGCGACACTTTGCGGCTGGAGGTCTGCTTCCACCTCTACGGCAACGACCTATCGCGTGATGTCGATCCGATTTCGGCTGGACTCCAGTGGGCCTGCGCCCTTGAGACCGATTTCATCGGCGTCGACGCGCTCAGGACGATCGCCGCCGACGGCCCGGCCCGCAAGCTCGTGCCGTTCGCGATCGTCGGTCCCGGAATCCCGCGGCAAGGCAATCCAGTGGTGCGCGGCGGCGACGAGATCGGCGTCGTGACCAGTGGCACGCTCTCACCGTCGCTCGACAGCGGGGTGGGGATGGCCTACATCGACACAATGTTCGCCGAGCCCGGAAACGATGTGGAGATCGACATCCGCGGGAAGCTCCGGCCGGCGAAGGTCCGCAAGCGACCGCTTTACGTCAAGCAATAGGATTGCCGCCAGCAATCGACCCCGAAAGGTTCACCGACCGTGGCTGAAGAGAATTACCCCGACGGACTGCTCTACCACCCCGAGCACGACTGGGCCAAGATCGAGGGCGATGTCGCCACCTTCGGGATCACCTGGTTTGCGCAGGACGCGCTGGGCGAGGTCGTGTTCTTTGAACCGCCGGCGGTCGGGACCGCCGTCTCGAAAGACGCTTCTTACGCCGAGATCGAGTCGGTAAAAGCCGTTTCAGAGGTCGTGTCGCCGCTCTCCGGTGAGATCGTCGAAGTGAACGAGGCGCTCGAGGGCGCACCCGAGACAATCAACGATGACCCGTACGGCGCCGGATGGATGGTCAAGGTCAAGCTGAGTGACCCGTCCGAGACGAGCCAACTGCTCGACAAGGCCGGCTACGAGGCGCACCTCGCCGGCTCCTGACTGGGGCGCAGGGCCACCTTCTAGAGTTGTCCATAACGCCAGGCAAGGCACAGCCCGGCGCTCCCCCGACTCACGAAGGACCCCGTTTGAGCACGTACACGTCTGACACGCCCGACGATCGCGCCGCAATGCTGGCCGCGATCGGGGCGCAATCGATCGACGATCTGTTCGCCGACATCCCGGCAAATGTGCGGCTCCAGCGCGAGCTGGACCTGCCTGCCGGCAAGCCCGAGTTCGAGGTCTTCGATCATCTCGCGAGTCTTGCCGAGAAGAACATCCACGCCGATCGCGAGATCAGCTTTCTCGGCGCGGGGATGTACGACCACTACGTCCCGGCGCTGGTCGACTCGATCATCTCGCGCAGCGAGTTTCTGACGCCGTACACGCCGTATCAGCCCGAGGTCAGCCAGGGCAACCTCCAGGTGATGTTCGAGTACCAGACGGCGATCGCCGAGCTGACCGGGCTCGACGTCTCGAACGCTTCCGTCTACGAAGGTCCGAGCGCGATGGCAGCGGCCGGATACTTGGCGTTCAACGAGAACAAGCGCGGCAAGTTCGTTGTCTCCGGCGCGGTCAATCCGCAGTACCGGCAGACGCTCAAGACCAACGCGCACGGCTACGGCGGCGAGGTGATTGAGGTCCCGGCCGAGAACGGGCTGACCGACCCCGCGACCTTTGCGGACGCGATCGACGAGGACACCTCGGCGATCTTCATCCAGAACCCCAACTTTTTCGGCTCGGTCGAGGATCTCGGCGCGCTCACCGAGGCAGCTCACGCCAAGGGCGCACTCGTCGTCTGCGTCGCTGACCCGCTCACGCTGGGCGTGCTCGCGCCGCCGGGCGATTTCGGGGTCGACATCTGCGTCGGCGAGGGCCAGACGCTCGGCAACCGGCTCGACTTCGGCGGCCCTAGCTTCGGCTTCTTTGCCGCCACAACAAAGCTGATCCGCCGCATGCCGGGCCGCATCGCCGGTGAGACGGTGGACGCTGACGGCCGCCGCGGTTGGGTGCTCACGCTGCAGACCCGCGAGCAGCACATTCGCCGCGAGAAGGCGACCAGCAATATCTGCACGAGCCAGGCGTTGAACGCTTTGGCCGGCACGATCTACCTCTCGTGGCTTGGCCGCAAGGGGATCGTCGAGCTCGGCGAACTGATGCTCAAGCGCACTGCATACGCTCGTGAGCAGCTTGCGGCAGTTGAGGGCGTCGAGCTGCTGTTCGACGCGCCGGTCTTCCGCGAGTTTGCGATCAAGGTCGACGCGCCGGCGCGAGCCGTGCTCGATCAACTCGCGCTCGATGGCATCAACGGCGGTTACCGACTCGGGATCGACTACCCCGAGCACGAGGACGGCATCCTCGTGGCAATCACCGAGAAGCGCAGCCGCGAGCAGATCGATCTCTTCGCGAAATCCCTCGCGAGTGCCGTCCAGGCCGCGAAGGTGAACGCCCCGGGGGTGAGCGCATGACCGTCAACGTCACCGAGACCCCGATGCAGGCCGAGAAGGCCGTCACGATCTACGAGAAGTCCAAGCCGGGCCGCCGCGCGTCGACGCTCCCTGCGCTCGACGTTCCCGATCGCGACGTCGCGGACCTGCTGCCGGCCGCCGCGATCCGCAAGGCGCCGGCCCGTTTGCCGGAAATCGCCGAACCGGAGATCGTTCGCCACTACAACAAGCTCTCGCGCCGCAACTTCGACCTCGACTCGGGCTTCTACCCGCTCGGCTCGTGCACGATGAAGCACAACCCCAAGCTCCACGAGCGCGCTGCAGCGCTGCCCGGATTCGCGCGTCTTCACCCGCTTCAGAACAGCGACCGCGCGCAGGGCGCACTTGAATTGATGCACAACCTCGAGGGCGCGCTTTCGGAGATCACCGGCCTTCCGTATGTCTGCCTTCAGCCCAGCGCGGGCAGCCACGGCGAACTCGCCGGCGTGCTGCTGACCAAGGCCTACCACGAGGACCGCGGCGAGCACCGCACGAAGGTTCTTGCACCCGACACCTCGCACGGAACCAACCCGGCAACGGTCACGATGGCGGGCTACGAGACGGTCAAGGTGGCTACAAACGAGCGCGGCGGGGTGGACCTCGACGACCTGCGCGAGAAGGCCACGACCGACGTCGCCTGCCTGATGCTCACCAACCCCAACACGCTGGGGCTTTTCGACGAGAACATCGAGGAGATCGCTGAGATCATGCACTCGGTCGGGGCGACGCTCTACTACGACGGCGCCAACCTCAATGCCGTGATGGGTATCTCGCGGCCGGGCGACATGGGCTTTGACATCGTCCACATGAACCTGCACAAGAGCTTCACGCAGCCCCACGGCGGCGGCGGTCCGGGCAGTGGTCCGATCGCGGTTTCTGAGCGGATGGCGCCGTACCTGCCGGTCCCGCGTATCGCCAAGCGCGAAGGTCGCTTTGCCTATGACTTCGATCAGCCCAAGAGCATCGGCCGCCTGCGCGGCTTCCAGGGCAACTTCGGCGTTTTCGTGCGCACTTACGCGTACATCCTGAGCCTCGGCGGCGAGGGTCTGAAGGCCGCCTCAGAGACGGCGGTGTTGAACGCCAACTACATGCTCGAGCAGGGCAAGAAGAAGCCGCGGGTCGCGAAGTATCTGCCGATCGAGTTCGATCGCACCTGCAAACACGAGTACGTGCTCTCGGCCGCGCCGGCCAAGCGCGAGTTGGACGTGCGCGCCACCGACATCGCCAAGCGCTTGCTGGACCTCGGCTACCACCCGCCGACGATCTACTTCCCGCTGCTGGTCGACGAAGCACTGATGATCGAGCCGACCGAGACCGAAACGATGGAGACGCTCGACGGGTTCATCGACGCGCTGGAGCAGATCCTCGAAGAGTCTGAGAACGACCCGGAGTTCGTAAAGAACGCGCCGTACACGACGCCGGTGCGCAGGCTCGATGAGGCGGCGGCGGCGCGGAACCCGGTTGTGACGCAGGATCTCGACGCTCTCGGGTAGTAGAAGACGCTGATGAAGATCTTCAGCGGCATCCAGCCCACCGGGCGAAAGCACCTGGGCAACTACATCGGCGCGATCAGCCAGTACGTCGACCTCCAGGAAGAGGGCGACCCGTCGATCTACTGCGTTGTGGACTCGCATGCAATCACCGTCAAGTACGACCCGGCAGAACTGCGCGAGCGCCTCTACGACACGGCCGCGATCCTGCTTGCGGCGGGCCTTGACCCCGAGAAGTGCATCTTCTTTCGCCAGTCTGATGTGCCAGAGCACGCCGAGCTGACTTGGATGCTCGGCTCGGTCGCAAGCCACGGCGATCTCAACCGAATGCACCAGTTCAAAGAGAAGTCGGTCAAGCAGCGCGAGCTGGTCTCGGCCGGGCTGTTCTTCTATCCGATCCTGATGGCCGCCGACATCCTCGCTTATCGCACGGATCTGGTCCCGGTGGGCGACGATCAACGACAGCACGTCGAGCTCGCCCGCCAGATCGCGACCAATTTCAACAACCGCTTCGGCGAGACCTTCACCGTGCCCGAGTGGCGGATCCCCGAGGTCGGGGCGCGGATCATGGACGTCAAGGATCCGACGTCGAAGATGTCAACAACGAGCGAGAACCCAGCCGGCACGATCTATGTGCTTGACGGGCCCAAACAGATCGAGAAGAAGATCAAGTCGGCGACCACAGACTCCGGCAGCGAAGTCGTGCGCGCGCCCGACAAACCGGGAATCAGCAATTTGATCGAAATTCTTGCCTTCACGACCGGCGTCACGATGGAGCAGGTCGAGGCGGATTTCGCGGGTCAGCAGTACGGCGCGTTCAAAATCGCGGTGGCCGAAGCGGTCGTCGAGTATTTGCGGCCTGTGCAGGAGAAATACGCCGAAATCCGCCCGGACGAGGCTGCACTCGAGGCGATTCTGGCTGGCGGGGCCGACAAGGCGCAGGCGATCTGCGGCCCGATAGTCGCTGAAGCACGCGGCAAAATGGGTCTGGGCCGGCCTGTAGTTTGACGTCCGTGGAAATCAGCTGGACCACGCTCAATGACGCCGACGCGCGCGACGAATCCGTCGCCGCCGGAGTGACGATCGCCGAGATCGAAGCGGCGACGATTGAGGTCTCCACCGGCGAGCCGGCACACGTCGTCGCCACCGGCGAGGGCACCCCGCGCTTTGACGCGCTCGACCTCGACCTCGAAATCTTCCACGGACCGTTCGACTTGCTGCTCGAACTCGTGATGCGCGAAGAGATCGATCTGCTCGAGGTGGACCTCGCACAGATCGTCCTCGGATACGTCGAACTGCTCGAATCGCGTGGCGAGATCGAACTTGAGCCGGTCACCGAATTCGTCGTGCTGGTCGCCGCGCTGCTCGAGCTCAAGAGCCGCATGATGCTCCCGCGCGAAGAGACGGACGGCGTCTTCGACCTTGAACTTGGCGCTGAAGAGGCAGCCGAGGAACTGCTCGCGCGGATGCTTGAGTACCACCGCTACAACAAGCTCGCCGGCTGGCTGCGCGAGCGCTACCACGCCGAGCTTCCGTTTCGCTACCGCAGCGCGCCGCTGCCCAAGCACCTACGCACGATCGAGATCGACAACGTCGGCAAGGTCTACAACGCCGAGCGCCTGGCCTCATCGATCGGCAACCTGCTCAAGGTGCCAGAGCAACTGGCGATGCCGCACCTGCGCATGCACCGCGCGACGCTCGAGCAGCGCCTCGGAGCGCTGCGGACGATGCTCAAGCGCGCTACGCATTTCAGCTTCGATGAGGCTGTCGAGGGGGAGGACCGTTTGACCGAAGCGCTGACCGTCTGGGCTTTGCTCGAGCTATACAAGCTCGGCGAGGCCGACTGGGTGCAGGAAGAGAACTTCGGGCCGATCGAGGTCTACGCCGGGCAGGCCGCCGCATGAGTGAGATCGTCGAAGATCAGGCCGTCTCAGTGGATGCGCCGTCGCCGGTTGATGGCGTGCCCGAGCACCAGAGGCTCTCGCTCCCGGCCAAGCTCGAAGCGCTGCTCTTTCTCTCAAACGACCCGCTGACGATCGGCGATCTCGTCGAAGCGTGCGAGTCGTCTGAGTCGAAGGTCGAGCAGGCGCTTTCCGCGCTCGAAGAGGACCTCCAGGACGGAAAGCGCGGGATCGTGCTCAGGCGCATCTCGGGCGGTTTCTCGCTCGCCAGCGCCCCCGGGGCCGATGCTGCCGCCAAACGACTGTTCGCCAAGCCGCGCACCCCACCGCTGACCCAGGCTCAGGCAGAGTGCCTGGCAATCATCGCCTACCTGCAGCCGGTTTCGCGACCTGAGATCGCGCGTATCCGCGGCGTCAATCCCGAAAGCGCGCTCACAACCCTGCTCGAGCGCGGTCTGGTGGCGGACGCCGGACGCAGCAAGTTTGGCGCCGTGATCTTCCGCACCACAGAGCTCTTTGATCGACTGTTCGGGCTCGACGGGCTTGGGAGCCTGCCCGACATCACCGCCTTTGACCCTTCGCCCGACGACGAGCGTGATCTGCGCGAGCGCCTGATGAAGGCCGGCGAGGCGCGCGAAGCCGGTACACCGGCCCAGCCAGAGCCCGAATCCGTCTGACTTCATCGCCCCGCAACACTTGTTCGGGGGGTCAGAACCCCATAAACAAGCGGTTTGGGGTCTGGACCCATCGAACGGGCGTCCAATTTACCCAGTTCTGGCTATTCAAGCCTCGCGGGACCGGCCGATATTGCTCTTGAACGATCCGGGACAAGGTCTTCAGCTCACTCCGGTGAGGACAAGGAGATTCGAGTTTCGGGGCTTTGACTGTCGGCGCGACAGCGAGTGGTTCGGCCAAGTGCCAATCATGCAAGTCGCGCCCGGCATCTCCCCCCAAAGGATTTCAAAGCTGATCAAGTTCCCTGCCGAAAGGCACACCCCCCCCGGGAGC
>JAEYBE010000055.1 GCA_023404495.1 Actinomycetes bacterium | reverse complement strand
ACCCAGACCACCTCTCAAGCTGCATCGCGGTACCGCGATCGCTTTGGGACGATCTTGGCGGATTTGACGAGCGGTTCGTCGGATGGGGCTTTGAGGACCGCGCGTTCTTTGAGGCCGCCTCGCGGCTCGCCGACGGGACACTGCGCGTCGCCGGCGACGTCTTCCACCTCTGGCACCCGCGCTCGCCTGAGAAATCGAAATCGCGACCGGAATATGTGGCCAACGCCGAGCTTGCATCTCGCTATCGCAGCGCGTCGCCGGCGGAGATGCGCGAGTTGCTCGCGGAGGCGCGATGAGTTCGTACGGATGGACAGAGTTTCGCGAGCGGTACGAGTCCGGGAGGTGGGAGCCTCGAACCAAAGCCCTGATCGACACGCTCTCGCCAGGCGACCTGTTCGTCGACGTCGGCGCGTGGATTGGGCCGACAACGCTTTGGGCGCTCGAGCGCGGCGCGAGTGTCATCGCCTTCGAGCCTGACCCGCTCGCGGCCGCAGAGTTTCGACGGACCATCGGTGACCACCCAGCCGCGGCGCGTGTTGAATTCCACGAGGCGGCAGTCGCGCTCAACGAGATGGGCGGATGGGTAAAGCCGCCGTCCGGCAAGGAGCTTGGCGGCTCTGAGACGCAGATGGCCGCAGACGGATTTGCGGTCAAGACGGTACGACTTCAGACGGTGCTCGCCGGCCGCGCCCCGGATCTCGTGAAAATCGACGTCGAGGGTTTCGAGACCGTGCTGGCGGAGTGGCCGATCCCCTGGCTCGCCGAGCAGCTGATCCCAATGCAGATCTCGCTTCACGGCGAGTACATCGACCGCAAGATCTTCGACGACTACGGCGACCTCCACTGGCCTGACAACCCGCGCGGCGACATCGTCGCACTTCCATGAGGCGTCCGTCGATTGTCGCAGTCGTGCTGACCGCCGGCCGCGACGAGTACCTCGCGAGAACGCTCGCATCATTCGAGGAGATGGTCGGCGGCAACATCGAGCGGCGGATCATCTTCGACGACACGGGCGATCGCGAACACCGCGCAGACCTCGAGGCGAAGCACTCGCGGTACGAGGTGCTTCCGGCGACGCTTGAAGGCCGCAACCACCCGGCCGCGATCGACGCGGTCTTTGCGACTCTCGCGCTCTACCAGCAGGACTACGTCTTCTGGCTCGAGGAAGACTTCACGTTCAATCACTCGGTAGACCTCGATGACTTGGCCGCGACGATGGACGCGGAGCCCAATCTTTGTCAGCTGCAGCTGCTGCGGCAGCCGTGGTTCAAGGGCGAACTTGCTGCCGGCGGGGTCATCGAGCGCGACCCTGACGCTTACACGCGCGTCGCGTCACCGCACGGAGATCGCGTAGAGCATCGGCTTTGGTGGACGTGGAACCCGTCGCTGTTTCGGCGCGAGGAGATCGTCGACCGCGACTATCCGCGGTCCGGCCGGCACGAGTGGGATTTCGGCCGCGCACTGCTCTCGGAAGATCCGGAGCGGTTCTTCGCCTTCGCAGGCGACGGAAGCCCGTGGGTCACTCACATCGGCGAGGTGCGTGCATGAAGCAGATCGACTTTTGCGCCCGTGAGCCGCACTTTGCAGACCATCTGATTCCGACCTACCTTGCATTGCCCAAAGACCGGCGCGGCCGCTTCTACACCGGCGGAGGCTCGCCAGAATCTGCGGCCACCGCGCTGCGCCTCGATGCGGTCGACATTCGGCCGGTGAAATCGGATCCGCTCGGCTCGAGCAGGCTCACAGTCGCAGCGTCTTACAGAGATTTGAAGGTCTCGCGCAAGGCCGGCCGGCCGGTCGTTATGTGCGAGCACGGCGCCGGCCAGGGTTACAAGGGCGTCCGCTCAGGCTCCTACATCGGTGCAGAGGACCGAGACGGGGTTGTGGCCGCACTTGTGCCGGGAGAACACGCGGCAGAGCGCCAGCGCGGCGCGCATCCCTCCATTCCGGTCTACGCGGTCGGTTGCCCAAAGCTCGACGCCAGGCACCGCGCAAAGCGGCGCGCAAGGCGCGGTGACCCGACCGTCGCGATCAGCTTCCACTGGAATTGCATGCTCGCCCCGGAGACCCGAAGTGCGGTCACGTTCTACCGGGCCGCGCTCGAGGAGCTAAACACCAAGTTCAATCTGATCGGACACGGTCACCCGCGGATCTGGACGCGCATGAAGCGGATCTACGGACGGCTGGGAATCGAAGCGGTCGAGAGTTTTGACGAGGTGATGGACCGCGCGGACGTCTACTGCGTCGACAACAGTTCGACGCTCTTTGAGTTCGCCTCGCTTGACCGACCGGTGGTCGTGCTCAACGCACCCTTCTATCGCCGCAGCGTCGACCACGGCATGCGGTTTTGGGAGTTCGCGGACATCGGCATTCAGGTAGATCGACGCTGGGCGCTCGCGCCGGCGATCGAAAGCGCCTTGCAGGACCCGCCTGAGATCGCAGAGCGGCGCCGAGAGATTGTCTCGCAGGTGTACGGCAGGACGGATGGTAAGGCCGCTGAGAGGGCCGCACAAGCGCTGATCGAGATTGCGGGGTGACGTGTGATTGCGGATCTGATCAATACTCCGTGCACCCTTGTGAGCCGTAGTGCGTCGAGCCGGGATCGCTTCAACAATCCCGTTCGCGAGGACGAGACCCGGGAAACCGTGTGTGCGATTCAGCAGCGCGGACGATCTGAGGTCTCCGGGCAGATCGAGATTTCCCAGTCCGAGTGGCTCGCGTTCTTTCTCGCCGACGAGGACCTCTCGCATGTTGACCAGTTGATCGTCAACGGTCAGACCTTCGAGTTTGTGGGCGCGCCATGGCGGGTGTTCAACGAGTTCAAGAACGTCTACTCGCACGTAGAGGCTTCGCTTGAGGTCGCGACGGCCGGCGAAGAGGAGAGCGGAAGTGGCTCTTGACCCTGAAGCAGTACTCATCGCGTACCTGCGAGACAGCGAAGATGTCGCGCTGATCACCGAGGAAGTGCTCGGCGACACGCCGACGAATATCTCCGAGCCCTGGGTTCGAGTGACGATGTTCGATGAGGCTTCCACCCATGGGCGGGCGGTCCGTCATCTGCTCGAAGTGCAGTTTCAGATCGATTGCTACGCGGGCAAGCGCGGCGGCCAGGAGCTCGCGTCCGACCTTTCCGCCGCGATCGTCGATGCGATCGAGGCGATGCCAGAGGCGACATTCGAGGACGCGGTTGTGACTGCAACCCAGTCGCGCCGACGTCGGAACGACGACAGCAGTTTCAAGCCGCCAATGCACTGCTACGCGGTCACGGCCACAGTCTGGATTCATCCGTGAATGGCTTCCGCTTCAAACCGAATCCGAACTTCGCCAAGCAGTTCGCGCTCACGCCGGCGTGCCGAGCCATGGTCAATCGCGCGGCGGACGCCGTAGAGGCGAACGCGAAGCAGGAAGTCAATGACGACACCGGCCACTACGGCCGCAGCTTCGAGCGCAAGCAGACGCCGGAAGGCGTGGTGCTTGGAAACAAGGATTTCGCCGCCCACATCATCGAGTGGGGGTCGGTGGATAACGCGCCGCAGGCACCTCTGCGGAACGGTTCGAGGGCAGCTGGCCTGCGCCTCGACGAGAAAAGCAAGTAAATCCAAAGCCCCGTGCGGGCAGGAGGTACAAACATGGGCCTGGACAAAGACCAGATCCGCGTTGCCAGCAAGGGCCAGGTCTTCGTGGCTCCTGCAGGCACGGCACTGCCCACGACCGAAGAGAGCGTTCTCAATGGCGCATTCGTCGGGCTGGGCTACACGACCGAAGAGGGCGTGACGCTCAACTACGAGCAGGAGACCGAGGGCATCAAGGCCTGGCAGCGCAAGGGCGACATTCGCAAGATCGTCACCGCGCGCAACCTCTCGGTCGGCTTCCAGGGGATGCAGTGGAACGCTGACACGTTCGCACTCGCATTCGGCGGAGGTGAGTGGACCGAGGTGGAGCCGGGTCACCACCGCTACGACCCGCCTGGCGGCGAGGACTCGCTGACCGAGTACGCGATGGTGCTCGACTTCCAGGACGGTGACGTCAAGTTCCGCCTGGTGATCGAGCGCGGATCCATTTCCGACAGCGTCGAGACCAACCTGGTCAACAACGCTGCGGCCGTGCTCCCGGTCACCTTCGCCGCACTCGAGGTCGATGACGAGGAGGACCGCCCGTGGTTCTTGCTCACCAGCGACGCCGGGCTTGACATCGAGGGCTCCTGATGGCGACGAACGCACCGCGCAAGCGCCAGAAGCCAGTCCTGGCCTTCGCCGGGATCTCCATGGAACTCCCGGCGATGTTGCCGAATTCCTTCACCTTTGACCTCGCAGAGGCCCAGGGTGATGAGGAGATGGCGCTCGAGGCGACGTACCGGGCGGTTGTCTCGGTGATCGGCAAGGAGAACTGGAAGAAGCTCCGCGACGCTCTTTCCAAGAGTGGGTCCAAGGACGGAGGCAGCGAGAAGCTCGGCGAGGTTCTTGTTGCGATCTCCAAGGCCTACGGGCTCGAAGCGGGGGAATAGTCGCCCTCGGCCGGGTGCTCATTGAGCACTGGGCATCAGTCGAGGGCGACTTCCAGCAGTACTACACGCTTGATCTCGAAGACGAGCTCGAGCGGAAGGGGCCGGGCCGGATCTGGCGCCTGGTCAACAACCTGCCCGTGGAATCGCGCGTGGCAAACCTGAGTCCATCTGAAATGACCGCGAGCGAGCCGCAGGTTGTCTCGCTGCGCGAGCTCGGAGGGTGGCTCTCAAAGAGAGGGGGTTGAGATGACGGCTGTCGGAACCGCGTACGTCCCCATCCAACCTGACTTCAAGGCCTTCAACAAGGCCACGAACTCTCAGGCAAAAGCAGCAGGCAAGCGCATCGCCAAGGCAATTGGCGGTGCGCTTGTTGTTGGCGGAGCGATCTCGGAAGCCAAGAAGTCGATCAACTTGGTGAAGACGCTGGCCAAGGACACGAAGGCGCTCTCGCGTGTGACCGGCATGGACGAGCGCCAGTCCTCGCGCTGGATCGCGACAATGCGCGCTCGCGGCGTCGAGGCCGGCAAGCTCCAGGTCAGCTTCACCGCACTCTCGCGGCAGATCCTCGCGGCGCAGAACGGTTCTGAAGCAGCGATCGGGGTCTTCAATGACCTGGGCGTCTCGCTCGACACGATCGAGCGCGGCAACACACAGGAAGTACTCGGCGATATCTCGGATGCGTTCGCGAAGATGCCGGACGGTCCAAAGAAAACGGCCTTTGCGGCGAAGCTCTTTGGTCGCTCATTCAAGGATCTCTTCCCGATCATCAACGACGGCAAGGCGTCCATGGAGGACGCGCTCGCGGTCGCCGACAAGTACGGCAACACGCTCTCGAAGAAGCAGGTGAAAGCGGCCCTGCTCGCAGTCAAGGCTCAGCGCGAGTTCGGCATGGCCACCGACGGGCTGCGGATTCAACTGGGATCCGCGCTCATGCCGGCGATCACCAGCGCGGCAGCTGGAGCAGCGCAGTTTGTTTCTGACCTGAGATCGGGCGAGGGGCCAATTGGCCGAGTCGGCAAGGCGGTCGGGGCGTTCGCGCGAGACCTCAAATCTTTGGTCGTGCCGGCCGTCAAGGCGATCCGCGACGGCATCGCATCACTTCCAGGACCGATCAAGAGCGTGGCTGCGGTGGCTGCCGGGCTGGGGCTTGTCTTTGCTGCGACGGGTCCAGTCGGATTGGCCGTTGCGGCGATCGCCGGCGGCGCGGTCCTGATCAAGCGCAACTGGGAAACAATCGGCCCGATTTTCGATTCGGTGGCCAATGCCGTGAAGTCGGCCTTCGGCGTCGCCAGCGAATGGGTCCAGCAGGCGATCGGCAACGTCGTCCGCTGGCTGGACCTCGGCGGTGGGAAAGCCGGTGACTTCAGCAAGGCGATCTCCAACGTTTTCAACTTGGCCAAGACGGCTGTTCAGACCTTCGCCAAGGTCTACGCCTGGGTCTTCACGTCGATCGTCCTGCCAGTCGTGAAGCGCGTGCTGCCTGGCGTCCAGCAGATCGTCAAGGGATTCGTCACGCAGATCGGCGGGATCATCAAGGTCTTCAGCGGGATCTTCACCGGCGACTTCGGCAAGGCGTTCGAGGGTGTAAAGCAGATCTTCAAGGGCCAATTCATTGCCCTCTTCGGAATCGTCCGAGCCGCTACGGCGCCCCTGCGGCAGGTGGTCTCAAAGCTCTTCCGAACATTTGTCTCGGCAGTGAAGGGCACCGGCAAGGCGCTCTATTCGGCCGGCAAGTTCGTCGTGACGAAGCTGGTCGACGGTGCCGGTGCGGCAGGGAAACTGCTTCTGAACATCGGCAAGAAGCTCGGTGGCAAGCTCAAAGAGGCGTTCCTCGGCGCGGTGTCCGGAATCGGGAAGGCCGTCCGGTCGGTCTTCTCCGGGATCGTCAGCGTCATTAAGGCTCCGATCAATGCCGTGGTGCGGTTCGTCAACAAGCTCATCCGTGCATTCAACAAGATCCCCGGCCACAAGGATATGAACGAGCTCGGGACGTTCGCTCGTGGTGGTTACATTGGTGGCCGAGGGTTGCGCGACACTCAGCTGATCGCGGCCGCACCCGGTGAGGCGGTGCTCAATCGCCACCAGCAGCGCGAAGTCAACAGCGCCTTGGCCGAGACAGGGCGTGGCAACCTCTCGGCGGTATTCCGTCGTAACCGGACGCCGCACTATCGCGGCGACGGTAAGGCCGACCCGGTCGGCGCTGGCGGTGTTGACACGCCTCAGTTCTTCACACGCGGGGGCTACGTCCGTTACAAGCGGATGCTCGGCCGCGCGGTGGGCATCTCGCACAAGCGCATGAAGTACCAGTACGGGGGCTTTGGCAACCCGTCCTACGATTGCTCCGGATACGTCTCGGCGATCCTGGGCGCGGGTGGTTTCATGTCGGGTCGCACCGACACCAACGGACTCCGAAGGATCCTTGCGAAGGGCGCCGGTCGGTTCGTGACGGTGGGTGTTCGCGGTGGCGCAGGCCGGACCGGGCACACGATGATGGCGATGCGCAACACGGGCGGCCGGTGGCGCTACTTCGAGGCTGGCAGGCGCGGGCCGGTGGGCGAGTACGGCAGCTGGAACGGCGGCTTCGACTGGTACCACCCTCGCGGTGACGGCGTGCTCGCCAAGCCAGGCAGCAAGCTCGCCCGGACCCAAGGCAAGAAGGTTCGCAAGAAGATCCCAAAGCTCTCGCTGCAGGAGAGGCGCGACAACCGGCTGGCGAAGTTTGCGTTCGACTTGGCAGATGCTGAGACTAACGACGACGAGAAGGACCCAGCCTCCTATGAAGACAATCGGTCGGTGCTTGAGGCGCGGGTCAAGTACGTCTCGGCGATCGTCACCAAGCTGCGCAAGAAGATCGCGAGCATCACGAAGCGGCTGAAGACGGTCAACAAGGCGCTCGCGAGCAAGAGCATCAAGCGCGCGACGCGAGTGCGGTTGTCGCGAGAGCGCGTGAAGCTGACGCTTCAGGGCACGAAGGCCTACGAAGATCTCACCGGCTACCTCGGCATGGTGACGACCGATAACTCGACGATCGCGGGATTTGGCAGCAATGTGAACTCCGGCAGCGATCAGTCTTCGGATCTGCTCCGCCAGATCAACTCGCAGCTGCAGGATCAACTCAGACTTCAGTCTGCTCAGCTTCCGGTGTTTGAACGCATGGGCGCGCTTCCCTACGCCGGTAGCTACCACGATGGAGGCCAGGTTGCCGGCCGGCGCGGGCAGGAGGTTCAGGCAACACTGCTCGGCGGGGAGACCGTGCTGCCGATCGGTGCGGGCTCCGAGCCGCTCGCGGTCATCGTCGACGTGCACGTGCACGACGAAGCGGTAGACAGTTCGAAGATTGAGACCACTGCGCGGCTTGTCTACGCGAACGAGACGCGCCGCGCGAGCCGGCGAGCACGATCCGGGCCGATGGTCGGCAGGAGGGCTGCTGCATGAGAAAACGCGTGGTGATCTCCGACGGCGATCGCGAACTGAATCTCGTGCACGAAGGTGGCGCCGGCGTATTCCTTCAGGAGTTTGACGAGGAGTTCACGACTGCCGACATCACATACGCAGAGCCGGTCGACGGAGAGGGCCGCAAGCCCGTGCGCAAGCGTCCTCAGAACGTTGAGAGGTCGGCCACGCTGGCGATCAGTGCGTACGACGCTGAGAACTTCCAAGCCCTAACCGACGAGCTCCAAGAACTCACGGCCAGCATTGACAAGCGCGGCGGCACGCTCATAATCGACGACGGTCACGCCGGAGCGGTCACCTTCGACCTGGTGAAGTGCCATTTGGGCGAGTTTTCCCAGGCAAACACCGATCAGTTTGTGATCCAAGGAATTGCGCTTCAGTACGAACGCCTCCCCTACGGACGCCTGGAGGAAGTGACGATCTTCGAAGACGAGCCGCTCGAGGGGCCGATCGCCGCGATTGAGATCGAGGGCGTGTCCGGTCACGTTGACGCGATGCCGAACTTGATCCTGAGCGAGGAGTCGGGCGAGCAGCGATCGTTCCTTGAAGTTGGTCTTACGTACGACTACGACGTCGACGAGCAGCTGGAGATCCTCGCCGATGACTTTGATCTCGACGGTACCGGCGGCAGTCGCGAGACGAGATCCGGCTCGAGCTCGACGCAGGTTGTCAGATCGACCGTCGGCCAACAGGCAACAGCGGTCGCGCGCAGTGGCCGGCTCACCCACGTTGGGCGCAAGCGAGTTTCTGCGCGCCTTTACGCGGAGCGCGATGGCGTCCAGGCGCGTCTGATCTGGCGCGTCGGAGACGCGCCGTGGAGGCACGAGCCCTGGCGGCCCGTTGCGGGAACCTACAAGTTCACCGAACTGCACCTCGCGACCATCGATATTCAGCGCCGCGCCGGCAGCGACCACACGTGGGAAGCGATGGTCGAGGCGCGCGTCGCGACGGGTTACGCAGATGTCGACGTCGACACGATCACGCCGTTTGGCGCCGACCAGTACGGACAGGCGTCCACGCTCGGCCCGTCGGGAGTTGCCGAGGTGATTGTCGCCGGCGACGATTTCATGCAAACCAGCGGCGGCTATACGGGCAAGCAGGACGCGCTTGGCAACACCATCTCGGGAGAGGGTGACGACGGCGATTTCCTGGTCGACTCAGGGCTGCGGTGGCTCAAGCGGACCGCTCACAGTGACTCCGCAGACACCGGCCGGCACGTGTACGCGGGACCCAACGTAAGGGGCTTCCGCTTGAACCTCTCAATGCGCGGAGGCGACTATGGAATTGCATCCACCGGACACCGCATCGGTCGCACGTTCCGCCGCGTGGACTCAACAAACTTCGGTTTCGCCGGCATCAAGGATCGCAAGCTCGTCATCTACAAGGTTCTCGGGGGAACGTGGACCAAGATCGCGGAAGGCGAGCGCAGCTGGTCGCTCCCGATCTTCAGCTCCCTCGTGCCGAGCAGGTCGCTGGTAGTCACAGGCGACGGCAGTGGCCTGATCGTCGCCAGTATGTACAGCGGCGGATCGCTATCTGATGTCGAGACGATCTCCGTTGTCGACCCTGAGTTCGCAGACGGCGGCGATCTGGAAGTCGGCAAGTGCGGAATCTACGACGAGCACACCGACAGCGCCAGCGGTGACGTGCGGTTCTACCTTGCGCCGAATACTTACGCCGTGCCGGAACCGAGCCCGGTGCTCTTCGCCGGCGGCGCCGTGCATCTACTGAGCGACAGAGCGCTACGTGAGGAGACCAACGGATCTGGCGAGGACCCGTCATTCGGGCGCGTCCCAGTCTGGCGCGGCCGCCACTTGCGGATCCCACCGGCAACCCGCGCGCGTCGATCGACGCTGCTGACTGTTCGCGCGAGGAGATTCAACATCTCCGAAGGCATAGAGGATCTCGGCCGGGACGATGAGCTATCGGCAACTCTCAAGGTGACGCCGAGAGTGCTTCTGACGGGGCGGCCGTGAGCGACTACCTGACAGCGGAGGTCACTTTGCGAACCGGCGTAGTCGAGCGCCTGGCTCCAGATGAGTCGAACGTCGACGACTGGCTTCTCTCAGCCGATTACGAAACTCAGATCCCTGGAGGGTTCAGCACGGGAACCGTCACGATCCCGCGCGCCTTCTCGCTCGAGGACGCCGACCGCTACTCCAACGCACGTATCGAAGTGCGCGACGCCGGCGGCGACCTGCACTACAAGGGCATCATCATTCGCGCCTCCCAGGACGGCGAGACGAACACGCGCCTTGAGTGCGTCGGGGAGTCGATGCTGCTCGAGATCAACCGCGCCTTCATGTGGTTCTATGTGCACCAGCGCATGGGCGACTGGCGCGGTCCATCGGTCGCGCGTCAGCTTTACCTGACAGCCGCCGGCACAGACGTCTCAGAGGGCTCAGTTGTCGCTGGGCCGATCGACGGTAACCCGGCGATCAAGGTATCGATCGAAGGTCCGTGGGACCGCGGCAAGCAGTGCGAGCTATTTCTCGACACGCCGCTCCCTATCGGACTCTTCTATTCAGCGTGGCAGAAAAACGGCGTAGTCGACCACACCGATGGGCAGTGGGGCTGGGGCATGGGACTCGGCAACGACGACACGACGATGTCCGGAGAGGACTTCGACGACTTGCGATCCGCGGGTCCTGGCACTCACGAGATCGAGGGCGACGGCACCCAGCACCTGGCCAGAATCCGGATGCGTTACGGCACTGCCGCCGGCGGCGACGGCGTCGAGTACTCGATCTTCCACACAGTGGCTGCGCTTTACGGAACACACGGTCTCACGCCGATCGATGATCCGACCGCAACGCTCGGCTCGCCGCTGCGAGCGTCCGACATCATCGCCCATGCGATCGCCACCGGCGCGCCGGACGTGACTCTCGACCCGCTCGAGATTGAGGACTCAGGTCTGCCGGTCTACGACTGCGCGAACTTCCAGCCGTCGACGGTTCGCGCTCTGATCGAAGAGCTCAGCAGCCGCGGCACAAAAGACTTCGAGATCCCCGACTGGGGTTGCTACGAGAGCTACTTCTGGCGCTCACCCGGCTCCTACGGCCAGACCTGGGTTATCTCGCGAGAAGAGGCCGACGAGATCACGACCGACGGACCTGACACCGAGAATCGCGTAAGCGGGGTCTTCGTCACCTACCGCGACGGCGCTGGCACCACGCACACCGTGGGCCCGCCCGGATCCGATGCTGACGAGACGTTCGACGAGCTTGCCGACACGGATCTCGCGAATCCCGGCGCCGCGTTCAACAAGAACTGGATCGCGGTCGATGCCGGCGTCACAAGCCAGACTGGCGCAGTCGACTACGGCATCGTGAAGATGCGCGACCTCAATCGGCTCCGCTGGAAAGGATCGATCACGATCGTCGGGAAGATCCGCGACGCGGCCGGCAACCTTCACGCCAACGGCAAGGTCCGCGCCGGCGACCAGTTGATCGTCGAGGACGATCCGGAGCGGCCACCGATTCCGATTGTGCTGACTTCGCGAGGCCATTCAGCCGACTCCTGCAAAATCGATGCTGGCGAGCCTGACGACGGCTACGCCGACGTGATGCAGGCGCAGTATCTCGAGGCGGCTGGATTGGTGGGCGTCTCGTGAATGAGCAGATTCCACGCCCACCGGGATCGGGCGAGTACGTCCGCGAGGTTCCCGAACACCCGGTCGTGCGCGACTCGGATGACAACCCCGTGGTTCGCAAGCTCGACCTGGAAGTAGCTCTGCTGCCGATCCGCAAGTGGCTCTGGACGGCAACCGGCGTCGGGCTCTTGAACATCGCGCCGACGATCGCAAAGATCGTGCCGACGCAAGCACCGGCAACCCCGGTCGGCCAACTCCTCGCGCAGATTCTCAAGCACCTCTAGACCCAACCGGCCGCAAGGCCAGGAGGCGAACATGAAACTACCCAAGCCCCGGAGCGGGTGGGCAGCGCTTGCCCTTGCGATCGTGCTTGCGATCGCGGCCGCGTACGGCGTCACGGATCACGGCTCGGCCGGCGACCCGGGCCCGACCGACGCGGTCACGATGCCTTCGCCCACGGGCGACGTGCCGCTGACCATCGCGCCGGACTCTGACCATCAAGTGACATCGTCCGATCAGCGAGCAGCTGCCCGTGATGAGACGATCGCCAGCCACGAAGACCAGGTCGACGAGCAGCCGGCCGGCGCGCCGGCCAACGCCGCGGCCAAGGTCGCCGCTGCAGCGTCAGCGATCGAGACCAAACCGCAGCCTGTCGGCGGCGCGCAGGGGTACTCCTGCCGCTGGAAGCCGGTTGTCAACTTCTCGAGTAGGACGGCGCAGCTGGTCCAGTTTGTCGTGCACGAGACGGTCAGCAAACCCGGCACGCTGATGGCAATCTGGCGGCTCTTCAACACACCGAGCTTCGGCGCGAGCTCGCACTACATCATGGAGGTCTCAGGCAAGTGTCTGCAGATCGTCGCGCTCGGCAAGAAGTCGTGGACTCAAGGCGCCTTCAACTCCGCGTCGACGTCAGTCGAGATCGTCGCGCCGTCGGGATCCTCACGGGCCTGGTGGATGAAACAACCGATCATCAAGCGCGGCATCCTCGCGAGCCTGATCCGCGACAACCTCAAGCGCATGGGCTCTCCGCCGCGCTGGGTTGATCCGGCCGGCTGCACTCCTAAGGCAGGCTGGACCGACCACGAACACCTCGAGTGCGGGAACGACCACTGCGACGTGACCGGCTGCGACAAGTTCCCCAGGGACTACGTTGATCGCCAGGTCCGCGCCGGCGTCTCCTCGCCGGGCCGCGTCATCGACTACCCGAACGTCGACAACTTCGGTCGCAAGCGTCGCGCGTGGTGTGACCGCCTGGCGCTCGTCCGGCTTCACGCCAAGCAATCGGGATGGACCCCGCGCAGGACTGCAGCAGCGCGGAAGTACAAAGCACTGATCGGCCCCGGCCAGAGCAAGTGCCGTTTTCGATGAGGTACTGCAAACAGTGCGGTGAGCCAATCAGCGCTGAGATGCGCCGTGACGCCATCTACTGCAATGCCGCCTGCCGCACCCTCGCATCCGAGGTGCGACGCGGCAAACGCGCGGAGAAGCCGCAGGGAAGGCCGCTCGATGCGGCCGTGATCTTCCCGTGGTGCCTGGTCGCACTGATGACAGGTTCGCTGGTCGGGCTTCTCGCGTTCTGATCATGGACTCCTGCCAGGGCCGCCGGCGGCCAGACAACATCAACCGACGCTTCGTTAGACCCGGAGACATGTTTCGCGAGCGGTTTGGGAATGGCCCCTGGCACTGGTGCGTGCGAGACCCCGATGGAGACTTCGGATCGCTCGGCGGGTATGACGTCTATGAGCACGAAGATGGACTGCTCTCGGTGAGAGGCGAACTTAGAAACCGCGAGCGCGGCGTCCACTGGACGCTTGAGCACGGCTTCTGGCAGCGAGTGGAAAAGCAACTGCGGCTCACCTAGAGTCAAAAACGAAGTCGGCACCAGCGGAATCGAGATCCGCCGCCGCTTCATAGCCCTCGACCGTGAGCGCGGTCGGAGGCTTTTCTTATGGCCTCTTGCACTCGGACTTGACCCGGCGCACGGCCGCCCTGGCGCTTCGCGATGCCTTGCGAATCTCTGACCGCGCGTCGTAAGCGTCGAAGTAGTCACCTCGAGCGACTGCGTCGAAGTACGCGTAGACGGCGTAGTCGTAGTCGGCGACGCGGTTTTTCAGCGACTGCACTTCGCTACGGCAAAAGCCGTGTGAAACACTCGATCGCAAGTTGTAGATCCAGACCCGAAGCGAGTGCATGGGCCGGACGTAGTGGCGCTGACGCGCTCGTCGATAGCAGGAGACCGAGGCCGGGCAGCGCTTGAGCGCGCGATTGAGTCTGGCGACGCCGCGGTTGACACGGTTGATTCGTGGCTGGAGTCCGCGAAGTCTCTTGCGGGTGGGTTGACCGGGCAGGCCGCCCGAGCAGTAGTCACTGGGGAAGATGCCGGCCCACTCGGCGTCAAGGTCCGGAATTGCATCGTTCCGCGTGTCGCTACATCGGATCTCTCGCGCCCAGAGAGACTGAACCGCCCACTCGCCGTCATCGTTGATCTCGAAGATCACCGATCCCCAGACCTGCACCTCGAGCCAGCGGTCAAAGAGGGCCGCGTCCGCGATCGCGTAGACGGTCCGCGAGGACGTTCGGAAGTTAGACAGCGCAACGATGGTGTAGTCGAAGTCGCTGAACGTCGACGCGGCCGATTGCATCCTCTCGATTTCCGACGGCTCTGGGGTCGTCCATGCATCCGCCGGAGAAGCACCGGCGAGGGCGACAAGTGTGAGGATCGTGAAGACAATCGATGCGCGACGCATCTGGTGGACGCTACTGAAAACTCCGGTCGCATGCAACAAATCTCGCAGCCAGAACACACGGCCAATTGGTTGTCACATATTTAGGTACGCACTCGTTTGAGCGGGTCCTTGCTCATCGGCGACTCTGCCGCCGAAGTGGACACGCGATTATCTCGCCTTTGGGGGTGCCGATGATTCTGAAGAACCAATCGGCTGCAGCCATGGCTTCGGCCTACCTATCCGCGTTGACCGGGCAGATGGTCGACGGCCAGCTCCGTGAAGAGCTCAGGCAGATTTCCGACGAGTTGCTTGAGTGGGCGGAGGAGACACCCGAGAGAGTCGACGGCCTGGCGCAGGTGGTTCACCTTGAGTGCGTCTCCGCTCAATCGCCGCCGCCAGTTGTTCCGCGTCCGTGAAGAGCTCAAGCGCTACATCGAGCTTCATTTCGATGGACGCCTGGTTGGTCAGGATCGTGTCGAGCCGCTCGCCGATCGTCTGCGTTGGCACGCCGGCATCCTCCTCATCTCGCATGAGGTCCGCGAGGTCGACGTCGTACTCGGTGAGGATCTTGTCCATGCTGGAGCCGCGAGGAAACGCCTCGCCGGCTTCCCAACGTTGAAGAGCACGCAGGCTCACCTTGAGCCGGTCGGCCGCAGATTCCTGCGTGATTCGCAGGTTGTTCTCGCGGAACAACTTCAAGTTGCGGCCGAAGGATTCGGGGTTTCTCGCCATCTGCTCGGCGAACGTATCCCGTCTTTCCCGCAAATTCCGTGTATCTCTTACGTCCATAAATGTCGTCGTCTGAAGGAGTCGTTATAGTGGCGTGGAAGTGACGTAAAGAGACGTTACCCGATTCCATGCCGCGCTCACAACTCGACATCCAAAAGTTCGCAGTGATCCAAATCGAACGCGGACTCACCGACCAGGAATTTGCTGACCTGCTTGGCATCTCCCTCCGGCAGATGCAGAGGTACAAGAGCGGCGAGGCGGCACCACACTGGAACGCGATCGTCGGGCTTGCACGCAAGCTCGAGATCGAGCCGCGACTGTTGATCAAGGAAGGGGTGATTGTGTGATCATCGACCTCCTCGAGTTCGTTTTCACGGTCGGCATCTGGGCGTTCTATCTAGCCGTCGCGATCTTGCTGATCCTGATCGGACACGTCCTCTTCCAAATCTTCTGCCCAGACCGGTTCATCGGGCAGACGCAGCAACAGGTCTCCGAGCAGGCCTGCGACTGCACCGCGCGTTCGCCGTTGGCCTCCCAAGACCAACAGCGAACGCGCCCACCTTCAAGCGCCTGACGGCGCCGCAGTACCGCAAGACCAATCGAAGAAAGGCCCCTGAAATGCCAAGCACGACAGAACTCTCGGAAGCCGCGATCCGCGGCCAGCGACGCAGGACCGGCAAGGCCCAGCGTCAGGCGCGAAAGATCCAGCGCGGCGGCAAGCCGATCGCGCGACGCGCACGGTCGGACCGCCGGCAACGGAACCGCCAGCGCGCGTCGGTCGCGGCTCGCTCGGCATGGGCTGCAGGTGAGCGCGCATGAGTAGCGAGATCCGCACGGGCTTCGACTGCCTCACGCCTCGCGAGGTTGAGATCGCCAACCTCATCGCTGCCGACCGCTCCACGGAAGAAATCTCCGAGGCGCTCGGTATCAGCGTTCACACGACGCGCACCCATGTGAAGAACGCGCTGCGTCGCGCTGGCGTTCGTTCTCGCGCAGGGCTTGCGGCGCTTGCCGCAGTGGAGGGGCTGACTCGATGACACGCGGGAGCGTCGACAACATCGCGCGCCTCGCGCGCAACTTCTCGATCTGGGGCTCAGCCATCGTCCGCGATCTCGAAGTCGACGAGGTGACGGAACTGGTCAAGCGCCTAGACGCGCCGAGCGATCAGCTCTACGTCAAGAACGGCGTTCTGCGCAGAGACATGTCGATGCAGTCGCACAAGGTCTGCGCAAAGAAGAAGGAGACCCTGCTCCAGGAAGGTCACTTCGCCTGCACGTTCTGCGGCAAGTCAGTCTTTGCTCATCGGTCAGAGCGGGATCCGGTGGTGATCTGATGACGCCGCGGACGTACGCGCCAGGCGAGACGATCGTCGTGCCGTGTCCTCACCCCGACCCGTCGACGGCGGAGCAATGCGGACTCTGCCGCGGGACACTCGAGCGCCCTGAAGAGCTCAACGCGCTTGGGGCGGCAATCGCGACGGCCGCCGCCAACGACCCGGCCCTCTCAACAAAGGAAGGGGGCGAGTGATGGGCCTCCCCGCGCCGTACTACAAGGACGACCTCGTGACGCTTTATCACGGCGACTGCGTGCAGCTCCTGCCGGAAATCGCTGGGGGGGGGCTTGAGATGACTCTCGTCACTGATCCGCCCTACGGAATGGCATACGCCAGCAACAACGGCAAGCCCTGGCGTGGCGTTGCGATTGCGGGCGACGACTCGTTGGACGCTCGGGACACGGTTTTGGCGATATGGGGCGACATGCCCGCGCTCGTGTTTGGCACGTGGAAGATCGACCGGCCTGAGGGTTGCCGCAATCTGCTGATCTGGGACAAGGGCGGAAGCCCCGGGGCCGGCGACCTCTCTATGCCGTGGGGCTTCTCGCATGAGGAAATTTACGTGCTGGGGAAGGGTTTTGCTGGGCGGCGCGGCGGGAGCGTTCTGACTTTTCCGCCTAAAAACAACCGCAACGGGTCGGATATTCGGTTCCATCCAACCGAAAAGCCGACGAAGCTGATGGGAGCGTTGATTGCTAAGTGCCCTGGGGTGATCGTAGACCCGTTTGCGGGGAGTGGTTCCACGCTCCGAGCGGCGAAAGACCTCGGTCGAAAGGCGATCGGGATCGAACTCGATGAGGGCTACTGCAAAACAGCGGCAGACCGGCTAGGACAGGAAGTCTTGGATTTTGGGAGCGCAGCATGATGTGCGGCGATGTCTCATCACTTGCGCTGATCGCGCCTGAGACGGTGTTGGTTGACTGCAAAGGCGTTGCCTATCAGGCGATCGAGCACGGTGGCTCGCTTGGATTCGTTCAGGCGGGGCATCATGTCGTGTTTTCATGCGACCAGCTCGCCGGAGTCCTCCCGATGCGGGTAGTTGACGACGGACATGCCGTGAAACCGCCGAGTGACGCCGCCACGCGCGAGCAGTCGGCAGAAGGACAGACCGGCGACCTCGGGGAGGCCACCGAAGGTGAGCCGACCGATAAACCGTGTCCGACTTGTGGCGGTGACAAGCGCTTCACAACCGGGACGCTTTCCGGCGACCTCCGAGAGCTGGCGAAGCTTATTCGTGATCAGACCGAACAGGATTGGATCGGCGTTAC
>JAEYBE010000006.1 GCA_023404495.1 Actinomycetes bacterium | reverse complement strand
CCGCGTAGCCAGTCGGCAGATTGGGTGCCTCGTCGAAGTTGCGGAGCGCCTGATAACGACGGGTCGGGTGGGCATGGTGATCGCTGTGGCGCTGCAGGTGGTACAAGAACACGTTGGACGCGATGTTGTTGTTGTTCCAGCTGTGGGAAGGCATGCAACGCTCGAAGCGCCCATCTTCCTTTTTCTGACGTGCGAGGCCGTAGTGCTCGAGATAGTTGACGACCTCCAACAGGCTGAATCCGATAACGCCTTGGAGTATGAGATAGGGCAACACCACCCAGCCGAACACCGCGACAAGCGCGCCGAACAGGGCGATCGACATCAACCAGGCGTTCAGCAGGTCGTTTTTGATCGTCCAGAATGAAGATCCCGTGCGCTTGAGCCGCTTGCTTTCAATCTCAATTGCCGAACGCAGACTGCCCGCCACGGTGCGCGGCCAGAATTCATAGAAGTTCTCGCCGAAGCGCGAACTTGCCGGATCATCTGGCGTGGCGACTTTGACGTGGTGGCCGCGGTTGTGCTCGATGAAGAAGTGCCCGTAGAAGGTCTGGGCGAGCGCGATCTTGCTGAGCCAGCGCTCAAGCGAGGCACGCTTGTGTCCAAGTTCATGCGCCGTGTTGATGCCGAGGCCGCCGATCGTGCCGATCGTCCAGGCAAGCCCGAGATTTGCAACCAGCGAGAGGTCGCCATAGGCCCACATCCAGCAGGCAAAAACGAGTCCCGCAAACTGGATCGGCAGAAATCCGTAGGTGATCCATCGGTAGTAGCGATCTTCTTCCAGCCAGGCGAGCACGCTGTCCGGTGGATTCGTGGAATCTTCGCCGACGACGATGTCAAGGATTGGAAACGCGACAAAAAACAGTGCTGGGCCGAGGAACCAGAACGCGGACCAGCCGGTCAGCTCGACAAGTCCCCAGGCCAGAAATGGCGCCATCGGCATGAATGTGCCCAGGAGCCACGCGTAGCGCTTCGGGTCCTTCCATGTGGCCGGGGTGAGCTCGATCGGATCCTTCTCCTGGCTGGCGATCAGCTCCGACTCAGGCAGATACGTCGTGGCGGACATTGTCTGGTGCTCCTTACGCATTTTCCGAACGGATTCGGATACTGCAGGCCCTTCAGGATTGCCGGCATTCAGTCGGCGCCGACTCAAAGCCAGCTTGACGCTTCGTTTGACACTGTGTCAAACTTTAGCACGCACCATAGCTTTGCGCGTGCGGGAGTCACGCGCGATCCCGACAACCCCGGGGGAGTCGACCAACCCAACTGGCTAGATCGCGTTGGTCCAGACTTCGTAGAGACCCTCGACGATTTGGTCGGCAGACATGTCGTCGGGCTCGATCACGTGCAGATAACAGACGCGCTCGATCATCCAGACAAGTAGATAGGCCCTGGTGTGAGCGGCCTCGGGGGTCCCGCCATCAGCGACGATGCGGTCCTGGGTCGCAGTGATGAATCGATTTATCAGTTCGTGCCAGAGTCGCCGAATCTCGCCGTCGTAGGTGGACGCCTCAACAACGGCGCCCATTACCGGGCCATGCTCGACGTAGATTCGAACGACGTTGCTCATCGCCACACGGAGATCTTGTGAGTCGCCTGTTCCGCTCCACCAGACGTCGGCTTCGTCAAACAACGAATTCGCGACTCGCCGCATGATCGCGGCCAGCAGATCGCGCTTGTCACGGAAGTAGAAGTAGAACGCGGTCCTTGTACGGCCGGCGTGTTCGGCAATTCGGCCGACCGTCAGGTCGGCAAACGGCGACCCCTCGGCAAGGAGCTGCTCAGTCGCAAGAATGAATGAATCCTCGACCTCGCTGCGCTGTTGATCGGATTCGTCGCGCTGCGAAATAGTCCCCATGCGTGGAGCCTAACGCTCGGAATGGATTCCCAGTTTCGCCGTGCCACCGCTGTTCGGCTCGGTCCGCGTCAGTGGCGGGCCGCGAGTCCGTCGAGGATCAGTTCTGCGAGTCGCAGCGCGCCGCCAGGCTCGAGCGTTTCGGCTTCTTTGGCTCCGCGGAAGATCAGCCGAATGTCGTCGACCGTTGCGTCCTCGCGAACGTCGCCCTGCTCCTGCGCGCGGCGCAGCAGTTTCTCTATGGATTCGAGGATTGGCGCGCTCGCCGCCGCGATCCGCAGGTTGTTTTGCTTGAGTGCATACATTTCTGCCGTGATGTAGTCGGCGGCGGAACGCATGAGCGAGTCGGTCGTCGCGCCACGCAATGCCGGCCACGCGTCGGGCCTCCGAGCAGCCGCTTCCCAGCTGTCGCTGAACGCGAGCACGCGCTGCAGGACCAGCTCGGCGATCAATTCGTCTTTGGTGGCAAATTGGCGATAGAGGCTTCCGACGCCGATGCCGATCGCCTTCGCCAGGACCGGCATTGCGACATCAATCCCTTCGCGAGCGAACAGTTCGTCCGCGACGGCGAGCGTGCGTTCGCGCTTTTGGTCTCGATTGAGCTGCGTCCAGAGATCGGCGTGCGGTGCTTCTGCACCGGGCGAGGGTGGAATGGCCATTCCGCTACAGTAACGCCTCCGCCGGAATGCCCGTTCCGCAAGCTCCCGCTCTCCAGCGTTCAACTCTCCAGCGTTCAAAAGGTCCCCCGATGATGAGTCACGCAGACCCCTCCCGTCAACACTTCAAAGTCACGCTCTCCGTTCTCGCGGTAGGCGGCGTCGCCTACGCGCTGCTCCAATCGCTCGTCGCGCCGGCGCTTCCTGAAATTCAGCACGCGCTCGGCACGACCGAAGCGACGGTCTCCTGGGTGCTGACCGCCTATCTGTTGAGCGCTTCAGTCGCGACGCCGATCGTTGGCCGTCTCGGAGACATGTTCGGCAAAGAGAAGGTGCTCGTGATCACGCTCGCTCTGCTCACCGCGGGCACACTCCTCGCCGCGATCGCGAGTTCGATCGGAGTTCTGATTCTCGCGCGCGTGATCCAGGGCGTCGGCGGCGGCATCTTTCCGCTTGCCTTCGGGATTATCCGCGACGAGTTTCCGCGCGAGCGAGTCGCCGGGGGCATCGGGCTGATGTCGGCGCTGATCGGAATCGGCGGCGGCCTCGGCGTGGTGCTCGCAGGAGTGATCGTCGACAACCTCAACTACCACTACCTCTTCTGGATCCCGCTCGTCGCGATCGGTGCCTCGACGGTGCTCGCATATTTCTTCATCCCCGAGTCGCCGATCAAAACGCCGGGCAAGATCAACTGGCTCGGCGCTGCGCTGATGACTACCGGAATCGCTGGCGCGCTGATCGCCATCAGTGAGGGCTCGAACTGGGGCTGGACGGCGCCGAAGACGCTCGGCCTGTTTATCGCCGGCTGCCTGTTGATCGCGGCATGGATCGCCAACGAGCTGCGGTCCGATTCGCCGCTCGTCGACATGCGGATGATGGAGATCAAGGGCGTGTGGACCACCAACGCCGTCGCATTCTTGCTCGGCGCCGGAATGTTCTCGTCGTTCCTGCTCATTCCGCAACTTGTGCAGCTGCCCGAATCGACCGGCTTCGGATTCGGCGCAAATGTCACGCAGGCCGGGCTGTATCTGTTGCCGTCGACGGTGATGATGCTCGCTGTCGGTGCGTGTGCCGGGCGCATAGAAAATCGCTTTGGATCGAAGCCGCCGCTGATTGCCGGAGCAGCGTTTGCCGCCTCCTGTTTCGGGCTGCTGATTTTCGCCCACTCGGATCCGATTGACATCTATATCGCGACGACGCTTCTCGGAATCGGAATCGGACTCGCGTTCGCCGCGATGGCCAACTTGATCGTCGAGAACGTGCGCCAGGACCAAACCGGTGTCGCGACCGGAATGAACACCGTCATGCGCTCGTTGGGTGGAGCCATCGGTGGCCAGGTCGTGGCCTCGCTACTTTCCAGCCGCATCAGCCCCAACGGGTTGCCGCTCGAAAGCGGTTTCACGATCGGATTTGTCTTCTGCATGGTCGCTCTTCTGATTGCGATTGGTGTGGGAACGCTGGTTCCAGCGCGCCGGCCTGAAGACGCCATGGCCCCAGAGCTGATGGCTACCCCGCCGCCGGTTGCCGCTGCCGACTAGCTCGCGAGATTGGACCCTTCTCAACCGAGGATTCTCACGGAATACGTAGGCGCGCATCCACACCGTCGTCGAAAGCGCGCGCGGCCTCGAGGTCCGATTGCGCCGAGCCGGTCGACGACCAGTCGACCCCGCCGACCCATCGGAGGATTCGTGAAACCGATCTCCCAAGTGGACCGGGATTCCCGCCCCGAGAGAGTGCCCGCAAGGCGCCCAGGTAGTCCTCGCGATACGAGATCGGAACGATGAAACGGCACAGGTCGGCGGCGGTGAGTTCGGCATTCATCATCAGCCGCGCGGTACGCCCGTTTCCGTCTGCGAAGGGGTGCACCTCGGAGACCAGGAACATCATGAACACCGCCCGCGCGTAACCTGCGGAAAGCGACTCGTAGTACGGCCAGCCCGCCCGAAGCGTGCCCTCTACAAGCTCCGGTTGAACAAACAGCGTCGCGCCAGCCCGATTGACTCGCTCCTTGAATTCGCCCGGCCGCTTGTCCGGGCGCTGCTCAAGAACCAGCGCGTTGGTCGATCTCGCGATCGCGATCAGTTCGTCTGGCGTCCCTGGGACGGTGCGGTTGCGTCGCTTGTCAACGGCAGCGCGGAAGGTGCCGATGACGTCATGCGCATCCTCGGGGCGATCGGCGGGCACGATGCCGTCGAAGACGATCTCGCCCGCCTCCTCGACCGTGAACTCCGTGCCTTCGATGAAGTTCGAGAAGTACGCCTCGTAGAACGCTGCGATCTCGCCGACGCCCGAACAGATCGAAAGGCCGGTCGGCGCTTGACCGAGCAGCTCGTTTCGCAACAGATCAAAAAGGTCGATTCGAGGCCCGTCGTACGGCACGCCTTGCTTTCGAGCCAACGCCTGCGCTCCGGCCAGCGGTGCGTCGCGCGTCCCGAGGATCGACCCGATGATCTCGTCGAGCGCTCGGTAGCGCCGGAGCCACTGATCGCCCTGCTCTGTCGCGAGCGCTCGCGCGTCATCGCGCAGACGGTTCAGTTCGGTCTCGCCGTCGCGATCGGCCAGGCCCGACAGCCAATTCTCCAGTTCCGATCTGGAGAGCGTCCACGGTGGTGCCTTGCCCCCTCGCGATGGAATCAGATTGTCGAGCGCGGCGCGTGACCTGCTGGAGAGAAACAATTCAGGTAGTCCCACGTCCCCGGCCAGTGGACCTGGCCCGGGCCTGAGCGTGATGTCCAGCGGCCCGACCTCGACGGTGTCCACTGATTTTCGGTTGCCGGCGTCCACGTACAGTCGTCCCTCTTCGGTCGGTCTGGCGAGAACGGCGCTACGGCCGATCAGCACTGACCCGGGGTAAAGGAGCCCGAGAACCTGAAGCCAGTTGCGCCGCACGACGCGCTCAAGCGGCTCGCCGATGTTCTCTGTGTACAGACCCCGCGTGATTCGACGAGCCTTTCCGGCACGCGCAAGCCTCCTCGCACGGTCGAGGTCTGAAGGGATGACCACTTCGCCGGCACGCTTGCCGTCTAGAGCTGGATTGGAATCGGCCATGACGCAAATATACCCGTTTGGAGTCAGATAAGCGGACTGAATTGCCGTTTAGAGTCGCTTTAGCAACGAGGATTGCCGTTTTGGGTCGAAGAGCAACGTTTTGTTGGGCCCCTTTATCGGTTGAGAAGGGGTCTGAGCCCGTTTTCCGGCTTCCCGACAGGCTTTGCGACGCCTTGGCAGGCCTGTCGGCGAACGCAAAATGTGCGCCGGGGTCAGACCCGTTGCACGTAAAAGCGGCGCAAACCCGCATAAAACCTAAGCCCTCTTCTGGGCTCGAATCGGAGACCCCTTCCTTACCATGCGCCTGAGGTCGTCTAAGGAGTCTCTTTGAGTCTGGTGGAGGGCTTGGTTTAGCGGTGTGGGGTTGCCTGGATTGTCACGATGTGACTCGATTTGAATCCTGGGGTTCGTGTTTCGTTCGTCCTCGCCGCCGTCCCCCGCATACTTCTTGACCGGTACGAGTCATGGGTCGAAAACGCAAGCAGCAAAATCGTGCGCCGGGAGTCCTTTCGGACCATAAGCGCATCGAGAAGAAGCTAATTCCGCCGCTAATGCAGCACGGTCCCCTGGCGGAACTCGGATGGCACGAGTCCATGCTTCCAGATTTCCTGTGGATCGCGGCAGTGATGGGCCGGCGCTCCGCGTGGCGAGACGTATACAAAGCCCTCGACGTGCTCGACCCTTTCGTCCCCGACGGAGACAGGATTCTCGACGGGCGAATCTCGACCTTTGAGCTCGTCCCGGAAGCCGCCAGGGAGGAGGCCCGAGCGGCACTCCGGTCTAAGGCCCCGCACGCCGCGCCAACTCGTCTCGCGAACGCATTTGGCCTCTTGCCAACTTGCCCATTGAACTGGTTGTTTGAAGATTGGCTTGTAAGCAATTCTCCCGATCCAGAGATAGGGATCCCTCTGCTTCGAGACTTGGTTACGGAGAATCGAGACAAGACAGGAACAAGTTCAAGCCGCCTGCGCATGGCCGCCTTCGCGCGATACGTCAAACACCGACGGATTCGCCATTCCGGCGGCGGCACGTTTGACCTTATTCCTCGCTACCCAAGGGGACTAACAGATTCGGAACAGAAACAAGTGGAGTCAGTAATACGCGCCGCTTGGTCTTCGCTCGTTGGGTCAATGGAGACCAGAGGCGCCCCCAGTTCATCGTGGCCTGCGGACTTTTGGCAACAGTGTCGCGAGCTAACGGATTGCAGGACGAGAAGCCATGACAAGACAGGAGTACTCACAGTGACTGGTGAAGATGGTGCCCTCGACCCAGAGCCATTCATTTCCACCGCCGATATGCGCTCGATCCTCGATGCTGTTGAGTCCAGCGCTGAGGCGCTGCGTGCGGAGCAAATGGCCGCCTTCAAAGTCTCTGGTGACGATGCCCAGGCCGAGGTGCTTTTTGGGATGGCATCAAGGGCGTTTCGAATCTTTTGCGAGTTTCTCGAACGCCCATCTTCCTGGGCACCGGCAACCTCTGGCCTGTTCCTGAGGCAGATCGTTGACGTGCAGATCGTCTCCGCATGGCTTATTCGAAGGGATGACCCGGCAATGTTCGCCGCTTACCGTGAACACGGCCTGGGTCGACTCAAACTGCTTCAGGCACACCTTGTTGAGGACTTTGGTGAGGACCCGGACGAGGAGGTACGGGTATTTCTTGACGCACTCGACGCTCGGGTCAACCTCGAGCGCGACGCATGGTTCCAACCAGTTAATCTCGCAGACTTCGCGAAAGTCTCGATGCGCGAGATGGCAATCGAGGCGGACTTGAAACGTGAGTACGACCTTGGATACGCGCCGCTCTCAAGCGATAACCACGGCGAGTGGCCGAGCGTCCGGGACAATGACACGCAGATCTGCACCGAGCCGCTCCACGGAAACCACCGTGTCGGCGCGTTTAGGAGACCGTCGCATTTCCTCAGTCCGCGCATCGTGAGCGCGGTTTTCGAATCGGCCAAGTCAACGATTTGCGGAATCTTTGAGTCGTTCCAGATCGATGTGACTGAGACGCTCTCTGAACTAGAGACCGCGATCGAAGCAACCTTCTATGCCCCTCCGGGGGAGGATGACACCGGCGACGACGCGACCTAATTGTCTGTTAACGGGCGTTTGGCGCTCCCCGCGAAAGTCTTGACGACCCGGCGTCACTGCCGGTCCAAGAGCGGGCCGCTCGAATTCGCACCAAGTTCGCGAAATAGCTCGGGAGCGTCGCACGAAATGGATCGGTCGGGAACATCTTCGTGAAGGTCTTGAGCCGACGGGTGTGTCCACGCTCGGCCAAGCGAAACCCTACAAATAGCTTGGGCAACCATTTCCCAGGTGTCGATCAGACGCTCTTCTGGGCCTCGCCGACATCTCTGATGAACGATGCCAGATCCTCGGCGTCCGCAAGCATTTCCTCTTCTAAAGGCAATTCGACTCCGTCTGCGATAGGTGCGTCGTGGGGGAATTTCGAGCACTTGGTCATGCCATCGGTCACCCGCCTAACCAGGTCGTCGTCGACCCGCACTTGCTTGAGCGACTGCGTCTTGACCGCACGCTCAAATCTGGTCACCACATCATTGAAGAGGACCCGTTCGACCGTACGCTCCCAGGCGCTCCTGAGCATCGAGTACCAGCCCTGCACGAATAGCGCTGTGGCCACGCGGCCGTTCGTTTCCTCGTCGGGCCGGCGCGGAACTTCTTCCTTCAGCCGCTGAACGAGGGTGCCGGGTTTCAGCATCTCCTCCGGTCCTTCGTTCGCTACGAAGCCCGGCTTTCCGCTCTTTCGACGCACATATCGGAGTGCAATCTTCTTTTGACGATCAACTCCGACCCGCCTCAGGTAGTACGCGAACGGCAGATCGTGCGAGAAGACAACCACTTGGCGGTGGAGTGACTCGTCGTGCAGTCGCTTCGCCACACGCTCTCGGCGGTTTTGGTCGAAAGACGAAACCGGGTCGTCCAGAACAATGGGTCCGTCGCCACCAAGCGTCTTCACCTCGGCCAAGAAGCAGGCGAGACCTAGTCCTCGTTGTTCGCCCTCGCTCAAAACGTCGGGCAACTTGAATTCAGGGTCAAAGTCGGTCATCGCGATCCGAACGACTCGAGCGCCAGCTTGTCCACGCGGGACCGGTTTGACGTTGAAGTAGTCGAGGCCGAGTATCTCGAGCTCAGCCTCCAAGTTCGCGAGGTAAGTGTCAGAAATCACTCGATCTGCAAGTTCTCCGTGCTTGCGCGTGATCGCTGACGTGTTGAGCTGGGCCTTCGCAGCGTTCAGAGCGTCTCGCTCAGGCAGCGTCGCGTGCCACACGGCTATCTCTTCGATCATCGACGAGAGGCGTTGGCGCTCGGCGAACTCCTTGAACTTCCCTTCTTCTTGCGAACGTTTCTCAGGATCTTTCAGTTCGATGAGTCCATTGGCGCGCTCGGTCATCTGGGCGCCGTATGCCTTGATTTTGGGCGTCGGATTCGGTGCAAGCGCGTCGATGCCATCGGCCGAGTCGTTCTCGCGGAGCGAGATCGCACGAGCCTTGGCGGACCCGACGAAGCTTTCGACTTCATCAGCCAGATCCTCATCGACTGCCCGAAGCGAATTCAACGTCGCTTCGTCTATGGCCGGCAACGGGGAGGAGAGTGCCTGCTCCGCGATGCGCTGAGCTTCTCGTGCCTGGCGGGCGCTCGCTGCCGACTCATCTGCAACAAACTCGGCGAATGCTTTGAACCGATCCCGCGCCTCCGGCGAGAGCTTCTGCCTGCATAGCGGACATTCGGCTTCATCAGTATCCGGCGGGAATTCGCCCCCAAACTCGTCCGAGTGATGAAAGTAGTCGTGCGCCGCAGACCACATGACATCCCACGCCGTCGCGACCTCGGCACTCCTAGAAGCTCCGCCAAATGCGGCCTTCTCTGCTCTGGAAGCTAGTTCCGTTTTCTCGATCGCATCCTGCCTCAGGACTGCACGCCGCGAGATCGCATCGTCAGACACGATCGCCAAGATTTCAGCCATCCGGTCAGACGTTGAAGTCGCCTGGGCCGCCGCCGACTGGGCAGCGCCGATCTGCTGGTCGAGAACGGGGCCCGATGCCGCAAGCGACGCCTTGAGCACTTCGAACTGTTGAAGCTCTACGTCACTCATCGTCGCAAGTGCGCGCAGCTCATCGAGATCTGAATCTGCTCGCAGGTTGGCGACCGCCCTCCCCGCTGAAGTCGATTCGTCGAATTCGCTGAAGTCGGGATGAAGAGCCGAGACTTCATCCAAGCGCCCTTGAATCTCATCTCGGATGGCGCCCTGCGCAATGACGAGCCGATCGAAGATTCCGAGAACCTGGGGCGTGAAGTCAACGCGGTTCTCCTCGGATACGTAAACCTCAGAGCATTGGGAGTCGAAAGCTTGAATCTCCGCGCACTCTGGAGGAGCTGGTGCATTCAGCCGCACGGAAAGCACCTCGCTCGAACCGCCAGATTCAATCTCGATCTCCGCGGTCGGTTCCGGCCGTGAACCAGTTGACTTGACGTCTGGCAGAATTACAACTCGCTCTCCAACTGACCTGCCGACGTGCTTGAGGGTGCGCGCGTAGCTGGTCTTCCCCGCCGCGTTGTCGCCGTAAACCAACGTGAGTTCATCTCGAGAGAACTCAAGAGTCTGAGGTTCATCGGACTCAAGGCCATTCACACCTTTGAGTTGCCCAAGGGAAACAAGTCGAGTGGTAGCGCCCGTTACCGAAC
>JAEYBE010000060.1 GCA_023404495.1 Actinomycetes bacterium | reverse complement strand
CCTGGCGCGCGTTCGGCGGTCGCGAGGGATATCTCGAGTTTTTCGCCGACACGGCTCGACTGCGATCCGCCAGATCCGCCGCGCGGCAGAGGCTCAGCTAGAAAAGCCGCAATTTCCGACCAACCTTTGGCACCAGGTGCCAAAGGTTGGACGCAATTTGCGGGGTTTTGGGGTGGTTGGTCGCGTCGGCTCTAGAGCTCGCGGACGAAGTGCTTGCTGTAGAAGTAGAAGCCTTCTCGCTCGTAGAAGCGGTGCGCGTCGAGGCGGTGAACTGCTGAGTCGAGTCGGATCGCGTCCACGCCGATGGCGATCGCCACGCCCTCGAGGTACTTCACGAGCTCGGCGCCGTAGCCGGCAGATCGCCACTCGGAGCCGACGACCAGGTCATCGATGTAGAGCGCGTTTCCGACGGCCATGTTGAGGATGAAGCGGAATCCGGCGATCGCGCGCAGCTCGCCACCTACAACAACACCGACGATCCGATAGCTCGACGCGTCGTATGTCTGGCGGTACCGGTCGATGAAATCCTCAAGTGTCAAGTGATCACGCAGCTGTCGCAGGATCGGATAGATCCGCTCGATGTCCTCGTCGGAAGTCGTCAGTTCGACGATCTCAAAGTCACCTGTCGCGGAAGTCGCGTAGTCGTCCTGCTGGTTCTCGGTCGTCACTTGGTCCTCAGTCATCGTCAGGTCAGCACCAGGTTGTCGCGATGCACCGCCTCATCCGTGGCGTGCGGCATCAACTCTCGGACTGATTCCGACTGTAGTCCCTTGATCCTGCGCAGTTCGTCAGCGCTGTAGTTGACGATGCCTTTGCCGATCACCGAACCCTCCGCGACGATCTCGACGGCGTCACCGGCCTGGAACTCCCCGTCAACGTCGGCGATCCCAACGGGCAACAGGCTCGTTCCCTGGTCGACCAAGGCGCGTTTCGCACCGCCGTCGACATGCAGTGACCCTGCGGCCTCCTTGGCATACCGAATCCAAAGTTTGAAGCTGCTCTGCGGTTGCGGATGCGCGGCAAAGTGTGTGCCTTCGGCCGCGTCCCCGGCCGCCGCGCGTGCGACAGCGCCCTCGCGCTTGCCGCCGCAAACCACCACTTCAATCCCGCCGGCAGTGGCAATTTCGGCCGCACGAACCTTCGAGTCCATGCCGCCCGAGCCGATTGCGCTCGCCGATCCGCCGATCGACATCGATTCAAGCTCGGCGAAATCGTCAACCCGCGCGACCCGCACAGCCGACGCGTCAACCGAAGGATCGGCCGTGTAGAGCGCATCGATGTCGGTGGCAAGCACAAGCCGGCGGGCGCCCACGAGAATGGCAACCTGCGCCGCGAGAAAGTCGTTGTCGCCAAAAGTGATCTCGTCGGTCGCCGTCGTGTCGTTCTCGTTGATCACCGGCACTACGTGCCAGTCGAGCAACTTGCGCAGCGTCTGCCGCGCGTTGACGTAGGTCGATCGCGCCGCGAAATCGTTCGCGGTCAGCAAGATCTGGCCAGTCGCGATCTCCCGTTCGGCGAAGAGCCGGTCATATGCGGAATACACCTGCCCCTGGCCGACCGCCGAGGCCGCCTGAAGCTCGGCCATCGCGCTCGGCCGCCCGTCGAGCCCCAGCAGTTGGATCCCGCGCGAGATCGCCCCGCTGGTCACGAGCACAACATCGGTTCCCGACTTGTGCAGCTCCGCGGCCTGCGCGACGATCGACTCGACCACCTCGCTGCGCACGGCGCCGCGCTCGTCAGTCGCGACGTTCGATCCGACTTTGATCACTACCGGCATTTGCCGAGCAGGCTACTGGTCGGCCTGACGCATCTTTGCGGCGAATCCGTCGACGCCGTCTCCGCCGTCAATGCGAACACGCTTGAGCTCGAACGGCCGATCGGGCGTCGCGACCCCCTCGATCACGGTCGTCGCGCCGGTGTAGCCCGCAGCTTTGACGGCCGCGATCGTGGCGTCGTTGTAATTGCCCGCCGGATAACAGAAGAAGTCGACCGGCACTCCAAACTTCTCTGAGATCTGCTTGCGCGACCCGGCGACTTCCTCCTCGAGCTGAGTGCCCGAGATTGAAGTCAGGTCCGGATGATTGATCGTGTGCGAGCCGATTTCCCAGCCGCTTGCGATCAGCCGCTTGACCATCGATGCGGTCAGGCCGGTCTCCGGGTTGTTGACGTTGCGCAGCTCAACAAACAGGACACCGGGCCAGTGGTGCTTGGCCAGAACCGGTCGCGCGACCTTGTCGTGGCTTGGATAGCCGTCGTCAAAGCTGATCACGACAGGCTTGT
The DNA here is from genome assembly GCA_023404495.1 of Actinomycetes bacterium. Classification (GTDB taxonomy): domain Bacteria; phylum Actinomycetota; class Thermoleophilia; order Solirubrobacterales; family JACPNS01; genus JACPNS01. Next base: position 42,581 of record JAEYBE010000060.1, on the reverse strand, counting down.
CAGGCAGCTTGAAGCCGTCGTCCCAGTACTTGAAGAGCTGCGCCATCGTGATTCCGGTGTATCCGTTGTCGGCAAGCCACTGCATCTGCGCCTTGAAATCGGCCGGCGTGACCCATAGCTCCGGGTATGGCGTGCCCGCTGGGGCGGCCTTGGTGACGTGATACATCAGGATCGGAACCGGATCGTCGTGTGGACCGGTCACCTTCTCCGTGGATTGCGGCGTGACTTTCGCGGTTGCGCCGGTCGATGCGGTCGCTGCAGGCTTTCGCTGCGACTGCGGCTCAGCGGGACGCGCTGACGCCGTCTGCCTCTCCCCCTCGTCCCCGCCGCCGAGCACGATCACGAGCGTGACGACGATCACCACCGACATCACGGCTGCGGGAATCCAGCGCTTGTATTCGTCCCAGTGCTCGCGCACGATCAGGCCTCCAACTCGAAGCGCTCGCCGGCGATCTCGATCTCGTCCCCCGATTCGAAGCCTTTGCGCTCGAGTTCGCGGATCACGCCGATCTGCCTGAGGCGACCTTCGATATGCCTTAGGGCTTCGTCATTCGCGGTATCAAACCTCGCCAGCAACAGCTCTATGCCCTTGCCACGCACCGCGAATACCCGCGGCTCAATTTCTTCCACTGCGAATCCATCGCTCTCGCCCGGGCGGTAGACGATGTGGCCGGTTCGCGCCGCCGTCTCACGCGCCTCTGACTCTCCGGCCGGAAAAACGTCGCCGGCGTCCGACGGTGCGTGTTCAAAGATCGACTTGCGTAGTTCATCGAGCCCTTCACGCGTCGCCGAAGAGGTCAATACGACGTCGAGCACCTTCTCCCCGAGGCGTTCGCGCCATTCGGCGAGCGCGACGAGCGCTTCGTCGCCTGGCACAAGGTCGGCCTTGCTCAGCGCGAGAATACGCGGAAGCTCCGCGAGGCGCTGATCGTGCTCGGCCAGTTCGTGCTCGACGGTCTCGAAGTTTTCGACCGGGTCCGTCCCGTCGAGCGGCGCAAGGTCAAGCACGTGCACGAGCAGCTTGCATCGCTCGACGTGGGCCAAGAACTCGTGACCAAGACCCGCGCCCGCGTGCGCATCCTCGATCAAGCCCGGGATGTCGACCAGCACGAGCTGTCGATCGTCCGAATCGAGTGTGCCGAGCACGGGCTCGAGTGTCGTGAACGGATAGTCCGCAATCTTCGGCGCGGCCGCCGTCATGCGATCGAGCAGCGACGATTTGCCGGCGTTCGGCAGCCCGACCAGTCCGGCGTCGGCCAGCAAGCGCAGGCGCAGCTCCAGCTCCACCTCTTCGCCAGGCAAACCATGCTCGGCAAAGCGCGGCGCCTGCTGCGTGCTGGTGGTGAACTGCTTGTTGCCGCGTCCACCAGTACCGCCGCGTGCGATCACGAACGCATCGCCAGGCTCATTGAGTTCGACCTCGGCCGCGCCGTCGGCACGCGTTACGCGGGTGCCCGGAGGCACGGGCAGCTCGAGCGGCTCGCCCGTGGATCCGTGGCGGCGGTTGCCCTCACCGGGGTGGCCGCTCTCGGCGCGAAACTCGGCGCGTCCTCGATAACGCTGGAGGTCGCGCATCGAGGGGTCGCAAACGACCACAACGTTGCCGCCGTGCCCGCCATCGCCGCCATCCGGGCCGCCCTTGGGCACGTGCGCCTCACGCCGGAATGAGACGCAGCCGTCCCCGCCGCGCCCGGCCAGGACGCGAAATTTGACGTGGTCAAAGAACACCTACTGATGGTAGGTGCCAAGTCAAGCCGCGGAGCTTCCGCAGCTGGCGACTCAGAGCTTCTTGATCGGCCCTGAAATGTCAAAGGCGGCAAGCTGATCGCTGCCTGAGAAGCGGATTCTCAGCTTGACGCTCTTGGAGCGATACGCCTTGGGCAGCGAGAACGTCGCAGACGCCGAGCAGGCACCGCGCGCGAGCTGCAGATCCGACTGCTTCACGTAGGTCTTGGACTTGCCTCGAAGCTTGCCGGTGACGGTGAGTTTCACCTTTCCGGCGCAGACCGCGGACGAAACTGCCGCACTTGCGAATCCGAGCGTGGCCCGGACGCGCGGCCGATAGGTCTTGCCCGAAGTCTTGCCGGAGGTCCGCTTGAAGCGAACACTTGCGACCTTTTCCGGAGTCGACGCCAACGCTGGCGGCACCGGGACAGCCACTGTGAATGCGACTGCCTGCGTGCTGACGTTGCCCACTCCGTCGACCGCACGCACGTTCAGCGTGTGCGCGCCATTGGAAAGCTGACGCGACAGGAATCCGGCGTCGTCGCAGGCGGTCAGATCACCGTCGTCATACGCGCACCGGAGGTCGGCAACGCCCGTGTTCGGCGCAGGATCAACGGCCGAAACGATCACTGAAGGCGCTGCCGAGGTGACCACCTCACCGGCGAGCGGCGAGTCGACCGTGATCGAAGGCGCGGTGGTGTCGACAATGATGTTGCGCGCGTCAATCCCGATATTGCCGGCCGAATCGGTGTTCTTGACCTCAACCGTCCACACCCCATCATCAAGATCGACGGGACCGTAGGACGTTTGGGAGTTACAAGCGCCCCATGCCGAAGGCGAGGGTGCATCCGCGAGGAAGTGGCGGCAGGCGGTTGTGTCCGGCTGCCCGCCGGTCACGCTGAACGAAAAGGTGTGCTGGCTGACGTCCGTCGGCGTATCGAAATTGCCAATCGCGATGCTCGGCGGCGTCGTATCGACGGTGAAATTCTTGTAAGCAAAGCCTGAGTTGATGAATCCGTCACCCGTCGCATCGATATGGCGAACCCAGAAGCGATACGTCCCGTCGGCAAGCGCCGCCGGAACGAACGGATTAGTGCAGATCACGCCGTCGTAGGAGACGCCGTCGGGAGCCGTTATCTCGCACCGCGAAGTGCCTGGATTGGCGTCGACGATCGAGAAGGGCAGCGACGGAGTCGCGCTGTTGACGAGCGTCGGAACACCAGCGAGGCTGACCGTCGGCTGGGTCGAATCCATCGACCAGGACTGCGACGCCGAGTAGAGCACCGAGTCGATCGTCATGCGGACCGAGAACGTCCAGACGCCTTCGATGCTTGTGCTCAACCCGTAGCCGCCAGTCCAGTCGCCGCGGTTGCCGGGCGCGAACGGCGTGCCCGTGTGGGAGAACGGCGCTGTGTTGCAGGCGCGCCATTCGATCGTCTGGGGCGAGCTGCCTGCGACCGTGAGCCGGCATTCCGGGGTACCACTGGGCACAGAACTCGACCCGGTCACCGAATAGTGCAACTGCGCGGCGATCTGCATCGTGTTGTAGACGCCACCGGGCATGCGCCCTGCTTCCGACTCGATACTGATCCCCGGCGTGGTTCCCACCGGACTGGCGCTCGCTCCGCCGGCCAGCGATGCGCAGAGCACCAGGCTGAGAGCCAAGACTGTTGAGAATCTTGCGAGCACGAGCAATTACTCCGTTCCGAGTCGGCCAATCCGAGAACACGGCCGTTCGCACGAGGATACTCGACGGTAGGCGCCCGCCAGGCGCTGCGAAAACCTAGGAAGCGCTGGCAGCGTCAGAGACGCTGATCACGCGGCCATGACGACCGGTGGCGAAGTCCACGACGCCCTCGCGAGCGGCGTAAATCGTGTGATCACGACCGATGCCGGTGCCCTCGCCGGGCTTGTAGACAGTGCCGCGCTGGCGCACGATGATCTCGCCGCCGGAGACGCTCTGGCCGGCGAAGACCTTCACGCCGAGGCGCTTGGCGTTCGAATCGCGACCGTTCTTGCTGGATCCAAGACCTTTTTTGTGAGCCATCGTCTACTCCTCGGTTTTCTTTGCGGCCGGCTTCTTGGCTGCAGGCTTCTTGGCCGCCGGCTTCTTCTCGGCTGCCGGCTTCTTCGCGGCCGCTGGCTTTGCGGCCGCCGCCGGCTTGGCCTCGGCCGATTCGTCGGCCTTCTTGGCCGGAGCCTTCTTCGCCGGAGCGGCGGCGGCGCCGGTGATCTTCGTGACCTCAAGCCGCGTCAGCTCCTGACGATGACCCTGGGTCTTCTTGTAGCCACGCTTGGGCTTGAACTTGAACACGCGGATCTTCTCGCCGCGCTCGTGGCCGCGGATCGTCGCCTCGACCTTGACCTTCTCAAGGCCCTTGGCGTCGAGCACGACGTCCTTGCCGCGCAGCATCAGGGGCTTGAGGGCAACCTTCGCGCCCTCCTTGCCCTCCATGCGGTCGACCATGATGAAGTCGCCCTCAGAAACGCGGTGCTGGTTCCCGCCGACTTCGACCACGGCGTAAGTGTCTTGTTTGGTGGCGGTTGCCATCAGATTCGGTGCTTTCTAGCTGTCAGAAGATTCGTTGGAGGCGGCCGAATCGCCGCCCTGTCCCGACTTTTCGGAACTGCGGGCACGCGAGCGACCCCGTCCTCCCCGACTGCCGCGACGGCGCGGGGATTTGGATTCGGAGGATTCTAGTTGGTCGGAATCGCCATTTTGCGAAGCGCCTCCCCCGACCGCCGCGGGCTTTCGCTCTGAGCGCGGTTGCTTGCTCGGCTTGGGCGGCCCATCGTCGGCGATCTCGGCGCGGGCGACATTGCGCCCGACATCTGTGATCCGCACCAAAGCCTTGGTGCCGATGCGGTCCAGCGCACCCGAGATGGCGATGATGTAGTGATCGATCTTGGCGACCGCCGCGTCGTCCTCGTACATGTGTGGTTCGACCACGCTGACCATCAGCTCGTCGCCGATCTCGAACGGCAGCGCCCGCTTCTCGACCTGGCTGACCGAGCCCTCGAGCGTCACGGCGAAGTGCTCGAGCGGCAGGCCATCGCCGCCCTCGAACATGATCACCTTGCCGGTCTCGGCCTCGAGGTGGCGGATCGGCGCACCGGGCGTGTGCAGCAACGCGTTCGTGACGCGCGGATTGATCTGCACCAGATAGGCCTTGGGTTTGGGGTTCTCGGCGATGTACTCGCGCAGGTGGCGCTCAACGTGCAGCGCGACGGTCTCTTCGGAGAGCACGACGCCCTCACCGCTGCAGACCGGGCAACGCTTGGTCATGATCTCACGCACGCCATCGGTGACGTTCTGTCGCGTCATCTCGACCAGCCCGAGCGGCGAGATCTCAACCACATGCGTCTTCGTGCGGTCCTCGTCGAGCGCCTTGCGCATCGTCTTGAGCACGGCCTCACGGTTGGACTGGCGTGCCATGTCGATGAAGTCGATGACGATGATCCCGCCGATGTCGCGCAGGCGAATCTGGCGCACAGCCTCTTCTGCGGCCTCAAGGTTGGTGTGCGTGATCGTCTCCTCGAGCCCACGCGCCTTGCCCTTGCCTGTGAACGACCCGGTGTTGACGTCGATGATCGTCAGAGCCTCGGTGTGCTCGATGATCAGATAACCGCCGCTGGGCAGATCGACGCGAGTCGAGAGAATCTTTGTGATTTCTTCCTCCACGCCATAGCGCTCGAAAAGCGTCGGCTTGGGCTCCTCGTACCGGATCACGCGGTCTGCCAGCTCGGGCGCCGTACGCGAGAGGAACGACTTGACGCGCTCGTATTGCGCCTCGTCGTCGATCAGCGCCTCATCGAGCTCGTCGGTGAAGACGTCGCGGATTACACGGATCGAGAGGTCGGCCTCCTGGAAGATCATTGCCGGTGCCGTCGCCTCGTCGGCGCGACGCTCAAGCACGTCGTTGAGCATGTTCAGGTAGATCAGCTCGCGCACGAAGTCCTCGTGTGTGGCGCCGCGCGCCGCCGTGCGGATGATCGCTCCGCCGCCGTATAGGTCGAGTCCGCGCGATTCGCGCTTGAGCCGGATGCGCTCCTTGTCCTCCAGCCGGCGCGAGAATCCGACGCCTTCGCCGCTTGGCACGAAGACCATGTAGCGGCCTGGGATCGCCAGTTGCATCGTCAGACGCGCGCCCTTCGTCTTGAGCGGGTCCTTGGTGACCTGAACGACGATCTCCTGGCCGCTCTTGAGCAGGTCGGTGATGCGGGCGCCGCGACCGGTGCCGCGCTTGGCGACCTGCTTGCCGTTGACGACGATGTCGTCGACGTGCAGGAAGCCGTTCTTCTCGAACCCGATGTCGACGAACGCGGCTTCGAGCCCCGCCACGACGTTTTCGACCTTCGCCTTGTAGACGTTGCCGACGATCGAACGCTCGCCGCGGCGCTCCAGATAGAGCTCGGCGGTGCGCCACTTGGTGGTGTCTTTGGCGGTCGCCCCGGATGGCTTCTTGCTGGGAGTGCCTGCGGCCTCCAGCATCGCCACGCGGGTTTCATTGCGGTCCGCGCTGACCAAAACCTTCTTCTTCACTTTTTACCTCTGAAAATGTTTCAACTCAGCCAAATGCGCCAGATCCCCGTGAATTCACGGAGACCGACTGCAGGAGGCCGAGCGCGATGAACGTGGCGAGCACCGAAGCTCCCCCGTAACTCATCAGCGGCAGCGTCACACCCGTGATTGGCATGATGCCGACGTTCATCCCTACGTTTACGAATACCTGGAACATCAAGATCGCCACGACTCCCGCGGCGATCAGCGCACCGAACAGGTCACGGGCCAGAGCGAGTATTCGCAGCCCGCGCCAGATCAGCAGCGCGTAAAGCGTCATTACAAGAGCCGCTCCGGCAAAGCCGTACGACTCGCCGACCACCGCAAAGACGAAGTCAGTGTGGTGCTCGGGGATGAAGTTCAGTTGCGTCTGGGTCGCATTCTCGGTGCCGCGCCCCACACGCTGGCCCGATCCGATCGCGATCTCCCCCTGGTTCTGCTGAAAGCCCTGACCGGAAGGGTCTTCGCCCGGATGCAGGAACGCCGTCAGTCGATCGACCTGGTAGTCGTGGAGCACGTTCACTCCGGCCGACGGCAGCGCCCAGAGCACTGCTGTCGCAACCAGCACGATCACCATGAACAGGGCGAACATTTGCTGCCAGGGAACGCCGGCGATGAAGAGCATCGTCAGCGCGATCGCCCCGTAAACCAGCGCCGATCCAAGGTCCGGCTGCAGAAAAACGAGCGCGGCGGGGATCGCGGTCAGACCCAATACCGGCAGAACAATCCCGTCGGTGTGGCGATCGCGCGCCCGATCGGCGATGAATGCCGCAAGCGTGAGAATCAGCAACACCTTGCCCAGCTCAGACGGCTGGAACTGGAAGAAGCCAAGATCGATCCAACGCCGCGAGCCCTTGGCAGCCGCGCCGATCAACAGCACGAAGACATTCGATGCGACAAGAAACGCATAGATCTGCGTGCGGTACTCACGCAGTCGCGTGTAATCGATTCGGCTGACTGCCAAAAGCAGCGCGAGCCCAACGACCGCGAACACCGACTGGCGGATCACGTAGTAGTGCGGCGAGCCGGCGATGTCGTCGCGCGTGGCGCCGCTGAGCACGACGACGCTGCAGATCATCAGGCCGATCGCCGCCAGCAGCAGCGGGATGTCGAATCCGCGCGTCAGCGCTTGGGCCGAGGCGTCGGCCCGGAAGCGCTTGACTCCTGCCGCGACTCCGGTCGGGTCGACCCTCTGCGCGGGTATGTCTGCGGTCGGCATTGGCGTGTACAAACGGAAAGTTGTGGTCAGGGCGCCTGGACTAGAGCGTTCTCGAATTGCCCGGCTGCCACTTCTGTTGCTCAGACTTGCTGAGCCCGAAAAGCTTTGCGAGGATCTGGCGGGCTGCTGGCGCGGCGGACTCGGCGCCAAAGCCTCCCTGCTCGACCGTCACAGCGACAACATAGCGCGGGTTGGGGTAAGGCGCGAGCGCGACGTACCAGGACTGGTCTTCCTTGCCGCCTCCGGCTTCAGCTGTACCGGTCTTGCCGGCGATCCGAACCGGGAAATCGCCGAACACCGCAGCCGAGGTGCCGCCGCCGCTTTGGGCCGCCGCATGGAGTCCGCCAAGGATTGCGTCGATGTTCGACTGGTTCAGATCCAGCTTGCGCCTGGACGGGCGCTTGATCTCCTGCACAGCCTGCCCGGACGGACCGTTGATTCCTTTGCCAAGGTGCGGAGTCACCACATAGCCGCCGTTGCCGAGCGCCGCGTAAGCGACCGCCATCTGCAAAGGCGAGGCAAGTGTCGATCCCTGCCCGACGGACGCGTTCATGTTGTCTCCCGCGTTCCAGGGCCGCTTCTCCTGGGCGCGAATGATCTTCGGGTTTGAAACCTGTCCGGCAGCAGCATCGGGCAGGTCGATCGTCGGCTTGCTGGCAAGCCCAAGTCGCCCGGCCATGCGTTGGATGATCTGGCCGCCCTTCTGGTAGGCCTTGAGACCCTGCTGGTAGAAGTAGATGTCGCTCGAGTACTGCAGTGCCTGGGTGAGATTGATGTTGCCGAGCGGCTCCTTGCCCGCGTTCTGCCACTTGTATCCGCCGTACTCCCAGACGCCGGCGTCGTCGATCGACCAGCCTGGCGTCAGCAGCCCGGCCTGCATGTTCGCTATCGAGGTGATCGCCTTGAACGTCGATCCCGGCGGATAGACCGAGCCGACCGTGCGGTTGATGATCGGGAAGCCGTTGGATGCCGAGCTGATGCGGTCGTAAACCGATTGCTTGAGCACGCCCGAAAACACCGCGGGGTCGTATGTCGGGTAGCTGGCCATCGCGCGGATCTCGCCGGTCTGCACGTCCATCACGACGAATGCGGATCCATGCGTCGAGACTCCTGCCGAACCGCGGGCGATCGCCGCTTCGCCAGCCTGCTGGAGGCCCTTGTCGATCGTCAGACGCAGGCTGTTGCCGGTCCTGGGCTTGGTGCCGGGCAGCTCTTTGCGAGCCTTCCCGCTGGCTTCGACCTCGATGCGCTCAAGCCCCGGCTTGCCTCGCAAGTAGCGGTCGTACTCATACTCGAGCCCGGTCTGCCCCACGCGGTCACCCTGCGAAGCACCTTCGAACTGGCGTGACTCGAGTTGCTTTTCGTCGATCTCACGCACGTAGCCGAAGAGGTGCGCCGCGAGCGTGCCGTTCGGATAGGACCGCTTGTAGGACTGTGAGACTGTCACGTGCGGAAACGCATCGCTGTTTTCTGCAACCTTGACGACGCTGTCGTAGTCGACGTCTTCGGCGACGACGGCGTTGGCAAAGCCCTCCTGGCGGATCGAATCGCGCATCTTCTCTTTGAGCTCGCGCTGCGGTGTATGCAGCGCCAGCGAAAGACGTTTGAGCACCGGAGCGAAGTCTGGATTGCTGAAGACGAGTTGCTGGTTCTTCTGTGAGAGCCCGATGTCCCACGCGTTCTGATCTATTCGCACTTGCCACGAGCTGCGGTTCTTGACGAGCGTGTTTCCGTTGCGATCGAGGATGTCGCCACGCGGTGCCTCCACGCGAACATCGCGTACGCGGTTCTGCGTCGCCTCGGCGAGATACTGATCGCCGCTGAGCACCTGCAGGAACCAGAGACGGAAGAAGACGACGGCAAAGAGGCAAAGCGCCAGCACGCCGAGCACCGCAATTCGCAGCGTCGCGCGCGAACCCATCGCGTCAGACTGGCGGTTGGGCAGCCGGAAGAATGGCGCGCTGTCAGGCATCAGAATCCGCCCCCGCGCTTGCGGCTCAGCCTGCGACGGCGGCGCGAGTCGATCGTCGGTGCCGCAAGCACGCTCTGACTTGCGATCGTGGCGCGACGCCTGCGGTGCACGGGGTCTGCGCCGAGTCCGATCGCCGGGAGCATCGCCCAGCGCGCCACCCGAAAGACGATCGGTGCCAAGAGCGCGCCCCAGACGGCCGACATCAAGATCTGCCAGAGCATCGCCAGCGGCTCGGGCGCCGGCTGGCCGAGCGAGAACTGCAGGACAGCGAAGCCGATCGTGAAGAAGACGTTCGCGCTGGCACCGACCGCGGAACTCGTCAAGGGGTGCACCGGGTCATAGAGCTCGCGCAGCCGCCCAGCGGCGTAGCCGCCGATTGTCAGTAGTAGTGAAGAGACGCCCATTGTCTGGATCAATGTGAGATCAATCAGAAAACCCGCGACAAATCCCGTAGTCGCGCCGACACTCGATCCGCCAAGCAGTCCGATCGAGACGACCAGGACCGGGATGAAGTCCGGGACGACACCGAAAATCCGAAACTGCGCAACCACGGCGATCTGAACCAGCACCCCGCCGCCAACCACGAGCACGAGGCGCCAGAGCGTGCGTATCTGCTCGGGCCCCATCGATCAGCCTCTTGCTCTGGTCAATACCTGGACGAGCTGGACGTCGCGCATGTCCGCATACGGCTGTATCCGTACGCGCCCGAAGAGCTTGAGCTCCTCGCTGTCGACGCTCGAAACCGATCCGATCGGGATCCCGGCCGGAAAGATCGAATCCACCCGCTCGGGGTCGTCGGTCGTACCCGAGGTCACGACCATGTCGCCGGCACGGACGCCGCGGGTCTTCTGGATGTAGACCATTTGGAGATCTTCCGCCCCGGCCTCGCCGCCCGCGCCGGTCTTCACGACTCCGAGCGCTCCGCGCTTTGCAATCAGCGCCGCCACACCGCTGAGACTGTCGGTCAGCAGGGTCACCTGCGCGGAGTTTCCGGCGACAGTCGTGATCTTGCCGACCAGCGCGCCGCTGTCGTTCCCGGCTGCGATCACCGGGTCGTTCACGCGTACACCCTTCGACCTGCCGGCGTTGATCGTCACCCGGCCGTACCACTCGGTCGGCGAGCGCGCGATCACGCGCGCCGTGACGGCCTTGCGGCCGGAGGGGAGATCGCCGCTGTCCTTGAAGTTCAGCAGCGCTCGCAACTGGGTGTTCTCGGTGGCTGCCTGCTGGAGCCGCGCCTGCTCAATCCGCGAGTCGGCGAGCTGCGCCTCGAGATGCTTGTTCTCGCCCTTCGCGTCGATCGAATCGCCGACCCAGTTGACGGCGTCGCGAAATGGCTTGACGGCGCCGCTGGCGAGCGACTGCATCGGGCTGAGCACCTCCATCGCACCGCGCTGCATCGTGTGGAACACCCCGCCGGTCGCCTCGCTGAAGTAGGCCGTCAGGATCACCAGGCAGAGCGCGACAAGCCCGGCGGCGGTCAGCCGGCGCCTGCGGATCTGTTTGCGGGTGGGCATCGCCAGCCGTTAGCGACGGCGGCGGCGCGCCTTGGTCGTGCGGTGGATCGCCTCGAATTCTTCGAGCGAGCGGCCGGAGCCGATCGCGACGCAGGTGAGGGGTGATTCCGCAAGGTGGGTCGGGATCTGGGTCTCATCCCGGAGCCGCTCCGGGAAGCCCTTGAGCAGCGAGCCGCCGCCCGCCAGCATGATCCCTCGGTCCATGATGTCGCTGGCCAGCTCCGGCGGAGTCTGGTCGAGCGTCACGCGGATCGAATCGATGATCGCGCCGACCGGCTCTGTCAGCGCGCGGTGGACCTCATCGTTGGTCAGTACGATCGTCTTGGGCAGACCAGTCACAAGGTCGCGGCCGCGAATCTCGGCCTGGACGTCCTCTTTGAGCGGGAAGGCCGAACCGATCTCAAGCTTGACCTCTTCGGCTGTCTGCTGACCGATCATCAGCTTGTACTCACGCTTGACGTAGTTGACGATCGCTTCGTCGAGCTCGTCGCCGCCCACGCGCACGGACTGGCTGGTGACGATTCCGCCGAGGCTGATCACGGCGACCTCGCTGGTGCCGCCCCCGATGTCGACAATCATCGATCCGGTCGGCTCGGAGACCGGTAGGCCGGCGCCGATCGCCGCAGCCATCGGTTCTTCAATCAGGTAGGCCTGGCGAGCGCCGGCAGACAGACACGCCTCTTCGACCGCGCGCTTCTCGACGCCGGTCACGCCGGAAGGCACACAGACGACCACGCGCGGGTGGGCCCAGCGCGACTGGTGGACCTTCTGGATGAAGTGGCGAAGCATCTGCTCGGTGACGTCGAAGTCGGCGATCACGCCGTCCTTCAGCGGACGAATCGCCGTGATGCTTCCCGGGGTGCGACCGAGCATGCGCTTGGCCTCGACGCCGACGGCATGAACGTCGTGGGTCTGTGAATCGATCGCGACCACCGAGGGCTCTGAGAGCACGATGCCGCGGCCGCGTACGTACACGAGCGTGTTCGCGGTACCGAGGTCGACCGCCATGTCGCGGCCGCCAAAACCTGTCAGGTAGGAGAAGATTCCCATTGTCTATGGCTCTTGAATCGGCTCTGGAAGAGGATTTCCGGACCATTGAAGCCCGGGATGCAAACTCGCTGGCGAGTCTAGCGACGGCGCGCGATTCGCAGGCAACTACAAGTTCCAGTGACCGCCGTCTTGCACACCGCAAACCTCCTACAAAGCTGCACCTTTGACGTACGTCAAAGGTGCAGCTTTGTAGGACTCAGAGGTTTAGTTGTGGGGCTAGACGTGCCAAGTCATTGACGGAGAGTCCGATGATGTTGAGGTAGTCGCCTTCGATCGATTCCACCAGGATCGATCCCCCTTGCTGGATCGCGTAGGCGCCGCTGCGGTCCTGCCACTCACCGGTCGCCACGTAGAGCTCGATCTGCGCGTCGCTGAGCTCGCGAAAGCGCACCTGCGTTGCGGTCACCGCTGTCGCCTCTTCACCGCCAAAGCGCGCGACCGCCAGCCCCCCGATCACTTCATGGGACATGCCAGAGAGTCGCCGCATGAATTCGGCGGCCTCCGCCGCGTCGGCCGGCTTGCTGATCACTTCGCCATTCAACGAGATCACCGTGTCGCCGCCGATCACCAGGGCGTCGGGATCGGCGAGACGATCCGATACGGCACGCGCTTTGCGCAACGCGTTGCCGACAACCACCTGCTCGGGCACGCCTGACTCGATCTCGTCGACGCCCGACGGGACGACTTCAAATTCGAGACCCAGCCGCGCCAGGATCGTCTCGCGCTGCGGCGAGCGCGAAGCGAGCACCAGTCGCGGCTGGCTCATGACCGACCGATCAGAGCTCGGGGAACCAGAGCGCGATCTCGCGCGCCGCCGACTCCGGCGAGTCCGAACCGTGGACCAGGTTGTTCTGCACTTCGAGGCCGAAGTCGCCGCGGATCGAGCCGGGCGCCGCGGCTTCCACCGGGTCGGTTCCGCCGATCACCTGGCGTGCGGCAGGCACCGCGCGCGGGCCTTCAAGCACAGCGGCAACCAACGGACCACTGGTGATGAACTCGACGAGCTCCCCGAAAAAGGGGCGTTCGGCGTGCTCGGCGTAGTGCTCTTTGGCCAGCTCGTCGGATGTCGTGAGCTGCTTGAGCGCGACGAGCCGCAGGCCCTTGCGCTCAAAACGGGCGATCACTTCACCAGTCAAGTTGCGGGCGAAGGCGTCGGGCTTTACGAGGATCAGAGTGCGTTCCATGAACAGGGCTCCTGTGGGATGAGGGAATGATGCGGGCTGCCGCGCTCAAGCGCCGTCGGCGCCGGTGGCCGGCGGTCGCGACGGGCCGCCCGATGCCGGGCGACGCGGCTGCCCTGACCGCGCGGATGCGGACGGCTGAGCGCCCTTCTCCGGAGTGCGGCGAGGTTGCGAAGACTGTTGCTGCTGGCGCTGCGGCGAGGAAGGCGCTGCTCCACGCTTTGCCTGGGGTTCGCCGGTGACTTCGGCCGAAAGCGAGGCGGCGTGTGAGCTGCTCCCAGGTCCGCCCTTGACGGCGGACTCCAGCAGCCGCACGCGCAACTCAGCGGCGCGCACGTCGAGTTCGCGCTCGTAGGCGTCGTCGAGCGTCTCGGGCGGTCGCACGATTGCGTAGACCAACGCGCCGGCAAACGGAAAGATCAGCGCGGCGAGCGTCGCCGATCCGATCAGCACTGAGTCGGTCAGTCGGCGCCGAGCGTCGGCGTAGGTCCAGAACACGAGCGCAAACCAGACTGCGATCAGAAAGATCACCAGGAGATTCGCGGCGACGCCGATTCCGCTGTTGTCAATGCCAAACAGCGCGAACGGCACAACTGCGGAGGCGGTCTGAGTGGTACGGCAGGCCATCGGTGCCCGCGAGTGTATCGGCGGGACCGGCCAGTGCGCGGGCCTGCACAGCGCCATTCGGACGGATGTGCAGCTCGCTTACTGAGGTGGCTGCGGGACCGCGTAACCGACGGAAGCCGGTGCGGGCGGCGTGGCGACAGCAGGCGCGACAGGAAACTGCGGAACCATCGGTGCCGGCGAGAGATGCGCCGGAAGCGGCGCCTCCCCCGGGGCGAGTGGCTGCCAGACGTTCTGCAGGCTGTCTGGTGTCCGCTTCGGCAGTGCCGCGATGATTATCAGCCCGATCAACCCCAGCACGAAGCCGAGGACCGCTCCCATCACGGGATCGCGGCCGCGCTCGCGGGCCATCCGATAGCCAACAACGCCGAGCAGCACCCAGAGAATGAGAAGCGCGACACCCATACCGACTAGTAATCGGTAATGACGCGCAAAACTTGAGACTGGCTCAGAAGATGAACTTCCCGAGCACGTAGCCAACGCCCGAGAAAACAAGGATCACGAGCGCCACGACAAGGGCGACGATCAGCACCATTGAGAGCAGCGACGGCGGCTCAGGTGGCTCAGGCGGCTCGATCGGCGGGGGTGGCGGCGGAATCGCCGGCATCAGAGCGTGGCTCCCTTCGGCGCGCCCGGTCCGCGGAGCAGGTCGGCGATCAGGTAGTTCGAGCCGGTCACCGAGAGCAGACCATCGCGTCCGGCGATTTCGCGCGCCCGGCCGAGCGCGGCGAGCGGTTCGTCGATCGCCTCAACTCGCACCCCGCCATCGAGCTGGCGCACACGAGCTGCCAACTCCGCGGCAGGCAAAGACCGCGGATTCGTCGCGGAGGTGCAGACGACGGCGCCATCTCCAGGAAGCATCTTCAGAAGTTCGATCAATGTGTCGTCTACCGGCTTGTCGGCAAGCATTGCGACGAGCAATGTAACGGGACGTCCCTCCGCCAGCTCCCCGACCGCATCCACCAAGGCGCCGGCGGCCTGGGGATTGTGCGCCGAATCGCGCACTTCGAACGGCTCGTTGTTCGAAATCTGAAGCCGCCCCTGTTGGCGCTCGCTCGCGGCGAACTCGCGGATCGCGGAGCCCGCGCGCTCGGCGTCAAACCACACCCCCGGGCGAATCCGCTCAAGCGCGCCCTCGGCCGCAGCAATCGCAAGCGAAGCGTTTTCACGCACGAATGCGCCGTGCAAGTCGGCGAATTCCGGCGCCGTGCCGTGCAGCTCGATCCAATTGGCGTCGCGCTCGTCGGTCGCCGCATTGACAGCCGGACGCACCACATCCGGCAGCGGTCCGCTCACGAGCAGTGCTCCGCTGCGCACGACGGCGACCTTCTCGCGCGCGATCTGCTCAAGCGTCTCGCCGAGGTATTCGGTGTGATCGATACCGACGCCGGTCAGGACCTGAACGCGCGATTCACCAAGCACGTTGGTCGCGTCAAGTCTCCCGCCGAGTCCTGCTTCGACGACGCCGACCTCCAATCCCGCATCGGCGAACGCGCAGAAGGCGATTGCGGCAACAGCCTCGAACTGCGTGATCCGATCGTCCTCGGCTGCGCCATCGTCGTCTACCTCGACCGCGGCGACGACCCGCGCGCCGGCCTCGCGGAAGAGCTCGATGTCGATCATCTCCCCGTCGATTTCGATTCGCTCGCGGAAGGTCACAAGATGCGGCGAGGTGAACGCACCGCTGCGCAACCCCTGCGCGCGCAGCGCCGCGGCGGTCATCAGCGTCGTTGAGGACTTCCCGTTGGTGCCGACCACGTGAACGGCTGGAAACGCATTCTGTGGGTCACCAAGATGCGAGAGCAACCTCCGCATCCGCTCGAGCCCGAAGCGCATGCCGAACATCTCGCGCTCGAGCAGAAAATCTTCGATCGCCTCGGTGCCGGGCATGCGGCGCCTACAGTGCCGCCAATTCAGCCTCGTAGCGCTCGAGCTTCTCTCGCTCGGCCGCGACCACAGAATCCGGCGCCTTGGCGACAAACTGCTCGTTCGCGAGCTTCGCCTTCGCGCGTGAGATCTCCGACTCGAGTTCTTTGCTGCGCGCCTCACGCTTGGCCGCCACCTCCGTCGGATCGAACGCGTCGCTCTCGAAGATCTCGATCGTTCCGCCAGGGATCGGGAGTGTCGCCGCCGCCGCCTCATCCCCTCCAAGCTCGAGACGCCCGAGGCGTGCCAGCTGCTCAGAGAGTTCGTCGTAGCCATCGGCAACGAGGCGGCCGCGCAATGCGGCGCTCGGCGCCACGCCAAGTTCGTCGCGATAGCGGCGAAGTTCGGTCACCGCGGCGATCAGATTGCCGACGCTTGCCTCGGCACCTTGATCGACGCGCGAAGGATCTGAGTCTGGGAATGGAGCCCCCGCCAGCATGCCGCGCGACTGGCCACCGGGGCCGGGCAGCAGCGACCAGATCTCTTCTGTGACGAACGGCATCATCGGGTGCAGCAACGCGAGGGTCTGCTCGAGCACGTAGAGCGCGTTCGCCGAGACCCCGTCATTTTCGCCCTCGGCCCAAAGCCGGGGCTTGGCGAGCTCCAAGTACCAATCGCAGAAATCGCTGAAGAAGAAGTCGTAGAGCCCGAGCGCGGCGTGCGAGAAGTCGTACTCGTCGATCAGCCGGTTGGTTGCGACGACGGCCGATTCGAGCCGCGAGAGGATCCAAGCGTCTTCTGGCGACTCAACAGTCGGAGCCGGATCGACATCAGCTGCCTTGAGCAGGATCAGCCGTGACGCATTCCAGAGCTTGTTGGCAAGGTCGCTGCCCTGCTTGACCTTCTCGACCGAGTAGCGCACGTCTTGGGCGGACGACATGGCGAGCAAGCCAAAACGCGTGGCGTCGGCGCCGTATTCGTCGATCTGTTCGAGCGGATCGATTCCGGTGCCCAGCGACTTGCTCATCCGGCGGCCGTCGGGGGCCTGGATCACCGAGTGGATGTAGACGTCGTCGAACGGGATCTCGCCCTTGAACTCGAGTCCCATCATGATCATCCGCGCAACCCAGAGGAAGATGATGTCGCGCGCAGTTGAGAGCACGTTGGTGGGGTAAAACGCCTTCTGCTGGGCCGTCTCGTCCGGCCATCCCATCGTCGCAAACGGCCAGAGCGCGCTCGAGAACCAGGTGTCAAGGACATCCTCGTCGCGCTCCCAACCGTCGCCCTCGGGAGCTGTCTCGCCGACGTAGATCTCCTCGCCGCGGTACCAGACCGGCAGCCGGTGGCCCCACCAGAGCTGGCGCGAGACGCACCACGGGCGAATCTCTTCCATCCAGTTCAGGTACACGCGCCCCCAGCGTTCGGGGACGAAGCGCACCTCGCCGTTCTTGACCACGTCGATCGCGGGCCTTGCAAGCTCGCTCATGTCGCAGAACCACTGCAGACTGATCAGCGGCTCGATGCGCTCGCCGGAGCGATGCGAGTGCGGGACCACGTGAGTGTGTGCGTGCACGTCGCCGAGCGCGCCGATCTCGCGCAGCTTGTCGACAACCGCCTCGCGGGCTTCCAGCACCTTCAGCCCGGCAAATTCACCAGCGTCGTCGGTCATGCGGCCGTCAAAGCCGATCACCGAGAGTTCTTCAAGTCCATGCTTGCGCCCGATCTCGAAGTCATTCGGGTCGTGTCCGGGCGTGATCTTCAGCGCGCCGGTCCCGAACTCCAGATCGACGTGGTCGTCGGCGATGATCGGAATCGCGCGATCGACGATCGGCAGGATCACCTTCTGCCCGACCAGGTGCTTGTAGCGCTCGTCGCCGGGGTTGACCGCCACAGCCGTGTCGGCCAGCATCGTTTCAGGACGCGTGGTTGAGACCGTCAGCGCGCCGTTGCCGTCCTCGAGTGGATAGTGGATGTCGTACATCGCACCCTCCACCTCTTTGTCCTCGACCTCAAGGTCGCTGATCGCCGAACCGATGCCCGGGTCCCAATTGACCATGTAGTTGTCGCGGTAGATGTAGCCCTTCTCATACAGCGCGGTGAAGACCTTGGCGACGGCGCGCGCGTAGCCCTCGTCCATCGTGAAGTGCTCTTCCGAGTAGTCGCAGCTTGCACCAAGGCGCTTGAATTGGCCGATGATCGTCGCGCCGTACTTCTCGCGCCACTCCCAGACCCGCTGCTCAAAGGCTTCGCGCCCGAGCTGCTGGCGGGTCGTCCCCTCGGTGGCGAGCAGTTTCTCGACCTGCGCCTGAGTGGCGATACCGGCGTGGTCGGTGCCGAGCACCCACTTGGCGCGCTTGCCCTGCATGCGGGCCCGGCGGATCAGCGTGTCCTGGATCGAGCCATTGAGCGCGTGACCCATGTGCAGCGCACCGGTGACGTTCGGCGGCGGGATCACTATCGAGTAATTGTCTTGGGCGTCGCCGGCGTCCTCGGGGTGGAAAAGCCCTGATTCAAGCCATTTGTCGAGAATCGCCCGCTCGACCTCGGAAGGTTCATAGCGAGTGCGCTTTTCGAGAACCTCCAGTCGCCCCTCTGACATGCCGAAAGAGTTTAGGAGCGCGCCGACGACCGAAACTTTTTCGCTCCTCAAGCGATCTATTCAGAAGAAGAACCACCCCAGCGGCGGCCAGGTCCAGTGTGCGACTCAGGAGGAGGCGCCGACCGACTCGCAGAAGAGGTTCTTGGAGGACCAAGTTGCACCCCCCACGCATGCACAAGAAGCCCGTCCTGATCGCGCTCGGCGCCGTTCTCGCGCTCGTCGTCGCGATGCCTTCTGGCGCCTCAGCCGCCAAGAAGCAGAAGCAGCCAACCCCGATCGTCGGCATCGGCGACAACGGCTGGACGATGTTCTCGGACTCCAATTACCGCGCGCTCAAGCTGAAGGTTGCGCGCCGGATGGTCCCCTATGACTTCTACCGCGAGCCCAACGAGCTCTGGATGCTGAGGATGTGGCTCGAGGGCGCCAAGGCCGCGGGCGTGCAGCCGCTGCTCTCGTTTGAGCGCTCCTACAAGTACCCGACCAAGCTCCCGACGGTCGCCGAGTACAACGAGTCTCTGCGGTTCCTGCTGGGCGAGTTCCCCTGGGTGACGACGATTTCGCCGTGGAATGAGGCAAACCACAAGTCCCAGCCGACGGTGAACAACCCCAAGCGCGCCGCCGAGTTCTACAACCAGACGCGCATCACGTGCCCCAAGTGCACGATCGTCGCGGCCGACGTGCTCGACCAGACCAACATGCTGCCGTGGCTGAAGAAGTTTCTCAAGTACGCCAAGAAGCCGAAGATCTGGGGCCTCCACACCTACACGGACACCAACCGCAACAAGCCGTGGAACAAGAGCACCACGAAGAAGTTTCTCAAGGCCACCAAGGGTGACGTCTGGCTGACCGAGTCGGGCGGCATTGTCGCTTTCAACATCAGCTACGGCTTCAACCCCAAACGCGCCGCTGGATCGATCACGCGGACGCTGAATCTGGGCCTCAAGGACAAGCGCATCAAGCGCGTCTATCTCTACTCGTGGAACGGCACGACGCTGGCCGGTGAGGGCGGATTCCCGTTCGCCTGGGACTCTGGAATCGTCGGGCCCGACGGGGCGCCGCGCCCCGGCTACGGAGCGCTTCAGGCGTGGCTTGCGAAGTACCCGGCTGCGATTCGCACGCCTTAGCGTTCCCCCTCCTGAAAGATCGACGCCGCCCGCCCTTGCGCGCGGGCAAATTCTCGTATACGTTGGCCGCAGACCGCGCCAAGAAATCTTGCAATTTCGCGAGGCCTACCGAAAAAGGCGTAGTCTGTTGAAACTGCTTCAACCGGGGGTTTTCGTTATCTGTCCGAGCTCCCGCTGTCCTGTCCTCAGAAGACCTCCCACCCGGGGGGTCTTCTGAGTTAAGCGACCAAGTTCGTTCAGCGACTAGGTCGCGAAAGCTCAGGCAGTCTCAGGCAGCGCGTCCGGCGGACGGCCGATGCGCTTGGCCCCGCCGGGCTCGACCTTGGCGGCCTCGGTGACGAGCGTCGGGTTGAGGCCCTTCTCGATCGTCTCCCGCGTGACGACGCACTTGGTCACATCCTTGCGGCTGGGCAGCTCGAACTGCACGTCGAGCAGCGTCTCCTCCATGATCGAGCGCAGTCCGCGCGCGCCGGTCTCGCGTTCGATCGCGCGATCGGCGATCGCCGTGAGCGCATCGTCGGCGAATACAAGATCGATGTTGTCGAAGGCGAAGAAGCGCTGGAACTGCTTGACAAGCGCGTTCTTGGGTTCGGTCAGGATCGAGATCAGCTGCGGCTCGCGCAGCGAGTGGACGGCCGTCACGACCGGAAGGCGGCCGATGAACTCAGGGATCAAGCCGTAGTTGATCAGGTCTTCGGGCAGCGTCTTCTCGAATATCTCGCCCGGGTCCTGCTCGCGGCGGCCCTTGACGTCCGCGCCAAAGCCGAGGCCCTTGAATCCGACGCGCTTGCCGATCACCTTGTCAAGTCCCGCGAAGGCCCCACCACAGATGAACAGCACGTTGGAGGTGTCGATCGTCAGGAGTTCTTGGTGCGGGTGCTTACGCCCGCCCTGCGGCGGAACGGAAGCGACCGTGCCCTCGAGGATCTTCAGCAGCGCCTGCTGCACGCCCTCGCCGGAGACGTCGCGCGTGATCGACGGGTTGTCGGCCTTGCGCGCGATCTTGTCGACCTCGTCGATGTAGACGATGCCGGTCTCGGCGCGCTTTACGTCGTAGTCGGCGGCCTGGATCAGCTTGAGCAGGATGTTCTCGACATCCTCACCGACGTAGCCGGCCTCGGTCAGCGCCGTGGCGTCGGCGATCGCGAACGGCACATTGAGCGTGCGCGCCAGCGTCTGCGCCAGCAGCGTCTTCCCGCAGCCCGTCGGCCCGAGCATCAGAATGTTGCTCTTCTGCAGCTCGACGTCGTTCTCGCCGCCCTGCTGCATCATCTGAACGCGCTTGTAGTGGTTGTAGACGGCCACCGACATCGCGCGCTTGGCGTTGTCCTGGCCGATCACATACTCATCGAGCGCGGCGCTGATCTCCGACGGCTTGGGGATGTTGGCGACATCCAGCGCGGCCGGCGCGGCGAGCTCTTCATCGATGATCTCGTTGCAGAGATCGATGCACTCGTCGCAGATGTAGACGCCCGGCCCCGCGATCAGCTTCTTGACCTGTCGCTGGGACTTGCCGCAGAAGCTGCAGAGCAATTGTTCGTTCTGGTCGGAAGGCCGGGCCATCAGTTCACCTCAAGCTACTGAGATTCGCGCTAAAGCGCAACACGCCTACTGGCGACTTTCGAGAACTCGGTCGATGATGCCGTACTCGAGCGCCTCGTCACCGGTCATGAAGTAGTCGCGCTCGGTGTCGGCGGAGACCTTCTCGTAGGTCTGGCCGGTGTTGGCGGCGAGCAACTCGTCGAGGCGCTTGCGCAGGTCGAGCACTTCCTTGGCGTGGATCTCGATGTCGGTCGCCTGGCCCTGGAAGCCCGAAGAGACCTGGTGGATCAGAATCCGGCTGTGCTTTAGCGCCATGCGCTTGCCCTTGGTGCCACCCGAGAGCAGCATCGCGCCCATGCTCATGGCGATGCCGGCGCAGATCGTCTGCACGTCGGGCTTGATGTACTGCATCGTGTCGTAGATCGCCATACCGGCATAGACGTCGCCGCCCGGTGAGTTGATGTAAAGAGAGATGTCTTTGTCGGGGTCGTCGGCCTCGAGGTGGATCAACTGGGCGACGATCAGGTTCGCGATGTCCGCGGTTACCGGGGTGCCGAGAAAGATGATGCGCTCGTCGAGAAGGCGGCTGTAGATGTCGAAGGCGCGCTCCCCGCGGGAGGTCTGCTCAACGACCATTGGAACGAGTGGTGACATGGTCCGATCTTTTTCCTCTCTTGTTCAGTAGTCCTGCAAAAACCGGAGTGAGAGGTGGCCCGTGGCCCAGAACTTTCAGCCCTTGAACTGAATTGCCGCCTCGAGCAAGCAGACCGATCCCTCGCTGGGCGAGTCTAATGCGGGGGTGCGGCGGCCAGTCCGCTAGCCCCCGCCTTCGCGAACTTCAGGAACCCGGCGTCCAGAGCCCTTCGCCCTTGGAAGCGCCGCCTTCGGCTTCTTCCTTCTCGGGCGTCCAAAGGGCGTCGCGGGCCTCGGCCTGCTCGATCGGGATCGGCTTGGCCTTGGAGACCAGCTCGTCGATCACCTTGCGGGCCTTCAGCTCGTTCTCGAGCTGGCTGATCCCGCCGGCTTCCTTGATCGCCTTGAACTGTTCTTCGGCCGAGTCGCGGCCTTCGTTCATGTCTTCGGCGATCGCGTCGACCATCTCGTCCTCGGTCAGCTGAATGTCGAGCTTCTCGATCAGCGCTGCGATCGTCGCCTCACGGCGGATTGTCTGCTCGGCGTCGCCCTCGGCACTCTCGATGAACTCGTGCTCGCCCTGCCCCATCGCCTGCAGGTACGCGTTGGGGTCGATGCCGCGGCGCATCAGCGAGTTGGCGAGCTCGTGCCAAAGCTCGTGCGCGCGCGAGTGGATGTGTCCGTGGGGGATGTCGATCTTCGCCTGCTTGGCAACCGCGTCAACGACAGCCCAGCGGTACTCACGCTCAATCTCGGCCTCGGCCTGTTCTTTTGCGCGCGACGCGATCTCGTCCTTGAGCTCCTGGAGCGTGTCGTAGCCGAGATTCTCGGAGGCAAATTCGTCCGTCAGCTCAGGCAACGACTTCTCTTTGACCGAGTTGACGTGCACCTCGAAAACGGCCGCCTTGCCGGCCAGGTGCTCGGCGCCGTAGTCGCTCGGGAAGCTGACGTTGACCTCGACGTCCTCATCGGCCTTCTTGCCGACCAGTTGCTCCTCAAAGCCGGGGATGAACTGCCCGGAGCCAAGCTCGAGCACATAGTCGTTGCCGGCGCCGCCCTCGAAGGCCTCGCCGTCGATCTTGCCGAGGAAGTTGATGTCAACGAAGTCGCCGCCCTGCGAGGCGCGGTCAACGTCCTCGAGCTTTGAAAAACGGTCCTGCATGACGGCCAACTCGGAATCGACGGCGGTCTCGTCGGTGGCGGCTTCTTTCTTGCCGACCTCGATCCCCTCGTAGTCACCGACTTCGGCGAGCGGACGCACGGGGACGGTCAGCTCGAACTTCAGCGACTCGCCCTGGCTCCACTGGGGCACCGCCTCCAGCGACGGAGAACCGATCGGCGCGATGTCAGTCTGCGAGAGCGCCTCGCCGTACCAACTGCCGACCTGCTCGTCGAACGCGTGCTCGAAAACGGCCTCGTGGCCCAGCTTCTGCATCGCGAGCTCCGGCGGCACTTTTCCGGCGCGGAAGCCGGGAATCTTGATCTGCTCGGCCATGTGCTCGACCGCGTGTTCGAGTGCGTTCTCGACGACGTCGGACGAGACCTCGATCTCGAGCTTGGCCTTGGCTTCGGGGAGTTCGGACGTGGAAACAGTTACTGGGGTCATGCGCTGGAAGTTAGACCATCTAGGTTCTGCGCCGGTTATGCCCACCGGCACCTACAAACCCGCGCTACGCAGCCGCCTGACGGCGTTCTTGTTCACTGACCGCGTGGGTCAGACACTGGCCGCAACGCTGGGACTCTTCAGCATCGCACGCTGGGCGATTCGCCGCGGCTTCACGCTGCGGCCTGCAGCGAAGCGTTGATCCTGGCCTCTTCGACGAGCAGCTCGAGGATCCGCGCGAGCGCAGGCTCGTCCTCGCGCGTGAGCACATCGCCATGGGCCTCGATCACCTCGTGCGCACGCGGCACGGCGAACTCGGCGTCGATCACCCGGGCGCCGGCAATCGTCAGCGACTTGCGCAGCTGATCCTGCGCCCAGACCCCGCCGTACATCGCGGTGCTGGCGCTGATCGCGGCCGACGGTTTGCCCTTGATCGCAGGGGCCTGACGGGGCCTCGAAACCCAGTCGAGCGCGTTCTTGATCGCCGACGGCAGGCCAGCGTTGTACTCCGGCGTGACCCAGAGGATCGCGTCTGCGCCAGCCACAGCCGCGCGGAGCGCCAGTACCGCTGGATCGCGCTGATCGGCCGTGTCGATGTCCTCGTCGTAGTGGGGAAGCGAGCGAAGGATCTCGCTGCCGAGCCGCTCGAACTCCGCGTCGGCGGGAAGAACCCGCGACGCGGAACCAAGCAGCCGGGAATTGTGCGAATCGGCGCGCAGGCTCCCGCTGATTCCCAGGACTTTCATGACGTCAGCCCTGCACCAACTCGAGGACGACCTCGACCTTGACCTCGTCACCCAGGACCTGCGAGCCGTTGGGAAGCTCGGCGTTCCAGGAGACGCCCCAGTCCTGGCGGTTGATCGTCGCCGCGAGGTGGACGGCGATCGTCTCGGTGCCGCCGAGGTTCGGGCCGGGTTCGCCGATCGTGCCGGTGACCGTTACCTCGCGGGTCTGACCCTTGAGTGTCAGGTCGCCGCTGATCGTCACCTCGCGGCCGTCGATCTGCACGTCGCTCGACTCGTAGGTGGCCTCGGGGTAGCGCTCGGCGTCGAAGAAGTCGGGGCTCAGCACGTGTCCGCGCTGCTGCTCGTCCCTCAGGTCGTTGCTGGCGAGCTTGACGACGCCGGTCAACTTGACGCCGCCCTCGCCGTACTCGAGCTTGCCGTCAACATCCTCGAAGCTGCCGCGGTAGGCCGCAGTGCCGTTGTGCTCGATCTCGTAGCGCACGGACGAGTGGATCTTGTCCACGACCCATACGCCTGCTGCTGTTGCTGTCTCTGTGCTCATCTCAATCGTCTCCTGTCTGTCGCCGAATCAGATGAATTCCGATCCGGACTTCAGTCCGCTTAAGAACAGAGTAGCGGACTACAGTCCGCTTGCGTTAAGGAGATGTTGCGGCGATCGATTTGACGAGCTGGACGAATCCACTCTTGATGCGCTGGTGATCGAGGCCGACGTCGCTGCTCCAGAAGGCGTACATCTCGGCGTTGAGCGAGGAAAGGACGACGTCAGCGAAGTAGTCGACGTCCATCCGTGGATCGATGTCACCGAGCAGTCCGCGCACATGGATCCGATAGGTCGCGTAGACCGGTCCGGCAAATCGCGCGCCGGCCTTCCCCAGCTGCGCAGCCATGATCAAGTCACCGTGCGCGGCAATCAGGTCGATCACGCCCTCGCCAAAGGCGATCAGGCGCTCGACCGGCGGCGCGCCGGGACCCAGCGGCGGCTCGCCGCGGATCAACTGCTCCTGGAACTCGCGGTCGCGCTCGTCGAGGATCGCGCGCGCGAGACCGGAGCGATCGCCGAATCGGCGATAGAGCGTGCCTTTCCCCACCCCGGCCGCTTCGGCAACTGCGTCCATCGAGACGGCCTCGGTTCCGTGCTCGGCGAACAGCCGCTCCGCGGCCTCGAGAATCTTCAGTCGGTTGCGCTTTGCATCGGCCCGCTCACACGGGTCGCCTCCGAGCACCGGTAGCACGCCGTCGGGGAGCGCGACCGGTAGAGGCTCGCCGGAGTTGTCGATTGAAGCTGCCATCTACCAGTGGACGTTAGTCCGGTTGCGCGTGCGACGGTGCCTTTCGCTGCCGGATCGCGGACTAGCTGATTGATCTACGCTCCCGCCCCGATGACCGATTCGGCCGCGTCGCCAGCGTCCACAACCAGGCAAATGCCGCCGATCAGCCTGCTCGTCTTCGTGGTGGGCGCCGGCGCGCTCGGATCCGAGATCGCCGCCGTCCGGCTGTTGGCACCGTATTTCGGCGCGTCTGAGGTCGTCTGGGCGAACACGATCGGCGTGGTGCTCGTAGCGCTCTCGATCGGCTATTGGTACGGCGGGAAGCTTGGTGACCGACGACCCCGGCTACCCGACCTTTGCGTCGCCGTGTCAGTTGCCGCCGCCCTGACCGCTGCTTTGCCATTTGTCGCACGACCGCTGCTCAACACCGGGGTCGACGCGCTCGACAGCGTCTCGGCGGGCGCGTTCGTGGGATCCCTTATCGCCACACTTCTCCTGCTTGCGATCCCGGTCTTCGTGATGGGCACCGTCGCGCCCTGGGCGCTGCGACTCGGGATCGAGCGCGTCGACAAACTCGCGGCTGGCGCGCTCGCCGGCAGGCTTTACGCGATCAGCACCGCCGGCAGCCTGGTCGGGACGCTTGCCTGCTCACTATTGCTGATTCCGGCGATCGGTACGCGGCGAACTTTTCTCGCCTTCGCCCTGCTGATGGCGCTGGTGGGAATGCTCGGTGTCGATCGTCGGTGGCGTCCGGCGGCAGCAGCGCTCTCGGCGGCGATCGTCATCCTGATGTTGATCCCGCTGGGCGGGATCAAGGGCAAGTCAGCCAGCGGCGAGGTGATTCACGAGCGCGAGACGCACCTGCAGTACGTACGCGTAATAGAGAAACGCAATGGCACGAGACACCTCGAGCTCAACGAGGGACAGGCGCGCCACTCCGTCTACCGGCCGGGCGGCGTATTGATTGACGACTACTGGGATGCCTTGCTGGTGCTGCCACTGGCGACCACCGGGGCGCCGCCGTCCCGCATGGCGATTCTCGGCAACGCCGCCGGGACCACCGCGCGCGCCTACGAGCGGTTCTTTCCGCAGACCAAGATCGACGGGGTCGAGATCGATGGAGAGCTGACCGAAATCGGCCAGGAGTACTTCGATCTGAACAACCCGAATCTGACCGCGCACACCGCCGATGCGCGCCCGTTCCTGCGCACGACCGACGAGCGCTACGACGCGATTGCCCTCGATGCCTACCGGCAGCCGTACATCCCGTTCTATCTGACAACACGAGAATTCTTCGCCCTGGCCGAGACCAAGCTCACACCGGACGGCGTTATCACCGTCAACGTCGGCCACCCAAAGGGAAGCAGACAACTCGAACGGGTGCTCGCCGGGACGATGGGCAGCGTGTTCGAGAACGTCTGGCGCGATCCGACCCGCGAGACCAACACGATGCTGGTTGCGAGCAACGCTCCGCTCGACCCGGAAAAGCTGATTGCCGGAGCGAAAGGCGTGCCGGAGTTGCAGCCGACAGCGGTCCGTGAGTCGCAGCGCTTGGTCCCCGCCGATACCTCAGGTGATATCTACACCGACGACCACGCGCCGGTCGAATGGCTGATCGATCGCTCGATCGTCGAGTATGCGGCTGGGGGCGGCAAGTAACTGACCAGAGGGCGTTCTGGCCGCCTTGGCCACCAAGCGGGATGCAATTGTGAGCTAGTACCCCGGGCAGGATTCGAAGTTGACGCGAGCAGCGGGATGCAATCGTGAGCTAGTACAGCAGTCGCGCCGAGATTCGAACCCCGACCAAGCTGCCGACGCGATGGCGGAGCAGGTGGTCGAGGTCCTCGTCCATGACTTGGTCGGGCCTATCCCCTCCCCCGACTCACCAACGCCCGCACCCCCAGCCCAATCAGCGACACCAATGCGATCGCCCACACGAAGAACATGACCCCTCCGAGTGCGTTTCCATCACCGACGGTGTTGCTCAGCAAGATGCCCGCGATCACCGTCGCGAACAGCGCGAGCGCGACTCCCCTCGAACTCATTTGAGCTCCAGGGAGACGCTCAGCGTCCTGCCCTTGGGTTTACTTGACAGCACGCCCGCGGCACCCAGGTAGCGTCCGGTTCCGCCGATCACCGCGAAGCGCGTGACCTTGTCGCTTCCGCTTGTGCCGTGCAAGCTGATGGTTCCGTCAGCAAGTTGCAGGGCGCCGGTGCATAGTCCAATCGGCCGTTTGCCCGTCTTGCCGAGCACGCACTGGTTGATGGCGATGCCGACTCGTGCTTCGCCGCCGATTTCGCGAGCCGAATAGTTGTGGACCGAACTGTCCCCGACGGATTCGCCTCGCGGCTTAGCGTCGGTGAATGACATCTGCTTCGAGGTGAACTCGAACGATGAGGTGGAAGCCGCGACTTTGGCGGGCGGCTCATCGGCGGCGATCGACGTGGTCGCCGCGACGGCAAACACCGCAGCCACCAACATTGCAAATTGAGTTCGGGACATCGATTGACCTCCAGCGGTCGATAGTTGTTTGATCTCCGTTCAACCTAAGTTCGCCCCGCTGAGATTTCGTCGGGCTGCCGAATCGATCGAGATCGGCCCGAGGATGCGGCTTTGCGCGCACAATCGGGCTCCGGGGATGACGCATGATCAGCCCGCAGCACGATGCCGTGCGTTTGCCACGCGGATACGGTTGATCGATGCTGAGCCTGCGTCGATTCGAAGTGGTTGCCGCCCTGCTCCTGACGGTGTGCGCCCAGGCCGAGGTTTGGCTGGCCGGTTGGTGGCTCGGACCCGAGCCGCTGGCTGCGTTGATCGCATGCGCCCCGCTGGCGCTGATCGCGATGCGCGAACATCCATTGGTCGCGTCGGTCTTTATGTACGCCGCGTACACGGCATACGCGATCGCCTTCGGCCAGGGCAACAGCATCACGGAGTTCTTCGCCTCATTTATCGCACTTGTTGTAGTTGCAACGGTTAAACCTCCAGGCGCATACGCCGCGCCGGTTGCAGCAGTTCTGGCACTGACAGTCGCTCACATCCAGGACCCGGAACCCTTGACTCCCGGCGACTGGATCTTCCCCTATCTCTTTATGGCGCTAGCTTGGGGGATCGGCCGAATGATCGGCCGTAGAGATGCGGCCACCCGCGAAGCCAACGCGCTCGCTGTGAAGCTCTCAAGCGAGCAACAGGCGGTCGCCAAGGCGGCGGTCGTCGACGAGCGCATGCGACTCGCACGTGAACTTCACGATGTTGTAGCCCATGGGATCAGCGTGATGGTCGTGCAGGCTGCGGGAGGCCGCGCGACTATGGCGGCGGATCCAGAAAAGGCTCGGACCGCCTTTGACTCGATAGAGACCACTGGCCAGCAGGCGCTGATCGAAATGCGCCGCCTGCTAGGAGTACTCAAGAGTTCGGAAGACGCCTCGCCACTGCTGCCGCAACCGGGACTGACTGAACTCAACGCGCTGGTGTCGGGCGCTCGGGGTACGGGCGTCAATGTCAGCCTCGAAGTGTCGGGTGATCGCCCGACCATCTCGCCCGGTGTAGATCTTTCCGGCTATCGAATAGTTCAGGAAGCCCTGACCAACACGATCAAGCATTCCAATGCCACGGACGTGATGGTGCTGGTCCGTTACGAACCGGAAGAGGTCCATCTGGAAATCCTCGACGATGGATGCGGCATCAATGGCAGCACGTCGAACGGCGGGCACGGACTTGACGGGATGCGCGAACGAGTCGAACTCTACGACGGAACGTTGTTCGCGGGCGAGCACGAAAATGGTGGATTCGTTGTCCGCGCGAAACTCCCGGTGCGCGGCTGATGGGCTTGACGGTGCTCATCGCCGACGACCAGGAGCTTGTGCGCACAGGCTTCGCGATGGTCATCGATTCGGATCCCGAAATCGAGGTTGTCGGCGAGGCATCTGACGGCTTGATCGCCGTCAGCGAAGCCAAGCGCTTGCGGCCAGATGTGATCCTGATGGACATCCGTATGCCGGGGATCGACGGCATCGAGGCCACGCGCCGTGTGCTCGAATCCGCGACCGCCGATTGGGCGCCTCGGGTTCTGATCCTTACGACGTTTGACCTCGACGAACACGTCCACGCCGCCCTCGAAGCCGGCGCAAGCGGGTTTCTTCTCAAGGATGTCTCGGTGTCGGCCGTCGCTGACGCGATTCGGGTTGTCGCGGCAGGCGATGCGCTGCTTGCACCCTCAGTCACCAAACGCCTGCTCGACGAGTTCACGCGTCAGTCGGCGCCCAAGCAGCTGCCCGAAGGCTGGTCAGAACTCACTGATCGTGAACGCGAAGTGTTCGATCTTGTCGCCAACGGACTGACCAACGAGGAAATCGCGGCGAAACTCTTCTTGGCGAAGCCGACTGTGAAAACACATGTCAGCCGGTTACTCGCAAAGCTTGAGGCTCGCGATCGCGTGCAGCTGGTCGTGATCGCACATCAGTCAGGGCTGCCCGCTGCAGACGAGCGACCGCATTGATTTCAGACCAACCGAGGCAAATACCCCGGGCAGGATTCGAACCTGCGTAAACGGGATTAGAAGGCCCGCGCCTAATCCTCTCGGCCACCGGGGCAGGTGATCGACTCAGCTTATTCATTCAGCGGTCGGTCGAACATGCCGATCCATATGCGTGTCCCCGCTGTTGAAACAAGTGTGAGAGCCGCGATGAATCCGCTACTTACATTGATGCTGATGGTTGCCGCCGCGCTAGCCGGCCCCGGCGGCGCGAGCGCCGCCCCGGCCCCCGTCGTTGCCGCTGTCGGCGATGTCGCCTGCTCACCCAGCGAGAAGCAGACCGCCTCGCGCTGTCGCCAGTCCGCCGTTGCTGACGCGATCGCTAAAGCCGACCCTGACTCCGTGTGGCTGCTCGGCGACCTTCAGTACGCGAGCGGCTCGCTTGCCGACTTCAGGAACTCGTTCGACGAATCCTTTGGTCGCTTCCGTCCGATCTGGCGCCCAGTCGTTGGCAATCACGAGTACGTCACGCCCGGCGCGTCCGGCTACTTCGATTACTTCGGCAAAGCTGCCGGCGCGCGCTCACGCGGCTATTACTCGTTCAACATCGGCAAGTGGCACGTCGTCGCGCTCAACTCAAACTGCGCGCTCGTCCCCTGCGACGCGCGATCCACGCAAGCCCGTTGGCTGCGCGACGACCTTCGCAAGCACCCGCGAAAGTGCACCGCCGCGATGTGGCACCACCCGCTCTACAGCTCCGGCGGCGAGCACGGCAGCAACCCGATCTCCCGGCCGCTCTGGAAGATCCTGCAGTCGCGCCGCGCCGAAATCGTGCTCTCGGGACACGACCACGACTTCGAGGCCTTCCGCCGTCAGGACCAGCTTGGACGCCGGGCTCCGCGCGCCGGGATGCAGCAGTTTGTTGTTGGCACCGGGGGCAAGAGCGCCTACGACTTCGGTCCGCCGCTCGCAAACACGATCACTCGCAGGACCGATGTGTACGGATTCCTCAAGCTTCGTCTGATGCCCAAGAAGTACAGCTGGCAGTTCGTCGCCGACAACGGACAGACGCTCGCGAGCGGCGCTGCAAACTGTCGATGATCGACCGCTAGTAGAATCACGTCCGTGCGCTGATGTGCACGCGTGGTGGGCGTAGCTCAGCAGGTAGAGCTCCGCGTTGTGGTCGCGGCGGTCGCCGGTTCGAATCCGGTCGCTCACCCTCTGAGGTTCTGACTCGCACGAGCTCGCCGATGCTCGCGCTCGGGGGCCTCAGTCGCGACCGAAGGGTCGCTCCCTCGGACCCGTCGCGCTGCGCGTCGACGATCTCGCACGATTCAGAACCTCAGAGATGGTGGTTTGACTGCTTCCTGCGCGCTGCTTGGAGCAACCGGCATGGACGATTTGTGGCTTGGGATAGCTAAACGATCGGGGGGCCGCCGAACATGTCGCCCATTCGCAGGGCCAAGGCGAAGTCGCCTCGGATGTTGAGCTGTCCCGAGAGCACTGCTGCTGGTGCGGACAGTTCGCCGGTGCCGACGCGCAGGAAATCGGCGAGCTTTGACTCCAAGTGGAGCTTCGCGTCCTCGCTTTCGCCGCGGCGTGCGTGCGCTCCGACGGGGCCGCACTTGATCGTCCACGTCTCGGCTCCGCGCTCAGTTGAAAGGGTGAACTCGATCTCGCCCTCAAAGCCCGCCGCCTTGTCAGGGCGGTAGCGCCCGGCCATCGCCACGAACAACCCGCGCATCCCGAGCCGATTGCCGACCAACGCGTTGATCTGCCGGTCGCTCATCCGCTTGATCGCGGCCTCTTGGCGGTGCCTCATCCATCGGGCGAATCCGCCGGCCGGCTTGGCTGGCGTCGGCGCCTTGGTCTGCGCCTTGCCGCGCCGGCGCATCGCCTCAACCGCCGGCGCGATCCGTTCGGCTCGGGCGGCAGCCTCATTTCTCACTTCGTCATCGTCAAATTCGGCCATCAGCGCAGCGACCAGCTCCGCGTCGCCGGCAAGCGCGCCCCGAAGAACCACTTCGTCCACACCTGCCGCGCGGTATCGCTCGACCAGTCCCACCGCCGCCCCGAGCTCATCCGGCAGATCGACGAACACCGCGCAAGCGGCGTTCACTTCTCCGGTCACCGCCCGAGCCGACTCGGCCGCAAACTCGGCCTCGTATTCGGCTGTCCACTCTGCGGCTGCGTCGGGGTTCTCCAGCGGTCCGAACGCCGCCCCCACCCCACTTCGCCCGGCCGCTGCGACGGATCCCACGTCGCTCGCCACCACCCATGACCTGCGCCCTCGCGCCAGCGCAGCGAGCGAATCCGCCCATCCTGCCGTGCCTGCGATCGCGGGCTCGATTCTGTCGCCCGACGGAAGAGAAAGATCGTCGCCCGGATCGACCAGCAGCACGAGCGCAAGCTCGTCGCCTGCCGCGGCCTCGGCGACAGCCCGCGGATCCGCCGCGCCAGGCCCCTGCTGCAGCCAGACCCGCGAAAACCCCAGCTCACGCGATGCGGCGATCGCAGCCTGCGCACCGGCGACGTCCGACTCGGCCACGAGGCGCGCGAACTTCATCGCGCCAATGCGCCGGTAGTGAGCTCGGCGCCTTTGTCGGGGCACTCCCCAACGCGTGCTGGATCGATGGCCACAACCTTCGACACGGCCGAATACTACGTCGCGCAGGTAGGATCGGCGCGCGATGTCGGAAGTGAAGATCTACACCCGCAAGGGCGACGACGGCACCACCGGTCTCTGGTACGGCGGACGCGTGCGCAAGTCCGATCCGCGCACGTCGGCCTACGGCGACGTCGACGAAGCGATCTCCACGATCGCGGTGGCCCGTGCTCTGGCACAGGAGACCGCCCCCCAGGTCGCGGACGATCTGCTCGAGATGCAGCGCTGCATGTTCATCGGTTGCGCGCAGCTCGCAACGGCCGATGAAAGCTTCGCCAAGCTTGTGCCCGGAGTCACGCTGGTCGAGCAGGAGATGGTCGACGCGCTTGAACGGCGCATCGACCACTACAAGGAGCAGCTCGACCTGCCGCCGAAATTCATCATCCCCGGCGGCACCGAACTCTCGGCCCGGATCGATGTCGCCCGCACCGTGGTGCGCCGCGCCGAGCGATCGGTCGTCGAACTGGACACGATCAGCACGCTCCCGGACCGCACGGTGCTCGCGTATCTCAACCGCAGCTCCGACCTGCTCTTCGCCCTGGCACGCTTCACCGACGTCGACGATCCGACGGTCTTCGAAGGCCGCGGCTAGTACTTCGGCGGGCGGGTGCTCGCACTATTGCCCGGGTGGTCGTATCTTTAGAGGCACAGGTCCTCACCCCCGTAAACGGAGCAGCACAGTGGCAACGGAAGTCAAATCGAAGACCAAGACCGCGCTGGCCAAGCGCACCGGTCACTACGAGCACCTCGTCGTCATGGGCGACCACCGCGTCGTCACCGACGAGCCAGCAGACATCGGCGGCAGCAACGCCGGCCCCTCCCCCCAGGAACTGCTCGCAGCAAGCCTCGCGTCGTGCACCGCGACGACGATCGAGATGTACGCCAATCACAAGGGCTGGGAACTCGGAGACGTCAAGGTCAAGGTCGAGTACGAGTCGGCCAAGCGCGGCGCCCCGACGACCTTCAACGTGAAGCTCTGCGTCCCACCCGGACTCGACGAGGAACAGCTGCGCCGCGTAACCGAGATCGCGGCCAAGTGCCCGGTTCATCGAACGCTCGAAGGCGAAGTCATCTTCAACGAATCGATCACGATTCAGTGATCTCCTGCATCGCCTCGAAGCTCCTGCCGACTGGCGATGCAATCGACATGTACGCGCAGGGTCGTGAGGCGGCCGTGCTGATGCCGTTTCGTCCGGTCGCCGGCGGTCCGCCGACGCTCGCATTCACCAAGCGTCGTGACGATCTCCCCTCGCACGCGGGGCAGATCTCGTTTCCCGGCGGCTCGTCGGATCCAGAGGACGCCGACCATGTCGCAACCGCATTGCGTGAAGCTCACGAGGAAGTCGCGATCCCGCCGCAGTCGGTCGAGGTGATCGGCGCGCTTGAGCCGATGTCAACCGTGGTCAGCGACTTCGCGGTGTACCCAATTGCCGGCGTGATCCCCGAGGACCTTGTGCTGGAGCCCAATCCCGGCGAGGTCGACCACGTCTTCGAGGTGGACATCGCCACGCTGGTAGCGGTGCGCGAGAAGCGCGAGTTGCAGCGCGCCGGCATGACCTTCACGACCGAGGCCTTCGACACCGAGCACGGACTGATCTGGGGCGTCACCGGCTACATCCTCGGCCGGCTTATCGACCGCATCGAGGACTGCGTCACCGAACCGGTGAGCTAGCGGTAGTTCTCCGGCACGAACTCGGTGACGGCACCGACGTATTCGCACTCGGTGCACTCGAACAGCGGCTCGTCGGTCGCCTCTGGCTCTTCGCCTTCTGGCAACTCTGGCGCGTAGGCGCGGACATACGGGGACATGCAGTTGGGGCAGAGCATCTGCGAAGAGACGCTACAGCCCGATCGAGCGGTTCACGGCAGTGGTCAGCGCGTCTGTGAAGTCACCGTCGCCAAGCTCTGCAACCGACAGGTGCCAGGTCTCGATTGCATGCTCTACGTGCTTGTTGGCGCCGCCGCCGGGTGATTCGTAGACGAAGCCCCGAACACCGGTGTCGACAACCTTGAGCAACACGGTCTCGAGCATCTCGTCATTGACCGCTTGATCCTGCGCGTCGCCCATCAGGTAGGCAACGACGGTGACGTTTTCGAGCGCGTCAACGACGTCGCCGGCCAGTTGCGGCGAGACGCTGCGCACCGCGTAGCCGGCCGCACTGAGCGCAGCCTCGGCGTCCGCGACCCGCGCCCCTTCGTCGACAATCAACACCCTCGCCATGCGGCCGCAGACGCTACTCGGTCTAACCTCCCAAGCCATGCCAGTCGACTACGGCGACGTCTACATCATCGACTACCTGCGCACCCCGATCGGCAAGTTCGGCGGGGCGCTGGCGACGGTACGCACCGATGATCTGGCCGCGCACGTGATCAAGGCGGCGGTCGAGCGCAACAACCTGCCGACCGACGAGATTGAGGATGTCTACTTCGGCTCTTCAAATCAGGCCGGTGAGGACAATCGCGATGTTGCTCGCATGGCGGTGCTGCTCGCGGGGCTTCCCGTAACGGTGCCGGGCGCCACGGTCAACAGGCTGTGCGCGAGCGGACTTGAAGCGGTCGGCGACGCCGCCCGCGCCCTCGCGGTAGGCGAAGGCGACCTCTATCTGGCGGGAGGCGTCGAGTCGATGACGCGCGCGCCGTTCGTATACGGCAAAACGCCGCAGGCATGGTCTCGTGAGCCAGCCAAGGTCTACGACACAACCATCGGATGGCGTTTCGTCAACCCGAACTTCCCGCACTCGACCGAGGCGATGGGCGAAACCGGCGAGAACGTCGCCGAACTGCACAACGTCAGCCGCGAAGACCAGGACGAGTTTGCCGCCGCTTCGCACCAGCGGGCAGCCGCCGCATGGGATGCCGGGCGTTTTGACGAGGAGGTCGTGGCGATCGAAGCTCCGCCGGCCACGCGCAAGGCCGAAGCTCAGCTCGTGACGCGCGACGAGGGGATCCGCGCGGGCACCACGGCCGAGGCGCTGGCCAAGCTGCGACCCGCTTTCCGCGAGGGCGGCTCTGTTACGGCAGGCAACTCCTCGCAGATCAACGATGGCGCTGCTTGCCTGGTGCTCGGCAACCAGGCGCGCGCGGACGCATTGGGCAAGGCTCCGCTTGCGCGCATCGTCGCCACGGCCGCGGCCGGCGTCGATCCGGCGATCATGGGAGTCGGCCCGATCGACGCAACGAAGAAACTGCTCGAGCGCACCGGCCTGACCGCTGAAGACATCGACCTCTGGGAGATCAACGAGGCCTTCGCCTCGCAGGCGATCGCGAGCGCCCGCGCTATCGGCGTTGACCACTCGATCCTCAACGTCAACGGCGGCGGGATTGCGCTGGGCCATCCGCTCGGCTGCACCGGAGCTCGCATCGTCGGCACGCTGGCGCGAGAGATGCAGCGGCGCGGCGCGCGACGCGGCATCGCGACGCTCTGTGTGGGCGTCGGCCAAGGCCTCGCAATGTTGATCGAAAACCCCGCTGCCTAGAGCCGGGGTTTTCGGTAGGCAAACGACTGTCTCCAAACGTTCACGACTTGTTTACGAACGCCGCGCGCCTGCGCGGCAATCTAAGCGCGTGCAGAACGGCCGCCCACACTTCATGGAAAGCGCCGCCGAGGACTTCGCCGTCCCAGCGATCGCATCAGAACAGACAGTCACGATCGCCGGTCTCGAGATTCGTCCTGAGTCGCGCGAGGTGCTCTCGGCCACCGGCCGCGTGCAGCTGACCGGCCGCGAGCTGGATGTGTTGACCGTGTTGATCGATCATCCCGATCGCGTCGTCACCCGGGAGACGATCTATGCGGAGGTCTGGGGCGGGCACATGCCCTACCGCGATCGCGCCGCCGACGTCTACGTGCGCCGTGTGCGCGAGAAGCTCCGCGCGCTGGCGCCGGACCTGACGTACATCCACACGCACTTCGGCATCGGCTACCGCTTCTGGCCCGAGCCGTCCTCGGCGGCCTAGCCCCCTCGAGCTACTTCGCCTTGTCCTCGGACTTGATCCCGATCAGATCGTCGGGGATCGGTTTGAGGTTGCTGTCTGCCGTGTAGCCGAGCTTCTCCGTGGCGAGCCAGTTCTCGATCGAGAGCAACAGCGAGAAGTGGTTGTACTGGCCGGATGTCTCGACGCTCCCGGCGAGCGTGGTCGGAGACATCAGCAGCAGGCCGACCTTGCCGCCCCCGGCGGGGCTGCCGTCGGTCGCCGTCGGGCGATATCTGCCAGTGGTCGCGGGTGCGCCGGCCTGGTCGGACGAGCCTGTCGGCCCCGAAGCACCAGTCGGACCAGTGGGTACCTGGCGAGCAGTCGAGAGATTCGGGAAGGCCGGCTGGCCGCAGCAACCCGAGACATCGGGTTCGGGCAAAGTTTGATTTGACTGGTCGAACGTGATCACGATCAGTCCGCCATCGGCGTAGTCCTTGGAGGCTGTGATCGCGCCGACCACGTCGCGCAGGAACGCGTCGCTGGATGTCAGTCCGGCAGGCGCGCCTTCCCCGCAGGGCGTTTCGCTGCCGCTGCTGCAACGATCTGGGATCACCATCGCGAACGCCGGTGAGTTCTGACCCTTGAGGTCTTGCTTGAGATTGGGAATCCCGTAAACGGTGTACTGACAGTTCGCGCTGGCGGCGAGGCTCTTGAAAAACATGAACGGATTGCTCCAGGTCGTGTACGGACTCGCAACCGAGCTGGCGAAGTTCGGGTCGCTCGCGCCAGCTGCCGGCACCTGGCAGGCCGAGCTGCGACCGGCGGCTGTGTCGTCAGATCCCTGCGCGTAGACGGCGAAGGTCTTGCCGGATGCCGTGATCGCGTCACCGATCGTCTTCACGGTCTCGGGAAACACGCATCCGTCTCCGGAGGGCTGGTTGAAGCTGGCTGCATCGATCGTCGCCGGCACAAGGTCCGAGTAGCTGGGGCAGTTGTCGGTGATCTGCCAAGTCGGCCCTTGCCCGGAGATCAGCGCGATTCTGTTGGCCAGCTCGCCCTGGGCGACCGAGTAGTAGTTCTCGACGAGTGCCCCCTGCGAGGCGAGCGTGTTGACGAGATAGGCGGACGAATCGGCGTTGCCGAAGCTCGCGTCGTAGCCCTGGCCGGAAAGCACGATCAGCCAGACGTGTTTGACCGAGCCGGTCACGCTGGCCGGGGTGGCCGGATCGGGGGTGAGGACCTCAGGAATCGCCGCGGGCGTCTCAACGGGCTGCTCCTCGGCGGCGGCCGGCGTCTCGGTCGGCGACGGATCGACCTGCGCCACTGGCGAGGAGTTGGGAAGTATCCAAAACGGCGCCCCGCCCGGTCCGCCCAGGAACGATCCGATCAGCGTCCCGAATCCGAGCAGTGCGATCACTGCGATCGCAGCCACCCGCGGCGAGGGATAGCCATCGGGCCCGAGCAGTCCGTCGAAGGCCGCCGCGACGCCGCCCGGTTGCGCGGCCACGGGCGGCGCGAAGTACATCGGCGGCACTCCTGCCAGCGCGGGAGGCGCCGGCATGTCGAGCGCCGCGATCAGCTTCGAGACTCGCGCGGGCAGCGCACCGCGACGCGCCCCGCAGGACACGCAGTAACGCTGATCGTGCGCCAGCGGCGCGCCACATTCACGGCATTTGGTCACGTGCGGCGATGCTCGCAGCGGGACGGCTGGCCGGTGTGAACAAATTGGGAAGCAGTGGTGAAAATCGCTCGCCGGCGTTTTTATCCAGCCGGTCACATCATGTTCACAGTTGTGCGGGCAATCTCGCGGATACTCGCCGCATGCAACCGCCAAGTGGCACGCAGGACGCGGCGCCGACACGAGAGATGCCGCCCCTCCCCCCGGCCGCACAGAACCTCCTGCCCGATGCGCCGACGATGTTCAGCGCCAAGGGCGACGAGTGCGCGAAGTGCGGCGCCCTGGTCGCGCCCGACCAGCGCTATTGCATCGAGTGCGGAGAGCGCCGCGGGGATCCCCGGCTTCCGTTCATGGACGGGCGCACGGCCACGCAGGCCGAGCCGGTCGCCCAGCCGACCTATCCGGCCGGGGGCTACTACCCCCCTCCGGCTCCGCCGAGCAACAAATGGTCCTCCGGCGTGGCGTTGCTCTCGACGATCGCGGTTTTGCTGCTGGCGATGGGAGTCGGCGTGATGATCGGAAACAAGGGCAGCTCGGGCAGCGCGACTGGGCAGCCCGTGGTGCTCGGCGGCGGCGCCAGCGCTGCGACGGGCGAGGCTACGGCGGCCACCGGAAAGGACGCTTCGGCTTCTTCCGAGGCGGTCGGAGAGAACGGCGAGACCAAGTCCGGCATCGACGCCAACGCAATCGCCAAAAAGAACGGCGTCAAGCTCGCCAAGCCAGATGTCGACCTCGGCGACAAGTGCGAGAAGGGCGCTGTCGGCTGCAACGAAAAGGGCGAGTTCGACGGCGAGTACTTCAAGTAGGAAAGAGCTTCGATGAAGAATCCGATCAAGATCCGAAGGAACGGTGACGCGCCGGCGGCGCCCCCGAGCAACACCGCGGCGCCGCGGCCGGTGGCGTTCCCGGCGCCACCACCGGTGTCTGCCGCGCAGGCACCGCAGGACAACGCCGAAACGATCGACCTCGAGCGCCGTCGCGCCCAGCTGGTCGCGAAGGTCGCAGAGCTGCAATGGGATCTCGGCGGACTCGTCTTCGAAATGGCGATCCGCAACCGCATCCGCCCCGATGTGATCGTGCAGCGCGCGGCCGCCCTGCAAGACGCCGACGCCGAGCTCGGCGAAGTCGAGCGCATCCTGCGCATGGAGCGAACCGGCGTTGCCGCCCTCTGCCTCACCTGCGGCGCCCCGCACAGCTCCGGCGCGGTCTACTGCTGGCAGTGCGGCGGCTCGCTGATGGACAAGCTGCCAAGCGCGGCAATCCCCGCCACCCGCGCCTGAAGCCAGCGCCGAAGGGTGGCCAGACCGGCCACCCATGCGCTCAGCCGAAGCGGCCGGAGACGTAGTCGCGGGTTCGCGTGTCTGCTGGGTTGGTGAAGATCACGTCGGTCCAGTCGTCTTCGATCAGCGCGCCGACGTTGGATCCGTTCTGCTCCTCGAGCGAGAAGAAGCAGGTGCGGTCGGCCACGCGAGCGGCCTGTTGCATGTTGTGCGTGACGATCACGATCGTGTAGCGGTGCTTGAGCTCGTGGACGAGGTCCTCGATCTTCATCGTCGCGATCGGATCGAGCGCCGAGGCAGGCTCGTCAAGCAAAAGAACCTCGGGTTCGATCGCGAGCGCGCGGGCGATGCAGAGCCGCTGCTGCTGACCGCCCGAGAGGCCGAGCGCGCTCTTCTTCAGACGGTCCTTGACCTCATCCCAGATCGCCGCCTGGCGAAGCGCCTTCTCAACGCGCTCGTCGAGGTCCTTCTTCATCCCAAGGTTGCGAGCGCCCCAAGCAATGTTGTCGTAGATCGACTTGGGGAAGGGATTGGGCTTCTGAAACACCATCCCAATCCGCCGGCGCACCTCGATGCGGTTGGCCTGCGGGTCGTAGAGATCGTTGCCGTGGTAGAGCACGTCACCGGTGATCCGGAATCCCTTGATCGAGTCATTCATTCGATTGAGCGAGCGCAGAAACGTTGACTTTCCGCATCCAGACGGTCCGATCAGTGCCGTGGCGAGATTCCGCCCCACCCGCGTGCTGACGCTCGCGAGCGCCTTCTTCTCGCCGTAGTAGATGTCGGCGTCGCGGACTTCGAACACCGGCACCACCGGCTGCCTCACCGGCTTGGCGGCGTGCGCGGCCGCGGCGTCGCCGGAGAGCCGGACGCGCTGCGGCACGGCCTCGGCCTCGAGCGCGCGGCTGAATGATTCAAACTGTTCGATCATCGACTTTCGATCTTCCTTTGACTGCGGTTGTGGAGGGTTCGCGCAACGACGTTGGCGATCAGGATCAAGGTCATCAGGCAGAGTGCCGAGCCCCAGGCGCGTTCGAATCCGCTGGGATCGGCTGACTCCGAGAGCTGGTAGATCGTCACCGGGATCGTCGGCATCGCGTGGTCGGCAAACGGGTTGAGCACGTACTCGGGGGGCGACACGAGGTTGACGAGAATCTGCGGCGCGGTCTCGCCGGCCACGCGGGCGGCGGCAAGCACCGTCGCCGTCAGCACCCCGCCGGCGACCGTCGGCAACACCACGCCGAGAATCACCCGCCAGCGGCCCACCCCGAGTGCCTCGGCACCTTCTCGCAGTGCCCGCGGCACGAGCGCGAGCAGCTCCTGCGTTGTGCGCGCGATCATCGGCAACTGGATGATCGCCAGCGCCATCGCTGCGGCGAATCCGCTCTGCTTGTTGCCGGCTACGAACGCCGCGTAGATGAAGATTCCGATCAGGATCGTCGGCAGTCCGTTCATCACATCGAGCACTAACCGCACGACGCGCCCAGTACGGTCGCCGGCGAACTCCTGCGTGTAGATCGCCGTGAGCACCCCGATCGGCATCGCCATCGCGGTCGCCAGCAACACGATGATCACGGTTCCGACGAGCGACGGACCGATCCCGCCGTCGTCGGGGCCCTTCGTCACGAAGTCCCAGCTGATCGCTCCGATCCCACGCGAAACGATCGCCCAGAGCATGAACCCGAGCACCAGCACGGCAAGAAACGCGGCCGCCGTCGCGCCGCCCTGGAAGACCTTGCTGACCACCCCGCGACGTCGAAGGTTTCCGCTGGCAACCAGCGGCGAGGCCGGGTCGAAGGGAAGCTTGTAGACCTCGTCGGCGGTGATCTCGGCGCCATCGCTCATGCCGCCCTCCGCTCGTAGTCAAAGCGCCGCGCGATCCAGACCGCGCCAAGATTCGCGGTGACGCCGATCACCAGGAGAATCGCTCCCAGGTAATACAGCGACGAGACCTGCAGGTCCGAGAGCGCACTGGGAAACTGCGACGCGATCCGGCTTGCGAGCGTGTCGCCCGGCTGGAAGAGCGAAGTCGCGATCTTCTGGCCACCGCCAACGACCTGGGCGACAGCGATCGCCTCGCCGAGCGCGCGACCGAGCGCGAGCAACGCAGCCGACGCGATGCCGGCGGCGCAGCTGGGCAGATCGACCCCACGCACAACCTCCCAGTGTGTCGCGCCGAGCGCCTCGGCTCCGTCCTTGACCTCTTGCGGGACTGTCTTGAAAAGGTCCCGCGAGAGCGAGGCGATGATCGGGAGGATCATGATCGCCAGCAGCAGCGACGCGGTGAACAGGCTGATGCCCGACGGCTGGGGCTCGCCGAACAGGGGAATGAATCCGAAATGGTCGTGCAGGAACGGCTCGACGTGCTTGCTCACGATCGGCGCAAAGACGATCAGGCCCCAGAAGCCGACGATCACGCTTGGGATCGCGGCGAGCATCTCGACCAGCGGCCCGACGACCTTCGAGACCGAAGGCCGCGCGAGCTCCGCGAGGTAAAGCCCGATCGCCACCCCGGTGGGCAGCGCCAGCGCCAGCGCGACGCCGGAACTGACGATCGTGCCATAGACCATCACCCATGCGCCAAAGAGTCCCTTGCCGTCTTCTCCGCCGGTCGGGTCCCAGGTCGGGTCGGTGATGAAACCGAGTCCGAACGTGTCGAATGCGAGCTTCGATCCGGTGACGATCTGGTAGCCGATCGCGGCCAGTGTCACAAGCGCCAAGAGCGCCGCGAAAGTCGCTGCAGCTCTAAGCACCCGGTCCCCGGAGGAGCCCGTTTTAGAGAATCGGGATCGCATCTGGCGCGAGCATAAGGGCGATTTGAGGCCGCTCGATTTTGTGTCACCAGATTGCCACAGGATCGCAACAAGTCACTTTCCAGACGGGGTGATACTCGCCGCAACCGATCACACCGATCGATTCAAGAGAGGCAAGAAAGAAGAGAATGAAACTGAACCGCAAAAAGAATTCCGCCGGATTCGGCGTTGCGCTGCTGGCCGCGATGGCCTGCGCGGCCTTCGTCGGCGCCGGCACCGCCAACGCCACCGTGAACCCGGCCATCACCGGCTCGGGCTCGACCCTGGTCGCCCCGCTGATGAACGCATGGAACGTCTCGCTCGGCGGCGGCATCACCTACGGCGGCGGCGGTTCGGGCAAGGGAATCACCGACATCAGCGCAGGCACGGTTGATTTCGGCGCATCCGACGCCCCGCTGACCGCCGACCAGCGCAGCAAGTGCAGCGGCTGCAAGCTGATGCCTGTCGCAATGACCGCGGTCACCGTCGCCTACACCGTCCCCGGAATCGGCAACGGCCTGAAGCTCACGCCGAAGATCATCGCGACGA
>JAEYBE010000057.1 GCA_023404495.1 Actinomycetes bacterium | reverse complement strand
GGGTGGTGGTGCTGTCATCGACGGAAGGCTTATTCGCGGTTCTCGGACTTCAGCGTTCGAGTTCGGCCAGATCATCGCCGCCGCTGATCTCACAAATGGAGCCCCCCTGGGCGGCCGCGCCCCGCTACCGGAGGCACTGGAAACGTGGGCGAGCGGAACGGTGTTGAGCCGGCTAGCAATCGACGCCGGATTCGAGGGCGGTCCGCAGCTGGTTGAAGCCGCGGAGCAGGGATCGCCGGATGCGATCGCGATCACTTCACTGATCGGCGAACGTGTCGGTGTGGGAATTGCAAACGCGATCCTTCTATTTGAGCCGGAAGCGGTCGTGCTGGCGGGCGGTCTCTCACGAGCGGGAGACTTGATTCTCAAGCCGGCGACAGCGGCCGCGCGAAGGCTAGTGGCGGTTCCAGGCCTGGGTGAATCGACGAGAATCTCGATCGCATCGCATGCCGATAGTGCTGGTGTCCGTGGCGCCGCGATTCTTCCGCTGATCCCCGCCTAAGAAGGCATCTGGGCTTGCAAGACGCCTATTTGGGCACGCTTTTCGCGTTACGCACGCGAGCTCATAGTACGATCGCGCGATGGCACGTTCGCGAATTCGAGAGTTCAAACTGCCATTAAGCGCGATCTTCGGTGGATCATCGCTTGTTGCGCTCGTCATCTGCCTGGGGCTGGCCAGCGCCGGTATGAGCATCGAACTCAATCTCGCAATAGTCGCGTTGCTACTCGGTATCGCCATTCCGCTCGGACTGGAGATTCGATCGATTACGACTCGTCGTCGGCGCGTCCTCATACTCGACTACCGAATCCACCAATTCGGCCACGCGGTCGCGCGCGGAGCGATCAGCGTTTTTCAAGAACATGAACGCGATTGGGATGTCGACGTCCTCGTCCCAGGCCACGATGAACAACTGGATTCAAACCCATGGCAGGTTCAGCAACTTCAGCTCGCACAACTTGAAGATGTCGACGGCTTGATACTGGTGCCCGGCGGACACGACGAGTCCCTGTGGTTTGCGCTCGCGGCACTCATTAAGGACGGTACGTTTGTCACGGTTGTCGATACCAAGCCTCCGAATCGACTCTTTCGAGACATCGGGATTGAGCCACCTCGCTTCGTTTCGTCGCGATACAGCGAAACAGGTGTCTTGATCGGCAAGTTCATCGCCGATTGGCTCGCTGAGCGAGAGAAGCGTCAGTGCATTCTCTGGACTGGACCCGAGGGAAGCTGGCCTGGTGAGGAGCGCAGCCGAAACGTGCTTTACGAGATTGCGTGTCGAAACATGGTCGACAGGGCCGAGTTGTATCCGATCGATTCGTGGACTGCGGACCGAAAGCGCTGTGTGGAGACGCTCGCGATGATCGAAGCATTTGACGGCGAAACCGCTATCTACTGCGCCGATGACGAGAACGCCTTTGCTTTACACATGTACTGCCTGACCGAGTCACCGCATCTTCGGAAGAAGATGCTCATCGTTGGCTGCAACGGTACGCCGGACGACTGGGGGAATGTGCTTGCGCTTGACATGCGTGCCGTGGATGCGACGGTCGACATCCTCGCTGAGGAACTCGGAGTTCGAGCAGCCGTCCTCTTCATCAAGGAGCGGCTCGGCAAGCTTGAGGCCTCCGAGCGGACTGTATTTATTGAGCCCAAGCTAAAGACGCGGGAAAGCCGGAGTCAGGACTGGCTTGAAGGACTTGCTCAGCACCCAAGTGACAACAGACCACAGGCTGTATCCGATAGCAATGGATCCACCAACCCGTTGCTTTTGAT
This sequence comes from Actinomycetes bacterium, assembly GCA_023404495.1. Classification (GTDB taxonomy): domain Bacteria; phylum Actinomycetota; class Thermoleophilia; order Solirubrobacterales; family JACPNS01; genus JACPNS01. Next base: position 15,626 of record JAEYBE010000057.1, on the reverse strand, counting down.
CCGTGAACCAGACACTGAAACCGAGTCCACCGAGGGCATTGGCGAGAGGTAGCGGGATCATCGGACGGGATCCGAAGCCTCCCGTGTGGACTCAACACACAGACGAAAAAACGCTCAATATTCCGTGTGCGAGTGGCTTACAGCGAACATGAACTGAGTCGCACGTTGGTTTGCCCAGGAATTAGCCGGAAATCGCCCAAGTCCATCAACAGGGATCGTGTTAGGGCACCGCGTGCACGGTACGGGAGTCGGCAGGGGGATTGCTGGGGGGCTAGTCCACGGCGTCGGCGATGGAGATCCCGCCAAGACGCTTCGGTTTGTCGCGTTCTGGAATGCGCCAATTCCGACAGCTGGTGATGAGCTGGTCACGCAGGGCAGTTAGTTGCGGCTTGTCAATTTTCACTGAAGGCACGAGACAAGCACGGGTAAGCGCGGTCAACCGCGCGAAAGGCGCGCGGCACGGCGGATTCAGATCAGCCACTCGGCCGCCAGACAACCTCGTCTCCCCGAACTTCAGCGACGAGACTCCTACGACCGGCGCTGGCTAGCGGTTCGAGCAGCAGTCGCTCGATGTTGCGCTGAAGGTGACGGGCACCAAACGCCGGGTCGTAGCCAGTCTCTGCGATGACTGCCACCACATCGTCGGGAATCTCAACCTCAAAACCCCTGCGCCGGAGCTCCTCGCCCAGCTTGCCGACCTCAGAATCCGCAATCTCGCGGATGCTCTCCACGGAGAGCGGCTCGAAGATGAGGATGTCGTCCAATCGGTTTATCAGCTCTGGCGCCATGCGACGACGCACCTCGCCGAGTACAGACTCGCGGCCCCGTTGAAGGTGGGCGGAATCGTCAGATTCGTCCGCGAACCCAAAAGGCGCCGCTTCGAACGCGTCCGCACCGAGGTTCGAGGTCATCACAATGACTGTCTTGGAGAAGTCGGCTACGGTCCCTCGCGAATCGGAGAGTCTCCCGGCATCAAACACTTGGAGAAACGCATTCCAGATCGCCGGATCCGCCTTTTCTATCTCGTCGAGCAAGATCAAAGAGTTCGGTTGCGCAGCCACCCGAGTCGTGAGCCAGCCGGACGGCTGGTCCGAGCCCACGTATCCGGCCTGGGGGCCGATCAGCCGGGACAGAGCCCATGACTGCGCGTACTCGCTCATGTCAAGGCGGATGAGGTTCGATTCGTCACCGAACACCGATTTGCAGAGAGCCCGTGCCAGTTCCGTCTTTCCAACGCCCGTAGGCCCAACGAACAGAAACACTGAGTCAGGGCGCTCCGGCCTCAGGTCCAGATTCGCTCGAGTCAGCGACAGCCGATTTGCGACCTTCGACAAAATCTTGTCCTGACCTCGAACACGCTTCCGCAGCTCCGCGATGAGCGAAGCTGCCTCGACTGCCTCGACCGGAGCCTCTGTTGCTACTGAGAGGTCATCAGCTAGCACTTCGCCACGGCCGCGAAGCGCGGCGAAAGCCGCAGCTCCTTCAAGTCGTGAGATCGCAAGGCCAGGGTGGCTGAGGGAATCCCCCTTTGATGGTGGTGCCGCCGCGAGCAATGCAACGTCTTCACTAATCGAGACGCCGTGCAATTCGGCAAGAGAAGCCGCGTGACCGCGTGCGACTTCGTGTACGCGCCGCGTCGCCAATGGCTCGATCGACACCGGGGAGAGATGACCGTAAAGCTCTTCGTCGATCGCATCGAGTCGATCACGATACTTGTCGTCAACGACCATCAACACCCGCTGATGTCGGTCGGCAAGCGCGGCCCGAAGTCTCATCAGCAGCATTCCAAAGACCGACTGTCCGCCCAGCCCGAGAAGTGTTTCGAGGTCATCGACGACGACTACTTCATCCTCGCGCACGTCGTCCAGCGCAGAACCCAAGGCCGCCACGGGATCAGATGCCAGGACTAGGTCGACCCGGAGCCGCCGAAATTCCATGCCACTCCACGACCCGGTTGCCTCCCCGGAGCGGGCCTTCCCAACCAACTGAGTCACAGCCGCAGTCTTGCCACTCCCAGCGGGGCCGTGCAGCAGCACGTTCACAGGCTGACGCCTGGTCAACTGAGCGAGCATTCGGTCAACGACGTCCTCGTGACCCGAAATTGCCGGGTCGCCCACGAGTGGTTCGAGCAACCGGTGAGATCGACTCGTGTCGCGCCTCGTGGACGTATTCTGCCCGAGATCAGCTTCGGGTGCGGGTTCTGGGCGCGCGGCCTGCTCCACCGAGCCTTCCGCCGGGAGCTCCCGAAGGAGCTTCGGCAGTTCCTCACCGAGTCGGGAGAGCATGGAATCCACGCTCGTATCTTCTGTACGGGCGAGAAACGAATCTAGGCTCTCGCCGGTAGCTAGCGGATACCCAGTGGCGCGCCGCTTCTTGAGCTCTTCCACGGTTGCAGCGCTAATTCGCTGTTCGAAGCTCTCTGGCTCCCTGTCCATAAGAACGAGTGCAAGGTGCACCGCACCGGGCTGAGAATCACCTGACCTTTTTGCCTCTGCCCGCGCTAGATCAACGAGCGTCTCTAGATCCGCGCTCAAGCTCAGTCCCCGGTTTGTAGATCGGCGAATCGCTTTCCGCCGAAACGCGCGCGCAGCTCATCATCGAGACGGTTAGCGGTCGCGCCGACCATAACGGTCGCATTTATCAGTTCCTGAGGATCCAAGAAGTTCCCGAGAAGTGTGTGCCTGAACTCAAGTATCGGGCTTGTGTCGTCCTCACCTGTCAACAAGCCCAGCGACCCGAACGTGTAGTCATTCTCCCGCGCCACGTACTCGAACACCTCAGGAGTCAGGTCAAAGTCAAAAAGGACCGGGGAGTAGATTCGAACGACGGTCTCCCCGTCGTCTCCCCAGTCGCTGCAACTGATGAATGCAGCGGTAGATTCCGCATTGATCCTGAATACGCCATCGCTGTTCACACTGACCGATCCAAATTCGTCGGTCAGGTGGCGCTGGACCTTGTCACGCAGTTGAAGTAGCGAGTTTGAGTCCGCCATCGAGTCCTCCTGGAGGTATTGGTTGAAGCAGATCGCCGAGATCGTCTGCAACGCGTTTCGAGTCAACCTACAACAAACGGCTACTCAAATAGGTGATTATTGCGGCCGGCCCCTCATACGGTTCGCCGCCGCTAGAGGGTGTAGTCGTCAAGGAGATCGAGCAGACCCTTGATTCGTGCGTCGCCAGCATCCGCCCCACCCGCAACGAATCGTTCAAGCTCGATCGCAGACTCGATGTCGACGCGGGCGTCGATTCGGTCGCCACGAAGCCTCCTAATTCGAGCGCGAGTGACGTAGAAATCGGCGACTTCTGGGTCAAGTTCTATCGCGCGGTTCACGCGCTCAAGAGCGGAAAGCTGGCGAGCATTCTTGCTCTCCTCGGACACTTCGCCATCCCCGATCCGCAGTTCGTAGCGCGCTACAACGTGATGCATCCCCGCGTGGCGTGGGTAGTGACTCGAGGCCATTTGGGCGAACTGAAAACCGACCACGAGTTGAGACATTGGAAGCACGGGGCTCACCGCCACACCCTTGGCCTTGTAATACAACGCCAACGGATCTCCAGCAAACGGCTCGCGATTCTCCCCGCTAAACACGTACTGGGCCGCGCCCGGGTCTTGATCGATCTCCATTTGGACGACGGCGCAGCTGAAAGCCAGTCGATGGATCGCGGACCTGAGCGATTCGCGCTCTGCAGACGTGAGACGTCGCTTGGCTGACCGCCTTAGAAAGTCGTGACGACGCCAAGCCGGATGGTTCTCGGAAAGCCGTCCGGCCGGCAAACCGACTTCGTGCGCGTACTCGGCGCATTCCGTCGCGAAGTCGAATCCCATCTTGGCACGAGCTTCGGATTCCGAATGAAGCTTACGCACAAGCTCTTGGGCCTGTGTCGCACGTCCGGAGAACATGTGGCGATGGATTTGGTACACCACCGCTTCGTATAACCGGCCCTTGTCTGTGTGACCCAACGCGTCGTCATCTACAAGTTCGAATTCGATCAGCACGCGCAACGCGTGGGAGGCAGCGCTGTAAAAGTTGAACTTCTTCTCTGCGTTCCCGCGCGTGGCGAAGCTTGACTCGCTGAAGTCTTCAAGTCGTTCGCAGGCCCGCTGCAGGTGCGGGAAACGAAGCAGAAGTGCGTCAGCGAACCTTTGATTTGCCGTCAGCGACGACGCGGATTGCGAGGAATACTCATTCGCAACGACCTTTAGTTCGCCGCCCTCAATGTTCCTGATCTCCAGACCGAAATCGAACCCAACTGCAGAACTCTCCTCGGCGCGCGTCTGAGCGATCGAGAGCACGGCAGTTGCAGCGAGGGACTCGGAAATCACCGCATCGCCGTCTGCGAGCAAGTCTGCCAAGTTCACGACTTTTGGCTCGCCCTCCTTAAACCCGATCGCGAGTTCTCCCTCGGATTCTCGCCGGATGGCCTCGCATGTTTCCGCGCATATAGCGTCCAGGCGCGACTTGTCGCCCACGCTGATCACGTACAGCGCTGAAACCCCTACCCGCGCCACCTTCGCGCCAGCACTGAGCTTCAGCGGATCCTCGCCGGGAATCAGCATCCCGGCAGGCTGTAAGAACGTCCAATCGACCAGGTCCTTACTCCTGAGTGCATCACGAAGCTCGTCCCGCGCCTCGCCTTCCAGCTGATCTAGCGGATCCGTGCTCGGCCCTAGGCCACCTTCGACCGACGCCGTGAAAACACCTGGATTCAGTGCCACCGAATCGGAGCGCTGCGAGATCAAACCAAAGGTTTCACCGGTGTCATCCGAAGCGACTAAGAGCGCAGAGACTCCGAACGTAACCGGGCGCGGAGGAGAAAAAGTCGCGCACTCTTTGCCGATTGCGGCCTGATATCCCTCAACCCCGTCGAGTGCGTCGCTGACGTCTTGGATTCTCGCTCGTCTTCCTTCGATCGCACTCCCGAGCACAGCCTTCAGCGACGGATGGATCTCTGGGTTGACGATCAGCTGATCGAGATATCGCGCTTTCCAGGGGTGAATAACGGGCGCGCCGTCTTCTTCCGTCAGCAGGGCAACCATCGAGCCGCGCGAAATGTTGACGTTGATGCCGTCTTCCGTTGCGCGTTCCCCAGCCTGGCGAATCTCGGCGGCGGCCCCTTCGTCCAGTAGCGACCTACGAAGTCGTGACAGGCCGGGCGTCTGACAATTCTCGCGAAATAGATTCCCGAAATCCTGCGAGGAAATCGCTGCGTCCTGTATCCGCTTGAGATCGACGTGACTCACGCCGGTAAAGACACGACTTCGGGACACAAACCCTCCCCGACCTTGTTCTTTGGAAACCAATCGGTGTGAGCGTCATCGATATTCGAGCCACACGCTTCGAAAAAACTACCACTCCACTGCGAATGTGAGACTATTTTTCGACTATGTCGAAGCGGATATATGCTCGATCGTCGAACGAATTCATGCCGTCGAGCAATCCCTTGGTCTCTGGGAACTCCCCGCGAACGAGCATCGGGTCGTCCCGTAGTAGCCGTTCGAGCTGGCGCTCGGTCTCCGCGAGACTCATAAAGACCTCCTGGTAGCCGTCCGATCCAAACGCAAGCTCAGAGTGTGCAGTCGCGTCGATTTCAAATATTTCAAGGCACATGTCTGGAACCGGGCCGCCATCGATGGCGCCGAACGCCAGGTCTTCCGCTGCTTCGTTATTTCGAAAGATGTACTGGGCTTCGAGTAGCGGCTTTATGAGAGCGCGGCCTGGGTCTTCGCCCGACGGAATTTCCCTACCTGCGAGCTCGTAGGCACGAATCAACGCACCCCGAGCGGCGCCACAGACCGCATCAATCTTTCGAGTGACTGATTGCTTGTCGGCAGCTGATGAGATCCAGGCCGCGTCGCCGACGCGCCAGACCTCGTTCCTTGCCGCCGAGAAGGCGAGCAAGGTCGCGGTTGGGCCGTCTGTCGAGCTCGGCTCAACATCTGGCCTAACTCGACGCAGCTCATCGCGGAGCGCTACCGATACCGCTTCGACTGCCGCGCGCGCGGTCGAGTCAGCCGGCAGTCTTGAGAACTCGCTGGCGATTACGTCTGCGGCGAACTTGCCGCCGGTCTTGCCTTCGAAGCGAGCGCCGGATTTGTCCGTCGCGCCGTCCACAACGCCAACAAAATCCGGCGTGCTAATGATCACGTCTTCGCACAGAGATTGGTCGGGATGTTTTCCCATCACGAAACTTTCGACGACTTTCATCCTTGACTGCCTTCCCGATCTTTCCTCTGTAGAACTTGTTGATAGAGAACTCTTGTTGGCTTGGGTGTGCCCGCTACCACGCCTACCTCGATCACACAACAAAATGCCTCTGCGTCACGCAGTAGGTGGTCGCTGCCTAATTCGCTGACGAAGTACTTCGCCGCACCTTCGGTCCCTTCGGAGTGCGTGCCGGCGAGGATTACAACTGTGTTCGACTCGTTCAGTGGATTCGGTGCCCTGAAGATGACTCCTATGTCCACGACGACCTCGTTGGTTTCGTCGTCGCCCGGACCGCTCTCATAAGAAGGTCGAAAGACTCGATACGAAGCGTGTGATGGCCCGATAGGGGCCCGAACTTCGGCCTTGTCGACTCCACTGTCCCGGACTATTTCGATTCTGGGTATCCCTTCCCAGTTCTTTTCGAGCATTTCCCGGACCTGCCTGGTGAGCGAATTCGTGCGACGTCCGCCAATTAACACCAGGTCACGGTCGGCTACATGCCCGATGGATTCATCCGACAAGCGAACATGATCTAAATCGAACTCTTTGTATGCCTTGCTGAGGGACTGCGTGATCCATCCAACCGCGCGCACCTGCCCAACACCGGTGGTCGGCTTTAGAACATTGTTGCCGCCGAGCAGTTCCCCAGCCGTCGAGGCGACAACGACGACCGACTTCGGATCATGAATGCGCCAGAGCTTTGTAGCTGGGCGCGATTCGCGGAACCAAGTGAGCCCGTAGCCGGTCAAGCCTTCGACCGCAAGGGATACCAGGATGCCGATGATGAAGATCAGTAGTCCGATCCCCTTCGACTCAACGCCTGCCGCTGTGATCACATCAACTGCTGCCATCTAATGCCCCTCCGTTGCCCCGGGCGCACCAATTCTGACTCGAGGATCCCCTCGACCATCACGTGAATCAGCGGACTCCCGGCGACGTCTGGCTGAGACTAACGCGGGGCGGTTCGAGTTGGATGCGAGCAACGTCTTGGGATCCTACGCTGGTTGTACTCATCACGGATTCGAGTCGGAATCGGAATCCACTCCATTCCGCGGAATCCGCGCCGAGAAGGTGGGGGTCGGATCGGTCGGGTGGTCCCTGCTTCGGGACCTCGATACCGCCAGCAGTTCCTCCGCTTCGAACTCAAGCATCCTTCCGACACGAAGAACCACCGCAAGTCGTTGAGCGCACTCGCGCCAGCTGGATTCAATCGGCGGCACTATCCATCGATACCTGACTTTGCGGGCTAGATTCGGCTATTCCGTGCCCTCACCCGAGCCACCGCGAATGCGTTCGCGCATCGCCGACGCCGATCGCAGGAGGCTGGTCGACGCCGAAGCGGTCCCGCTCTTGGCCTTCTCTTTCGACGCGATGAGTCCCCGCTTGACGTTGGCCGAAGTTTCAGGCGCCGTCACGGTAGTAGCCGCGCGTCGGGCGCCGCGGGAAGTCGCCCAGATTGTGCCCACCACGGCAACGAACAAGCCGAAACCACAGGCCGCGAGCGAAAGCACGAAAGCCAACATCATCCACAACGGCGTGGGCGAACTTTCCGCGGTCTTCACGTCCACGCCTGCGAGTGATGCCACGCCATCGAGCGCGCTCGTTGTGGATGTGACCGAGTCACCGCTGATGTTTAGCCAAAGTCCGAACGCGGCTCCAGCGGAAACGAACGCTAGGCAGCCACCAGCGAGCAAGAAGAAGACTGGACCGTGGTTTCGCAGGGCTCCCCGCTCTGAATGTTCCTTCGCGGAACTCATTGCGAATCGATCGACCCGTCTTCGATCGCCAATTTGAAGCTTTGGTAAACGGCGCAAGGACTTGCTGGCCAAGTAATGCTGTGAAATTGAGGGACGATGTGCTCGGCAGCCAAGTCATAGAGCCCGCCCCTTAACTGTCCGGTCGCGGGACCGAACGAGCACTCCGGCGATTCCATCGCGACCATGTATGCCCCAGCAGCGGTAAGTGGTGGGCCCGTTCTCGCCGCTTCAAGAAGTTCACTCAGGTACTGCTGGTGGAACTCGCGAATCTCTGGGCTGTCAACCGGCGGGAGGCCGACGGCCGCGTACGCTGGCGCGAAATAGTCCGTGATCGCCCGCACTCTGCCGTCGAAATACATGTCGCGGTGGAACGCGATGTTCGCGAGCCAGTTAAGGCGATCGATTGCCGCTCCGGGGATCAGGCCCGCGGACGCCGGTGTTGCCCGATCAAAGAATCCCATGATTTCTCACCTTGTGCACTGGTGTGGAACTACAAAGCCTGGACCGACGAGTCCCTCAGTGTTTGACCCATATGCCGAAGCGCATTTTGCATGTACTTACGAATAATGCCAACGTCCTCCACAAACGGTCCTCGCGTGGTGTGCTCCGCCAGCTTCAGATGGCAAACCGTCGACCCACTCTCCGACGCAACCACGCGTAAAACCACTCGAGCACCCTGCCCGTGCGAGTTGGCCATCGAGCCGAGTCCGGTGCGGCCAATATACGTCGCCGCAGCTTCTCGCGCGTCCTTCCGTACGTCCCAGCTTGCGGAGCGCAAAACCCCGACCGACTGGGAGAAGCTTTCGGCAAAAGCATCGATGCATTCTGCGGCACCATCGGATGTCGCGATCTGCCAGATCTTTCGGTGGTCGTTGACTCCCAATTCGAGTTCCTTCGTGCGTTCGCCGGAATGCCTCAGAATTCTATATGCCAATTGTCGGGTACCAACTTAGTCTGATCGCTGCGATTTCCACGATCATGCGAGTGCGAACTCGCATGGATCTGAACAAGTCCGCGATTGAGCCGCACGGAGCGACTGTCGGCGCGCTGGAAAGGACCCGCTTTCCCGGAAATTTCCAATGACATATCCCGCGGGCATCGCGCTAACTCGCGGAGCGCTGTAAGTGCGGCGCGCCCATTCGTGGATCGCTTCGATCGCGACAGCGACTTGACATCTTGCCGGGCGCGAGAACGGCGTCGCGCGACGCAGGCTTGGTGTCCATCCATGTGATTTCGGAAGTCATCTACGGACGTCCCAGCCGGTCCGTCCTCAGAAAAGCATCTGTTCAAGGTTCGCGAAGATGGCTTCTCGGGCAACCAACAGGCGCGGAAACTCGGCGTCATCGCTCGGGGGATCCAGGCGACTCATCAAACCCGCTCTCTCGCACAGAAATCGACCCGCGGCGATGTCCCATTCACCGAATCCCATCTCATAAAAGGCCGCGTCGAATCTTCCAGCAGCCGTCCAGGCCAGGCCGAGCGCCGGGCTTCCAGGAGAACGGATCTTGCCCACCGAGGACGACAACTCGCGCGCAACCGACGACTCTCGTTCCCCATCGGACGAGTTTCCCCAGCCGACCACAACCATCGCGGATTCCAACGAACGGGCGCCACCCGAGAAATCAGATTCCGGCAACGTATCGCGGGAACACGTGAACCGCTCGTCCGCGACGGGATGCGAGACAATCGCTGCTAGCGGACCGTCGTTCGACACCGCTGCAAGGCTGATCGACCAAATCGGAATGCCCCTTGCAAAGTTGGCAGTGCTGTCAATCGGGTCTAAGAACCATTTGACGTCTCCCGCACCGCCGAACTCGCCCAATTCCTCACCAACAACTGCGTCTTCTGGACGAGCCGCCAGAATTACATTTCGAATCGCGTTCTCCGCTGCGACATCGGCGTTGGTCACTAGATCCGCGCCGGTCGTCTTGACTCTGACGTTCAACTCCTCGGACCGAAACAGGCGCGCAACAACCCCTTCACCGGCTTTGACTGCCTCAATCGCCAGATCAAGTAACCGATCGGAAAAGGTCACGAGTTCGTCGCGACGGCGCTTGGACTGGATACAGACTTGGCCGCCTGGCGTGCCAATGAACTCTTCGCGGCAGCGAGCAACTGGCGCGCACCACGGATCGATCGAAACACTCCGACGTTCGGGTCAGTTGAGAAATCTCGGAATATTGCGTACCTGACCGTGATCGCGCCGAATCGCTCTCCCGAGCGAGAGAGTGCGTACATCTTCACACCCATCGCCTTTCCGACCCATTCACGCACCGCCGGAGATTCGTCCGCAACGTACAGGTGGTACACGAGATCGCAGATTGCGATCGCCTGGGCAAATCGTGACTGCTCGCAGAGTACCGCGGACCAGCTTGCGAGTGCATCGGCGAGTGCGAGCTGTTCGCCGTGCTGGCTGCTCTCTTCGAAGGCCTCGCGCATCTCGGTCGCGAGCAATTCGGCGGCATCGATTTGTCCGCGACGTTCCAACAGCGTTCTGCGCGCAGCCATCTCGGTCGCAGCGACCTCCTTGACACTGTCCGCCGCGTCCCCGGACCAGCTCTCCTCGTGCTGTGCAGCGAGCATTTCCGCGCGGATGAAGTCCCCTTCGATGTCGGCCGCCTCCCGGCGCAAGGAATCGGCCAAGGCGGCATGTTTACGAAGGTCCGGCAGGTTCGAATCTCTATATCGATCCGCCAAGTTTTTCGCGATATGAGCTGCTGCTGAGGCCGACCCGGCCGCGAGCTTGGCACGGGCCTGGGCGAGCATGACCCGAGCGCGCGCGTAATCGCCGTTCGGAATCGGGTGCTCGTCGAGCCGCGCCAGCGCGAGCGTACAACTCTCGTCCGCCGCAGCGAACTCTCCTTCCCGCACGAGCCTCTCAGCATGCTGCGCGATGACGTCGTAGATGATCATGTTCGCTGGGACCACCGGTGGGCCATCGTCGACTGCATCATCATCGGATTCTTTTTTTGCGGAAATCGAGAGTTTTCCGACCAGCGCCTTTTGCGCGCGTCTCGGATACGCAGTTTGCAAGTACTCGGTGACGGCTGACAAGTTTTCTGCCCCCGTGCGCCGATGGCTCTTCGCGAATTCGCCCGCCTCGCGGGCAGCGAGACGAAGTGTCGCTTCCACATGAACCATCGAAAACGGGGAAGGCTCGTATTTTCTCTTTACAAAGGGGTAGCTGAGAGGGTTCTGCTGTCGTTTCGCAGCACGCAACTTGCCTGCGAGCAGCGTCTTGGAGCTGTCGCCACACACATCGGGCGGCCAGCCAAACTGGAGCATTCTCCAAACGACATGGTCAAGGAAGGTGCTCGGGCCGAATGTGCCGGCCCCGGGCACAATGCCGCCATTCTTGCGGTATTCCTTTACGATCTGCCGCAGACTGGCCGGAGGGTTCGCGCTTGGGTTGAGTTCAGCCAATCGTCAACGCCAATTTTGAGTCACTGCTCAACCCGGCCTCCGGACCGCTCTACGTAGCTGGTCCAAAAGTCCTGCAGGAACGCTGGAGCATTTCGATCGCGGGCGCGATACCCCAACCCCGTGAACTCAAAGGTCACGGGTTCTCCTTTGGAGTTCGTGAGGTTCGGAAGCTCGTTGTTGTGCTCTAGCCTGTCGAGGATCTTGTCGATTCGCCGCTCCGCCGCCGCGGGTGATGTCTTTCCGTGGAGCAGCGACTTCAGCTCTGCGACATTCGCGCCGCCATCAGTGAACATTTTGACTGCGACAGGTCCGTCCAGCGTGTTTACTCGACGCCCGATCACCAGCATTGTCGCCGAAAGGTCGGAGCCGCCCTTGCCTTGGGACTGGGCCGACTTCTTAATTTCGGACACAATTTGGGTCGTGGCGTCGCTGGCCATCTTGTCCTGCACCTCCTCGCGATCCGCAACGGACGCGGCAGCCTTGCTGCGCGCTTCGTAATCGGCCGTTGCTTGCAAGTTGAAGGCGTCGACTGGCCAATCTGGCTCGCTGTATGTCCGGCCGTCCGCCAAGAGCACGCTTACGGCTTGGGATTTCACCGTGCTCGGGTCCAATGAATTACTTAGCCAGCAGAGAATGTTTGGTACACGCGGACTGCTGAACGCGATCTCGGATTCACAGTCGACGGTCCGGCGGCGGTCGCGAATCGTCGAACCGGAGATATCGATGACTGCGATGGTCTGTGCGGAATCGTCGGACGAGAGGCCCGGAACCCCGCATCCGGCGTGCGTGAGCCCGGCGAAGATCGCCAGCGTGGCAATCGTCGCTCGCAGCTTCCAGCCGACACGCCGATCCGCAGGTTGGATCATTCTGTCTGCTCTTCCTGCCGCCGCCAAGCGTCCTTCAATCGCCTTCGATACTGGCCTTCCAAGTTCGCTTCCTGCTCGCCAAACTTGCTCTCGATGCGATCCTCCCTGGTCTTCTGCCCCCCACCGAGAAGGGCCTCGACACGGCTCGAGAACCTGCCAAGAAGACTAAGAATCGTCCGCTCGATCCTGAGGGGAACACGCATGCGCCCGTGCCACCCTGCCCTCACCCGCGTGAGCTCAGCGCGGAAGAAGGGGCCAAGTTGAAACGCCTGCCACACCCCTAGAGCGACGATCGAAGTCGAAATGACTATCAGCAGTACCAGCATTCAATTACCTCCCAAATCGACGACGCCACCATTCGAATCGGTTTCTGCGGGAGTCAGCGGACTCGTCACTCGGGGCTCAGTACTGGCCTCGTTCAGTGAATCGACTCGAGCACTGTTGACGCTGTAAAGCATCGCGGCCAAAAGTACCGCGAAGATGGTCGCCAACACCAGCGCCGGTGTCACCTTTGGCTTTGGCAGCGCGTTGCCCGCGCCGTCTGCTCGGGGAGTCCCGCTGATGATTAGGTGTTCTTTCAGGTAGTGCCCCATCACATGCGCCGCGAGAACCCAGATCGCGCCTGCGAGCACCGTGAACAGGATCACCTCCCAGTCGAAGGAGAAATTGTGCCGGAATGCCTCGAAGTCGAGCGGGGCCGATGCACCCGCCAAGAGAATCATCACCGCAACATAGGCCCGCCAGCTACCCGTCTTCTTGTCCTCCATTCCAGCCGCGCGCAGCCGCCGTTCGGCATCTGCCTGGTACTCGCGCGCGTTGGCCTTTCGTCGCTCAACTTCGACGTCAACGGCATCCAGGCGATTGTCGACACTCGCCTTCGCGCTTTCGACGAGGTTCGGAATGAAGCCGGCGATTCCGGTCCCCATGCGGTGCTGAGCCGCAATCTCCTTCTTTCGGGCAAGAAGTGCGTCCTCAATGCCGTTCTTCGAAGCCTGTGGCAGCGGCTCATTATCTTGCGGGGCGCGTTCGAAGACCTTGCTATCAGCGTCGTCGTATGCCCTTTTCCTCGGCTTACGCATGGAAAGGAAAACAGGCCTGAATCGAACCAGGATCCTGACGAGGAAAAGCAGGATCGCGAGGAGCGCCATCAAGAGATCCAGCACGATCGCGAAAGGTGCCAGCACGATGACGAGCGGCAGGCTGATGAGCGTGAGAGCATCTTTTGAAGCGCTCGAACGATCGGCTGTGGAATTGGCAGGTGCCACTACGTCGTCGCTGCGCGCGGCGCCACCAACAGCTGCAGAATCGGCCGCGGTGTCGCCCGCAGCCAAGTTGCTGTCCTCAGATGCGGTCCCGGATTTGGATTTGAATTGAGTGTCCGACATCGCCGAGTTGATCACCTACCGAGAAAATCCGTTACGAAATACTGCGAACGCAGGGTACACAAGACTTGGTCACTGCCTATTCCGCTGTGTAAGTATGTCCTGGAGAAGGCACACGAACAATGGGGATGTTCCAAGAGGCACCTACTCTTGGTCGCCGGCGTTCATCACGAGCCGAATCGCCTCGGCAAGCGCGATCACACCCAGGCATCGATCGCGCGGGCTCGAGCTGCGTTCGGCCTTGATCAACCTTGGCCCAACAATGCCAATCAAGTTCGCAGCCTCAGCGAGCCAAAGCCGTTCCCGCCAGCGCGGATCTTCCCATTCCGTTCCATCGCGGGCGAACGCTTCCAAGCAATCTGCAAACGGGCTGCAGCCACGCAAATCGGCAAAGGTCGAACGATCGTAAGAAATCAGGCTCCGCTCAGATCCAATGTCCAGCGCAGCCGGTATTGCCTGCGACTCAACTGGACTTGTCACACGGACGTAGTGGAGAATCTTCGCCGCATCGAATATGTAGTCGCCGACCCACCAATCTTTGGGGTCGAGCAGCCGGACGTCCGCTCCGATTGACGGTTCGGTCAGGCACATGATGTTTTCGGGGTTGGGATCCCCGTGGATCCATGTGCCAAACGGAGGGCGTGCATTTTCCAGCCGCAGTTCGGCTTCGCGCAGGATGCCCCCCCAGCCGCCCGGCACGTGCAATCCCCCATCGATTCCGTTTTCGATCGAGAGCGCAACCTCAGGGCCAGGCAGCAGCCCAGCCGACGACGCGAGGGAAAGTCGTGAGCGAGCCCGGCCGAAGTAGTCAGCGTGGAGATTGTGGGCGAGCCGATCGCGGGCTGTCGCCGCGTAGGCCGGCTGGAGCAAGTCACGCCAAGCGGCCGCGAGCACATCGAGCGCTTGCGCGTGCGTTTCGGGATTCGCGAGGAGATCGCTTGTCGGCACAAAGTCGTCGAGATTCTCCATCGCGTACCCGTAGACCGGCCCAGCGGAGTCAATCGCGTAGACGTCCGGAAACGCGATGCGGGTTGCCGCCGGCAGTGTGGGGTCGGAAGTGATCCGCCTGAGCAGCTCGGCTTCGGCAACGATCGCCGGTGATAGGTCCACTTTCACCACGAATGAAACCGTCGTCTCGACCCGAGCGACAAAGTCCGTCGAGTTGCCCGCAGAGAACCTAGAAATCTGGCTGATGTCGATGTCGTCCGCTCGCCCCGCCGATAGCGCCGCCCGCACCAAGTTTTCGGCAGTCACCTGACAGACCGCCTCTATTTCGTGCGCGGAAGGTGACTTCGGGAGTTGCTCGACCAACCCAGTAGAAACTACCGAGGACGCCTGTTTTATTACGGAGTCGTCCACTGTCGCGCACTATACATAGCTCGAGCATTGTCTCACGGGCCCGGCCGCAAGCGCGCATCAACCTGACCGGTTGCTCTCTGTGAGACGAACTATTTTTGCTTTCGAGGAAAATCTCCCGTCGTAGCTCATGATCATCCATCTCCACCACGCTGAACCCCGCGAATTGCGACAGCGCGTCCGCGATGTGCGCGATGGCTTCGACGGCCGACCCGAGATCGAGATCGTCTCTACGCCGAGCCGCAACGAGTTGCTCATGACGATCAGCGATTCCCCTCCAGGCAGCGACGCTGTTGCCTTGATCGATCTTCGATCAGAAACCGGAGATATCGAACAGTCCGGCCTTCGGATAGCCAAATCGATCTCAACGAATCCACACCTCTGTGAGCGAGTCGTCGCGGCGATATGGACAGACCACATATCCAACTCGAATGCGATCGGAGCTGCCGCAAGCGGTGCGCGCGCTTTGATCAGCGACGCGTGGGTGGACGAAGCACCGGGAAACGTCCTTGCGGGTGCGATTGAAAGAGTGCTCAGCAGCAAGCCGGGAGATTTCTATGCGTTCCCGCCCCGACCCACGATCGACCCCTGGGACGGCGACCCGGACGACGCGGTTCGCGCGCAGGCGTTCGAGCGC
>JAEYBE010000013.1 GCA_023404495.1 Actinomycetes bacterium | reverse complement strand
CAGCGGGAGCCGTCGCCGAAGTCACCTACACGGCCACGGTGAACGCTGCTGACGATCGGGGCAACAACCAGGCGTCCAACTTCCTGGTTCCGCCGGGAACGCCGCCCGGCGGTCCATGCGACCCGGCTACGGAGAACTGCACCGTGACTCCGATCGCGGGGTACACGATCTCGAAGTCGGTCGACGTCGAGACCACGACGCCGGGATCGGTCGTGACCTACACGGTGTCGGTGACCAACGTGGGAGCGGTGGCGTACACCGACACCGATCCCGCCTCGTTCACCGACGACCTCTCGGCCGTGCTCGACGACGCGACCTACAACAACGACGTGTCGGCAGGCGGCTCGGTGAGCGGGAACACCTTGTCGTGGTCCGGCCCCCTCGACGTCGGTGCCACCGTGGACGTCACATACTCGGTCACGGTCGACGACCCGACCCAGGGTGACTCGGTGCTGGGCAACGTGGTCGTCCCGGCCGACCCGACGGGCGAGTGCCTGCCGGGTGCCTGCGGCACCACGACGCCTGTCGCGTCGTACACCGTGAACAAGACGGCCAGCGCCGAGTCGGTCATGGCCGGTGGTGTCATCACCTACACGGTGGTCGTCACGAACACGGGGCAGGTCGACTACACCGCCGAGAACCCGGCATCCTTCGATGACGACCTCAGCGGGGTCCTCGACGACGCGACCTACAACGGCGACGTCTCGCCCGGGGGCTCCGTGGCGGAGAACACCCTGACGTGGTCCGGCCCGGTCGCCATCGGGCAGTCGGTCACCGTCACGTACTCGGTCACCGTGAACGACCCGCTCTCGGGTGACCGTCAGCTGGTGAACGCCGTCGTTCCGACGACTCCGGGTGGCAGCTGCGACCCCGACGGCGCGTGCACCACGCAGACGCCTGTCGCGTCGTACACCGTGTCGAAGTCGTCGGACTCCGCGACCGTCCGTCCCGGCGGTGACGTCACCTACACGGTGACCGTCACCAACACGGGCGACGTCGCTTACACGGCCGATGAGCCCGCGGCGTTCGCGGACGACCTGTCGGGCGTCCTGGATGACGCGAAGTACAACGATGACGCCACCGACGGGGCGACCGTGTCGGGCAGCACCCTGACGTGGTCCGGCCCGCTGGCCGTCGGCGAGTCGATCGAGGTCACGTACTCCGTGACGGTCGACGACCCCGTGACCGGCGACTTCGATCTCCGTAATGCCGTGACCCCCTCGGGACCCGGCGGGAGCTGCGAGGGCGTGTGCGAGACGACCACCCCGGTGGGCGCTTACCGGGCCGTGAAGTCGACCGAGACGACGGAGGTCGTCGCGGGCGACACGGTCGAGTACAGCATCCAGGTCACCAACACCGGCCAGGTGGCGTACACGGCGGATGATCCCGCCTCGTTCACCGACGATCTCTCGAGCGTGCTCGACGATGCCACCTACAACGGCGATGCGACGAGCACGTCGGGGGCAGGAGTGTCGTACACGGCGCCGGAGCTCAGCTGGTCGGGTGCGCTCGGCGTCGGCGAGACGGTGACCATCACGTACTCGGTGACGGTCAACGACCCGGCGACGGGTGATCGGCGCCTCGACAACACCGTGGTGACGCCCCCTGGCTCGGGCGGTAACAGCGTCGAAGGATCGACGGACCCCGCGTGCGTCGCGAACGTCCCGGCATCGTCGTACGCCATCGCGAAGTCGGTCTCGCCCGGCACGGCGCTTCCCGGCGACACCGTGACCTACACGGTCACCGTCACCAACACGGGAGCGCTGCCCTACACCGACGAGAACCCGGCGTCGTTCACGGACGACCTCTCGCGTGTGCTCGACGACGCCAGCTACAACGGCGACGTCTCGCTCGGCGGGCAGGTCACCGGTGACACTCTGACGTGGGCTGGCCCCCTCGCCGTCGGCGAGTCGATCCAGGTCACGTACTCGGTGACCGTCGACGACCCGGTGTCGGGCGACTTCGAGATGCGCAACGTCGTGGCGCCGTCCAGCCCGGGCGGCGAGTGCCTCGATGGTCAGTGCACGACGGAGACGCCGGTCGC
The DNA here is from genome assembly GCA_023404495.1 of Actinomycetes bacterium. Taxonomy (GTDB): domain Bacteria; phylum Actinomycetota; class Thermoleophilia; order Solirubrobacterales; family JACPNS01; genus JACPNS01. Next base: position 792 of record JAEYBE010000013.1, on the reverse strand, counting down.
GACCTACGGAGTCACCAAGACGGCGAACGTCCAGGACGTCACGCTCGGCGGCACCGTGACCTACACGGTCGTCGTCGAGAACCTCGGCCAGGTCGCGTACACCGACGAGTCGCCGGCATCCGTCCGCGACGACCTGTCGGGCGTGCTGGATGACGCGACGTACAACGACGACGCGACGTCCGGAGCCGAGGTCGACGGGACCACGCTCGCGTGGTCCGGCCCGCTCGAGATCGGCGAGAGCGTCACCATCACGTACTCGGTGACGGTCAATCAGCCCTCCACCGGTGACGGACGACTGCGCAACACGGTCGTGGGCGACGCCCCGGGCAGCCGCTGCGAGGGCGCGTGCGAGACCGATACTCCGATCGCGAGCTACCGCGTGACGAAGGATGTCTCGTCGGAGCGAGCCACCGTGGGCGATCGGGTGACCTTCAGCATCACCGTGACGAACACCGGTCAGGTCGCCTACACGGACGAGCGTCCCGCGTCGTTCACCGACGACCTCACCTCCGCGCTCCGCGTGGCCTCGTACAACGGCGACGCCACCAACGGTGCCGTGTACCAGAGCCCCGTGCTCTCGTGGTCCGGCGCGGTCGGAGTCGGGGAGAGCATCACGGTGACGTACTCGGTCACGCTGCGCTCGGTGGGCGAGATCCGCAACGTCGTGGTGACGCCCGACGGTTCCGGGTCAAACTGCGTCGCGAACTCGACGGATGGCGACTGCTCGACGCGGACCGTGGTGGTCCCGCCCGGCCTGGCCGTCACCGGCGGCGCGCTCTGGATCGGCGGTGG
>JAEYBE010000020.1 GCA_023404495.1 Actinomycetes bacterium | reverse complement strand
CGCCGCGACGGTTGGCATAGCGCTGGAAGGGATAGAGGTTGACGACCACCAGGTCGATCGACGCCATGCCGTGCTCGTTCATCTGCGCGACGTGCTCATCGTCGTCGAGCTTGGCGAGCAGCCCGGCGTGGACCGTGGGGTGGAGCGTTTTCACCCGGCCTCCGAGAATCTCGGGGCTGCCGGTGTACTCCGAGATACCAGTGACCTTGACGCCGTTCTCTTCGAGTTCGGTCTTGGTGCCGCCGGTCGAGATGACCTTGATTCCGAGCTCCTCGAGCCCCTTGGCAAAGTCGACGATCCCGCGCTTGTCAGAAACGCTGATCAGGGCGGTGCGAATGCGCACGGCGCCCGGGGCGGTCACTTCCAAACTCGAGCGGTCCCTCGTCTCCTCCGACATGGGGAGCAGGTTACCCGCTGGCCCGCGCGGCGGCAATCTGCGCCACCACCTCGGGGAGGAGCCGGTGTTCGATCTCGTGTACGCGTTCGGCGACTTCGGCCGCCGACTCGCCTGGCGCGATGCCGAGCATCTCCTGGGCGATGATCGGACCGGTGTCGACGCCTTCATCGACGTAGTGCACTGTCACGCCAGTCTGCCTCTCGCCCGCCTCGACCGCCTGCTCGATCGCGCGCAGGCCTGGATACTTCGGCAGCAGCGACGGGTGAACGTTGATGATCCGCCCAAAAAACGCCGAGATGAACTCGGGCGAGAGGATGGCCATGTAGCCGGCGAGCACCACGAGGTGAGTGTCGAAGTCGCGCAGATAGGTCGCGATCGCCATGTCACGCTCCCTTCGACCCTCGAATTCGGACACCGGAAAGACCGCGAACGGAATATCTGCCGCCGCGGCGCGTTCGAGCGCTTTCGCCCCCGGTCTATCGCTAATGACGGTGACAACGTCGACGCCGTGCTTGCCTTGCACTACGTCGAGGATTGCTTGGAGGTTCGATCCCTCGCCGGAAGCGAGCACCGAGACGCGCAACGGGTCAGCAGAGGGACAGCCCACCGACACAAATCTATACGGTTCGTCAACATCCGCCTTGAGCTTCGTCGTGATCGGCGAGATTCTCAGGCGGACCATTCGGCAACGATGGCCGAATCATTTCGAAAACCGACAATGCCGACCGGCGCATCCGCAGCCTGTTTTGGCGCGGTGGATCCTACTCGTAGACGCGAACGTACTCGGTCTGCATGTTAACCCCGTTTAGCGTAGGAGGAAAAACGAGGCCCGGAATGGCATTGTCTCGGCCGCGCTGCAGTGTGAGGATGAGGTAAAGCGCCTTAGTAGGGACCCCGACATAGACCTTGTCCCCTGCGATTCCGTCGACGAAGAACTGGGTGTAATCCTGAGTCCAAAGTATCCCGTACGTGTGAAATGATCCGGTCAGATCCGTCGTGACGACATGTCGATTAATGCTCGGAAGAGGGCTTTCAGATGTGCCCGGCATGTCCAGTCGTCGGTCCTCATCGCACGCCCCCCAATGGACGTTGTAGTACGCCAGGTTGTCGCCCAAATTCGGGAAGAACTCGAAAATATCGAGCTCTTCCGGCTTCGAGAAGCACTCGTTGCTCCAGATCGTTGTTGGCGCGCTCGGCGGTGCTGGGAGCATAAAAAACGCTGGCCAGCAACCGCTGCATCCGCCGGACGACGGCACCTTGATTCGGGCTTCGACATACCCGTAGCGGATTCTCTTGCCGGTTCCGGAAACGTAGGCGCCACTCGAGCTAATGCGGCCGAGCGAATTGACCGAACCAATCGTGTAGGCGGTGGTCGTGCCGCTACCGGTGGCCCCTATGCGCTGGGTGAGAACACCTTCGGCGACCGTGCTATTTGATGCGTCGTACGTCCCGGTTTCCATGTTGCTGTACGGCCGCGTTAGACCCAAGCCTCGGGTGTTCTGGCCATTGAACCAGTAGTCATAGTGCTCCGTGCTCCATTTATCTGCATCAAGCTTGTTCGGATCGCCGTTCCAGCCGGTGAAGTCGTCCCCCCACGTGTTAACCCAGCCGGAAGAGCTGCTCTTGATTTGGCTCGGAATAGATGGCGAAGCCGCTACCCGCCAATCACCGCCGCTATCGCTAACGATCGGATCTGCTTTTCCATCGCCGTTAGCGTCGGCGGCCATTGACGTGAAGTCGGGGCTCGACACTGGTGGGGTGAATCCTTTATCCCACGGGACGGCCTGCAGGTAGGAGGACGTCAGAGGGTTGAATAGGCTGACTGTCCATTCACCATCGAGCTCCTCAATTGCGTCAGGCCGTTGGTCGCCATTTACGTCGGCGAACATCGTGCGCGTTCGTGCAGGCATTGGCGATGGAAACCCCATGTTGTAGCTGTTCGTGGTCGCGCTGAACGACGTGCCTGTTGAGAATCTGCTCCGCCAGACGCCGTCTTCCGCATTCACATACCACAAGTCGGACTTGCCGTCACCGTTCCCGTCGCTGAGCAAGGTTCGCTGGGAACTCGCCGAGCTGGGGACTTGGCTGCTGGGATAAGTCGGTGTCCAAACTGCAGGGGGCCCGGCCTTGTAGTCCTGGTCGCCCCTAGGGATTCCAGGCGCAACGGACCAAACGCCGTTCTGCGCGACTACCTCGTCGCCGATCCCGTCGCCGGTCACGTCACCGACAAGCCACGACGTGATGACACCCGGTGCAGTGGCCCCGAACGGTCCGTTCGAAACTAGGGTCGAAAATGAAGAACCTGACCTTCTGGGCGCGACGTGCCACCTGCCGTTCACGACGGTAATTGCGTCGGCTCGCCGATCCCCTGTCATGTCTTCACACATCGTCTTCGTCGGAAGCGAGATATTTGTGGTGTAAAGAAATGTCGCAGTTCCATACGGAACAAACTGGAGCCCATCGGAAACCTTCGTGGTCCACAGCCCGTTGTAGACGTCGATAGCGTCTGAACGACCGTCGCGATTGACGTCACACGTCAGCTGATCGATCGTGGCCCCGCCGGCCGTGGGCCCAAAGTCCATAGACCATCGGGTCTGGCCACCGGCCGAAAGCGCGCTGGGATTGCCGGCCCCATGCGCGGAGATTGCGGGCAGAGCGACTGCTATAACGGCGACAATGATCGCGAAGGTACTGCGCAGCATCGGGCGGGTCATGATTCCTTACCGGGGGGGGCGACGATTGGCAGAGTTGATCGCGCAAATATTACCCAAATGAATACATGAAAACGGGTTATGTCTAGTCTCGAGCACGACCACACCCGATCGACTGGTGCAGGGCACGCTGATATGGCGGTACGCTGGTCAGGACTCGAGAGAGTCCATCGCGGCAACAGGTCCGTGTGCGCCGTTGCCGATTCCATCGGTAATCTGCGGCAGCGAGGAGATGTCTTCGAGCGCGAACTTGCCGGTGGCGCGGTCGGAGCCTTCAAGCGGGTATTCGCCGGAGAAGCAGGCGTCGCAGTGCGCGGCGCGCTCGCCGCGGATCGCCTCGTAGACGCCTTCGAGCGAGATGTAGGCCAGTGAGTCCGCGGTCAGTTCCTTGGCGATCTCGTCGACCGTTCGGCCGTAGGCGATCATCTGCTCGTTCGTGCTCATGTCAATTCCGTAGTGACACGAGTGGCGGATCGGCGGGGCGGAAATGCGCAGGTGAACCTCGGCGGCGCCGGCGTCGCGCAGCATGCCGATGATTTGGCGCGTGGTGTTTCCGCGCACGATCGAGTCGTCAACCACGATCAGTCGTTGGCCCGAGACGATCTCCGGCAGCGGCGTGAACTTCATCCGCAGGCCGAGCTTGCGCAGCTCCTGACCTGGCTGGATAAACGTGCGGCCGACGTAGCGGTTTTTGATTAAGCCGTCATCCATCGGAATGCCCGACGCGCGCGAGAGCCCCTTGGCCGCCGGGTTGCCAGAGTCCGGCACCGCGACAACCATGTCCGCCTCGACTGGCGCCTCGCGCCAGAGGATCTCGCCCATCCGGCCGCGCGACTGCTGCACGAGCTGGCCTTCGAGGTGCGTGTCAGGGCGGGCGAAGTAGATGTGCTCAAAAACGCAGAAGGCCTTGCGCTCGCCGGGCACGACCATCTGGGTCTCGATGCCCTTCTCGGTCAGCGCAATCAGCTCGCCGGGTTCGACCTCGCGTAGGAACTCGGCGCCGATGATGTCGAAGGCAGAAGACTCAGAGGCGAAGCAGTAGCGCGCGCCGCCGTCGGGCGTCGGGATCTGGCCAAGCGCCAGCGGTCGCAACCCGCTCGGGTCGCGGAAGCCGACGACCATCTCCTTGTTGACGATCACCGTGCTGAAGGCGCCCTTCAGGCGCGGCATCACTTCGGCGACGGCCTCTTGGATTGTCGCGGCCGGGGAGTTGGAGACGAGCGCGGCGATGATCTCGCTGTCGGAGGTTGATCGGAAAGTGATGCCCTGCTCGCGCAGCTCGGCGTGAAGCTCGACCGCGTTGATCAGGTTGCCGTTGTGCGCGAGCGCGATCATGTGGTGGTCGGCGCGGTAGATCGGCTGTGTGTTCTCCCAGCCCGAGGAGCCGGTTGTCGAGTAGCGCACGTGGCCGACCGCCATGTTGCCGGTCAGGCCGCGCAGCTTCTCCTCGTCAAAGACCTGGCTGACCAGTCCCGTGTCGCGCAGCGTGATGATGTGCGTGCCGTCGGAGGCAGCGATGCCCGCGGACTCCTGCCCGCGGTGCTGCAGCGCGTATAGCGCGAAGTAGGCCAGGCGCGAGACATCCAGCTCAGGGGCGTAGATGCCGAAGACGCCGCATTCGTCGCGTGGTCCGTCGCGGTCGTCGAAAAAGCCGTCGCCGTGGGAAGAAGAGGGCGTGGAGGTCAAGTAGAGACTCGTTCCGCCAGTGCACCGCCGTGGATGCGCTGGATCTCGCTAGCCGGCAGTGAGACTTCTCCCAATGTACCAGTGGGTTCGGCGATCGACAACACCTGTCCACCGGACGTTCCGAGGGCCAGAAAACCAACTCCGTCCGCGGCGGAAGAGAGCGCCATCAAATCTTCACGCGTGCCGGCAACGACGACGCCCCCCGGGCCTTCGCCAAAGAGCGCGGTGCGTGCGTGTTGGTGCGGCTCGGCGTCGGGGTAAGCGCGGGCTACGCGTTCGACCAGCGGGGTGAGGTCGATCTCGGCCCCCGTGCCAGCGAGGGTGCACTCGGCCAGCGCCGTGGCAAGGCCCCCCTCGGACACGTCGCGGGCGACCTTGACCTTGCCGGCTCGCACGGCATCGCGTACGAGCGCCAGCGCTTGGGCGTGCTTGGCGAGATCGAGGTCGGGCAACTTGGTCGGCAGCGGGTCGCCGATCAGCTTCGCCAGCTCCGACGCGCCGAGCGTCGGGTCGTATGGACCGACGAGGGCGACAAACAGGTCGTCCTCGCTGAAGGTGTTGGTCGCGACGATCGCGGGGTCTGGCACGCCGCCAACGATTCCCACCACCGGCGTCGGGTAGATCGGTCCACTGCCGCTCTGGTTGTAGAGCGAGACGTTGCCGCCGACGACCGGCAGGTTGAGCGCGCGGCAGGCGTCGCGCATTCCCTTGACAGACTCGGTCAGCTGCCAGGCGATCTCGGGCTTCTCGGGGTTGCCGAAGTTCAGGCAGTTGGTCAGGCCCAGTGGCTCGCCGCCGACGCAGGCGATGTTGGCCGCGCACTCGAGCACGACGCCGATTGTTCCGCGGTAGGGGTCGGCCGCGACTTTTCGCCCAGAACCGTCGATGCTCACCGCGATGCTCGGGCCCGCGGTGGGCGCGCCGGACTCATCCTGCTTCCAAAGATGCAGCACGGCGGCCTCGGCTTCTTCCGGGCGCTTGGTCGTGCGTGAGCCGACGACGCAGTCGTAGCGCTCGAAGTAGCTGCGGCGCGAGGCGACGTTGTCGCTGGCGAGCAGCGCGGTCAGCATGCCCTGGGCGTCTGAGTCGAATGCCGCGGTTGCCTTGCGCGCGGCGTCCGAGTCGACCTGCGGTGCCGGGTAGATCTGCTCGGCGGGCTGTTCGGGTTCGAGCGTGTAGACGGGGCAATCGTCGACCAGCGCCGGGACCGGGATGTCGCCGACCAGCTCACCGTTTTCGTAGATCTGCATGTGCCTGGTGTCTGTGACCTCGCCGATCACCGCGTGGTGGAGATCCCACTTGTCGCAGACGGCCAGAACCTGGTCGAGCAGCTCCGGGGTGACGACGCAGAGCATCCGCTCCTGCGACTCGGAGACCATGATCTCGAAGGGCTCCATGCCTTGTTCTCTGAGCGGTACGCGGTCGACGTGGATGTCGAGACCGACCTCGCCCTTACTTGCCATCTCGGAAGAGGCGCTGGTGAGTCCAGCGGCTCCGAGGTCTTGCAGCGAAGCGAGAAGATCGTTCTGGAGCAGTTCCAGACAGCACTCGACGAGCTTGGACTCTTCGAACGGGTCACCCACCTGAACTGTCGGGCGCTTGGAGTCGTCATCGTCGCCGAGCTCTGCCGATGCCAGCACCGAAGCCCCGCCGATCCCGTCGCGGGCGGTCGAGGCGCCGAAGAGCACGAGCTTGTTACCGACACCTGCGGCCGCGCTCTTGATCAGTTGGTCGACAGGGGCGAGACCGAGCGCCATCGCATTGACCAGGCAATTCTGCTCGTAGGGGCCCTCGAAGTAGATCTCGCCGCCGATCGTCGGCACCCCGATCGAGTTGCCGTAGTGGCCGATCCCGGCGACTGCGCGGTCGGCGAGGAAGCGCGAGCGCTGCGATGAAAGCTCGCCAAAGCGCAGCGAGTCGAGCACGGCGATCGGGCGCGCGCCGACGGCGAAGATGTCGCGCAGGATGCCGCCGACTCCGGTGGCCGCGCCCTGGAAGGGCTCAACTGCTGACGGGTGGTTGTGCGACTCAACCTTGAAGGCGATCGCAAGACCATCTCCCACCGTGACCGCGCCAGCGTTCTCGCCCGGGCCCATCAGGAGGTGCGGCCCCTCGGTTGGGAGCTGGCCGAGGATCTTCTTGGAGTGCTTGTAGGAGCAGTGCTCGCTCCACATCAGCGAGAACATCGCAAGTTCCGTGGCGTTGGGCTCGCGGCCCATCTTCTCGACGATCAGATCGAACTCTGCGTCGGTCAGGCCAAGCGCGATGTGCGGCGCGGGGGCCGCGGCCGCGCCGCTCATGTCATGTCTCCGGTGCCGATCGCCATCGGTGCCGCCGAGGCCAGCGAGGCGAAGAGCTTGAGGCCGTCGTCCGAGCCGGTGAGGATGTCGACGGCGTGCTCGGGGTGGGGCATCAGGCCGAAGACGTTTCGCTGCTCGTTGGTGACGCCGGCGATGTCGTTGACCGAGCCGTTGAAGTTGTGGCCGTCGGCGTAGCGCAGGATCACCTGGCCCTCGGCCTCGAGAGTGTTGAGCATCTCGGTTGGTGCGAAGTAGCGACCGGTCGTGTGCTTGGCGGGAATGCTCAGGCGTTCACCGGTAACAAGTTCGTGGGTGAACGGGGTTTCGTTTGTCTCGACAATCAGATCGACCTGGCGACAGGTGAACGAGAGGTTGACGTTCGGCAGCAGTGCGCCCGGCAGTAGCCCGGCTTCGGTCAGCACTTGGAAGCCATTGCAGATACCGAGCACGAGGCCGCCCTCCGCCGCGAATTCCTTCACGGCTTGCATCACGGGCGAAAAGGGCGGGATCGCGCCGGCGCGCAGATAGTCGCCGTAGGAGAAACCGCCAGGCACGACGATCACGTCGGCGCCTTTGAGGTCTTTGTCCTTGTGCCAGAGCGACTCGGCTTCGCCGACTCGGCTGCAGGCCAGCAACGTGTCGGTCTCGTCGCAGGAGCCGGGAAACTGGGGGATGCCGAACTTCGTCATCTAGCTGGCGTTGATCGGACTCTGGAGGATCTCGTAATCCTCGATCAGCGGGTTGGCGAGCAGTTGCTCGCACATCTGCTCAAGCTGCGAGTCGTCCTCGATCTCAAGTTCGACGAGACGGCCGACGTGAACGTGGCTGACGCCAGAGAATCCGAGCGCTGGGAGCGCATTCTCGACGGCCTCGCCCTGCGGGTCGAGGATGCCTTCTTTGGGGCGGATCAGGACGGTGGCTTTGACGGCCAAAGTGAGGCTCCTTAGTCAGGTCCGAATAGGCAATGAGCGTATCGAGCGCGTGGGCGGCGTTTTCCCGCTGTTCATGCGGGTTTTCTGCAGGTTTTCTGGATTCCCGCAAATTGCGACCAACCTTTGGCACCAGGTGCCAAAGGTTGATTGCAAAGTGCGGGCTTTTGCTGTGGATTGGCTGGCGTGCCGTTCGCTTGCTACGCGTGCGCAGGTTCCGGGCCGAGCTCTGCTTGAGCAAAGTCCTCGGTCGGCGCGGTCTCGCTCGTCTGCGCCACCCGACCGATCGCCAGCGCGCTCACAGCGCTCGCCAGCATCAGCCCGACGATCAGCCACCAGGCGTCATGTAACGCTGGCATCGGGTTTGCCGGATCTGGTGTGCCGAGCACGGCGATCAGCAAGGCGACTCCGATCACCGCGCCGATCTGCCGCGCAGTTGTCATCACGGCGATCCCGGTGGCAAAGCGCGCCGGCGGCACCGAGGCGGCGACGGTCGCCGCGATCGTGGGGAGCACCATTCCGACGCCGATGCCGCCGATGATCCACGAAGGAAGGAGGATCGTCAGCGGTTCCGCCTCGGTGCTCGCGCGCATGATGAAGGCGATGTTCGCGGCGGCGAAGAGCAGGCTGCCGGCGGCCGCTACCGGCGCCTGACCGATCCGCGCGCCGAGCCGGCCTGCCGGCACGCTCGCGATCGCCGCGGCCAGCGGGCCGGGCGCCAGCCACAGACCCGTCGCCAGCACGGACTCGTGCCAGACGCCGGTCAGATACAGCACCATCACGAGCAGCCCGGCGCAGAAGGCCGCGTAGAAGAGCAGTGACGTGAGGTTGGCCATCGAGTAGGACCGCGTGCGGAAGAGATCGAGGTCGATCACCGGCGCGGGGTGGCGGCGCGAACGCAGCACGAACCAGACTGCGGCAACGGCACTGACCGCGAAGGCCGCGAGCGTCTGGCCTCCAGTCCAGCCCCAGGTCTCGGTCTTGACCAGACCGAGCGAGAGCGACGAGACGCTGACGATCAGCAGCAGCGTGCCGAGCATGTCCGGCAGCAAAGTCGCCGATTCGTCACGCGCCTCGACGAGCGTGCGCACGGCGAACCACAGCGCGATCAGCCCGAACGGAATGTTGACCAGGAAGATCAGTCGCCAGTCGAGTTCGACCAGCAGTCCGCCCAGTGGAGGACCGGCAGCGGCGGCGATGCCTCCGGCGGCCGACCAGATTGCGATTGCCACGGGGCGCTCGGCGGGGCTGAACTCGGGCAGCAGCAGCGCCAGGCTGGTCGGCGCCATCGCGGCGACTCCCGCCGCCTGCACCACGCGCGCAGCGACCATCAGCTCAAGCGTCGGCGCGAGTCCGCAGAGCGCCGAGCCGACGATGAACGTCACCAGCCCGCCAACGAAGAAGCGCTTGCGGCCGAAGCGATCGGCCAGTCGTCCAAGCGGCACGAGCAACGCGGCGAAGACGATCGCGAAAGCATTGAGGATCCACGAGAGTGACGAAAGCGAAGCGCCGTCGTAGGCCGCCTGGATGTCGGGGAAGGCGACGTTGACGATGAACAAGTCAAGGCTGCCCATGAAGATCGCGACCGAGACGATTGTGAGGACTTTCCATTTGTGCTGCATGGGGTGCTCCTGGGGATGAGAGGCAGTTGCATTTTGCAACTAATGCTCGCCACCATAACAGGCTTGGTTGCAAAATGCAACTCACTCCGGTAGAGTCTCCCCATGCCCTTCCGCCCGTTTGAGAACCAGAACTGTTCGATCGCCCGTGCGGCGGAGCTCTTCACTGAGCGTTGGACGATGCTGATCCTGCGCGAGGTCTTCCTCGGTCGTCAGCGCTTTTCGCAGATCAAACGCAACACCGGCGTCGCATCGAACATCCTCAGCGACCGGCTACAGATGCTGGTCGAGCACGGGATCGTCGTGCGCGTCGATCAGGAAGAGAAAGGCCAGACGGTCGAGCGTTACGTGCCGACACAGAAGGGCATCGACGCCCAGCCGATCCTGCTGGCGATGCTCGCCTGGGGCGACAAGTACGCCGCCCCCGACGGCGCGCCGCGCGAGCTCTTCCATGAGACCTGCGGCCACGCGGTGCACGCGAAGATGGTCTGCGATCACTGCGGCGGGGACCTGAAGGCCTCGAATACCAAGCTCCGCGCGGGCCCCGGCGCAGACGATCGCCAACGCCGCGCCGGCGAGATCGCGCCGTTTCCGCGCGACGACGTTGCCTGACATCTCGCTGCGTTCCAAGTGAGACATTTCGGCGCCCGCGGTGTTGTAATCACCCGATGACCAAGAAGCACGACACCGACACGCTGACGCCTACGCGCTTTGACGCCGCTCCCGACGCGCCGACGATCCGGCAGGATTTCGCAGGCAACGAAGCGCAGACCCATCAGCTGGACCCACGCACCTACGCGCCGCTGCGCGTCTGTCCGGAGTGCTCGCTCGCGTGGGAGATCACCGGCGAATGGTGCCCATCGTGCGGCACGGCGTTTGAGAAGGCGCGGCGCGAATCGAGCACGCCGACCCGCGTGATGTCGCAGACCCAGATCGCCCGCCGCCAGCGAGCGACTGAGCCGCCGCTCACGCGTTCGGCGCGACGGGCGCAATCGGCGCCGCCCAAGCGCCGTGCACCGGCAACGCAGGCCCCTCCGGCAACCTCGGGAAGCTCCTTCTTCAAGGTTCTCTTCAGCGTCCTCGCGATCGCCGGAGCGATGGCCGTTGCGTTCCTCGCCGGGCAGGCCAGCCGCCCATCGAGCGCCCAGGTCGACCAGCGCATTGACGAGGCCGTGCAGACCGCCAAGCTGAGCGCGGCAAACAGCTACGAGCGCGCCTTCGATCAGATGCAGGCGAAGGCAGCCGCGGCGATTGAGGCTGCTCGCGAGAAGGGCCTCGCCGAGGGCAGGGCCAACGCGCAGCAGCAGATCGAGGCGCAGCAGCAGGACAGCCGCAGCATCTTCGACAGCGTCACCGCCTGCGTTCTCAAGGGCGAGTGCTGAAAAGTTCCCACTCGGCGCCGACGAACGGCACCGCGTGCTCGGCCAGTCGCGGCTGCGCGGTCTCGACCGCCCATGCGTAGTTGCTGAAAACCCGGTGCACGAGCCCGCGTCCGTCGGCGTGCTCGTCGATCACAAGCTCTGCAGCGCGGTCAAGCAGTGCGGCCTGGCTCGCCTGTGAAGCCTGCGCGACCCCGTCGGGCGCGAAAGCCCCCCAGCGCGAGACGTAGACGAAGATCGAGTCCGGCGGCGCGACGTCGAGGTCGGACGAGAACGCCGCGCCGTCGATCCGCGCGAGCACGTAGTTGAACTCGGTGCGCGTGAGTACCTCGAACTGTTCGGCAGTGACCATCAGCAGACCCGCTCGCGTATTGGAATCCGCGTCGCGAACGATCGTCGCCGGGAGCGCGCCGTAGACGGCAAGGTGCGCCGAAGGGGCCACCGTAAATCCGCTCAGCGTCCCGGTCAGAGCCAGCACGTCGCGCTCGTCCTCGGGCAGCACCGCCAACTTCTCGGCCAGCACGCCAGGCGCGCCGTTTGATCCGAACGTGATCAGCGGATAACGCTGCGCGCGGCCGGCGTGCGGTCGCGCACCGGGGTCCAGCAGTTCGACCGCGCCGTCCTCCATCCAGAACGTGTGCTCGGGACGCTCCCATGGGTAGGCGCAGGCGCGCTCGTAATCGGCGTCGGAGAACTCGCGAGCCGCAATCCGGTGAGCGAGCTTGGCCGCGAGCGCGGCGAACTCTTCTTCGCCCATCGAGAGCCTTGACGACAAACGCGAATCGCGGATCGGCGGCCAGCCCACGCGCTACCCCTCGATCGTCAGCGACCCGGCTCGACGCAGCCCGGCCAGGAGGTCGATCGTCTCGTCAAAGAAGCCCATCGCGTCGCCCCGCTCGAGTCCAGCCAGCGCAAACACGAGCGTGGCGTGTCCGCCGCCGCTGACGGCCCGCCCGACCGCGAGCTGCATCGCCGAGTGCCAGTCGGCCGGAGATTTGTCTCGCTCAGCGACCGCATCGCCGACCGGCGGGTCGCCGTTCCCAATCATCTGCCCGCCGTTCTCGATCATCGTCAGCGCAAACGGTTCAGCTTCGGCCAGCGCGGGCGGCACGTAGAACGTTGCGCGCACGCCCCGTCGCGCGAGCACCTGTAAGACGCGAGGTAGTGCTGGCGATACGGACTCCTCGTCCCCGGCGAGACCGTCAAACACGATGTCGACTGATCCCGCCACGAGCCCGGCCCCCTAGGCCAACGCGCCCACGCTGTCAAGCCAGGCGGAGAAGCTCTCGCCGGTCAGGCGCTCGTAGGCCTCGATGTATCGCTGCTGCGTCTGCTCGACGATGTGCGGCGGAATCTCCGGCGCCGGCGGAGTCTTGTCCCAGCCGGTCGAGCGCGCCCAGTCGCGCACGAACTGCTTGTCAAACGATGCCTGTACGCGTCCTGGCTCATAGACGTCCGCGGGCCAGTAGCGCGAGGAGTCGGGGGTGAGCACTTCGTCCCCGAGCACGATCACGCCGCTTTCGGGATCGCGGCCGAACTCGAATTTGGTGTCGGCGAGGATGATCCCGCGTTCGGCCGCGTGGCGGCGGGCGTGCTCGTAGATCGCTATCGAGAGTCGCTTGATCTCGTTGTAGGTCGCCTCGTCGCCGCCCAGCGCTGCGATCGCACCGGCATCGTCGATGTTCTCATCGTGGTCGCCGATCTGAGCCTTGGTCGCCGGTGTGAAGATCGGCTCGGGCAGCTCGGAAGATTCGAGCAGGCCGTCCGGCAGCTCCACGCCGCAGACTGCGCCGGACTCCTTGTAATCGCTCCAGCCCGATCCGGCGAGGTACCCGCGCACCACGCATTCGATCGGCAGCATGTCGAGCCGGCGCACCTTCAGGGCACGCCCACGCAGCACCGGCGGCACGTCTTCGATTGCGCTGATCAGGTGGTTCTGGACGATCCCGCCCAGCTGCCCAAACCAGAACACGCTGGTGCCGGTCAGCACCTTGCCCTTGCCGGGAATCGGATTTGGGTGGATCGCGTCATAGGTGCTGATGCGGTCGCTCGCGACCATCAACAGGTCGCCGCCGGGCAGTTCGTAGGTGTCGCGGACCTTGCCCTTGGAGAGCAGCGGGAGGTCGAGCGCGGGGAGGTTCTCAAAATCGGGCATCGCCCGATGCTAATTGCCGAGCACGCAGGAGACGCGCGGTCTCAGTACGCCTTCAAGTAATGCACGCTGAGCGCGTCGACCGGTGCGGGGCTCGGTTGTTCCCACCCGTGGTCAGACTCCTCGACGATCACCACGTAGCCGCGGCGCGTCCAGAGGTCGTCGAGATAGCGTCGAACGCGGGAGGTGTCCTTGTCGATTGCATGTTTGAGCGCACGGGTTTGGCGAGTTGCCGCGAGCGTGAACTCGAAGATGGCGTCGAAGAGAAAGTCCTCCTGCTTGCTGCGGCGCAGCGGAGCCTTTCGCTTGGCCAGCCGGTCGCGGTCCACGACCGCGAGATCGATCCGCGCCGGCCGCGGTCCCGCGACCGATTTCTCGACCAGCCACTGCCCCGGAGCCACCGAAATGTGGATGTCCTTCCAAGGAACTCCCTGCTTGTTGAGGAAGCGCGCGAACTGCAGAACGCAGTCGCTTTCACTCAAGATCGCCGGGCTGCGATTACTCCTGGCGCGGCCGCCCGTGAGTTCGCCGGATTTCCACCCGGGCTGTCTGGCGAGCCAGCGCTCAAGGTCGACGAGCGCCTTCGCAGTCTGCTTCTCAAGTTGTCTACCGGCCATTGCGCGATCGTAGAGACTCGGTCGAGCAGAGGTGGTTACAAGTTCAGCCGAGGCTCACGACTTTGAACTCGCGCTGCTTTCCGTTGGGCAGCGAGACGGTCACGACGTCGCCGGGCGCCTTGCCGATCACGGCTTCCGCCACGGGCGACGAATTTGAGAGTTTGCCGGCCGATGCGTCCTGCTCGAACGAGGAGACGATCGTGTAGGTCATCTCCTTCTCGCTCGCGACGTCGAGCAGCGTGAAGGTCGAGCCGAAGCCGATTTCCGAATCGTTGCCCGCGTTCTCGACGATCTGCGCGTTCTGCCGCTGGTCGCGCAGCTGGAGGATCCGGGTCTCAAGGAAACTCTGGTCGTTCTTGGCCGCGTGGTACTCGGCGTTTTCCTTGAGGTCTCCTTCTTCGCGGGCGACGGCGATCTTCTCGGCGATTGCCGGGCGGTCGACGGTCTCAAGCTTTTCGATCTCGGCCTCGAGCTTGGCGTATGCCTCAGCCGACATCTGGTGTACATCGTTCATGAGGTTTCTAGTCCTCTTCTGTGTCCAATGGCCCCGCCTGCGGCTTCCACGTCTGCACGGCGGGGAAGAGCCTTACACCTTTGAAGGTACCGGGAAATTCGTTGACGTGGGCCGGAGAACGTCGATTCGCGCGAAGCACGCCTAGATTCTCCGGACATGGAAAAGCTCACCAAGCGATTCGATCGGGCCGTTCGCTACGCGCGACGCGTTCACAAGAAGCAGCCGCGCAAGGGCACGGAGATTCCCTACATCTCGCACCTGCTGGGAGTGACGTCGCTGGTGCTTGAGATGGGCGGCAACGAGGACCAGGCGATCGCGGCCTTGCTCCACGATGCGGTCGAGGATGGCGGCCCCGAGCACATCGAAGCGATTCGCGCTGGGTTCGGCGATGACGTCCTGCGCATCGTGCTCGCCAACACCGATACCGACGAGCGGCCAAAACCGCCATGGCGAGCGCGCAAGCAGGCCTACCTCGACTCGCTCCCGAACAAGCGGCGCGACGAGCTGATCGTCGCGCTGGCCGACAAGCTGCACAACGCACGCGCGACGCTGCTCGAGTATCGGCGGCTTGGCGACGCGATTTGGCCGCGCTTCAAAGAGGGCCGCGACGGCCAGCTCTGGTACTACGGCGAACTGGTCAAGAACTTCGACGCGCGGGCAGACGACCTCGGGCCGCAGTGCGCCGGCAAGCTCGATGACTTCAAGCGCACGATTGCCGAGCTGGGCGCGGGCTGATGGGGCGGATGCTCCCGACAACTCATTTGCGCCGCGCCGACCCGGTGATGGCTGCGCTGATCGAGCGCGTGCCGGCTGACACTCTTGATCCGGTTGAAGCCGAGCGGCCGGACGACCATTACGGTGCGCTGCTGCGGGCGATCACCGGCCAGCAGCTCTCGGTCAAGGCTGCGGCCGCTATCTACCGGCGAGTGATCGACTTCTTCGGCGGCGAGATTCCCACACCCGAGCAGATTCTCGCGGCCGATCCTGAGGCGCTCAAGGCGGCCGGCGGACTCTCCCGGGCAAAGACGCAGTACCTGCGATCGCTGGCCGAACACGTCGTCAGCGGCGAGCTCGAACTGACTCGGCTCGACGACCTGCCCGACGACGAGGTGATCGCCGAGCTGGTCGCGGTGAAAGGCCTTGGCGTATGGACGGCGCAGATGTTCTTGATGTTCCACCTCTCCCGAGAAGACGTGATGCCGACGGGCGATCTCGGAATCCGTCGGGCGGTGATGATCGAGTACGGACTGGAGGAGCTTCCGGGTCACGACCTCTTGATCGAGGTTTCCGAGTGCTGGCGACCGCATCGCACGCTCGCCTGTCGCTACCTGTGGGCATCGGTCGACGCCTCCCCTGAATGATGAGTCCAGAAGAGATGACAGCGCGCGAGCGCAAGCTCGAGCGCCGCGAGGTGATCACCGGAACGATCGGACCGGTGGTCGCGATCGCGGTGCTGGTGATTGCGTTGTGGTCGCACTTCGGAGAGATCGCCGACGCCTGGGAGCTGATCTCAACGAAGGCGCTGGTTGCGCTTGTGCTTCTCCACCTGGTCGCTTTGCTGTTTCGCGCCGAGGCATGGGGACGCTGCGTCGGCGCCGCCGGGGCGCCGCTCGAGCCGCGCCTGCTGCACAGCTCAAGCGCGCTGCGCTTCCTCGCCGACACGATCGTCCCGACCTACATCGGCGCCTGGGTGCGGATCGGACTGGTGCGCAAGTACGACGCGCCGCGGGCCGCCCGGCCTGGCGCATCGCCAACTCCGACGATCGGGCAGATGTTCACAGCCGACGGCCTGATGCTGCTCGTCGAGGCGGTGCTGACTGTCGGGCTGGTGATCCTCGCCGTCGTCACGTCTTCGCTTGAGTGGTGGTGGGTCGGCGTCTTCGGGCTGGCCGTCTTGGTGCTCCTGCTGATCGTTCGCTGGGTGTTTCGCCGCTACGAGGACCGCGAGTTCGCCAAGACCGCGCGTGTGCTTGAGGACTCGGGGGAGCGCTACCGGCTCGCTGCGCTGCTCGCGGTTGTTCTCACGCTGCAGCCGATCCGCTTCTACATCACCTTCAAGGCGCTGGGGCTTGACCCAACGATGTCGGACGCGCTGCTTGCGTTTCTGCTGACGACGGTCTTCAACGCCCTGCCGATCGGACCGGGGCCGTCCTCGATCGCCGCATCGGCCGCGCTCTTCGCCGGCCAGGGCGTCGATCGTGCGGCGCTGGCCGGCATCGTGCTGCTGGGCACGGCGATCGTCGCTGCCCTGATCTATTCGGTCTACGGCGCAATCGATCTGACTGCGCGAACGCGCCGCGCCGGAACTGGCGAAGCTGGTCAGGCCGAGGGCGCGAGCGCCGGCCCGGCGACCGACTGATTCGCGCGCAGCGTTCGCGAGCGACCGTCCAGACCGTCCGGCTCAGCGATCTCCAGGTATTCGAGCACGATGCTGAATACGTCAGCTGTGCGCATCGGGCCCTCGGCGAGCGGCTCGCTGATCGCCACTGGCACGTTCATGTGCGCGGCGTGCAGCGCCCCGTGGGAAGAGCGGTGCTCGGGTCGCTCGAATCGCTCGCGCAGATCGAACGACGGCGCCGCGCTCACAACGATGTCGCCTGTCCGCTGCGAGCGAAAGATCTGCGCCAGCTGCAGCAGGCCGTCCGGATATTCGCTGCCCGCGGTCAGCTGCAAAGCGCTCTCAAGACCGACGACCGTCGGCAGCTCCGGGTAGCCGAAGGGGTCGTCGCCACGGGTCTCGTAGGCGAGCCCCCCTGGCACCTCTCGTAGCGTCGCGGATCCGCGTCTACTGCTCACGTCGATCGCGCCGTTTGCACCGCGCTCGGCGACGATGTCGATCGCGGGCGTACTGATCAGCCAATCGACAATCCCTTCCGGGCGGCGGTTGAAGTAGAGATGCGCCATCGCGTTGCCGCTGACCGCGGAGATCACCGCTGGATTTCGCGCGAATCCCTTCAGCGAGTGATAGGCCGTCTTCACATTGAAGTGCCGCTCAATCTCCGGTCCGATGTCAAAGTGCTCGGCGACGGGCTCGTGGCCGTGGTCGCTCACAACCGCAAGCAGTGTCGAGTCATAGCGGCCCGTGCGCTCAAGCACGCGGGCTGCCTCACCGACTGTCCGGTCGACGCGGCGATAAGCCTCATGCGCGCCCTCGCCGAAGGGATCGTCGTAGTGGCTGTTCCAGTCGATCCCCGGCATGACGACGAAGCGAAACGGTGCGTGAGCTTTGAGCGACTCGCAAAGCAGGCGCCGCGCCGACTCGTCGGCAACTACGTAGTCGTGCATGAAGTGCGCGCGAAACCAATCGAGGTTCTTGCGCTTGGCCCCGATCAGGCCTTCGCGTCCGAGTCCTCGGGTGATCGTCCCGAAGACCGTCTGTGAGCCCGGAGCGAGTTCGAAGATCGTCGGTGCCTCGGGCAGCACATCGTCATTGACCCAACGGGCCTCAAGGCCGTTGTAGTTGCGAAAGCTCCAGGGGCCAAGCGGCAGTCCCGGGCGCTGCCTGCTGCTGTCGTACCAGCGGTAACCGGGTATATCCGCGCTGCCGGCAAATCGTCCCGTGATGAAGGGCAGGTGCGCGGGGATCGTCGTGCTCGTGAACGTGCTTGTGGCGGTGCGGTGGCTCCCGCGATCGACGATGTGACGCTGAATCTCCGGCAGCTCTCCGGCCGCAAGCATGCGCGCGAAGACATCGGCTCGAGCGCCGTCGGCGAGGATCACGATTGCCTGGGCGCCCGCGGCTGGCATCGTCCGATCCTAATGGTGCGCGCGAATCCCGCGGATCAAGTGACCGAGTAGGTCAGGTGGGC
Organism: Actinomycetes bacterium; assembly: GCA_023404495.1. Classification (GTDB taxonomy): domain Bacteria; phylum Actinomycetota; class Thermoleophilia; order Solirubrobacterales; family JACPNS01; genus JACPNS01. Next base: position 58,265 of record JAEYBE010000020.1, on the reverse strand, counting down.
GAACTGCCCGAAGTGCTCGACCCGCTCGAGTCGCAGGCGATCCGATTCGATCCGCGTCGTGAAGAGAGGCGCGCCCGCACCGAGCACCACCGGAGTCACCGAGACCTGCACTTCGGCCAGCAGTCCCGCTTCGAAGAACTGGCCGACCAGGTCGCCGCCGCCGAAGATCCAGATCTGCTGATCGCACGCAGCGGCCCCGATCGCTTCGATCAGCTCTTCCGGCGTTCCGTTCACGAAGCGCACGTCAGCACCCTCGGGCACCGGTAGCTCGCGGGAAGTGAAGACGAACCACGGCCGGCCCCCGTAGTAGCCCGACCACTTCTCCGGGTGGGCGATCAGGTCCTCGTGTTCGAGCACCCACTCGTAGGTGGTCGAACCGGAGACGAGCGCGCCTGTTGTGTCCATGAAGCTCTCGATATCCGGCTGCATGTCGTTGTCGACCGCGAAGAGCCAGTCGAGTGAGCCGGCGGCGTCGGCGATGTATCCGTCGAGTGTCGCCGCCGTGTTGTAGACAACCCGGCGGCTCATCTACTTGTCGAGCCTGCCGACGATCGCCCGGGCGTGCTTCGTGTAGGCAGAAGGATCGAAGATCGCGTCGATGTCGACGTCGATCGATTGGCGCGCGATCTCCGCTGCCAGCAGGTCGCGAAACTCAGTTCCGGTGTCCCAGGCCTCCTGTGCGCCCTGCTGGACGATGCGGTAAGCGTCGTCGCGCGTCAGGCCGGCGGCCACGAGTGCCAGTAGTGCGCGCTGCGAGTAGAGCGCACCGTGGGTCACGTTGAGATTGCTGAGCATGCGGTCGGTGTGGACGGTCATGCCGTCCACCACCCGGATCGCAAGTGAGTACATGTAGTCGAGCAGGATCGTCGAGTCCGGCAGGATGATCCGCTCGACGGATGAGTGGGTGATGTCGCGCTCGTGCCAGAGCGCAACGTTCTCGACTGCGGCGTTGGCGTTGCCGCGCAGTACGCGGGCAAGGCCGGTGATTCGCTCGTTGGTGATCGGGTTGCGCTTGTGCGGCATCGCGCTGCTGCCCTTCTGCTTGCCCGATGCGAAGGGTTCTTCGACCTCACGCACCTCGGTCTTCTGCAGCGCGCGGATCTCGGTGGAGAAGCGTTCAAGGCCTGCGCCGGCGATTGCGATCGCGGTCAGCAGCTCGGCGTGCCGGTCGCGAGCGACGACTTGGGTCGAGACCGGCTCGCGCTCAAGGCCGAGTTTCTCAAGCACGGCACCCTCGATGTCGGGGCCGTTGGCCGAGTAGGTTCCGACAGCACCCGAGAGCGCCCCGACGCGACACTGCTCGAAGGCGCGCTCGAGCCGTTCGACGTTGCGCCGCGCCTCAAAGGCGAAGCCTGCGAGCTTCACGCCGAAGGTGGTCGGCTCGGCGTGCACGCCGTGCGTGCGGCCAACCGTCGTGGCGTCTTCAAACTCGTGTGCGCGGCGGGCGAGCGTATCGGCGTATTCGCGAGCGCCGGCCAGGACGATCTCGCCGGCTTTGGCGATCTGGATGCCGAGCGCCGTGTCGAGCACGTCGCTGCTGGTCAATCCGTAGTGGATCCAGCGACCGGCCTCGCCGAGGTCGGCGCTGATCACGTCCACGAACGCGGCGACGTCGTGGTTGGTGATCTTCTCGCGCTCGTTGACGGCCTCGACCGTGAAGCTCGCGCGATCCTTGATCGCGACCAGGTCGGCTGCCGGGATCAGGTCCGCGTCAAACAGCGCGTCGCAGACGGCGAGCTCCACTTGCAGCCAGCTGTCGAACTTCGCTTGCTGGCTCCAGACAGCCCCGATCTCGTCTCTGGTGTAGCGGTCGATCACGAGCGAGATCCTACGCGAGCGGTAGGTTGGCTGGCATGTCGCGGGTGCAACGTGTTCACTTGGCCGTCGCAGCGTTCATCGCCACCGCGCTCGTACTGCGCCTGCTGCTGACGATCTTTTGGCCGTCGGCCGATCTCGATCCGCATCTGCTGGTGCGACTCGAGCGATTCGTCAGTTACTTCACGATCCAGAGCAACTTTGTGGCGCTGCTTGCTTCGTTGGCAGTGGTGCGCGGACGGCCGCTCGACTCGACGTGGGGCCGCGCACTGCGTTTGGCGGCGCTGATCGGCATGACGATCACCTGCATCGTCTACATCGTCGTGCTTTCAGGCGATTCGACGAACACTGGGATGGCGCAGGTCACAAACCTGATGCTGCACTACGTCGGCCCGCCGCTCTTCATCCTGAGCTGGATCTGGCTCGGGCCGTGGCTCTCGCTTGGGCTTGCCGACATTCCGCGCGCGCTGATCTGGCCGGCGGCCTGGATCGCCTACACGTTGGTCCACGGCGCGATCACCGATTGGTACCCGTACCCGTTCATCGACGTGACGGTCAAGGGCTACGCCGATGTGTTCGTAAGCATCGGCTTCATCACGCTCTTCGCGCTCGGGCTGGCCGCCGCCTACGTCGGGATCGCACGCGTGCGGCGCGGCGTCAGTCCTCGCTGAGCACGATCACGGTGTCGCCATCTTGCGGCGAGAAGAGCTCGCTCTTGGGCGGGCTCAGCCGGATCCCGAAGTGTGCCTCGGGGTCCCGAGCGGCTGCGGCATGGCGGTAGCCGATCACGCTCTCGGCGCGGTCGCGGCCGGCGGCAACGATCGTTGCGAAATTCGCATTCATGCCACTCCGCAGGTAGTCGCTGGCGGGCCGCAGGTAGACCTCCGAACCGTCGGCCTCGAGCAGCTCATCGAAGACCTCCGCGAGGCTGCGGTTCTCTGAGATCTGTGCGAGCAGCGAGGAGATCACCTGCTCGGAGATCACCACGTCATCGACGCGCGCCACCTCAGCGAGGTCGCGGTCGGCCTCGTCCATCAACTCGGAGACGATCTTGAACTTCGCGCCGGTCCGCTTGGCGATCTCGCGCAGATGGATAAGTGCGAGCAGCACACGGCCGTCGGCACGGTCCCAATCTTCGTCTCCTTCGCACATCACGATCACGCGGTCAAAGCGCGCGGGCTCAAGCGCCTCTAGCACCTCGGAGTCGGTGCAGTCGCCGCGCCCAGCGCTCACCTTCAAGTGCGCAAAGCCATCCGTGATGCGTTCTAGCTCGGACTGCTCGGGAGGCATCAGCGCGACGATCTCCGCGCTCGAGCCGGCCGGAGCGAAGTCCTCGAGCGACCTGAGCACCTCGGCCGTCTGGCGGCTCCAGCCGATCACCAAAGTCGATTCCGGCGGCGCGGTGGCCGGCACGTGCTGCGCGATTGCGGCGGTTGCGATCTCGCCAGTGAAAGGCGCAGCCTCCTCGAGCACGGAATCGTCTTCCGCAATCGCGACGATTTCGGTTCCTTCGGCAATCAGCGTCTGCGGCGGCGGGTTTAGCTGCACGTCGTCTTCGGCGCGAATACCGATGATCGCGCAGTCCTCGTAGGCGAGCAAGGCTTCGCCGTAGGTCATCCCGGTCAGCGATTCGTCGCGGCGCACGTAGATCTCGTGGCCGTCGAAATCGAAGAGGTCTTCGTAGATCCGCGCGGCCCCGCTTTGACGAGACGACTGCACGAGCAGGCGACTGGCAATCGACCCGCGATCGATGATCTCGGCTTCGCCCTTGCCCGCCGCGCGGGCGGCATCGAGATTGCGTGGATTGGCGATCTCGGCGACGATGTGGCGATCTGGTGCGTGGTCACGGGTAAGCGCCAACAGGGATTTGATCACGCGCACGTCTGGATCGGCGCCTGCAGGCCGGAGCACGATCACGGAGCGCGCGTCGGCGTGTCCGACGAGTTCGAGGTCGGCGATCGAGGTTGGCGAACCGGTGCGGCAGACCACCCGCGTGCCGCGCAGGTCATCGAGTCGCTCGCGGATCGCGTCGTCCATGTTTGCCTTGTCTTCCTCGGAGAGGACCACGACGCAGGCGCCGCTCTGGCGACTTTCGTTTGCGATCGCGAGCTCGGAGATCACCGTGAAGACGCTCTCGCTCCAGCCGAGGATCAGCGAGTGATCGGTCTCAAGCACGAGCGAGCGGCCCTTGCGCAGCTCGGTCAGACGCGCGTCGATCGCGTTGGCGATCACACCGATGAACGCGCTGAAGATGAAGATCCCGAGCAGCGTGACCAGCAGCTGCAACAAGATGTAGCCGGTGCCTGCGTCGCCGGCGATCGTGCCGGTGTCGAGCGTGTGCAGGAGCACCTGGTAGCCGGCCGTCACGGGGTTGTCGGTCGGGCCGGTGCCGAAGATCAGGATCAACACCGTGAAGACGATCACGATGACCCCGACCGCAGCGCCCAAGTACCAGACCAGCGCACTCGGTCCGCGCGACATCGAGTTGTCGAAGGCGTAGCGAGCGCGGTCCCAGAGAGTGATCTGCTCGCGCGTCTGTTCCTTCAGCGAGCCGGCGGACGTGCCGGCCGCCTTCGCGCGCTGGGCCGCGCGTTCGCGTCGGAGTCGGCTGGAGCTGCCCATAATCGTTTCCTCTGTGTTGTGTTAGGCGAACAGAATTCGGGCCGCGAGTATCGCCGCGTTTTGCGCGCCGTTTACGGCGACGCAGGCGACCGGGACGCCGGCCGGCGCCTGGGCGATCGAAAGCAGCGCGTCAAGGCCGCCGGAGACGGCGTTCTCGCTGCGGATCGGCACGCCGATCACCGGAAGGTCGGTCTGCGCGGCGATCGATCCCGGCAGTGCGGCGGCCATGCCCGCGCCGGCGATGATCACCTTGATGCCGCGCTGCCTGGCGCCGCGTGCATAGTCGCGCACCTGCTCGGGGTCGCGATGGGCGGAGACGACGGTCTCCTCGAAGCTGATGTTGCGTGAACGCAGCTCGTCAGCTGCGGCGCTCATCACGGCGCGGTCGCTCTCGGCACCCATCACGATTCCGACGAGTGGTCCGTCGAAGACCGGGATCTCCTCGAGCTGGGTCTCGGTCTCAGGGATCAGGACCCCTGACCCGGCCTCGGCGCCGCCTGCGTCCTCGACATCGATTGGCGCGCGGCTGACCGACGGCCGCGGTCGCAAAGGCGGATTGCTTCGCTGAGGCCTGAACCTGCGGCGCGCCATCGCCTAGAGCTCGATCCCCGCGGCGATATCGCTGCGCTGCTGCTTGCCGTCGAAGTCGATGATGTTCGCTGCGTCGTAGGCCGCGGTGCGGGCGTGCGGTACGGAGTCCGAGAGTGCAGTGATGTTGAGCACGCGTCCACCGGCAGTGACGATCTGCCCGTCGTCGTTGCGTGCGGTTCCGGCGTGGGTCACTTCGACTCCCGGGTCGACGTCGTCGAGCCCGTGAATCACGTCGCCCTTGCTCGAAGTCTCTGGGTATCCGGCCGAAGCCAGTGTGATCGTCACCGATCGCTGCTCGCTGAATTCGATCGACCCGTTCTCGATCCCGCCAGTCTCGACCGATGCGAGCATCAGCTGGGCGAGATCGCTGGTCAGTCGCGGCAGCAGCGCCTGCGTCTCCGGGTCACCGAAGCGGACGTTGTACTCGAGCACTTTCACTCCGTCAGAGGTCAGCATCAGTCCGGCGTAGAGGATCCCATGAAATGGAGCGCCGCGCCGCTTCATCTCGTCGACGATCGGCTGGTGTACCTGTGCGGATATTTCGGCGATCTGAGCGTGGGCGACTTCTGGGACCGGGCTGAAGGCGCCCATTCCGCCGGTGTTTGGTCCTTCGTCGTTGTCGAAGATGCGCTTGTAGTCGCGCGCCGGCACCAGCGAGTGCGCGCGCTCGCCGTCGCAGACGGCAAGCAGCGAGACCTCGACGCCGTCGAGGTATTCCTCGATGATCACATCGGTTTCGCCGAAGCGTTGTTCGGTGAAGTACTCATCGATCGCGGCGTCCGCCTCGGCGCGGCTGGCGCAGATGATCACGCCCTTGCCGGCAGCAAGGCCGTCGCTCTTGAAGACGGCGGGGTAGGCAGCGCGGTCGGCTGCCGCGGCGGCTTCCTCGCGCGTGCGCAGCACCGCGTAGCCGGCGGTCGGGACGCCGGAGGCGACGAGCACCTCCTTGCAGAAGATCTTCGATCCTTCGAGTTGCGCGGCGTTTCTTGACGGCCCGAACGCCTTGATACCGCGCGCGGCGAGCAGATCAACCAAGCCGTCGACAAGCGGAACTTCTGGGCCGACTACAACGAGATCGACCGACTCGCGCTCGGCAAGGTCGGCGAGCGCGGCGACGTCCTCGCCGCCGACGTCCGGAACGCAGCGCGCGTCGCGTTCGATCCCGGGGTTGCCCGGCGCGCAGATCAGATCGAGCGGGTCGTCGCCGCTCCACGTGCGCGCGAGCGCGCGAACGATCGCGTGCTCGCGGCCGCCCGAGCCGACGACGAGGATCTTCACGTGGGTCGCCTCGGTCCCGTGACTAGAAGGTGTCGATCAGCTTCTCGACGGAGATCGCCGGGACGATCTCGTACTGCGCGGTTCCACGCGATCCGAGCTCGATCGCGGCGCGCGCGATCGCCTGCTCGTTGGGCGCGTTGACGATGCTGATGAAGTGGTGGGGGCCGAGCGAGGCGTACTGGGCGACTACTTCAATACCCAGCGCCTTGACCTCATCGTTGACCTCGGTGATGCGTCGCGGATTCTCCTTGATCGTCCGCACACCCTCGGTGGTCAGCTTGCTGTACATGATGTAGGTCGGCATCGCGTCTCCCGCTTGTCGAAGTTGGTCCCGAAAATCTATCGCGCCCCCGAAAGGAAGTACGTCAAAGATGCAGCTTTGTCGTACGGCGCAACTCGGGGGTTGGGGGGAGTGTTACGGGGGAAGACGCAAGTTCAATCAATGAGATCTGGAAGATCCAGAGGGGGTATCCATCCAGATGCAGCTCACACACGTACTTTCGCGCACTCGCATGCTCACCGCGATTGCCTTCGTCGCGGCGCTCGTCGCCACGCTGACTACCGGAGCCGGCAGCGCCTCCGCCGACATCGCCAACCCGCAACTATCCGGCGGGATCTACAGCACCTGCGCGATCTATCCGTCCAAGCGCCTCTATTGCTGGGGTTCAAACAGCTCCCAACAGGCCGGGATGGGCGGGGGCAACCGTGTGTCCTTCGCGACTCGGCCGTATCCGGTCAAGGGCGTAACCAGTCAGCCCATCGGCGTCTCGAGTGGCTACAGCTCGGCCTGCGCGATGCTGGTGACCGGTGGAATCGGCTGTTGGGGCAAGAACACGTCCGGCGCGCTCGGGGCGAAGAGTCTTGGGTCATTCGCGCGGAGCTTTCAGAGCACCGCCGGCCTGATCAGCCCCTGGGCCAGCCCGTCAAATGTTGCCACCGGAGGCCAGCACGTCTGCTTCCGCGACAACAACAAGACTGTCAAGTGCCTGGGCAACAACAACTACGGGCAACTCGGGAACACGAGCAATGCCGCCTCGAGCACCCCGGTGCAGGTGGCCGTGATCACTGGCGCGGGAGCGGGCACCCAGGCCGATCAGGTCGTTTCCGGTAGTGGACACAGCTGCGCGCTACTGGTCAACAACAACGTCAAGTGTTGGGGGGTCAACAACTTCCGGCAGCTGGGATCTCCGACCAACACAGTGGCGTCGTCGAATACGCCGGTCGATGTCCCGAGCCTCTCCAACAACATCACCGAACTTGCGTCCCTGGGCGATCACACCTGCGCCGAGCACGCCGATGACACGATCTCGTGTTGGGGCGCCAATCCGTATGGACAGCTTGGCGACGGCACGGTTGCGCCGTTCAAGGGGGCTGTGAAGGTCGATGGGATCAGCAACTCGCGCCAAGTCTCTACCGGTATCAGCCACTCGTGCGCGCTGGTCGCGGGTGGCGCGGTCAAGTGCTGGGGCTCCAATGAGTTCGGGCAGCTCGGAAACGGCACCACAACCACTTCGTCCAAGCCGGTCAGCGTGATCGGCCTCAGCAGGCCGGCCAGCGAGATCACCGTCGGTGGCTATCACTCCTGTGCGAGGCTCGACACCGGCAGCATCTACTGCTGGGGTCGCGGAAGTAAGGGGCAGCTCGGCGACGGCACCACTTCGAGCAGCAGCGTGCCGCGTCGGGTGGCGGACTTTGGCGGGGTGCACTTCGCGTCGGTGTCAATGCCGCATGCGGCCTCCAGCGACGGAGTTCAATCTTCCGATCTGCGCGCAACCGTGGTCGCGCTGCCGCCGCGCGCCGGCAAGCTTTCGCAGCAATGCCGCACCAACGCTCATCTCACGGCGACGATCGTGCAGGCAGGCGTCACGACGACCAAGAGGCTCGTCAAGCGCTTCTCGCGTAGCGGCCAGACGAAGTGCACGGCACGCTTCTCGGTGAATCAGATCACCAAGAGCGCAGCGCCCGCCACGCTCACGCTGAAGGGCAGCTACAAGGGCAACAGCGGAATGCCGGGTGCGAGCTACACGCAGGCGTTCGCGATCCTCTGATACGTATGCGAGCATTCAATGCGATGAGAGCTTCGAGGCCTGCATCGGGATCCACGGCGGCGGTACTCGCTGTCGCCCTGTTCGCTGGCGTAACGCTGGGCACTGAAGGCGCCTCGGCTCGATCGACCAGCCCAGTTGACGGACGCTTCGCGGACGGCGGGCGAATATCAATCAACTGGGGTTTCAACGGCACCGTGGCGGCGAGGCCGGATGGTTCGCTCATGTTCGCTGGCGGATGGGATCAAGGCGCCGGTTCTCGGTGGCAACTCAGAGGGTTCACACGGGCCGGCCACCGTGATCGACGGTTTGGGGATAACGGACTGGTGAACCTGAAGTTTCATCATCCAGTTGCCGACCGAATCAATAACGACGTCGCGGAGGACGTGCTCTCGGACGGTCGCGGCGGAATGGTTGTGGTTGGTCAAGTCGATCAGACCCGGAAACAGGACATCGAGAATGCACCCGATGTCGGTTACGGACTTCCGGGCGAGGGCTGGCGGCCTGAGATCCGCGCCGTCCGCATCACGCGCGATGGCCGGATCGACCGGCGATTCGGGAAGGGCGGAAAACTTGTCCTCGATCGCTGGGTGCACCCAACAGGCGAGGGCTACTCGAGCGGATTCAACAGGTTCGTGGACGGGTTCTTCAAGTTGCGTCGGGGCTTTGCGGTCGTGCTGGCTGACCCAAAGTTGGGGTGGGCGTCCAGGACAATTCGAGTCATAACTTTCGACAAAGTTGGTCGGAATCGACGCTCGATTCAAATCGCTCTCCCACCCTCGACCGCGAACGGCCCGCATGTCGGCGGTATCGCGATCTCGAAGTCCGGTGCGGTCTACGTGCGGATGTACACCACGATTCTGATGGCCGACGCAATCCGCACCACCACCTTGCGCGTCCTGCGCTTCACGCGTGCGGGGGCGCCCGATCCATCTTACGTTTCGCCAGTTGTCGATGTCAGCGCAGGGTCGCTCGACCCGGTCGCGTGGGAGTCGATCAGGGGCTTGGAGCTCGACGGCTCCGGATTTGTACTGGACCGGCGCGAGCGCATCCTTTTTGGTTACACGCGAATCGACGCGAATGGACTTCCGAAGCTCGCGGTCGGCCGACTCAATCGAACTGGGAGATGGGATCCTGCCTTCGGTGACGACGGAACCGCGATGATCGCGCGGCCCGTGAATTCAGCTAGCAGCCCGGCTGGGATCGCGGTCTCGCGAAGTGGTGTCATAACGGTTGCTGGAGCGGTCGACCAAGCCCCGTTCAACGGTCGGTTCGATTTCGGAAGTGTTGGACCGGCGGGGATCGTCGCCCGATTCACCGACTCCGGTCGGTTGCTCAAGTCATGGTCCGATCAAGGAATTTTCCTGCTCGCCAAAGCGGGATACCGGGCATGCGTGTGGGGGGGAGCGGCGCCGTTCCAGGCAGGCCCTCGGACACTGCTTCTTGGATGCCAGAAATCTGGCCACACCGAAGATCTTCGATCCACGATCATCGGCCTGAAGAGATAGTGCGATCCATGCCCTCTGCCTCAAGCAGAGGGCATGGAAGACTTACGGCTTGATTAGGCAGGGGCCCCCGAACTCACGCCGGCTTTGGCCAGCACAAGCTCGCCGTCGATCGCGTCGACCCGCACGACATCCCCCTCGCCGAAGTCACCCTCAAGCATTGCGATCGCCAGCTTGTCGACGAGCCGCTTCTGGATCACGCGTTTCAGGGGCCGCGCTCCGTAGGTCGGGTCGTAGCCGACGTCGGCCAGCAGGCCCTTGGCGTCATCGGTCAGCTCGACCTCGATGCCGTGCTCGCGAGCACGCCCGACGAGCTGGTCGACCTGGATGTCGACGATCTCGGTCAACTGGTCCTTGGACAAGCGCGAGAAGATCACCGTGTCGTCGATGCGGTTCAGAAACTCCGGCTTGAAGGTGTCGCGCAGCGCGCCCTCGACGAGCTCGCGCACCTTCTCTTCGGCCTCATCCACCGAGCGGCCAGCCTCAGCGGCCTGCTTCTCGACATCGACGATGAACTGCGAGCCGACGTTCGAGGTCATGATCAGCACCGTGTTCTTGAAGTCCACAGTGCGACCCTGTCCGTCTGTCAGCCGTCCGTCGTCGAGCACCTGGAGCAGCGCATTGAAGACATCCGGGTGCGCCTTCTCGATCTCGTCCAGAAGCACCACCGAGTACGGCCGGCGCCGCACGGCCTCTGTCAGTTGCCCACCCTCTTCGTAGCCGACGTAGCCCGGGGGCGCGCCAACCAGTCGGGCGACTGTGTGCTTCTCCATGTATTCGGACATGTCAAGCCGCACGATCGCTTGCTCTGAATCGAACATGAACTCCGCGAGTGCCCGCGCCAGCTCTGTCTTGCCGACGCCGGTCGGACCAAGGAAGAGGAACGAGCCGATCGGACGATCGGGATCCTGAAGCCCGGCGCGCGAGCGGCGCAGGGCGTTAGCGACTGCGCTGATCGCCTCGTCCTGGCCGATCACCCGCTCGTGCAGGCGGCCCTCCATGTTCACGAGCTTTTCGACCTCGCCCTCCATCATCCGCGAGACCGGGATGCCGGTCCACTTGGCGACGATCTCGGCGATGTCCTCCTCGTCGACTTCTTCTTTGAGGAACGTGACTCCGTCCTGGATCTCCTTGACGGCCGTCTCCTTCTCGGCGAGCTCGCCTTCAAGCTGAGGGATCGTGCCGTAGCGCAGCTCGGCGGCGCGCTCAAGATCCGCTTCGCGCTCGGCGCGCTCGATCTCCTGGTGCGCCGCGTCGAGCGCCTCCTTGACCTCGCGAATCGCGGCGATCGCGTCTTTTTCGACCTGCCAGTGAGCCTTCATCTCGCCGGACTGCTCCTGTAAGTCCGCCAGCTCTGCGCGCAAAGACTCCAGCCGCTTGGCCGAAGCCTCGTCGCTCTCCTTCTTCAAAGCCTGCTCCTCGATCATCAGCTGCTGGATACGCCGCTCGATCTCGTCGATCTCGGTCGGCAGCGAGTCGATCTCGATGCGCAGACGAGAAGTCGCCTCGTCGATCAGGTCGATCGCCTTGTCGGGCAGGAAGCGGTCAGCGATGTAGCGGTGGCTCAGTGTCGCCGCCGCGATGATCGCGGCGTCCTGAATGCGCACACCGTGGTGGATCTCGTACTTCTCCTTCAGGCCGCGCAGGATGGCGATCGTGTCCTCGACCGTCGGCTCGCCGACGTACACCGGCTGAAAACGCCGCTCCAAAGCTGCGTCCTTCTCGATGTGCTTGCGGTACTCGTCGAGCGTCGTCGCGCCGACCGCGCGCAGCTCGCCGCGCGCCAGCATCGGCTTCAAGAGGTTCGCGGCGTCGACCGCGCCCTCAGCGCCGCCGGCTCCGACGATCGTGTGCAGCTCGTCCATGAAGAGGATCACTGTGCCCTCGGCCTCCTGGACCTCCTTCAGGACAGCCTTCAGGCGATCCTCGAACTCGCCGCGGTACTTCGCGCCGGCGATCAGCGCGCCGATATCGAGCGACACCACGCGGCGATCGCGCAGCGACTCCGGAACGTCGCCGGAGACGATCCGCTGGGCGAGACCTTCAACGATCGCGGTCTTGCCGACGCCAGGCTCGCCGATCAGGACCGGGTTGTTCTTCGTGCGGCGGCTCAGCACCTGCACGACGCGGCGGATCTCGTCGTCGCGCCCGATCACCGGGTCGAGCTTGCCGGCCTCGGCGGCCGCGGTCAGATCGACGCCGTACTTCTCGAGCGCCTGGTACTTCTCCTCGGGGTTCTGGTCGGTCACGCGGTGCGAGCCGCGGACTTCCTTCAAAGCCTTGACGATCTCGTCGTGCGTCGCGCCGAAGCTTGCGAGCGCCTCGGCGGCGTTCTGCCCCGGCACCGACGAGAGCGCGAGCAGTAGATGTTCGACCGAGATGTACTCGTCGGTCAGGTCACGCGCCTCGTCCTCGGCCTTCCGCAGAACGGCGACGAGTTCGTTGGCCGGGGTCGGCTGGGCCCCGGCCGCGCCCTCAAGTGTCGGAAGTTCCTCGACCGCGCGCAGCGTGCGCTCACGCACGGCGCTGCTGTCGACACCGAGCTTGTGCAACACCGGGACTACGATGCCGCCCTCCTGATCGAGCACGGCCAGCAGCAGGTGCGCGGGGGTGACCTGCGGGTTGCGCCTGGTCTCCGCTGCGCGTTGGGCGGCCTCGATGGCCTCCTGGGACTTGATGGTGAAACGGTCAGGCCTCATTGCTTTCAGGCCTCCTTCTTCTTCGCGTTCTCTTCTGTTCTATTGATTGGAATTCTCACAGGCTGCGGCGGCTGGTAGCGCACGATCTCCGCGCGGCCCGCCCGGCGGATGCGCTCGATCTCAGCTATCGCCTCGGCCCGGGTCTGTTCGAGCTGGCGCTCGAGCGAGGCCACCCGCCGCTGCATGCGCGTGAGCTGCGCCTCCAGGTCGAACACCCGCTCGACTCCCGCGAGGTTCATGCCCTCGTCGGTCAGCTGCTGGATCCGCTGCAGCGTGCGCACGTTCTCGTCGCTGTAGAGACGGGTTCCCTTCGGCGTGCGGGTCGGCTGGATCAGCCTGCGCTGTTCGTAGATACGCAGCGTCTGCGGGTGTACTCCTGCCAGCTCGGCGGCGACCGAGATCATGTAGAGGCCTTCTTTGCGCACGGCCACGCCGATCAGCTCCCGGCGCGCGAGATCAACTCATCGCGCGGATTGTCGGTCATGACGGACGCGAGGTCGTCGACCGCGTCCTGCTGCTCCTTGCTCAGGGCCTCGAAGTTGGGGACGATCACTTCCACGCGGTAGCGCAGGTCGCCGTGGCCGGAGCCCTTGGCGTGAGCAGGACCCTCGCCCTTTAGACGGATCACGGTGCCGGGCTTGGTGCCGGCAGGAACCTTGATCTGTTTCTTGCCATTCAAGGTCGGCACCTCGATCGTCGCCCCGCGAATCGCCTCAGTGACCGTCACCGGGACGCTGACTTCGAGGTTGTCGCCCTTGCGCGTGAAGATCTCGGAAGCGCCGACGCTGACAACCACATACAGGTCGCCGGCAGCGCCGCCGTTCTCGCCCGCCTCGCCTTTGCCGGCCACGCGGATCCGCGCGCCGTCGCGGACGCCGGCCGGGATTTTCACCCGGTACTTGCGCGTCTTCACCACGGTGCCGTCGCCCTGGCAGGTCGCACACGGCTTCTCCACAATCTGCCCGCGGCCGTGGCACTGCTGACACGGTTGGCTGATCGAAAACATCCCCTGCCCGACCGACTCGACTCCGCTTCCCGAACAGCGCGGACATGTGGTCGGCGATGTGCCGGGCGCTGCGCCCGAGCCATGGCAGGTCTCGCATGTCTCATGGCGCGGCACCGAGACTGAGACTTCGGTTCCGCTGATCGATTGATCGAAGCCGATCGCCACCGCCGCTTCGAGGTCGCGACCGCGCTCAACGCGCTGCCGGCCACCACCGGATCGCCCACCGAACATTCCGGTCACGCCGCCGAAGATGTCGCCCAGATTGTCGAAGCGAACACCCCCTCCGCCCCCGAACGGGTTGGAACCGGCGAACGGGTTGCCGCCGCCGGTGAAAGGGATGTTGAAGCCGCCGGAGTCGAACTCCTTGCGCTTCTTGGGGTCGCCGACAATGTCGTAGGCCTCCTGGACCTCCTTGAACTTCTCCTCGGCCTCGGTGTTGCCGGCGTTCTGGTCGGGGTGCCATTTGCGCGCGAGCTTGCGGTAGGCCTTCTTGATCTCGGCCTCGCTTGCGTTCTTGGCTACGCCCAGAACCTTGTATGGATCCTTTTCCGGCACTGCGGACTCCCTACGCGGCCACCACTACGCGCGCAGGGCGCACGACCACTTCGCCCAGCAGAAAGCCCTTCTGGACGACATCGACGATCGTGCCCGGCGTGACATCGTCTGCCGGGGCCTGCGAGATCGCCTCGTGGAAGTTCGGATCGAATGCTTCGCCCGTCGGATCGACCGACTTGAGTCCGAGTCGATCGAGCACCGAGTGCAGGTCGGCGTGAACGAGCCGCACGCCCTCGGCAAACGCGTCGCCGGATGGCGTCTCGCCCGCCGCCTCGACTGCGCGGTCGAGGTTGTCAACTACCGGCAGCAGTTCACGCAGCACGCCTGCGACGGCGACGCCACGTGTTTCGGCGACGCGCTTGTCGGCGCGCTTGCGGTAGTTCTCGAAGTCGGCCTTGGCCCGCAGCGCGAGGTCCTTGTACTCGTCACGTGCGGCAAGCGCAGCCGCCAGCTCGTCGAGCTCCTCCTCAACCTGCGCGCCGCCTTCAGAGGTGTCTTCACCGCCTGCCCCCTGGGGAGCAGCCGGTGAAGCACTTGATCCAGCTTTGGTCTCGGCTTCCGCCGCCGGATCGGGTGTGGTGCGGCCGTCGGGGGTTCCGCGTCCTGCGGACTGCTCCCCGGAGCCGTCGATTCCGTTTTCGATTATGTCATTGGACTCGGTCATATCTGGCCTGGGTCACGTGAGCAGTTGAAAGTCCCGGAATTTCCGGCCTTTTACTTGCCCTCGTCGACGACCTCGGCGTCGACGACCTCTTCCTCTGACTCCTCGCCCGATGCGCCGTTCTCAGATGCTGCTGCCGCGTCGCGCTCTTCGGCTGCTGCCTTGTAGAGCTCTTCGGCTGCTGCGTTCATCGTTTCGGCGAGCGCCTCGGTCTTTGCCTTGATCTCGGCGACGTCGTCGCCGGCCGCGGCCTCGCGGATCTCCTTGATCCCGGCCTCGAGACGCTCCTTGAGCGAGTCTTCGAGCTTGTCGCCGTTGTCCTTGATCTGCTTCTCGACCTGGTAGGCGAGGTTCTCACCGTCGTTGCGCGCCTCCGCGAGGTCCTTGGCGGCCGCGTCCTCATCGGCGTGGGCTGCGGCGTCGGCGACCATCTTGTTGATCTCGTCATCCGAGAGGCCAGAGCCGCTCTTGATCTCGATCTTCTGCTCCGTGCCGGTGCCAAGGTCCTTGGCCGTCACGTTCAAGATGCCGTTTGCGTCGATGTCGAAGGCAACCTCGATCTGCGGGATGCCGCGCGGCGCCGGCGGGATTCCAGTCAGCTGGAACTTGCCCAGCGACTTGTTGCCGGACGCCATCTCGCGTTCGCCCTGAAGAACGTGGATCTCGACCGACGGCTGGTTGTCGTCGGCGGTCGAGAAGACCTCGCTCTTGCGCGTCGGGATCGTCGTGTTGCGCTCGATCAGCTTGGTCATCACGCCGCCCTTGGTCTCGATCCCGAGCGTCAGCGGGGTGACGTCGAGCAGCAGGACGTCTTTGACGTCTCCGGCCAGCACGCCGGCCTGGATCGCTGCGCCAACAGCCACGACCTCATCGGGGTTGACTCCCTGGTGGGGGTCCTTGCCCGTGAGCTCCTTGACCTTCTCGCGCACGGCCGGCATACGGGTCATGCCGCCGACCAGCACAACGTGGTCGATCTTCGCGCCTGCGTCATCGAGCGCCTGGCGGACCGGAGCGACCGTGCGGTCGATCAAGTCGCCGGTCAGCTCGGCGAGCTTGGCACGCGTGAGGCGCGTGTCAAGGTGCTTGGGTCCAGAGGCGTCGGCCGTGATGAACGGCAGGTTGATCTGCGTCTCCTGGGTCGAGGAGAGTTCGATCTTCGCCTTCTCGGCTGCCTCGTAGAGACGCTGAAGCGCCATCGGGTCTGCGCCGAGGTCGATCGCGTTGTCCTTCTTGAACTCCGCCACCAGGTAGTCGACGATCGCCTTGTCGAAGTTGTCGCCGCCGAGGTGGTTGTCACCCGCGGTGCTCTTGACTTCGAAGACGCCGTCGGCGATCTCGAGCACCGACACATCGAATGTGCCGCCGCCGAGGTCGAACACCAGGATCGTCTGGTCCTCTTCCTTGTCGAGTCCGTACGCGAGCGCCGCCGCGGTCGGCTCGTTGATGATGCGCTTGACCTCAAGCCCGGCGATCTTGCCGGCATCCTTGGTCGCCTGGCGCTGGTCGTCGTTGAAGTAGGCCGGGACGGTGATGACCGCGCTGTCGACCGTCTCGCCGAGGTAGGCCTCGGCGTCGGACTTGAGCTTCTGCAGGATCATCGCGGAGATCTCCGGCGGCGAGAGCTGCTTGCCGTCGCCGACATCCACTCGCACGTCGCCGTTGTCACCGCGCACGACCTTGTAGGGGACGATCGACTCCTCTTCCTTGACCTCGGCCTCCTTGCGGCCCATGAAGCGCTTGATCGAGAAGACTGTGTTCTCGGGGTTGGTGACCGCCTGGCGCTTGGCCAGGGTCCCGACGAGGCGCTCGCCGCCGGAGGTGAAGGCCACTACGGATGGGGTTGTACGCCCGCCTTCTGAGTTCTCGATGACCGTCGGCTCGCCGCCTTCCAGCACGGCCATCGCCGAGTTGGTGGTGCCGAGGTCGATTCCGATTGTCTTTGCCATGGTGCCTTTACTGCTCCTGTTTGATGGGGGTGCGCCTGCCGGATCGGGGCCGCGCGATTACAAAGATTTGAAACAATTATAGGCGATCAGCGCAGAAAATCTAAGTCGGACTGTTATAGATCTGTGAAGTTCCCGAGATCGCCGAATCAGCCAGAAATTCGATCGCCGGCAGAGTTGACCGCACCGATCGCGCGTGCCGGCGGTTTGATTTCTTATGGACGAGAGGGCTGGACCAATCCCGCGTGCGCGCATAGGCTTTGAGGGCTTCGCTGCGAAGCAATCCCCGATGCGTATTTCAACTCGCCTGATCCTGCCCGCGCTCACAGCGCTCCTGATGCTGCTCGCCGCGCAATCGGCCACCGCCGCGACCCCGATGGTCTCGGCCGGGGGCTCCCACTCCTGCGCGGTAGGCGACTCCGGCGTCGCCTGGTGCTGGGGAAGCAACTCGCTCGGCCAGCTCGGCGACGGCACGCAACAGGATTCGCCTGCGCCGGTTCGCGTGAACGGGCTTCCAGCGCCGGTGTCGATCATCATCGCCGCGCGCGATTCGACTTGCGCATTGCTGGAGAACCGCAGCGTCTGGTGCTGGGGTGGCAACACATATGGCCAGCTCGGTAATGAAACGATCGACATCCTGCTCTCCCCGCACACGACCCCGACGCAGGCCAGCGGTCTGGACAACGTTGCACGAATCACCGGTTCGGAGCGCACCTTCTGCGTGCTGCTCTACGACCAGACGGCGCGCTGCTGGGGCGACAACTCGCATGACGAAGTCGGTAATCCTTCCGCGGACGAAAAAGAGTCGACCCCGACTCCGGTCTCCGGCTTGACCAACGTCCGCAGCGTTTCAGCAGGGTTTCACCACAGCTGCGCGCTGATCAACGACGGCACCGCGCGTTGCTGGGGCGACAATGACAACGGCGAGTTGGGCGACGGTTCGACGAACCCCAGCGACGTGCCGGTCACGGTTGCGGGTCTTGCGGTCGGCGCGACGATCTTCGCCGGCGGCGCAAGCTCTTGCGCGACGGTCGGCGTGGGCAGCGCGAAGTGCTGGGGCGCGGCAGGACTTATCGGTGACGGCAGCGGCGGAGCATCGGTCATTCCGAAAGACGTCGCATCGATCGCCGGCGCCGCATCGCTCGGAGGGTCGGCGCAGAGCAACTGCGCGGTCAACGGTGGCCAGATTCTTGCCTGCTGGGGCACGCGACCTGGCAACGGGTCGCCGAGCGCCGTTGTGTCTCCGATCGCCGTGCCGAACTCGCTCGGCGCCCTCTCGGTCTCGGCCAACGGCTACGCCGGGCATGTTTGTTTCGCGGTCCGTGGCGGTGAGGTCGACTGCTGGGGCGAAAACGTCGCCGGCCAGGTCGGCAACGGTCAGACCAGCGGATCGCCGACCCTCAGTCCCTCGGCGGTCGTCGGACTTGACCTTGTGACCGGGGTCTACACGTCGACCCAGATCAGCTTTGCGCGCTCCGGCAGCGCAAAGCTCGACAAGAAGAAGCGCACCTATTCGCAGAAAGTCGTGCTGCGCGCGAAGCTCCCCGCTCTGATCGGTCAGGCCGACGGCTGCACCGGGAAGGCGACGGCCACCCAGACCTATTCCTACAAGACCGTCAAGCGCGTGAAGGGAAAGCGCAAGCGGGTGACTGCCACCAAGAAGTACAAGGCGACGGCCAAGTTCGCGGCGTCGGCCGACTACTGCGTGGCGACCGCGACGCTCAAGCTCCCGGTCAAGTACTTCAATGGCAAGAAGATCCGTCCCAAGGCGAGCTGGCCCGGAAACGGATCGATCGCCAAGATCGCCGCCACCGCGAAGAGCATCAAGCTGCCGAAGGTCAAGAAGCGCTAGTCAGAAACTCGCCCGCGCTCGGGCAGATCTCCCGAAGCGGACAGATCGAGCATTCCGGCGTGCGTTTGTGGCAGGTGCGCCTCCCGTGCCGAATCAGATTGACGTGCTCCTCATGGGCGAGCGCTGGAGGCGTCCAGGCGGCGATCAAGTCGTGCATCTGTTCAAAGTTGGCGTTGGCCGGGAAGAGCCCGAGGCGCTGGCCGACCCGGCCGACGTGCGTGTCGACCGGGATGTCCGGCAATCCGTAGGCGAACAGCAGCACGCAGGCGGCCGTCTTGCGCGCCACGCCGGGCAGCGAGCAGAGGTAGTCGCGACTGACTTCGAGCGGCGTGAACTGCATCCAATCGAGGTCGATCTCGCGTGCACGGTGCCAGCGCCCGTCCGGGTCGGCGCCGCTCGGCAGCGGATCGGTTGCGAGCCGGTCGAGGATCTGCTTGATCCTCGCGGACTTGATCCTTGAGATTCCGCCGGGGGCGATCGCGGTCTCGATTTCCTCCACCGGGGCAGCGCGTACCGCCTCCCAGTCGGACCAGCGCTCTTCGATCCGGCTGAAGGCGACGTCGCGGTTGCGGTCATTGGTGTTCTGGCTGAGCACGGTCAGCACCAGTTCACCGACCGGATCGTGATGCGGCTTTGGCACCGGCACGCCGTAGGCCTCGCGTAGACGGGCACGGATCGCCCGCAGACGGTTCGGGTGGGGGAGTGGTGGCAGAGGCTTGGCGGCGCGCGGGCACATCGATCGCCAATCGTAAGGCCCCTGGCAGCCCTTGCGGCGCCGGCCTGATCTAGCCTGTCTGGCCGGATGACGGTCGCAATCAATGAGCGCCGCGCAAAGGTCGCCGGCTTCGAAGTCTTCTGGCGTGAGGCACCCCCGCAGAGCGGAGGCGTCCCAACGCTCTATGTCCACGGCGTCCCGACGAACGCGGACGAATGGACGCCGTTCCTGGAGAAGACTGGTGGCGTCGCCCTTGACCTTCCTGGATTCGGCCGCAGCGACAAGCCGATGCACTTTGACGGGTCGCTTGGCGGCTACAACGCCGTGCTCCAGGCGTTCATCGCACAACAGGGCTGGGAGAAATTCAACCTTGTGGTCGAGGACTGGGGCGGGATGGCGCTGATCACAGCGCAGGAGCTGCACGAGCGAGTCAATCGCGTCGTGATCATCAACGCTGTGCCGTTGCTCCCCGGCTACAAGTGGCACCGCCTGGCGCGTGTGTGGCGCACACCGTTTCTCGGCGAGCTGTTCATGGGGCTGACCACCAAGACGAGCGCTCGTTGGATCAGTCGCGAAGCACGGCCGGGTCGCACCGCCCTGCCCGACGAGATGATCGAATCGATCTGGGACCACTTCGACCACGGAACGCAGCGCGCGATCCTCAAGCTCTACCGCGGTGCCCCTTCGAAGACGCTCGAGGAGGCCGGCGAACGCTTCAGCCTGCTGACCGCTCCGGCGCTCGTCATCTGGGGCGAGCAGGACCCGTACATCCCGACGCGCTTTGGCGAGCTCTACGCGCAGACGCTGCCGAACGCAAAGCTCCAGTTGCTTGCCGACGCGGGGCACTGGCCGTGGCTCGATCGCCCGGACGTGATCGAAATGACGGCGAACTTCCTTGCCGGCGTCGAAGCTTCAGACTGAGACGATGATCGCTCGCGCGCGAGATCTCCTGCGCCCGCACCTCGGGCCGATGCTGGTCGCCGTCGGGCTTGCGGCGCTCTACTTCGTGGTCGACCTGCGCGGCGGCGACCTTGCCGCGCACCTCTACCGCGCCGAGCTGTTCAAGAACGATGGACTTTTCGTCTGGAACTACAACTGGTACGGCGGGCACTACGTCGTCTCGTATGGGGTGATCTTCCCGTCGCTTTCGGCGACGATCGGGGTGCGTCTGGCCGGTGCGCTCAGCTATTTGCTCGGAGTGCTGCTCTTCTCGATCCTCGCCCGCGAGGTCTTCCCGCGCAAGGGAGCGACGGCCGCTTCATATGTGTTCGCGGTCGTCTTCAGCGCGACCCTGGTGATCGGACAGCTGCCGTACGCGCTCTCGATGGCGATCGGACTCGGGGCGCTGCTCGCCGCGGCGCACGGGCGCAGCTGGATCGCGGGCCTCCTCGCAGTAAACAGCGCCTTGACCAGCCCACTCGCGGCGCTCTTCATTGCGTTCATCGCCTTCACCGTCTGGCTCGGCGGTCATCCGTGGGAGACCCTGCGCACCGCTCGCCACGCATTCCGCACCGTCTGGGCGTCGCCCAACCATTCGTATCTGGTGGTTGCTGTGGCGAGCGTGCTCCCGGCGATGACCGTCTCGCTGCTCTTCCCGGAAGGCGGGAGCCAACCGTTCGTCGTCGGCTCTTATCTGGGCGCGATCGCCTTCACGGCGTTCTTCTGGTTCATGGTGCGTGACGAGCTTTCGGGCGATGCGCGGCGAATGGTTGGAACGGGCGTGGCGCTGTACGTCGCGTTCTTGACGGCGAACGAGCTGATCGCCTCGCCGATCGGCGGCAATGCGATCCGGCTCGGGATGGTGCTCTTCCCGCCGATCGCCGCAGCGATTCTCTGGCCGCGCTCGGGGCGCTACGCGCTCGCGGTGATCGTGCCGTTGCTGTGCTGGCAGGGGGCGACGGCGCTATGGGCGATGGCGACGGCCGACGAGACCGCCGATCCGCATTACTTTGCCCCGGTCAATCGCTTCCTGGACGCGAACAACCCGCAGCGCGACGAAAAGGTCGAGATCGTCTTCACGCGCAATCACTTCGAGGCGGCCTATGTTGCCAACCGCCGGCCGATCGCGCGCGGCTGGGAGCGCCAGCTTGACACCAAGTACAACGCCGTGTTCTACGACGGCACGCTCGACCCGCGCACATACGCACGCTGGCTGATCGACAACGATGTGCGCTGGGTGGCCTTGCCCAAGCGCGCAGTGCTCGACTACTCGGGACGCGACGAAGCGGACCTGATTCGCGCCGGGCTGCCATACCTCGACCGCTCGGCCGAATTCCGCGACTGGGAGATCTTCCGCGTGACGCTGCCAGAGAAATCTGCGTCTGAACCCGACTTCCGCGAGAACGATCCGACGAAGGGATTCGAGATCCGGCCGGACCATTGGGGCGTGACGGAAACGAAGATTCGCTGGCAGCGCTTCTTGCGTCCCTCCTACGGCTGCCTGCGCGGCAGCGACGACGAATACCTCGAGGTCGTGCTCCCTTCGCTGGGCAGCAAGGACGCCGGGGGTGTATCGTCGCGTCCGCCCGTGGTCACGATCACGCCGGACTTTTCGCTCGGCAGGCTCGTCGGCGGCGGGTACACCTGCGCCGAGGGTTGGACCACCGACGACAACGGCGATCCGGTGCGCATTCCGCAAACCAACGACGACAGCATCTCCTGAATCCCACCAGCGATGGCAGAGCCAAGCCGACCAATCCTTTCCGACGCCGCGCGTAACCGACTGATCGAGTCGCGCCTGACACCCAACGCGATCTCGTTGGTCGGACTGCTCGGCTGCGCGCTTGCCGTCGTGTTCATCATGCTCGGCTGGTGGATCCCTGCCGGATTCGCCTTCGTCTTCGGCTCGGTGATGGACCTGCTCGACGGCAAGTACTCGCGGATGAGCGGCAAGGCCACGCTGTTCGGTGCGTTCCTCGACTCCTCACTCGACCGCATCGAGGAAGGTTTCGTTCTGGCAGCGATCGCCTACCAGCTGGCCAAGGGTGGCGACCCTGAGGCAGCAGCTGCTGTCGTGCTTGCGGTCACCGGATCGATCATGGTCTCCTACACCCGCGCACGTGCCGAAGCGCTCGGGATCGAGTGCAAGGTCGGTATCGCGTCGCGCGCGGTGCGGGTCGTGATCATTTCGGTCGGACTCTTCCTCGCCGATCTGACGATCTCCGGTACCGAGATGTGGGTGCTCAAGGCGGCGATCTACCTGCTCGCGGTGATGAGCCTCTTCACGATGCTCCAGCGCATCGCGCACGTCTACAAGCAGTCGAAGATCCTTGACGCCGAGAAGGCCGCGGCCTCAGCCAGCTAGGCGTCGCTTCGCGCAACTGCGGCGATCTGTGCGCTTGAGCTGACCGCGCCGCCGTCGAGTCGCACTACAGACTTCGCACTCCGGCCCGATCAAGCAGGCGCTGGCCGAGTTGCTCGGGCGTCGCCCCAGACGAGAAGAGCAGGCGTTCAATTCGTTCGCGCATGACGCGGTCTGCGGGTGGGAGCTCGAGCAGCGCGGTCAGCAGTAGGTCGTGCTGATCGTCCGCCCGGATACCGCCACTGATCGCGTGCTCCAGTGCCCGCAGAAACAGTCCGCGCTTGCTGCCGAACGTTGAATACAGGCTCCCGCGGTGCACACCGGTCGCCTCGACGAGCTGTTCGATCGACGTTGCCGCGTAGCCACGTCGACGGAAGACTTCGGCCGCGGCGTCGATCGCGAGCACCTCGTCGAACTCTCTCGGTCGGGCCATGCATTCAAGAATAGACGTTCCAGAAAAACGCTGTAACCGAGCCGTCTAGACGGTGTTCCAACCTCTATCCTCGGCAGACCGGCTGCGCCTGATTTGGTTCGGCGCGCCACCTGCCTCTCACTGAAGACACGATCCCTTCCGGAAGGAACTACAGCAGTGACACCTGCACCGAAAGCTTCAACCAACGGCAAAGGCCGCTACCAGGGCGACAAGGTCCGCGTCGCGATCATCGGCGTCGGCAACTGCGCCAGCGCGTTTGTTCAGGGCGTTGAGTACTACAAGAACGCCAAGCCGACCGAAGATGTCCCGGGCCTGATGCACGTGGACCTTGGCGGCTACCACGTGAACGACATCGAGTTCACCTGCGCCTTCGACATCAACGCCAAGAAGGTCGGCAAAGACCTCGGCGCGGCGATCTGGGCCGACCCGAACAACACGATGAAGTTCGCCAAGGTCCCGAAAAACCTCGGCGCCCCGGTCTACCGCGGCATGACTCACGACGGCCTGGGCAAGTACCTCAAGGAGAAGATCACGAAGGCGCCGGGCGAGACGGCCGACATCGTGCAGATCCTCAAGGACACGCAGACCGACGTCGTCGTCTCCTACCTGCCTGTCGGCAGCGAGGATGCGACCAAGTGGTACGTCGAGCAGGTGATCGAGGCCGGTTGCGGTTTCGTCAACTGCATTCCCGTGTTCATCGCCTCGGAGCCGTACTGGGACCGCAAGTTCAAGAAGGCCGGCCTGCCGATCGTCGGTGACGACATCAAGAGCCAGGTCGGCGCGACGATCGTCCACCGCCAGCTCGCCACCCTTTTCGGTCAGCGCGGTGTGAAGATGGTCAAGACCTCGCAGCTCAACGTCGGCGGCAACATGGACTTCTACAACATGCTCGAGCGTGAGCGCCTTGAGTCGAAGAAGATCTCGAAGACCCAGGCTGTCACCTCGATCATGGACCACACGCTCCCGGCCGACGACGTCTACATCGGTCCGAGCGACTACGTGCCGTGGCTGACCGACCGCAAATGGGCGCACATCCGCGTTGAGGGCCAGGCATTCGGCGATGTGCCGCTGAACGTCGAGCTCAAGCTCGAAGTCTGGGACTCGCCGAACTCGGCCGGCATTGTGATCGATGCTGTGCGTATGTGCAAGCTGGCGCTCAACAACGGCGTCGGCGGTCAGCTCGACGGCCCGTCCTCCTACCTGATGAAGTCGCCGCAGAACCAGCGCGTCGACTCGATCGCCCGCGAGGACACGGAGAAGTTCATCGCCAAGTACGGTGGCAAGCCGAAGCTGAACGCGACCCGCACGCGGGGCAAGCGCGCCAGCGCAGCCAAGCGCAAGGCCGCCCCGGCCAACCGTTCGAAGGCTGCCGCGGCGAAGAAGCCTGCCGCGAAGAAGCCGGCCGCGCGCGCGAAGGCGGGCGCGAAGAAGTAGCGCCGGGCTATCCGGACCCCCGCTTGAACAAGCGGTTCGTTTGCCAACGGCCTGCCCATTCGGGCAGGCCGTTGGATATTTTCCCCCGTATGAACTCTTCCCCCGAGACTCACCAGGGCGCACTCGCTTCGCTCGCCCGTTGGATCTACCGCCATCGCAAGCTGACAGTCCTGATCTGGATCGGCGTGTTGTTCGCCTCATTCGGACTCTCGAAGGCGTTTCCCGGTGAGTTCAAGGCCGACTACACCACTCCGGGTTCAGACAGCAAACAAGCCGGAGAGGTGATCTCCGCCGAGTTCCCCGGCAACAATGGCCAGACGCTGGACGTCGTCTGGGCTCCGGCGGACGGCAACGCGACCGCACCGGCCACGGTCGCCAAGGTCAAGGCGCTCACGGCGAAGCTCACCGCGCTGGATGGAATCGGCGCTGCCCCGGCGCAAGAGACCTGGCAGATCTCGCCGGACAAGTCGATCGGCACATTCGCGATCCCGCTGACAAAGGATGGGACGCAGTTCAAGAAGGCCGAGGGAGACAAGATGATGGAGCTGGCCGAGCAGGCCAGTGGCTCCGGCCTAGAGGTTGAGCTCAGCTCCAGCTTCTTCCAGTCTGCCGGCGGCCCAAAGGGTCCAGCGTTCCTGGCGGCGATGATCATCCTGCTGATCGCATTCGGATCCGTGATCGCTGCCGGTTTGCCAATCATCACGGCGCTGTTCGGTCTGGGCATCGGAATTCTGCTCACCTATGTACTCGCGGACATCGTCGGCGTGCCCGACTGGGCTCCGCAGGTCGCAGAGTTGCTGGCGGTCGGTGTCGGAATCGACTACGCGCTGCTCGTGCTCACGCGCTTTCGCGACGCACTGGATATCTCTGACGACGTCGAAGAGTCGCTTGCCGAGGCGCTGGCAACCGCCGGCCGCAGCGTGATCGTCGCCGGCATGACGGTGGTGCTGGCAGTGATGGGACTCTTTCTGGTTGGAGTCGAGTACCTGCGCGGTGTCGCGCTCGACACGAGCCTCGCTGTGCTCGTGGTGCTGCTGACGTCGATCACTCTCCTTCCGGCGCTGCTGGCGATGCTCGGTCCGCGCGTCAACCGACTCAAACTGCCGGGGGTCGCCGACGCGCACACGCGGCGCGAGCGCGAGAACGATCCCAACCATCTGCCGCCCGCGGCCCGCTGGAGTCGTCAGATCCAGAAGCGCCCCTGGCCGTTCGCGATCGTCGCAACCGTGATCTTGGTGGCCCTCGCGATACCCGCGAAGGACATGAACCTCGGCTTTCCAGACGCCTCCACCAATCCGGAGAGCGACATGACCTACAAGGCGTACAAGCTGATCGAAAAGGGATTCGGTCCTGGCGCCAACGGGCCATTCTTCGTCGCCGTGACTGGTAACGGCTTCAGCGAGCAGCAGACGTTGCGAGCCGCCAACAAGGTCGTGACCTCGCTTGAGGGCGTGCCGGAGGTGACGAACGTCGCGAAACCGCAGATCAGCGAGAGCGGCACGACTGCACTAATGATTGTTTCGCCCAAGGACGCCCCACAAGACCCGGCGACCGAGGCGCTCGCCGACGACTTGCGCGACCGCGTGCTGCCCGCCGCGGTGGCGGGTACCGGCGCGACGGTCCTGCTCGGCGGCCAGACTCCGTCGTTCATCGACCAGAGCGAATACCTGGCTGATCGCATGCCGATCTTCATTCTCGGCGTGGTCCTGCTCTCGTTGATCATCTTGCTGCTGGCCTTCCGATCCCCGGTGATCGCGATCAAGGCCGGCGTGATGAACCTGCTCAGCGTGGGCGCTTCATTCGGCGTGATCACGCTCGCGGCCCAGGGCGGCACATTCGGGCAAATGCTCGGAGTCGGCCAGGAGGTCCCGATTGCCCCATTTGTGCCGGTGATCATGTTCTCGATCCTCTTCGGGCTCTCGATGGACTACGAGGTCTTCCTGATGAGCCGCGTTCGCGAGGAGTATCTGCGCGGCCGCGAGACCCACGACGCCGTGACAATCGGCCTCGCGCGCACAGCTCGGGTGATCACTGCCGCCGCAGCGATCATGATCGCGGTCTTCCTGTCGTTCGCGTTCAGCGATCTGATGTTCCTGCGCCTGATGGGCATCGGCATGGCGACAGCTGTCTTCTTGGATGCGACTTTGGTGCGAATGGTCCTCGTGCCGGCGATCCTGCAGCTGATGGGCGAGGCCAACTGGTGGATCCCGAAATGGCTCGATCGGATCCTTCCGCACTGGGAGATCGAAGCGAAATCCGCCGAACCCGCGACCGAGCACGCGTAGTCCGAGCGGCACCAAGCGAAGAATCTTGCGCCCATGCCCAGCGGCGAAGCCCCAATCAACGACCTGACCAAGCTTCGCCGCGAGCCGCAGCTGGCGCAGCCCGACTGGGCGACGATCAAGCGCGTACTACGAGAGACCTACCTCTGCCACATCGGGTTCGCGGACGAGGGCGGTCAGGGTTTCAGTGTGCCGACGATCCATGCGCTGATCGGCGAAGACCTGGTCGTGCACGGCTCGGCGGCGAGTCGGACGCTCAAATCGATCGGTGGAGGAGCGAAGATCTGCGTCACCGTCGCAGAAACCGACGGCCTGGTACTCGCCAGGAGCGTGCTCAATCACAATGTGAACTTCCGTTCGGTGATGGTCTTCGGCCAGGCGGAGCTAGTACCTGAGGGTCCCGTCAAGGACCAGTTGATGCATGACTTCTTCGAGGAGATCTTCCCCGGGCGCTGGGCGGAGGCCCGCGTGCCGACGGAGAAAGAGGCCAAGCGCATGGCGCTGCTCAAGCTCCCACTCAGCGAGGCCAGCGCGAAGATCAATGCGGGTCCGCCGGAGGATGAGGACGAGGATTACGCGCTGGATATCTGGGCCGGTGTGATCCCGATGCGCCACAGCCTTGGCGAGCCGATCCCGGACCCGGCGCTGCGCGATGGAATCGAGCCGCCGCCGTCGCTTCGACGGATTCAAGACCGCTGGCGTTCGCCCGCGGAGTAGCCTCGCCCACCATGAACGATCAGGCAGCCAGCAACGCAGACACCGCCAAGCAGATCGCCGCCGGTTACGACACCGACAAACCCGCGATCGATCTCGGCCGCGTGTCGGTCGGAGGCGAGACATTCAACGATGCGATCGTCAAGGTTCCGCTGGCAATGTTCAACCGCCACGGGCTGATTGCGGGGGCCACCGGCACAGGCAAGACCGTCACGCTCCAGCTGCTCGCAGAGAACCTCAGCGCCAACGGGGTACCTGTCGTGGTCGCAGACATGAAGGGAGACCTTTCGGGCCTCACGCTTCCGGCTCCGCAAGACGGTCCGGCCGCCGAAAGATTCAAGGAGCTCGGCGTCGATTTTCAGCCGACGGCTTATCCGGTCGAGTACCTCAGCCTCGGCGGTATCGGAGACGGCGTTCCCGTGCGCGCGACGATCAGCGACTTCGGCCCGCAGCTGCTGGCCAAGATCCTCGGCAGCAACGAAACCCAAGAGCAGTCGCTTGCCCTGCTCTTTCACTACGCCGACGAGCGTCAGCTGCCACTGGTGGATCTCGAGGACCTGCGCGCGATGTTGATGTTCCTCGACTCGGACGAGGGAAAGGCAGACCTCAAAGGGATCGGCGGCGTCTCCAGCCAGACGATCGGCGTGCTGCTGCGGCAGATCACAGCGCTGGGCGACGCCGGGGGCGATGAGTACTTCGGCGAGACGCAGTTCGATGTCGCCGACCTGATGCGCATCGCGCCTGATGGTCGCGGCGTAATCAGTGCGGTCGAGCTGCCGGCGGTGCAGGACAAGCCGGCGCTTTTCTCGACAGCGCTGATGGGCATGATCGCCGAACTCTTTGAGACGCTCCCCGAAGCCGGCGACCTCGACAAACCGAAGCTCGTTTTCTTCTTCGATGAGTCGCACCTGCTCTTCAACGACGCGAGCAAGGCCTTTCTCGAATCGGTCGCGCAGACCGTGCGGCTGATTCGCTCGAAGGGAGTCGGCATCTTCTTCGTCACGCAGAACCCCACCGACATCCCGGCCGAGGTTCTCGGTCAGCTCGGTGCGCGGGTGCAGCATGCGCTGCGTGCGTTCACGCCAGACGACGCCAAAGCGCTCAAGCAGACAGTCTCGACGTACCCCAAGTCCGATGCCTACGACCTCTCGGAAGTGCTGACCAGCCTTGGCATCGGCGAGGCGATCGTGACCGTGCTGAGCTCCAAGGGCATCCCCACTCCCGTCGCCTACACGCGTTTGCTCTCGCCGCGCTCACAGATCGGCGTGGCCGACAACGTCAAGGCGACGACCGCGCAGTCCAAGCTCGCTCCCAAGTATGCGCAGCGGGTCGATCCGCAGAGCGCCAAGGAAATGCTCGAAGGCCGAATCGCGCAGAGCGCCGCCGCGCCTGGGACAACACCGGCGCCGTCGCCGCTGCCAGAGGGGGCGCCGCCCGCCGAAGGCAAGCCGACCGCACCAGCGCCGAAGGCGCCCAAGGCACCAAAGGCCAAGAAGAACGACGGCAACGCGGTGACCGATTTCCTCAAGAGCAGCCAGGGCAAGCAGCTGCAGAACCAGCTGATCCGCGGTGCATTCGGAATCCTCAAGAAAAAGATCTGAGCAGTGCATCCGCTCGACACCAGCGACGGGTTCGAAGAACGACTGACCGCCAACTTCATCGACCGTCCCGGTGTCGCGAAGAAGAAGGCCTTCGCCCGCGATGCGCTCACCGTCAACGGCAAGATCTTCGCGATCTACCGGCTGGGCGATCTTGTCCTGAAGCTCCCTGTCTCAACCGGCGCGCCGCTCGTCGAATCCGGCGAGGCAACCCAGTTCGAGCCAGGTCCGGGCCGCTTCATGAAGGAGTGGTTCGTCTTCGGCCCAGGGGTCGACGAGGATCGTGCCATCGCGCTCGCCGAGCAGGCGTACGACTTCGTGCTGAGCCTGCAGGCGTAACATCCCCCTGCAATGCCCACGGACCCCCCAAAGCTTCGCATCGCGCAGGTCACCCCGTATGCGATCGAGGACGAGCGTGAGACCAACCGCTACGTGCTTGGTCTTTCCAAAGCGCTTCAGCAGCGCGGCCACGAAGTCTTGGTGGTCGCGCCCAGTCACAGCCGCAAGGATGTAAAAGAGTCCCGCGCAAAGATCAAGCAGGCCGCGAAGGCCGGCTCGCTCGATCCACTCTTTGATCGTCGCGCATCGGATGGACCGCCGGTGCTCGCAATCGGTGCCGCGCTGCCGTTTCCGCCGGCCAAGCTCGGCGGCACAGCGGCCGTGCCGATCGATGTGGCGCGCACGCTTGAGCAGCTCTTTCAGATCGACGGTTTTGATTTCGTGCATGTGCACGAGCCGTTTGCGCCCAGCGCTGCGAGCGCCGCGCTGCGCATGAGCTTCACGCTCAACGTCGGCACCTTTCACCAATCGACCGAGCGCACGCTCTCCACGCAGGTCGCACGCAAGTTCGTAGAGCTCTTCTTCGGTCGCCTCGACGCGCGCACGGCGATCAACCACGGCACGAAGGATCTCGTCGGCAGCTATTTCGGCGGCGACTACTCGGTGATCGGGCCCGGCGCCGAAGCGCCGCACGAGCGGCCGCCCAAACCGGCCGGAGCGCCGGTTGAGATCTTTCTCGACGGCGTTGAGGAGCGCGCCGCCCAGCGGATTCTGATTCGTGCGCTGCGCAAGCTCCCACGCGATCTTCATTGGCACGCGACGTTCCGTGTACCGGCAGAGACCGCAGTCGCGCCGCCGAGCCTTTCCAACCGCATGCGCGAGCGCACCACCTTTGTCTCAGCCAAGCAGTCGAGCGCCGCAGACCTGATCGCGACTGCCGATATCGCCGTGGCCGCCAGCGCCGGCACGGCACCGAGCCCCGGGTACGTCGCGCGAATCGTCGCCAGCGGCGCCGCGCCGCTGGCCGCCGATCTTGAGTCCTACAAGGAGGCGCTCGACGACGGCGACCTCGGGCTGATGTTCGAGTCGGGTAACGCCACCGCCCTTGCCGACCAGCTCACACGACTGATTCAGGAGCCGGAGCTGCTCGCAAGCACGCGCGAGCGCGCCCGCCGCTTCGCGCAGACCAATACCTGGGATCAGGTCGCGGCTCGCTTCGAGGAGCTCTACTACGAGACGCGCGTGCGCCGCCACGATCTGATTCCAGCCAAGGCACCCAAGCCGCACATCCAGGAACGCCTGCGCCGGCGCAAGCGGATCGATGTCGACCTGCACATGCACACCAATCACTCGCACGACTGCGCGACGCCAGTGGAAGTGCTGCTCGAGACAGCGAAGGTCCAAGGCCTGGGCGCGATCGCGGTGACCGATCACAACATCGTCTCGGGCGCCCACGAGGCGGCAAAGCTCGCCGACGACTACGGCGTGAAGGTGATCATCGGCGAGGAGGTCAAGACAAAAGACCAGGGCGAGGTGATCGGCCTCTTCATCGAGGAGCAGATTCCCAAGGGCGTCACGCTGCAGGAGGCGATCGCGGACATCAAGCGCCAGGGAGGCCTTGTGTACGTGCCGCACCCGTTCGACCGCATGCACTCGGTCCCTGACTACAAGCACCTGCTCGACGTGCTTGAAGACATCGACTTGATTGAGGTTTTCAACCCGCGGGTCGCGTTCTCGGCGTTCAACGATGAGGCCGCCCGCTTTGCCGCCAAGTACCGCATCGTTGCCGGCGCGGGCTCAGACAGCCACGTGGCGCAGGGCCTTGGCAGCGTGCGCATCAGCATGTTCGACTTCGAAGGACCTGAAGAATTCTTGGAGAGTCTGCGCGAGGCTGACATCGCCAGATCTCCGAGCAGCCTCGTCTATGTGCAGGCGATGAAGTTCCTGCAGACGAACGTGGGAGTCCAGAGCAAGGTGCCGCCAAAACGCACCGGCACCAAGGCGCGCCGCACTCAGATCGTCAAGAGCGGGGCGGTTGACGCCAAGAAGAAAGCCGGCCGGCGCTGACTCCCAGCTAGTCGCGCGGTCGGCCGGCTCCTTCTGAGCCCAGTCCATTGAACTTCGTTGGCCGACGCTGCGACGCAAGCTTGCGGACGGGAGGTCTCGGCTCCTGCCATCTGCGGTCGAGGCGCTTAATCAGCCAACGTTCCTTCCGTTATACCGCAAATCGCTTGCATGCGAAGGACCGTTCGTCCGCTTCTCTCCTGCACGTCCGCGATCTCCGCAACGGCCCTTGCGCGGGGCAGCGGTCGTTGCGCCGACGTTATGGAGCGAAGGAACCGCATCGCCCGACCCTGAATCAATCACCATCGGCGGCATGCGCTGGACGCGTTTCACTCTCCGGCGGCCGCTGATCCAACTTGACAGCACGGATGGCATGAACAGTCGTCATCCTTCACGAAAGATCAATGACGGACGAAATGCCAACTCCAGACAAACTGAGCACCGACGACGAGATCCGCGAGCGCTATCTCGATCGCGCGATCCGCGAGCTCAACTCGCTGGCGCACGAGATCCACGACTGCGACGAGTGTCCGCGCGGACACCTGATGCCGGTACTCGGCAGCGGACACCCGCAGGCCGACATCTTTCTGCTCAAGCACACCGCAAAGCCGGCGGAGGTCGAGGAGGGCGTCGCCTTCTATGGGCGCGCCGGGATCGCGCTGCAGAAGTCGTTCAAGCGGCTGGGGATCGACCCGCTGACCGTCTACGGCACGGTCAGCGTGAAATGCCCCGTTGATCCGATGGAAGCAGCCGAATCATGCACTGCCCGAGTGCTCGACGAGTTGATGATCGTGCAGCCGCGGATCCTCGTGGTGATGGGCGAAGCGGCACTTGACGACGTCAACGTGCTGGGAATGCCGGGTGCCGCGCAGCTCGAGTCGCGCCTTGGACAGGTGCAGCCGTGGACGGCGCACTGCGAGGCGCTGCTCACACCGGATCTGGACGACTGCCTGGACGACGAGCCCTACAAGCGGGAGTTCTGGCGCGCCTTCAAGCGGCTCGGCGACTGGCACGGCGACCTGCCGCCGTACTGATCGCCCTCGCCCGCGCGTAGGATTCGCGCAGATGGCATACCGCATCGGCATGGTCACCACGGGTGGCACGATCAGCATGCGTCGCGAGAGCGATTCCGAGTCGCACCGGCCGGCGCTCGGCGGCGCCCACTTGGTGGCGATGCTCGACGAGGGCGCACATGTCGCTGATGTTGAGGTGACGATGTACGAGCCGCATCGCATCCCCTCGGAAGACCTCTCCTTCAGCTTGCTCTCGAATCTCGCCGGAGAGGTCAAGCAGGCGCTGGCCGAGAACGACTCGGTGATCGTCACGCACGGCACCGACACGATGGAGGACGCGGCGTTCTTCATCGCCGAGGCGCTCGGCAATCCGGACGTGATCTTCACCGGATCGATGCTGCCGGCCGATCACCCCGAGTACGACGGCATCAGCAACCTCACCGCGTCTTTCATCGCCGCACGCAGCGGCGAGTCGATGGGCACCGTGATCTGCATGTACCGCTACTGCCTGCCGGCATGGTCCGCGGTCAAGCGTGATTCGGCGGCGATGGACGCCTTCAACATCCGCGAGGGTTCTGCCGTCGGGCGCGTTGTCGAGAACGAGTTCGAGCGGATCAGTGCGCGGCCCCAGGCCAACTGGATCGGCGACTACACGCCGCTCGACGATCGCGATCCAATCGTCCCGATTCTCACGGTCGGCGTTGGCACAAGCCCGGACGCACTCGAGCTGATGACGTCGGTGGCCAAGGGCATCGTCATCGAGTCGACCGGAACCGGCTCGGTGCCGAGTTCGATGAAAGACGCGATCATCGAGACGGCTTCGAAGATCCCGGTGATCGTCACCACCCGCTGCGCCAACGGCCCGACGATCGCTCAGGACGTCTACCCGAACAAATGGGACGAGTTGATCGAGAGTGGCGTGCACTTCGAGAACCACCTCGATTCCTACAAGGCACGTACCCGGCTGATCCTGACGATCTCACTCGGGCGCGAGTATGAGCCTTTTCACGTGACGCCGATCTGAACGCGACTCGCGTAACGAATCCGTAAGGAACTGTTCAAGAATTTTCGTGCCCCAGGGGAGAAGATGGTCTGCGTACTCCGTCTCCAAGCGAAAGGCACATCTTGAAGTTCTCAGTCCGAAACGTTTCGATACTCGTCCTTGCCGCGCTCCTGGCGCTGGTGGTTGCGGGGTGCGGATCAAACGACAACAGCACCGCCGCTTCCGAATCCAAAGCAAAGGAAGCGACCGGCATGACCGGCGATGCCATGCAGGACAAGATGGCTGACAAGGACGCTGCCGCGATGAAGGCTGACGAAGCTATGAAGGCCGACGGCAAGAAAATCAAGCTCGGAAGCGTCAGCCCGTTCGGCAAGATCCTGCAGGACAGCAAGGGCCGCACGATCTACCTCTTCACCAAGGAAAGTTCGGAGAAGAGCGAGTGCTACGGCGAATGCGCAGACGCGTGGCCTCCGGTGCTGACCAAGGGCGACCCGGTCGCGGGCGGTGGCGTTGACGCGAAGAAGCTCGGAACCACCAAGCGCAAGGGTGGAGGGACCCAAGTCACCTACAACGGCCATCCTCTCTACTACTACGTCGACGAGCCTGCAAACCAGGTGCTCTGCCAGGCAGTCAATGAGTTCGGCGGCATCTGGTACGTGATCGACAAGTCTGGCGACGCGATCACCAGCAGCTAGACCCAAAGGGCGAGGAAGAGACCATGAAGCTCAAGCTGATTTCGCTCGCAGCCACACTCGTAGTGCTGTCTGCACTCGCGGCTGCGGGTACTGCCTCGGCGGCGACAGGCCGCGTAATCAAAACGGGCAAGGTGAGTCCATACGGATCGATCCTGCAGGACAGCCGTGGCCGCTCGATATATCTGTTCACGAAAGAGCGTTCGTCGACCAGCCGGTGCTACGGCGAATGCGCAAAAGAGTGGCCGCCGGTGCTGACCAAAGGCGAGCCGAGGGCGCGCGGAGGCGCGCGCCAGTCCAAGCTCGGCACCACACGCCGCCGCAGCGGAAAAACGCAGGTCACGTACAACGGGCACCCGCTCTACTACTACGTCGACGAAACCCGTGCCAATCAGGTGCTCTGCCAGGGAGTCTTCGAGTTCGGTGGCCTCTGGTACGTGATGAACGCGCGCGGACACGCGATCAAGAAGCGCGGCTGACGCTCGCTTCGTCTGCCAGTGGTTCTTCTGATCGCACTCGCGTTCTTGGCCGGGGCGGCAACAGCCGTCTCGCCCTGCGCGCTCCCGGTACTTCCTGTCGTATTTGCGGCCGGCGTCACCGGGGGCCGCAGGCGGCCGCTTGGGATCGCCGCCGGGCTGGCCGCGTCGTTCACGCTCGCGGTCGTGCTTCTGGTCTACGTGATCAGCGCGCTCGGCCTCCCGGATGGATTGATCCGCACGTTCGCGATCGCCGTGTTGCTGGTGTTCGGACTGTCGTTGCTGCTTCCGCGCGCGGGCGACTGGGTCGAGTTCCAGCTCAGCCGGTTGACTTCACGTGGCGCCGGCAAAGTTGCCGGGACGACTCAGGAACTGGCTGAAGGTAAGGAGGGATTTTGGTCTGGCTTCCTCATCGGTAGCGGACTGGGCTTCGTTTATGCGCCTTGCGCCGGGCCGATCCTTGCCGGGGTGATCACGGCTACGGCCGCGCAGCCGTACTCAACGCAGCGCCTGGTCGTCGCGTTGGCATACGGGCTTGGCTCGGCAGCGACGTTCCTTGCCCTGATGGTCGGCGGACGTCGCTTGATCGGTCCGCTGATCTCGCGCAGCCAACGGATCCAGTACGCGATGGGTCTGGCGATGGTGTTTGTCGCCGTGGCGATGTTCGCGAATCTCGACACGCGCTTTCAGACCGCGATCGCGAGTGGGCTGCCGTCTTCACTCGTCAATCCGACCGGGAAGCTCGAGCAGTCGGAAGCTGTGCGGGACGACCTTGATCGTGCGCGCGGATCAAGCAACGAACTCGCCCAGCGGGAACGTGAAATCGAGTCGCAGCCGGGAGTGCGCTCTTCACTCCCGGTGCTGGGCACGGCACCGGAAATCGTCGGCACCCAGGAGTGGTTCAACACCCCCGGTGGCGAGCGGCTGACCCTCGCGCAGCTTCGAGGCAAAGTCGTGCTTGTCGACTTTTGGACCTACACGTGCATCAACTGCATTCGAACGCAGCCGTACCTGAGGGCCTGGGACCGCAAGTACCGGGACGACGGCCTCGTGATCGTCGGCGTGCACACGCCGGAGTTCGCATTTGAGCGATCAGCGGGCAACGTCCAAGCGGCGGTCAAGCAGGCGGGCATTGAATACCCCGTCGCGCAGGACAACGCGTACCGGACTTGGGACAACTACGCAAATCAGTACTGGCCAGCGCACTATCTAGTTGATTCCAAGGGTCGAGTGCGTGCGACACATTTCGGCGAGGGCGAATACGAGAAGACCGAGCAGCAGATTCGCTCGTTGCTCGCAGAGACCGGCAAGCGCAAGCTGGGCGATGCGACGCGCACATCCGGTGTCGTTCGACCGTCCGACGAGCCGGTCACCCGTGAGACTTATCTCGGGGCCGCGCGCGCCGACGGCTGGTCCAACGGTCCGATCACGCCGGGCACGCATACATATCCGGCGGGTGCGGCCGGGGGCGGCGAGGACGCCTTTCGGTTCATCGGGCGGTGGAAGATCGCCGATCAGTACGCACGCGCTGCTGGGGCTGGGTCTCGGATCCACGCCGACATCCGCGCGCGGCGCGTCTATCTGGTCCTCAGCTCGCCCGGCAGACCTCGACGGGTCGCCGTGGAGGTGGACGGGCGTCCGATCAGTGCCCAGGCATCGGGGTCCGACGTTCGCGGTGGCTACGTGCGAGTTTCAAAGCAGCGCCTCTACTCGCTTGCGGTGTTCCCCCGGGCGGAGAACCATCGGGTGACGCTGAGATTCGCGCGCGGCGTCTCCGGCTACGCCTTCACATTCGGGTGAGCGGTCGCGCGTGTACGGCCAAACAAATACGATTGATCCTGTGCCGAGTTTGCGCGAACCGGGCGCAACGCAGACCGTGCTCGTTGTCGACGATGAGGAAATCGTGCGGGATGTCGTTGTGCGGTATCTCGAACGTGACGGATTCGGCACGTTGCAAGCGGCCGACGGCGCGGCCGCACGCGAGCTGATCGAGACTCACGGCGACGACCTGTCGCTGGTGGTGCTTGACCTGATGTTGCCCTACATCAGCGGACTCGAACTCTGCGCCTGGATTCGCCAGCGCGGAAATCTACCGGTGATCATGTTGACTGCGCGCAGCGAGGAGACCGATCGGATCGTCGGTCTCGAACTGGGCGCCGACGACTACCTCGGAAAGCCGTTCTCGCCGCGAGAACTCGCGGCGCGCGTCCGCAGCGTATTGCGCCGGTCTGGCGCAACCGGTGCCGAAGATGCGTCGTCCCCGAGCGCACGCGAGCCGCTCAAGTTTGCCGATGTCGAGATCAATCCAGTCTCGCGCGAGGCCCAGCGCGGAGGCCGGCAGTTGAAGCTGACCACCCGCGAGTTCGACCTGTTGGAGTTTCTCGTGCGTCACCCGGGAGAGGTCTTCTCGCGCGACCAGTTGATGGCCCGGGTCTGGGGCTACCAGGCCGCTTTCGACACCGGGACCGTTTCGGTTCATGTGCGCCGGCTCAGGGAGAAGATCGAGCCAGATCCGTCGAAGCCGCGCTATCTGCAGACGGTCTGGGGCCACGGGTACAGGTTTGACCAATGATCGAGCTGGCGGCCATCGTGCTTGTGCTTGCGCTCCTCGCCGGACTGACGGCGACCGCTGTTGTGATGCGAATGCGCTCGATTCGCGCCCGGACGATCGGCGCCCTGCTCGTTACGGCGGCGTTGCCGCTGATCGCGATGGTCGCGAGCGGACTGATCATGTTCGAATCCGAGCACGACCTCGTCGTGATGGCGGTGGTGGTCGGCACGACCCTCGTGGCGCTCGGGGCCGCAATCCTCCTGCTGCGAGGAATCACAGAGCCGATCGACTCGCTCAGCGCTACGGCGCACGAGATCGCCGCCGGCGACTTCAGCGCGCGGGCCGAGAAACTGGGGGTGGCGGAAACTGATGAGCTCGCCGAGTCGTTCAACACGATGGCTGACTCCGTCGAGTCGTTGTTTGACGCTCGTCGTCAGCTCGTGGCGTGGGCCAGTCACGACCTGCGCACGCCGCTGGCATCGATGCAGGCGATGCTCGAAGCGATCGAGGACGGCGTCTCAACGCCAGAGGAGTACTTGTCCGGACTCCAGGACCAAGTTTCTCGGCTCACTCAACTGGTCGACGACCTGTTTGAGCTCGCGATGATCGACGCGGCCGCGTTGCAGTTGCGCTACGACGAGGTTCGCGTAGGCGATCTGATCGCGTCCTGCGTACGCGGCTTCAGCAGCGAGGCCGAGGCGGCCGGTGTGCGCTTGACGACCGAGGTCGATCAGCCGGAGCGCACGATCTACTGCGCGCCGGAGAAGGTCGAGCGAGTGGTTATGAATTTATTGATCAACGCTCTGAGGCACACACCATCTGATGGCGCAGTCTCGTTGAAGGCCGAGCACGTCGACGACGCATTGCGCGTAACCGTCGACGACGAGGGAGAGGGGCTCGACGAGGCGACGCGCGCTCGTGTGTTCGATCAGTTCTTCCGAGGGGATGCTGCGCGTTCGACCCCCGGCTCAGGCCTGGGCCTGGCGATCGCGCGAGGACTCGTCGAGGCCCACGGCGGGACGATCAGCGCTGCCAACAATTCAGCTGGAGGTGCAAATTTCACGTTCACCTTGCCGACCTCCGGTCCGCGCCCCGACGATCGTAAGCCGGCTCACGCACTGGACCGCTGACGCGGTCGGCTCCGCTGCCTACCAAGCCGTCTGACTCGGGGCGAACTCGCGCAGCACGCGATCCTTGGTGATGAGCGTTGCACCGAGTTGGCCCGCGGTGGCGAGGATGACTTGATCGGCCGGGTCGCCAGTCAGCCCTTTCGCAAGCAGACCTACCGCGCGCTCGGCGATCCGGTGGTCCATCGGGATTTCCATGATCCGCGGGTCGAAGCGAAGCGCTCGCTGGCGCCAATCTCGCCGGTCGAACTCGACGCGGCCGTGATGTTCAAGCCGCGCAAGCTCCATGACTGAGTAACTGGAGATGCAGATCGTCTGCGCGCGATCGATCATCTGCCTGGCGGAATCCGAAAGCTGCGGGAGACGTGCGGCCCACCAGTACCAGGCGTGGGTGTCGAGGACGATCACTCGGGGTGAATCAGGGGGTCTGTGTCGGATACTTCGTAGGCACCGGGCAGCGGCGAGAGGAACTCCTCGTCGCTGACGAGCTGGCGGCTGGTCGCGGCGAGGTCGTATGGCTCCTCGTGGGCGTGGGGGACGATGTCCGCCACGGGCTTTCCGTGCTTGGTCACCGTGACCGGTCGGCCGCTGCGCGCGACCTCTTCAAGCAGGGCCAGGAATGTCGCCTTGGCCTTGGTGGCAGTGATCGAATCGTCGTACATGACCATGGTCATATTACCATGGTCATTTACCGGAGACTAGCGCCTCTGCTGCTTGGCGCGCCGCTCTTCAATGCGCGCCTCGATCACCGCAAGACGCTTCGCGTCGTCCTCCAGATCCAGCACCGCGACGGTCTCGATATGTGGCGTGTGCGGGAACATATCGACCGGGCGCACGCGGCGCAGGCGATAACCACTCTCGGCCATCTGCTTGAGGTTCGGCGCGAGCGTGTCGGGGTTGCAGGAGACGTAGACGATCCGCTTGGGCCCGGCTTCCATCACGCGGCGGACGACCTTTTGGCTCAGGCCCGCGCGTGGTGGGTCGACGATTGCGACCTCAGGCCGACCGACCTTCTCGATCAATTCAGGGACAACGAGCCGCGCGTCGCCGGCGAAGAAGTCGGCGTCGACGATCCCGTTGAGGTTCGCGTTGGCCTTTGCGTCCTCGATCGCGGCTTCGACGATCTCGACTCCGTAGACGTGACCGGCGGATTCGGCCAGCGCGATGCCGATCGTGCCCGAGCCGCAGTAGAGGTCGAAGACGGTCTCGCGTCCCGACAGCTCGGCGAATTCGATCGCCGTCGAGTAGAGCCGCTCGGTCTGCGCTGAGTTGGTCTGAAAAAAGGCGTCGGGCGAAATTCGGAACTTCAGTCCGAGGATCTCCTCCTCGATCTGAGGTTTGCCCAGCAGCGTCTTGTCCTTGGCGGCCTGCTGCCAGTTGCCGGGATTGTCCGAGCGGGTCCAGACGATCGAGGTCACTGGCGGATCGAGCGTTCCGAGCGACTCAACCAGGCCCGCGGTGTCAAAGCCGAACTCCGGCTCCTTGCTGCTGGTCACCAGCCGCACCATCGTCTGCCCGGTGTTTCGCCCCTCGCGGATCACGAGGTTGCGCAGGAATCCGAACTCCTCGTCGGGGTCGTACGGCGAGAGCTCTCGCTCCACGCAGAAGGCTTTGATCCGCTGTCGTATCTCATTGGCCCGCTGGCTTGCGAGCACGACATCGTCGACGTCCTCGATCAGATCCCAACGGCCGGGCCGGTGATAACCCAGGGCAAGCTCGCCCTCTTCCGTCAGCCCGAAGCTGAACTCGACTTTGTTGCGGTAGTTCCAGATCGCCGGGTCATCGTGGCTCTCGCCGGCCGGCAGGATCGAGTCGAACTCGATCCCTGAGAGGTCGAACTCTCCGAAGCGCTCGAGCGATTCACGTACCTGTGCTTCCTTGGCGGACAGCTGCGCGTCGTAGCTGAGCGCTTGCCACATTGCTCCGGGGTGCGGGGCGCGCTCAGGGACACGTTCGGGTCCGGCTTCGAGCAGCTCGATCACCCGGCCCTCGCCAAAGCGCTTCTTGCCACCGGTGATCTCGACTCGCACGGTGTCGCCCGGAAGCCCACCGCGCGCGAAAACGACGAAGCCGTCGGCGCGGCCGACCCCGGCTCCGCCGTGGGCAAGCGAGTCGATCCTGAGTTCCACGACTTCGCCCTTGTTCAGGCGACGTGGTCGGGTTTGCTGGTCTTCAGCCACGACGGCGACCCTAGCGTGAGGCCGCGCCGCCGACATAGACTCACGCCGTGCCCAAGCACTTTCTAACCGGCGCCGAGATCAGCCCTTCCGAGCTTGCGGCGATTCTCGATCGCGCGCAGCAGTTCAAGGACGCCCGCGCGACGCTCGCGGCGCGCCGCGGCGCGCTCGCGGCCAAGACCGTCGCCCTGATCTTCGAGCACCCGTCCACGCGTACGCGCATGAGCAGCGAGGTTGCCGTCTATGAGCTCGGCGGTCACCCGATGGTGCTCTCGGGCGAATCGATGCAGCTCTCGCGCGGCGAGTCGATCAAGGACACGGCGCTCGTCACCAGCCGCTTCGTGCACGCGATCGGCATCCGAACCGGCTCGCACGAATCGGTTGTCGATCTGGCCGCGCATGCGACTGTGCCGATCTTCAACCTGCTCACCGCCGACCACCATCCGATGCAGGGTCTTGCCGACTTGCTGACGATCCGGCAGCGTTTCGGAACAATCGAGGGCCGCAAGTTGACCTACGTCGGTGATGGCAACAACGTCACGGCCTCCTTGATGGTGCTCGGCGCGATGGCGGGCCTGAATGTGGCCGTGGCCACGCCCCAGGGTTTCGAACCTGCGCCAGAGGCCGTCGCCCTCGCCGAGTCGGTCGCAACAGCCGGTGGCGCGATAGAACTCACCAACGATCCCGCGGCGGCCGCAGCGGAGGCAGACGTCGTCTACACCGACGTGTGGGTGAGCATGGGTGACGCCGATTCCGACGCGAAGAAGCAGGCGCTCAGCCCGTTCCAGCTCTCCTCTGAGCTGATGGCGCACGCAAAGTCGGAGGCGATCGCCCTGCACTGCTTGCCGGCGCACGTCGGTGAGGAGATCACGGAAGACGTGCTGTACGGACCGCAGTCTGCCGTCTTCGACCAGGCCGAGAACCGGCTGCATGTGCAGAAGGCGTTGCTCGAGTTCGTGATTCAGTGAACGACGAACAAAAAGAGTCCGGCTCCGCCGCGTATGCAGGAGCGCGATCGCGCAGCGAGGAGAAGAGCCAGGCAGTCCGCGATTCGCTGGAGCCGCTTGAGCCGGGGGAGCGTCCGCTGGCAGTCACGATCGCGTCGGTGCTCGCTCTGTTGCTCGCGATCGGCAATTTCGCCACGTTCTTGCTGGCCGATCACGCGACGGGGGTCGATCGCAGTCGCGAAATCACCCAGTCCTTTCTGATCAGCGCCGTGTTGCTCGTCGCGTCCTGGGGCATGTGGAAAGCCAAGTACTGGGCCGTGCTCGGCTTTCAGACAATCCTCGGGCTGCAGGTGATCGTCATGACACTCGCCCTGCTGCGGGCGTCCAGCGCCTGGGTTGCGCTGCTGTTTCTGGCGATCATCGCGATCTTTTCCGTATTGTTCTGGTTCTTGATCCGGGCGATGGCCCGCATTCAGATGCCGGAGGCTCCCGACATCAAGTCGCTCAGGGAGCAGCGTGAGGAGGCTGAAAAGCAAAATGGCTGAGGGAGTATTCGACGTCGCGATCATCGGCGGCGGACCAGGTGGCTACGTCGCTGCGATCCGCGCGCGCCAGCTCGGCCTGACGACCGTTGTGATCGAGAAGGACAAGCTCGGCGGCCGCTGCCTCAACTACGCCTGCATACCTGCAAAGGCTGTGCTGCGAAGCGCAGACGTCTTGACCGAGGTGCGCGACTCGGCGAGCTTTGGCGTAACTATTCCGACCGGTGAAATCGGCGTCGACTTCGCCGCCGTCGCAAAACGGCGCGACCGCGTGATTCGAACGATGACCGGCGGTGTCGGTGGCCTGATGAAGAAGCATCAGGTGCTTGTCGTCGAAGGTGAAGCGACTTTCGTTCCTCCCACTCAGCCCGACATCGTCGACCTCCACGTCGGCACATCGGATGGGCTGAAGCTCGTGCGGGCCGGACAGGTTGTCGTGGCAACGGGCTCGCAGGCAGCGACGGTCCCCGTCCCGGGCGTTGCATTCGGCGGCCGCATCGCCGACACTTCGGGCGCTTGGCTTACGAGCGAACTGCCGAACTCGCTCGCGGTGGTCGGCGCCGGAGCGAGCGGCGTCGAGATCGCCTCGGCGTTTGGCCGCATGGGCGTGGCTGTGACCTTGCTCGAGGTGCTGCCCCAGATCTTGCCGGCGGAGGAGCCGGAGATCGCAGCGCTGCTGGCGAAGGAGCTCACCAAGCAGAACGTCGAAGTGATCACCGGGGCGCAGATCTCGGAGGTCAGCCAGGACGATGCCGCGGTGACGCTCTCGCTGCCAGGCGAGAAGCGAGATTTTGACGCGCTTTGCATAGCTGCCGGTCGTGCACCCGATGTCTCGGCGCTGAATCTTGAGGCATACGGCATCGCAGTCGACGCCACCGGGACGATTCCGGTCGCGCCGGATCAACGTACTTCGCACCCCCGGGTGTTCGCGATCGGAGACGTCGCCCCCGGGCCTGCGCTCGCACACAAGGCGTCAGACGAGGCGATCATCGCGATCGAGACGATCGCCGGTTGGACCGGCATTCACCCGCTCGACGTCAACAACATCCCACGCGTCACCTTCAGCAGCCCGCAGGTCGCATCGATCGGACTGACCGAAGCGCAGGCCCACGCCGCAGGCCTGCAAGTGAAGATCGGTGAGTTTCCACTGGCTGCGGCCGGCGCCGCGACTGTCTATGGCGACCGCGTCGGGCTGGTGAAGATTGTGGGAGATTCCGCCAGTGGACAAATCGTCGGTGCGCACGCCATCGGGGCGAAGGCGGGCGACCTGATCGCCGAGCTCGCGGTCGCCAAGTCGGCCGGAATCGGCTACGCGCAACTCGCGCGAATCGTGCACGCACACCCGACGATTAGCGAGGCGGTCGCAGAAGCCGCCCGCTCGGCAGACGGCTGGGCGGTGCACGCGTGAGCGAAGGCGCTGGCTACAAGCTCTACTTCGATATCGGCTCCCCCTACGCCTGGGTTGTCGCCGAGCGGGCGGCGACCGCGATTCCGCAGGCCGAGTGGATACCGGTACTGCAACCGGACGTCGACGATGGGCCGCTCTGGGACGGCGACGAAGACAAGGTGATCGAGTTTGCGCAGAAGTTCGGGCTGATCCGGCCGCGCTTCAACGAAGACCGCATGAACCTGACGATCGCCGACTCGCGCAAGATGGCGCTGGCCGCCACCTACGCCAAGTCAATTGGCCGCACGGTCGCCTTTTCGCTGGCCGCGTTTCGTCAGTGCTTTGGCGCTGCTCGCCCGGTCGATGAAGAGGAGACGATCTTGCTTGCTGCGGCCGCCTGTGAGATGCATCCCAGGGCAGTGCTGCAGGCGCTTGAGATGAAATCGACGGCCGAGTCGCTCGCTGCCGCCGGCGCGCAGCTTCGCGAGAGCGTCGGCGGTCGCACAGAGTTGCCGGCTTTGGTCTCGCCCGACGACACCGTGCTCACGGAAGACGAACTGATCGCCCAAGCGATCCGCGACTTCTCCGGCCTCACCTGATCCGCCGCGACCGCGGCGGCGAATAATCTGACCCCATGGAAGCCCGGGGCACAGATCCGCAGGGCGCTGGGCAGCCACCGGCCCAGCACCGCTTTCAGCCTGACCACATGCTGCCCGACGCCGAGCGCGGAAAGGCGATCCTCTACCGCATGCTGCTGATCCGCCGCTTCGAGGAGCGCGCCGGCGAGATGTACGCGCGCGCCAAGATCGGCGGCTTCCTGCACCTCTGCATCGGTGAGGAAGCGACGGTCGTGGGGACGGCCGCGGCGATGCGCCAGTCGGACTACTTGATCAGCACTTATCGCGAACAC
Organism: Actinomycetes bacterium; assembly: GCA_023404495.1. Taxonomy (GTDB): domain Bacteria; phylum Actinomycetota; class Thermoleophilia; order Solirubrobacterales; family JACPNS01; genus JACPNS01. Next base: position 14,048 of record JAEYBE010000020.1, on the reverse strand, counting down.
GGCCAGGTGCTGGCGCGCGGAACCCCGCCGAACGCCGTGATGGCAGAGCTATTCGGCCGCGAGACCGGCGTCTCGAGGGGCCGCGGGGGTTCGATGCACATGTTCGACGCCGAGCGCCGCTTCATGGGTGGGTACGGGATCGTCGGCGGCAACCTGCCGATCGCCGCCGGACTCGCGCTGGCCGCTGACTACGGCGGCACCGACGAGGCCGTCGTCTGCATGCTCGGTGACGGGGCCACCAACCAGGGCACATTCGGCGAGACGCTCAATCTCGCTGCGCTGTGGAAACTGCCGGTGGTCTTCTTGATCGTCAACAACCAGTTCGGGATGGGCACTGCGCTCGCGAGGCATTCGGCGATGACCAACCTCGCTGCCAAGGGCGAGGGCTTCGGCGTCCCGGGTACGCGGTGTGACGGCATGGACGTGCTCGATGTCGAGACGTGCGTGAAGAACGCACTGGACCTGGTGCGCTCCGAGCGCCATCCGGTGCTGATCGAGGCGGTGACCTATCGCTTCCGCGGCCATTCGGTCGCCGACCCCGAGGAATACCGCACGAAGGAGGAGGTCGAGGAGTGGCGCCAGCGCGATCCGATTGTGCAGTTCGCCAACAAACTGATCTCTGGCGGCGCGATCACCGGGGCGGACGCCGAATCGCTCGACAAGCTGGCGCTCCAAGAAGTCGATGCGGCAGTTGAGTTCGCCGACGCCTCGCCGCACCCATCGCTCGACTCTCTGTATGACGACGTCTACGTGCTCGGTGATCAGCTGCGCGGTTGGTACTCGGTCGACACACGCTCGCCGGAGGCGCTTCGCGGCGAGTCGATCGCAGGCGATCAGCGCCTGCAGAACCTCGCCGAGGCCGGCGCCGCGCATGAAGAGGGCGAGGAGTTTGACGAGCAGCTCGTGATGCGCGAAGGGGTGGCGCGCGACATTCAGACACCGCCGCTTTCGCCGTTGCCGCTCCCGCCGGATGAGGGAGGCGAGTCCGGTGTCTGAGATGCGCTACCGCGAGGCGCTGAACCTGGCGCTGCGCGAAGAGATGCAGGCCGATCGCAATGTACTGATCATGGGCGAAGACGTCGGCGTCTTCAACGGGGCCTTCAAGGTCACTGACGGGTTGCTCAAGGAGTTTGGCGAGCAGCGGGTCCGCGACACTCCGATCAGCGAGAACACGATCGTCGGCATGGGGATCGGTGCGGCGATGGCGGGACTGCGACCGGTCGTCGAGATCATGACGATCAACTTCTCGCTGCTGGCGATGGACCAGATCGTCAATCACATGGCACCGCTTCACTACATGTTCGGAGGCCAGGCGAAGGTGCCGATGGTCGTGCGGATGCCCCAGGGCGCAGGGCATCAGCTGGCGGCGACCCACTCACACAGCTTCGAGGCGTTCTTTCAGCACGTGCCGGGCCTCTTGGTCGCGGCTCCGTCGACGCCGGCCGACGCCAAGGGACTGCTCAAGGCGGCGATTCGCGATGACAACCCGGTGATCTTCATCGAACACGAGACGCTCTACGGGATGAAGGGCGAGGTGCCCGACGACCCGGGATTCGTTGTTCCCTTCGGGCACGCCGCGGTGCGGCGCGAAGGCACCGACGTGACGCTCGTGGGAATCTCGCGCATGGCCGTCACCGCGCTGCAGGCGGCAGATCAGCTGGCCGAGCAGGGGATTTCGGCCGAGGTGATCGATCCACGAACGTTGCGGCCGCTTGACCTTGACACGATCCTGAGATCGGTCGAGAAGACCAATCGCGTGGTGGTGGTCGAGGAGGGCTGGCCGCACGGCGGGGTGGGTGCGAACCTCACCGCGCTGATCCAGGAGCAGGCGTTTGATTTTCTCGATGCCCCGATCCAGCGAGTCGCCGGCGCGGACGTCCCGATGCCCTACTCACGGCCGCTCGAGCAGGCCGCCTACCCGCATGCAGAAAACGTTGTCGCAGCGGCGCTGGCGACGTTTGAGACAGGGGATCGCGCCTAGGGCTTGAAAGCACCTGATGTGGGCGCGGCGCGTCTTGTGCGACGCTGCGCGTGAAGGGATCCCCGCATGCAGGTGTTAATTCCATGAGTGATGTCGTGATGCCGCGACTCTCCGACTCGATGACGGAGGGCACGGTCGTGCGCTGGCTGAAGATGCCGGGCGAGACGGTGCGCCGCGGCGAGCCGCTGGCCGAGATCGAGACCGACAAGGCGACGATCACATACGAGGCCGATCGCGACGGGATCCTCACGCTGCACGCCGTGGCCGAGGGGCAGACCGTACCTGTCGGCACGCCGATCGCATACATCGAGCCGGTCGGGGCTGCTCCGGGCCCGCCGCCGCTCCCGCTCGAGGCCCCGCAGCAGATCGCCCCGCAACAGCCACCACCATTGCCGCTCGAGCAACAGCCGCCGCCGCTGCCGATGGAATCGACGCAACCGCCGCCGCTTCCGGTGCAGCCGCCTCCAGAGCAGCAGCAACCGGCGCCGCCACCGCTTCAGATCGAGCCCGAACCGACCGCCGAGTTCTACCAGCAGCCGACCGGCGAGTTCGCCCCGGCTGAGCAGCCCGGAGGTCGCGTCAAAGCCTCGCCGATCGCCCGCCGGCTGGCGGGCAAACTAGGGATAGACATTGCGATGGTCGCCGGCAGCGGTCCTGGAGGCCGAGTCGTCAAGGAAGACGTCGAAGCAGCGGCCGACGCGGCGGCGCGCGCACGCGCAGCCCATGCCGAGCCGACGCAGGCACCGGCCCCGCCGACGCCCGAGACCGAGTACGCCTACGAACCCGGTGGCTTCGAGCAACAGGAAGACGTCCAGTTTGAGGAGGCCGTGCCGCTCCCATCCGAGGAGGAGCAGATCCTGCCGCCGGAGACCCAGGAGTTCGACCCTCCGCTGATTCCGAACTATCCGCCGCCGCCCGCGCCCGCCCCTTCGCCGCAGCAACCGGCCTACGGTCAGCCGCAACCCGGCTTCACGCCGCAGATGCCCGGCTACCCCCAGCAGCCGGGCTGGCCGCCGCCGCAGCAGTTCCCCAGCCCCCCGCCATTCGTGCAGGGGATGACGGGCAACTTCCCGGCGATGCCGCAGCAACCTCAGATGCCGCCGCAGCAGCAGTACCCGCCGCAAGGTGCCCCCCATCAGCCGCCGCCCCAGCAACCGGGCGAGACGACCGCAACCCGTGGCCAGTCGACGCCGATCGAACCGACCAGCGCCCAGCAGACGGTCGCCCGTCGGATGGCCGAGTCGAAGGCGACGGCACCGGAGTTCTTCGTCGAGACCGAAGTCGACATGACGACCTGCGTCGCCTACCGCGAGCAGCTGCGCAGCATGGTCAGCCCCTTGCCGAGCTTCAACGACTTCGTGATCAAAGCGGCTGGTCAGGCGCTGCGCCAGTACCCCAACGTCAATGCCGCCTACAAGGACGGCCACTTCGAGCAGTACTCAGACGTGAACGTCGGAATCGTCGTCAGCGCCACCGAGGTGCTGGCGGTGCCGACGGTCTTCAACGTCGATCAGAAGGGTCTGGCGCAGATCGCCGCGGAATCGCAGCAGCTCTCAGAAGCCGTGCGCACGCGCACGATCCAGCCGTCGCAGATGTCGGGTGGCACCTTCAGCATCAGCAACCTCGGGATGTACGGCGTCGATCGCTTCACCGCGATCCTCAACCCGCCGCAGGCAGCGATCCTCGCCGTCGGCGCAATCAACCGCCGCGCCGTAATCGCCGAAGACGGCATGTCCCTGGTGATCCGCCAGATCATGAACATGACGCTCACTTGCGATCACCGAATCCTCTACGGAGCCGAAGCCGCAGAGTTCCTGGGAGCCATCAAAGCCTGGCTAGAAAGCCCCCAACTACTCCAAGTCTGAGTACGTCAAAGATGCAGCTTTGACGTAGTTTTGGATTTCACCCGTATGGGGGAGTAAGCGAAACGCCGTCGATCCATTAACGGGTCATGGGCAGAAATCGCTTACCGCGGCACCGGGGGTACCTGCTCCCGTCCGAGTCCCGGCACTGGGAAGATCGCTCGTTTCACGTCTGGTGCCGCGGGATCGACGACATGCACGTGTTTCCTGAAGATCGAGACAAGGCGAAGTTCTTCGAGATCTTCGAGCGCCACTTGAGCCCGCGTGAGATTCGCGACTCGAACTACCGGCTCTACCCCAAGTACATAGACGACGTCGCGTTGTTCGGGGCGAACGTGTTCGACAACCACTACCACCTGCTCGTGCATCAGATCGCCCAAGGCGGTCTCGAGCGGCTCATGCGATCGGCCCTCACCGGTTACGGCCATTACTTCAACAAGACGCACGGCCGTCAGGCGCAGATCTTCGAGTCGCCCTATTCGGTGCGCGCGATCTCAGATGACGACGATCTGCGCAACATGCTTTCTTACGTCCACGGCAACCACGAGTCGGCCGGACTCGACTACCGGTTCTCGACCCACGGCAGCTATGTCGGCAGCAATCCGCGGGACTTCATCGCGGTCGAGTTTGGTCTCTCGCGCTTTGAGTCGGTCGCCGAATACAAGCGAGCGATGTCCGAAGGGTTCGAACGGCAGTCAAAGGCGAAGCGAGAGCGCAGGGCACAATCCGCGCCAGCGCCCCACCGCAAGATCCAACGAGGACCAGGAGGCCACCTCACCTAGATACGACAAAGCTGCATCTTTGACGTACGACAAAGGTGCATCTTTGTAGGACGGCTACTCGAAGCCGCCGCCACGCTGATTCTTCAGCTGGGGGTGCCACTCCAGGGCTTGGGCCGCGTTTGATTTGCCCATGCCGTAGCGCACGACCTTGAGCTTGTCGTTCGGCTGAACTTGCACCAGCACGCACCAGCCGGTTTCAATCGAACCCGGCGTCGGCACGCAGGTTCGGTAAGTCTTTTCGCTCATCTTCCACGTGTCGGCGCCGCCAAGTTGGCCCTGGTACTCCTTGGGCGCCTGCGACTCGACTGTTCGTTTGACCAACTCTGCGTTCTGCTCCAGCCGCTCAGTCGGCGTGATCACCAGCTCGGTGGTGGCGAGCGTCACCGCCAGCAGCCCGAGCGCGCCGAAGAGCAAGAGCGCGCCCGCGGTCCAGCGCTCTGCGATCGCTACAGAATGCGGATCGGCTGCTTCTGCGCCGGCACGACCCCCGGTCGAAGCGAGGTATGGCGCAGCCCATGCGGCGATCACATACGCGAAGAACAAGTTGACGGCCAGCGCCACTACCAGCGCCACTACCCACGGGACTTCGCCGTCACCGAACGGGTTGCCGTGCAGTAGCCAGGCGGAGATCAATGTGAACACGACGACGATCACCGCGACCGGTCGGTTCGAGAGCGTCCGCTTCATCGCCGCCAATCCTAGGTGCCGGGAGTACGATCGCGTCCATGGAGCAAAACCCTCGAGAGCTCTGGGTCGCGCAGCTGGGACCAGTCGACTACGACGAGGCGCTGCAACTTCAGCACGACCTGCACGCCGCACGCGTGTCGGGCCGAATCGCCGACACGATGCTGATCCTTGAGCACCCGCCGATCTACACGAAGGGCCGACGCAGCACGCCCGACGAACTGCCGATGGGCGAAGACTGGTATCGCGCCCAGGGGATCCAGCTGCGCGACGTCGATCGCGGGGGCAAAGTCACTTACCACGGCCCCGGCCAACTCGTCGCCTATCCGATCGTGAGCACCGGCATCTTCGGCGGCGACGTACCGCGCATGGTGGCCGCCCTCGAACAGTCGATCATCGACGCCCTGGCCGGAGAAGGCATCGACGCGCGCAGAGATCAAGCCGGTCGCGGGGTATGGGCCGGCAGCGGACCGACCGAGGGCAAGATCGGTTCGATCGGCCTGCACATCAGTCAGAACGTCACAACCCACGGCGTGATGGTCAACGTCGACAACGATCTACAGCCCTTCTCCTGGATCCGCCCTTGCGGCATGGACGAGCCGGCAACGTCGATCGCGAAGGTCACCGGCGAATCGGGACGCATGCGTTGCTTCTCCAAACGATTCGCGTACGCAACCGCTGAGAATCTCGCCGCCCGCCAGCGCCTCGTCTCCCGCGCGCGCCTTGAGCAGAGCGCGCACGATCTAGTCTTCAGCGCGTGAATCCGCCGCCGACCGCGACCGAAACCGAGCCAACCGGCAAGCACCGCACCCGCTCGCGCGCAAACCCTGGCGGCGTCTCACGCGAGCAACTGGCCGAGCAGCTCGCCGGCGGCGAAGTACGCCCATTTCGCGATCGCAAGCCCGAGTGGTTTCGCGTTCATTCCCCGGGTGGCCCGAACTACCGCGCGATCCGAAGCGAGATCAAGTCCGCCGGGCTCAACACCGTCTGCGAAGAAGCCAACTGCCCCAACATCGGCGAGTGCTGGGAGCGCGGCACAGCGACGTTCATGATCCTCGGCGACACCTGCACGCGCCGCTGCGGCTTCTGCAACATCAACACCGGCAAGCCGACCTTCAACGACCCGATCGAGGGTTTCAAGGTTGCTGCCCAGGTCAAGAAGATGGGCCTGCGCTTTGCGGTGATCACGAGCGTCGATCGCGATGACTTGCCCGACTACGGCGCGGGCGCATTCGTCCAGACGATCCGTGCGATCCGCGCCCAGTCGCCGGACACGCAGATCGAGGTGCTCACCCCTGACTTCCGCGGCCAGGAGATGCCCCTGGCCAAGGTGATCGCGGCGCGGCCCGACGTCTTCAATCACAACGTCGAGGTGGTCCCGCGCCTCTACCCGTATGCCCGGCGCGGATCGACCTTCGCGCGCTCATCGCGAGTATTGAAGAACGCAAAGCTGTTCGGCGGCGACGAAGTCTCAACCAAGTCCGGCCTGATGCTGGGCCTGGGCGAGAGCAAGGAAGAAGTAATTGAGACCTTCAAGCTCCTTCGTGAGAACCTCGTACAGGTGCTGACCGTCGGCCAGTACCTGCGACCGACGCGCAACCACTTGCCGGTCGTGCGCTACTGGCACCCGGACGAGTTCAAGGAACTCGAAGCGGCCGCCTATGAGCTGGGCTTCGAGTCAGTCGCAGCGGGCCCACTCGTGCGCAGCAGCTATCACGCCGATGAACACGCACCCAAGGCGCTGCGCGAGAAGCGCGAGGGCCGACTGGCCGACCGCGCCCTGGCCGGCTAGTCGAGGTAGCTGACGAAGTCTTCCGTGCCCGCGCGCTGACCGGGCTTTGGCAGCACGGTTCCGGGCTTGCCCAGGTAGATCAGGCCGAGCGGCTCTTCGCCCGGATCGATTCCGAGCGCCGTGGCCCCGTCAGCCGACTGCAGAACGCCCGGCGAGCGCCAGAAGCTCGCGTAGCCACGCTCTGTTGCGGCGAGCAAGAGGATGTAGGCGGCGACCGAGCTGCTCGAGAAGTCCTCGGTGTCGAGCTTGGGATCGGGGTTTCGCACGCTGGTCACGGCGACCAGAGTCGGGGCGCGCTCAAGCTTCTTGACTGCGACCTCCGCGATCGTCTCGACGTCTGCGCCCTCTGGCGCGGATTCGCGTGCCTGTCGCTCCACGACGGTCCGCAAACGCGCCATTGCCGCCGGGCCGACCACCCGAAAGCGCCAAGGCTGAGTGAGCTTGTGGTTTGGCGCCCAGCGCGCCAGCTCGAAAAGTTCCTCGAGTTCCTCGCGCGTTAGTGGATCGCCCGAAAACGACTTCCAGGTCCTGCGTCCGCGGATTGCGTCGGTCACGTCCATGCGCGGCAGATTAATCACAAAGGCCCGGTTCGCATCATGCGATCCGGGCCTGCTTCGCGTTTCACCGCGTGTGACCTGTCCCTTCGTTGAACCCCCCAGGACAAGCTGTTCGCTCGGCGGAGGGTGGGGGGTTCTGTCTGCTCAGAAGAGTTAAGGGTTTGCGACCTCTTGCGTGTCGCGGGCTGCCCGCCCTTTGCGGAAGACGTGTTCACACGAGCCGCCGCTGTCGGTGCTGGAGGCGTCGATGATCACGTCCTTCCAGTCGAGGATCGCTGTGTCCTCGCCGGGGCCGCAGTCAATCACATCGCGCTCGCCGTCCCGCGTGCGAAATGTGTCGTCGCCATCGCCACCATGCAGCGTGTCTCCGCGGTGGTCGTGTCTGCTGTGAACGTCACCGCGCGCCAGGGCCCAGAGCGTGTCGTTTCCTTCGTCGCCCCAGGATTCATCGCGCCCGCGGTTGGCATAGATCGTGTCGTTGCCCGACCCGCCATGCTGGACGTCGTCGCCGAACCCGCCGTGGAGCACGTCGTCGTCGGCGCCGCCGATCACAGAGTCAGGTCCGCGGCCCGCGAACACCCGGTCGGCTCCGTCGCCGGCATCGACCGTGTCCGCGCCACGCTTGGCGTTGATCTTGTCATCGCCGCCGTTGCCATTGATCGTGTCTGCCGAGTTCGTCCCCTTCAGAAAGTGGCCGATGTCGTCGTCGACGATCGTGGCGGCGGTCGCGACCGCCGTGAAGGCAAACATCGCGACGATCGCGGTCAGTGCTGTGGTGAGTGTCTTTCGCATCATCATTGAACGATCCCCTCAGTCGTTCGGGGTTGATGCTGCAATAACCACTCACGCTTCCGCGAGTTGCGGTGATCAGACTTTGGTCAGCCGTAAAATCTGATCGAGGTCGCTGCGTCGCGGCTCGAAGTGATGGAACTCGCGCAACACCGTGCCGGCGGGATCGACCACAGCAATCCGCGGCGTACTGTTGATCTTGTAGCGCGCAGCCGCGTCGGGGCGCTTCGAGATGTCGATCGACGAAGCGCTGACTTCGTCGCCCTCAAGTGCCGCCAGCCATTGGCTGCAACCGTGGCAGTAGGGGCTCGTGAAGACCACGACCCGGGCGCCGGGGTCAAAATCCACCGGGTCGATCAATTCAAGGTGATGGCGCTTGCGCAGCCAGGCGTTGGCGACCGCTCCGACCAGTGCAGCGGACGCGACGATGATCGCGAGTACGAGCAGTCGCTCCGACATCGAACCTCAGTGCGCCAGCGCGATGCCGCGCGCGCGAGCCCAGGCGGCGTACATCTCGCAGCCGACGCAGATGCCACTGATCGCAGCGAGCGACGCCAGTGCGGTGACCATCAATGTGACGGCCCAGCCAGCCGCGGCGAATCCGAGCAGAAAGAGCAATGAGGCGGCGCTCATGAAAACGGCCCCGAGGATGTTCGCAAAACGCGGGACGCGCGAATCTTCGATGCGACCCTCGCCGACGCGCGGCTGCAGCACTTCAAACCAGAAGACGCACGGCAGGCACCAGCGACGCCCGAGCGAGAGCCCGATGATCAATTGGAGGGCCATAAGCGCGACGAGCCATGGGGCATTGAAGACCCAAGCGGCCGCAGTCACGACCGCGACCGTCGCCTGCAATGTCCGCGGTGCGCGTGCATCGACGACGTCGGTGTCCGCGTAGGGATCGACCGAAGAGGTGTAGCGCTTCTCGAGAAACTGGACCATTCGTATCCATTTTACACCGACCCAGCGAAGCCGAGCCAAAGATATGCTGGCGCCGTGGAGAATCCTTCAGATCAGGCGCGCGAGAGCGAGGAGGCGGACCGCGTTGCCGACCGGGAGCCGACCGTCATCGAGCTGATGAACGGGCCCAAGCGTCCGACCGAACGTCGGCGCAAGACGGTGCTCTGGGTCGCCCTCGCGTTCGCGACGGCGATGCTTGCCATGACGTTCGCCGTGATCGCCCTTTACGGCCTCGATTTCCTGACGCTCATCACAGCCGCGGTGCTCGCCGTCGTCGTGGCCGCGATGGCCGGCGCGCTTCGCTACAAAGGCGAGGATCCGATGGCCCAGTTCGAGCCGCACGATGATCTGCGGCCACGGCCCTTCAGGCGCCAGCGCAAATAGTTAGTATCGCGGCATGACCGCATATGAATTGCTGGTCGCTGGGCACGTGGCAGGAGCGATCTGCTGGGTCGGCAGCGACACTTACCTACAGATTTCCAGCCACCGGATCGTTGCCCGCGAAAACGCCGACGAGATCGGTGGCTTCGTCTCAGACCTCGTATTTCTCGGTCCGCGCTGGCTGATTCCGGTGAGCCTGCTGACGGTCGTCTTCGGCGTTGGTGCAGTGCTCGACGGACCGTGGAGCTTCGGCGACCCCTGGGTGTCGGCCGGGTTGACGATGTTCGTCATCTCGTTCCTGATCGGACTGCTCTATCTGACCCCCGGTCTGGACAAACTCGACGGGATCGGCAAGGCCGAGGGCACTGGATCAGCCGCTTTCGCCACCCAGCTGGGCAAGATCCTGCTGGCCAGCCGCATCGAAATGGTGCTGCTTTGGGCGACCGTCCTGGTGATGGTCCTAAAGCCCGGGTAGGCGCGTCGCGACTTCCGCCAGAATTGCAGCGATGCCACAGTTCATCGCCGCATTCGCATTGGCCATCTCTCTGGCGGTCGCCGCCGCGGGCCAGCCCGCTGAAACGTCCGCTGCCCGGTCGACGCTAAAAGCTCTCGAGGGGGCGACGATCGCGGTCGATCCCGGCCACAACGGTGGCAACGCCTCTCATCTCTCGCAGATCAACCGGCTCGTGCCTGCCGGTGGCTTTCGCAAGGAATGCGACACAACCGGGACCGCAACAGCCGATCAGCGCCTGACCGAGCCGGCCTTCACCTGGGACCTTGCCAAGCGGCTCAAGCGACTGCTTGAACAGCAGGGGGCAAAGGTTGTGCTCACCCGCAAGAGCAATTCCGGCGTCGGTCCGTGCATCGACAAGCGCGCGCGGATCGGAAACCACGCCGGAGCCGACGTCGCCATCTCCATCCACGGCGACGGGAACGGTGCGTCTGGTCGCGGTTTCCATGTGATTCGCCCCGGGCTCGTGCGCGGCTACACGGACCAAATCGTGCGGCCCTCGCTGGCGCTCGCGCTCGACGTTCGGGCTGCACTCGATCAGGCCGGACTCGTGCGGTCGAACTATCGCGGCAAGGCCGGTCTTGACCGGCGCACCGATCTTGGCGGACTCAATCTCTCGAAGATTCCCAAAGTCCTGGTCGAACTCGGCAACATGGAGAACAGCCGCGATGGCCGCCTGATGAAACGCGCCAAATGGCGCGAACACACTGCTCGCGCGTTGCGGTCTGGGCTTGCCGATTTCCTGGCGCAGAAATGAAAAAGGCGACGCTCCTCTCGGAACGCCGCCTGATTCGCGACAGAATCTGTCTGTCGTCGAAACCTAGATCTTCTTGATTCCGACAGCCTTGGGGCCCTTGTCCCCGGGCTCAACCTCGAACTCCACGCGATCACCCTCGCCGAGTGAGCGGAAGCCATCCGCGAGGATCTCCGTGTGGTGGGCGAAGACGTCCTTGGAACCGTCTTCCGGCGCGATGAAGCCGAAGCCCTTGTCGTCGTTGAACCACTTGACTGTGCCAGTGGGCATTGATTTCTCCTGTGTCTTGCTTACGTCGCGAACCTGGAAATCGATACGAACCCCCGGCCAGAAGCGACTGTCTTGAATCGACGCGGCGGCATGAACCGTTCGCGCCTTCTGCCAAAGGTAGTAGGGATCGCGGCTGACTCGTGAAATCAATGTTTTCCGCGCAAACGTACTGCTTGGTACATAGACTGACCGCATGCCCAAGAGTCAGGTCAAGAAAACTACGGCCAAGCCTTTCGAGCGCCTGCCGCGCGGTCGGCACAATCTCTCCCGCGAAGAGGTCGAGTCCTCGCAGCGCGAGCGCATCATGCGCGCGATGTCCGAGGCGGTGGGCGAGCTTGGATACAACAAGGCGACCGTCGCGGAAGTCCTCAAGCGAGCCGGCGTCTCACGCGAGACCTTCTACGCCCAGTTCACCGACAAGCACGACTGCTTCATGGCTTCGTTCGAGCAGGCGGCCGACGAGATGGTGCGACGCATCACCGCGGCCGTCGAGCAAGTCGAGTCGACAGGCGGCTCCAAAGAGGAGCAGATCTCGATGATCTTGGCGAGCTTCCTCGGCCTGGTCGCGGACGAGCCCGCGATCGCGCGAACTTTCTACGTCGAGGTCTACGCCGCCGGACAGGACGCGATCGAACACCGCGTCGAGATCCAGATGCGCACTGTGGAGCTGATCATGGGCGTGCTCGATGTGCGGCCGCAAGACCGCTTCGCGATTCAGGCGACGCTGGCTGCGATCGGCGCGATCGTCACACAGGTGGTGAGCCTGGGTCAGGCCGAGAACGCCGTGCACCTACAGCCGGAGCTGCTGAAGTTCGTTCTTGCGGCCCTGCGCGGTCTCGACTCGAATCTGGTTTGATGCGCCAATGAGCTCTGACACGAATTTCGAGATTTCACGCAGCGCAAAGATCGAGGCGGGCCCCGAGCGCATCTTTCCGCTGATCGATCAGTTTCGGGAGTGGACCAAGTGGTCGCCGTGGGAAGGCATCGACCCTGACCTTGCGCGTGACTACCAAGGGCCTGCGGCCGGAGTCGGCGGGATCTATAGCTGGAATGGAAATCGCAAAGTCGGCGAGGGGCGAATGGAGAACGTCGGGTCGGTGCCCAACGAGCGCGTGGAAGTCGAACTTGAGTTCATCAAGCCGTTCAAGGCTCGGAACTTGGCGACATTCACGCTCAAGCCCGCCACCGGAGGGACTGAAGTCACGTGGACGATGACCGGTCACCAGTCGTTTTTCCAGCGCGCGATGGGAAAACTGTTTCGCATGGACGCCTATCTCGGCCGCGAGTTCGAAAAGGGCCTGAGCCAACTGAAGGCATCCGCTGAGTCGGACTGATTCGAATGGAGCCAGACGGGTTCGAACCGACGACCTCCTGCTTGCAAAGCAGGCGCTCTACCAACTGAGCTATGGCCCCGTGTAGACGTTGAGTCTAGATCGGTGCAAAGCCGTCACGCAATTGTTTGATTTAGGTCTTGATTCGTGACGCCGGCGATGCTGCAATGCATGCATGCCACGGCGCAACGTGATCAGCAGGCTGCTTGCGGGACGGCTGTATCACGTGTACAACCGCGAGGCCGGTCGCAGGCCGATGTTCCTGGACGACGAGGATCGTCGATTCTTCAAGGAAGCGCTCCGACGGCACCTTTCGCGCGAGCCAGTCAAAGACGATCGTGGCCGGACCTATCGATCGTTGCGAGAGCGGGTGCGACTTGCGGCGTTCGCCGTCTGCCGAACGCACTTCCATCTGGTGCTTTTCCAGGTCGACGCCGGGGGGATGGAAGCGTTGATGCGGTCGGTGATGAGCGCGTATGTGCAGTACTTCAAGCGCAAGTACGGCCGCGATCACGCGATGTTCGACGGCTCGTATCGCGCTCGAGCGTTGTTGTCGCGTCGCGAGAAGCTCACTGGAATCGCGTATGTCAACGAGAACCACGGCGATCACTGTTTCTGCGAGTTCTGCAGCCATCGTGAGTACGCGTCAGGCGCGGCAGAATCGCCCGACTGGCTCGATGTGAGTTCGGGGTTGCGGCTCTTCGGCGGCGTCGGCAACTACTTGGAGTTGCTTGCGGTTCGGCGTCGGTTGCGTGAGCTGACTGGCTAGTGCGCTCCGAGAAGTCTCCCCAGGGGGCGACTTCGTGGAGTGGACATCGCTTGAACACGAGACAACGACTCCGCGGCGCCGCCCCGGTGCCCCACGTCGTGGAGTCGCGCGCGCGTACCATCGGCGAATGGATCCAGAACAGGCCGAGATCGAAGCCGTCGTCGAGGAGCTGAGCCAAGAGCGGGGTTTCGATGCCATCGAAGCGCGACTCGCGCAGATCGCGCCGCAACTTCAGAACCTGCTGGACGATGCGCTGCGCGCCGGCGGTTGGTTTGACGACGCGCACGAGTCGATGGTTCTGAAAACGGCGACGCTGCCGGACCCGGATCAGCGGATCACAGATCTTCGAAACTTCGTGCTTGAGCAGACCCGGCTCGGGATGCTCGTAGGAGTTGCTGTCGGCTGGGAAATGGCGGAGCGCCTGGAGACCAGGCGCTCCGATTCATGAGCGAGTCGCGGAGGCGATCTGGCTAGCTGTGAATCCAGTCGGCGCGGTCTTTCCAGTCATGCGCCATCAAGAGACCGCCTGCGACGGCGAGCACAATGCCCGTCAAGCCGTGGTGGAGGCGCCAACCTGCCACCCAAACCCGCTGCTGCTGTCTGTCCCACTTGATCATGTCCCCAT